>CAWBEB010000007.1:0-55298 GCA_963787745.1 uncultured Microcaldota archaeon | reverse complement strand
ATCCGCCGGGCGAGGACGATATCAACCGCGCCGGTATGCCGGAAACCACGGCGATCGCTATGCCGACCAAAAGCGCGGCAAGCAGCAGCCGGATCCGGCCAAGTTTCATAATATCTTAACGGACAGCAAGACCTAAAAATTACGACATTCCCATCCGGGCCAGGTGATGGCTTTTATACCCGAGCTTCCACTCAAGATAGATGAGAAAAGAGATACTGATGGCGGGGGCGGGCTGGATATCCTCCGGGCTAATATGCATAGCCGTCTGGCTCATCGAGCGGGGATTCGAGAATGCAGAGGGCCTCCTCTTCACTGGACTTGTGGTCATCATAATAGGCGCCTGGCTACTGCTGCTAAACAAGAGGCTCGAGAAAATGATAGAGAAGTTCGAGGCGAAGGCGAGGGAGCGCAGGAGGAAGGCTGGCGCTTGAAAACTCCAGGAAGCTGCGCGGCCCTCGTTTCTGCCAAAAACTGCCATTGGAAAAGCTAATATATCTGAAAACGCCCTACTCCTCTGATCGAATGGGGACTAAAACCGAGCCGCAGAAAGTAAGCCGTACTAAGGTTATACTTGAGCTTGAAAAACTTAAGGGCGAGCTTGTAGAATCGGGCAAAAGAAATCCCGGAGATTTCAGCAATATAGATACGTTCATGCGCGGGCTAACTGGCCTGTCGAGCGGACTCGTTGCCGGCAATAAGGGACTGTCGGCCGCCTCCCAAGAGGAGGTGCTGCTCTCCTATGACATAGGCGGCCTTAACCCAAAGGCGAGGATAGGCGCCTACGTCAGCATTGAGCCATCTGCGCTCTTCGGCATTTTCCAAGCCAGAACGGCATTGGACGAGGCTGCCGCCAAGGTGCGCGGCAGAGGCATATTTGCGCTGCTTAGGGGGAGCATCGCCACCGACGTGATCGAATGCGGACCGAAGATGCTGCAGATAAGGATAATGGACGCCTGCGACATGGATGAAAAGGGGACTTCTTATCTTACAGTTCCGGGCAGAGTGGCCCGCAGGGCCAGGCTTGCCGCCTCTGTTCGCGATGAGTTCATCGCCGCCGCAAAATCCAGCGGCTCCAAGATCATCGGTGACGAGGATAGCCCCCTCGACTGACGCTGCCGACTTGGCAATAACCCTCCGGGTCCCTATCGCTGGAGGCAAGGCTTAATATTGCGCCCTCCATACACTAATCGATACGATGGAAGTGAAGGAGAGCCTAATAGCCGGTCTTGTAAGCAAGAAGATTCTGGTGAAGACTCAGGGCGGGATCGGGACCAAGGAATACAAGGGCGGGATCGGGGAGTATAAGGGAAACCTCTTGGGATTCGACGGCACATTCCTGAGGCTGGAGTACGAGGTCAGCAGGTTCATCGCCGGCGCGACCAAGGTAAACAACGAGATCATACTCATCAATGTGGCATACATCATATCGGTAGAGGAGTACCGGGAAATAGGGTACGTCCCGCCGTCCTAGGCGCAAATCATACGAGGTGCTATATATCTAAGGCGCCATAAGTATATGAGTGGTAAATGTGGCAAAGGACTCTGGCGAAATTCAATTCAAGAGCGACGGCAAGACAATCTCAGTACTGACCGACAGGAAGCTGTCTAGATCAGATGTCATAGCGCTGATAAAGGAGGCGGAGAAGAGGAACCTGGTGGTAAACCTAAGCGGCGCAGTCCTCCACAAGATGGACCTCAGCGGCCTTAACTTCGCAAGGGGTGACATGTCAAATGCGGACCTTGCCGGATGCGACTTTTCAAAGTCGAACTTTTTCAACGCCAACCTGACCCGTGCGGACCTGTCGAATACGAACATGACCGGTGCCGACTTCTCCTTCGCGAACCTAATCGAGACAAAACGCGATGGCGCCAATATGTCCGACGCCAACTTATTCAAGGCAAACCTGTGAATAGGAAGGTATATATAGGACGGGCTATACAATTATAGTAGGAAGAAAGGTTTCAGATAAGGTACAGCAGTAATTAAATCTTATCCTAGATCGAGAAAGGGCATACTAAATTTAAGCGTCTCCAGGCCAGAAGTTTTGAGACGGTTAACTGCCCTTGAGGCCTAGGCACTTGAAATCTGTCAGTCGCTGAAACTCTCTTCTTAAATTATCAATCCCAGCTTAGGCCATGCCCAATTTTAAGGCCCAAGGCCCAAAAAATTAATATATTTGGGAAATCTGAGGGTAGTAAGTGATACCATAGCCAGCCAGATCCTCTCTTTGGACAAAGGCGCAAGCCAGGTGCGCCTCCAAATAAAGGCAAAGCTCTCCAGGCTGGTAAGAAAGGAGGACGGCCACATGCTAGAGGGAATCAAACCCGATTCCTATCCGACCCTAATAAGGCTGGTGTGGTACACCATATTCGATCCTTCTAGGGAGTTAAAGGAGAGGCAAGACCATCATAGCGTAATAAGGGACATATTTGAGATTTATGGCTCCAATCCACTCGCATCTGTAATTGGTGCAACTACGCCAGTGGACAAATCAGAGCAGGTCTTAAAGGAAAGGGAGAAGATGCTCTCGCTTATCGGGGAGAGTCACCAACTAATAGTGCCCATCATGTTTGACGGGATCCTTCCGGGGGCCTTTGCATACGATCACCTCAGGAGAAAGGGCATGCCGCCGGACGTTGTTTTCATAGGCTGCACGAGAAATCCGGTGGGGCACGACTATTATGTTCCCCGGGAGGTCCACGCCGCCAGGTGGGACATAGAACTCTTGAGGAGCCATTCCAAAAGCAGCATCCTCGTTGTCGACGATGCGATAGACAACGGCAGCACCATAAAGGCCGTCGCAAGGTTCATGGACAATCTAGGGATAAGAAAATTCGATTTCGCCTGCCTAAGAAACGTAGGTCCGCAACTACAGTCTACGAAAGTAAGGATAAGGCTGTAGACGGAAAAGGCGCAGCTACTATTTGTATGCACAGCCAGATAAAAAAAGAATTCCTGGCCGCGGCACTTTTGCCGCAGCCAGACAGGATTGCAATTACGCCTTCTTTACGTTCTTTGCAGCAGGTCCGCGCTCTCCAGCGACGACCTCGTACTCAACAGAGTCGCCTGGGCCGAGTGTGGCTCCGCCTTCAACTGAGGTCGTGTGGAAGTACACGTCCTTTCCATCCTCTCCCGTGATAAATCCGAAACCACGTGCAGCATTGAACATCTTTACTTTTCCCTTCATTGGATCACATTTGTGTAGTATAGTTCTTCAAGGAGAGTTTATAATGTTTTGCATATCCTGCCCCTGGCTCGAAATCTAGATATATCTGCAAAATGATGACTTTAGTGATGGGAATGGATGAGAGACGGATGAGGGAGATTAGGAAGATAGCCACAAAGGGGGTAATGGACGTTGCCATTTCGTCGACAAAGCCGGAGACAAGAATGATGGCCTTCGAGCACTTAAGAACCGTCGCTGAGAAGTACAAGGAAGCCGCTGTCATCAACGCGATTAGGTACCTGGCTGCCGAAGGGTCCGAAGAAATAAGTTCCGAAGCAAAAAAGTATCTCTTAAGGAGAGGCTGAACCAGTTAGCGCATTAGCCCCTGGGATGCGCGGCGCTCATGTGCGAGACCAAGCTTCCTTCGTCATTGAACCTCTGGCCGCACACGCTGCATTCAAAAGACGGGCCCCCGCTCGACGATCCGTGCGCCTCTCTTATGTGGTTGGCCAATACGTCCCCGTTGGGGAAGCTGGCACCACACATAGCGCATTCAAATCTTGGCATACCCACACCCATATAATGGTGGGATAATGGCCGCTTTATCACTTTGCTTTTATTGTGGAAATAGGGAAATAGCTCAGCTGGTCTTAGCTGCGATCGACCTGAATTTCTCCTTTGCGGCGTTTATGCACTTTTCGTTTAGGTGGACGGCGCGCACAGAGTCCTTGTTGTCAGCCACAAGCCTGTAGGTGTTGACCGTTCCCCCCTTGTCACAGGCCCAGCACCTATTTCTGATGGACTTGATATGTCCCTTCTTGAACTTGTGGGTTTTCATATTAGTGCTAGGCTCTTTGGGTATATAGTCCCCGCAGTTCATCGCCCCAATACGCTCCTTAATATATCTGGGGCGTCATATATACTATGGGTCTTTTTATGTTGGATATTTACCTGTATAGCCTGGACAAGATGCAGAAGGAGTCGATGACGCACATTCTGGCGCTCACGACCCAAATCTCCCTGGAGGACAATTTGCCCAAGGGGGCCATAACGCTGCGCCTTAGCGGCAGCCGTGGCAGCCCGGAGCTCAGGTTTGACGTCTCAGTCATGGACTACGAGACGAAGCACGAGATAGACCTGAAGATACGCAAGGCGCTCAAGAAGGAGGGCATAAAGTTCGCCTTCTCCAATGCCAGCAACCCGAAGCTCAACTTCTACTACGGCCAGAAGATAATGAACGTCTAGTGCCGTTTGGGCTCACCAGTTCATTAGCCCCAATACGCAGCCCAACACGATCATGCAGTCGGGAAGCAGAAGTGTCAACTCCCCTAGCGATGTCCTGGAAGTGAGTGCCAGGAGCACAAGCAGGCTTAAGGAGACAACCAGGTCTATTGCGAGCAGTACCTTAGGCCTCTTTTTCTTGCCTATCATCGATATTGCCACCAATATCGAAAGGATTGCAGGGGGCAGAAGCAGCGGCCAGGTGTGGAAGGAGTAGAAGATTGGGAAGAAGTTCGCTATGCTACCGCCTATCAAAAGCCAGAAAAATGCGAACTTCTCGTTCTTGACCCTTCCCACAAGGCTTCTCGGCATGCTATGCTTACACTCATAAGCTATAAGTAGGCCTTGATCCGCCTAGTGGGCTCAATCCACAGGTATGATCGGGCTTCTCTCGTCTGTTAGCATAAGCAGGTAGCCCTCAAGCCGGAACCGATAGAATAGGTACAGCTTTAAGACCTCGGCTAGGCTCTTGCTCCTCTTTCCAGTTATGAGTATGTAGAGCCACTGTAGCACCATGCATATGGCTGCAATTATCCCAAAGATGGAAAGCACTATGCAGCCGAGTATCGCCCAGATGATCCTCACGAACAGCTCCAGCCTCGATGCCTTCGGGTCGCTCTTCACTTCGATTTTGAGTGTCTTCATGATAATCCCTTCAATCTTAGGTTTAAGTTAATTTCGCCATTTGGGAGCTGCCCCTCCCCAATGGGATTATTCCTTGCCGCAGTTGCACTCTTCCTTCCCGCATCCGCAGGATTCGCCCTTGCAGGATGATTCCTCTCCGCAACCGCATCCACTGCCGCACCCACCCATTGCGCTCAATTGCTTCATGACCATCTTCTGACCCATCATATAGCCCTTGATGAATGCGCGAAGCTCCTTATCTGACATTGAGTTCAGAAGTTCCTCCCTCATCTTCCACATCTCCATCTTCTTCTCAGAAAATCCGTCTTTTGAGTCGTTCATGCTATCACTTATGATATTAGGCAGCCCGGGCTTATATAGGCCATGCTGGGAAAGGCGCCATCAGGTCCGGATTCGACGCCGGGGCAGGGATAAAAAGGTCAAAGGGCCCTGCTGCCCCTCTGAACAATCTTCTCCTTTACCTCTTCCCTATGTGAAGCCGCTTTGTGGTCCCTAAGCTCGTAATATGTGGCGAAGGTCTGCTTGCATTCGTTGCATGAAAAGTCTCCCATGGTCTCATCTCGCATATCACCACCCATGGGCAGTATAAGAGGCGGCCCCCTAAAGCCGAGTAGTGGAAGGGGTTCGTGATCGGCCACAACGAGAGGTTAGAAAGCTTATATATCTGGATAAATGCTAGCTTTGTGATAAAGTGGAGCGCAAAGTAGCCTCTATAATTAAACCTGGTGTACGTACTGATGGCTATTTGTCGGTTCTAAGAAAGGACCACGGAACACCCATTATAGAAATAGACAGGCCATGGGAGTTCGCCCGAAAGGTGGCCGCACTGGGTTTGGGGACAGGCGATGTCTTTTACAAAGGCCTCTGTCAAGAGGGATCCATGGGTCTTGTAGGTCCGCAGCTGAGAAAAAGATCCCGTTTTCGGGATTATGGATCCGATCGATTGGGCTCTATCATGATGGTAAGGGAGTTCAAACAGCTCTCCCTTATGCACTCCATTCTACCGGAGCACACAGTAAGGCCCATCGCCCTTGGGACCTATGATTCGAGGGTAGTGGGGTATTTCTTGGAATACATAACTGCCAAAGACGGTTGGGAGACGCTAATATCCATAAGTTCTCGTGATAAGCAGAGAGCACTAAGAGAGAAGATTATTTCCGCAGTAAGGAAATTTCATAAACGGGGGGTGGGTCATGGCGACCTGACCTTTTTGGTCAATGTATTTGTGACCAAAGACGGGAGAATCTTATTCTACGATCCAAGGAGGCGTCCTGGCGAAAACAATAAAGATCTCATAAAACGCGACAACCGTCAAATTAAGAATAACTTTGAATGGTAAGCTCAAAGGCCGCCCTGCTAGGTATTAAAATCCCAATCAGCTTATCCTTAGCATGGCCATAAATGTCAGGAAGGCTGGCGAGCACGGCAAGACGCGCCTCGACTGGCTTTGCAGCAGCCACGGGTTTAGCTTCGGGGGCTACTACAACAAGGACAACATGGGGTTCGGCAAGCTGATGGTGTTCAACGACGATGTGGTAGAGGCGGGAATGGGATTCGGTGCGCATCCCCACGACAACGCAGAGATCTTCTCATTTGTGCTAAGCGGAGCGCTGGAGCATAGGGACAGCGCCGGGAACCACGGCATCCTAAAGGAATACGAGATTCAGAGGATATCGGCGGGATCCGGAATCGTGCATTCGGAATTCAACCATTCGAAGGCGGAAGATGTACACTTCCTGCAGATCTGGCTGCGGCCCAGGACGGCTGATGCCGCCCCTAGCTATGAGCAGAGGTCATACAAGGAGCTCAAGGGCAAGAAGGGCATCTTCAAGCTCATTTCAGGCAGGGCCGGAAGCGAAACGGTATACATAGACCAGGATGCGGAGTTCTATATTGGGCATCTTGGCAGCGAAAAGGCGAAGATGGCGCTCAGAGACAAACGCGGGCTTTACGTCTATCTGCTGGATGGGAAATTGAAAGTAGGCGGCATTTGGCTTGAGAAAGGGGATTCGGCAGAGGTCACGGATGTGAAGCAGGTAGATATCGAATCCCAAAAGGAGAGTAGATTTGTAGTGCTGGACGTGCCCCTGTAAATAAGCAGAAGCCTGCTCCTCTTAGCCCTTCCATCCCTGCTTCCATGCCCTGTGGTTCTGGTTGGCCTTGAATATGCCGCTTAGCAATCCCAGCACGATTGCCAGCTTGAACGCGGTATACCAGCCGATAGAACCGGCCACAAGGCCCTGGGCCACCGCTCCGGGGAACAGATCCGGTATGATCCACCACCAAAGCAATTTTATTATGAATAGGGCTATGATGAACACGACTACTACTATCGCTATGACTCCCGGAATTATCGCGGCGAACCATCTTTTGTCCATCTTATCCTTCTTTGGCATACCTTACACTGCCTTGGGGACACTATAAAGCTATGTTTTATTTACGGCAATTTCTCTTTTCCCTAAAATAGTCTGTCCAAGAAAAGCTAGGAGTTTTAGCCGGCGAAAACTTCTTTCTGCAATTGAATTGTAAGGCAGTACCCTTTTGGATCACGAACAACTAAGAAGCCCCATCCGAAACCCCATACAATAGATTGGTACTTGAAATGAAACTAACAATAGCGTTACTGCCAATGCTTATGGTGGTGCTGGTGGGCCAGATGATCCTGGTCGCGGGCGCGGCTTCTGTCGCACCCAGCAGCCCGGCAGTAATGGCGAATCTGGTAACCTGGACATCGCAAAACGGATATTCCTCAATTCAGTGGAACGTCCTGACCGAAATAACGATATTCCATGTTTATCCTATTGCAAACGGTTCGATAGTCTATGACGGGTCGGCGGTCAATGTCCCGAGTGTGATAGCAACAGCTCATTCCCACAACGTGAAGGTCTGCCTGGCGGTGGGCGGTTCAGGGTCTCCCGCATGGAATTACAATAGTAAGATAGTAAACTCCCCTTCGCTAAGGGCCGCATTGGCGAACAATATAGCGGCAGAGGTCTCAAAGGAAGGATACGACTGCGTGCACTGGGACTTTGAGAATAATGTGGCGGGGGATTTCAGCGCAAAGAACTACACCCTGCTGATCCAGCAGAGCAGGCAGGTGCTTCCAAGCGGCATAACAATAGACTGCACCTTCGCGCCCTGGGAGACGAGCGTCAATGTAACAGCGATTGCACCCTATTGCAACAACCTGATGTACATGTTCAACCCCTCCGTATCGCAACTGAACGCCTACGCCTCCGTACTGGGGGGCTCCTCAACCGCAAAGCTGATGGCCGGTTACGACCTGTCTTCCGCTGACGGTTCGGCTTACCACGTCCCTACAAGCGCGGAGCTTGCTGCAATGAAGAATGCCGGATACGGGATTTTCATATGGAACATAGAATACCTAAACGCCTCATTTTACACTGAAATAAGCCAGGCATATCCCATAGGGACAGCAACGACCACATCGGCCAGCACCACCACAACCACGACATCTCCAACATCTTCCACTTCCCCAACCACAACGGCACCAACGACCACATCGACCAGCACCACTACGACCACGACATCCCTCAAGCCCCCAACTTCAGTATCTTCCACATCCATAACCACAATTGCCTCAACGACCACAGTAAATCAGGGGTCGGCCTCCTTTAGTCTGGGCGACAACATAATCACAATATACCCAACAAATCTCTGGGCCAGTCCGGCGATAGGCGCAACGGTCGGCACAGTCCCGATCGGTGAGCTGGGAATAATAGTTTCAAATGCCCAATACGACGCCAACACAACCCTGTGGTTCTACAAGACCACGTTCCAAAATGGGCTGACGGGCTGGGTGAAGGAGAAGCAAATCGCCCTAGTCGTAAGTCCATTAACCTCAATAACAAGTACAACAACCTCGATTTCAACGTCAACATCAATTCCAACGACCACAGTCCAAATTCTTATAACTTCGACATCGATTCCGGTAACAACATCTACGGTCGCAACCACGGCGCCTACAACAATATCTACGACTTTGCCTACCTCGTCTACTTCATCTAGCCTGATTACAACTACAACAGTACGTTCAACACCTGTTTCGAACTCGATAAAGGGATCGTACCAGACGCCCCCTGTACGCGGGAGGGCCCCCTATGCGTACATGGATGTCTTTCTAATAGTTGCAGTTATAAGCATAGTAACAACTTCGAATTACGTCACAAAATTCACACGACCCAAGCACAGGATACATAAAAACACTATTCGCAGGAGAAGGGGAAAGAATTCAAGACCTAAATCTAGAACGGGGCGAAGGTTAGTCGGATCGCTTAGGTAAATGATTGGCTGGCCTAAGGTAAATCGTGGCAGTCAGTGGGAAGGGCCCATATCAACTAGCTTAACTCGGCTCGGCAAAACCGCGATTTCTACAGGGGCTCTATAAGGCGGCCAACCCCTACCTAGGTAGTGTGATTGGATGGTAGCAGAAAAAACAATGAACTTTGAAGGCAAGAACAAGAATCTAAAGGCTCTCTCCGGCCAGATAGTGCAGAAGCTTGAGTCGGAAGGATACAAGACGCAGCTCAACACCCCTTCAGATGGGATAATCATACAGGCCACGAAGGCGGGCCTGCCCAGAGACCTTATTGCGGCAGACAGGGCCTTTACCATAGCGATTTCAGGGAAGCCCAACAGCTTCTCGATTAAGATAGGCATAGGCAAGCTGCTCCAGAACCTCGGCGTTACCGCCATAGAGACTGTCGCCCTCTCCGGACTGTTCCTGGCCATAGACGTGCCCGAGATGCTCTGGACAAAACACGTTGAGAACGGATTGGCAAAGGAGATAACCGATGTAGTCGGTTGATTCCGGCCATTCAAGGCATTCGGATTAACACCTAATGGGCTGGCCGGGGGCCAAGCCATGGGTATTTATAGTCCAGATTAGAAGTTTTGACGTGTGAAAATGGCCCTGGAGCTTTTCTTGATATGGTATTTCATAATGGGCTCCCTGCTGGGCAATGGCGTGCCCCACTTCGTGTTCGGGGCCGCGGGAAAGATATTCAGGAGCCCGTTCGGCCAGAAGTCTAAGCCCAAGGTCAATGTATTGTGGGGCCTATCGAACTTTGTGCTCGCAACGATAATAGCGATAGGGCTGGTAATGCTTAACCTCTACAATGGCTATGCGCTGCTCGCCATGCTGCTTGGATTCTGGCTCACGGTGCTGATGTTCGGGCTGCAGATCAAGACGTTCCTAAACTGAGCCTAAATAAGCAGCAGGCCAAGAGCTCGAAAGCTTGATATATTTGGAAATGCGCTTGTTTTAGTGATAAAATGGCTCAAGCTACGAAGGATAAACCAAAAACTGATAACTCTAGCTTAAGGCTAGCGCTTTCAGTACAATCAGGGGAGAAAGCAAAGCGGGTTGAAGTCAAAAGAGAGGGCAGGGAGGTTACTTATGCGGAACTAGAAAAGATGACTTTAAAGGACCTGCTCAATTGCGAGATAACTATTCTAGGCCTTAGGGCAGAGTATACGAAAGCACCATTTAATTCTTTTGATAAAACGGTTAGGTACAACTACTTCTGGGAAGCCTGTGGTGGTACCAGTGCAAGATGCAATTACGCCCTAGACAAACCGGCAGTGGATGCATTAGAAAGCGCATACAGCCTGGCAATTGCTGTTGCCGGCAGAGGAATTTTGTGATAGAATGAATAAGACTGTCGGGAAGGAGCGATATGCCGGCCTGGAGCGCGAGCTTGGCGAAAGAAGGGAGCAGGTGCCATATCAGGCCCTAAAGACAGCAGTAATAGAAACCTATGTAATGGGGCGTATGATCGGCATTGATAGGCATCTTATAATGGCAGAAACGTTAGGCTTGGGCAAGAAGGCGGGAGAAGAACTAGAGAAACTCTATTCCACGATCCTCATGCCCCTCCAAAAGGCCCTGGACACAACAAAAGGCGTTCTTAATGATTCAAAGGAAGGGATTAATCGCCTCAATGCTACGAAACCGGCAAATGCAGAAGATGAAAAGAGGGAGATAAATGAGGCTAAGGCCAGGGCCGGCTCTGATTTATCAGATAAGATATTGCCGGATCTGTTCTATCAGCTTGGCCTATGTCCAAACATAAAAAGGGTAATTGGCTATCCCCTTCTAATCGGTACGCTAAATACATGGCGCAGACATGACTTTGAGTTCGCGGACAAGATAATTAAAACTATCAAAGCTCAGGAACCCGACTACAAACTGCGAATTCTGATAGAACAACTAGACATACCGGTTACCAAGGACCAGATCAGAAGGAATTAGCGCCTCTAGCCCCTTACCGGAAGTTCGAGCCAGGACCGTACAAAATACCTGAATATTGTCTCGATATGGAGAGAGGTCGTATCTAAGTCACAGGCTTAGATTTTTACGCCTTTCTTTTCTGGCCTGTTCCAATCTGATGCGATACTGCTCCTGGACATAGGCGTCCTTTCTAATCCTGTCCTGCTCCTCCTTCCTCTGCTTCTTTTCGCTCTGCTCGTCGTTGTTCCCAAATAAACTCATACCCACACCCATCCATCAATGCTCATTCGGTGATTATATAGCCCAAATGAAAACTTCGGTTTATCTTAGGATCAGAACCTTATGAAGTCCCACTTTGTAGGCTCACGGCGCCATAGCCGCTGCAGGTTATCTTCTTTATCTTTGAGCGGTTTCTCTCACTGATGCGCCTCCTCATGGGCAGTATCATGTTGATAAGGCTTTCATTTATGACGAAGTCTAAGTCATAGGTCGACCAGGCGGCTTCGGCAACGCACCCCAGATTGCACAATTTGCACTTTTCATAGTGCTTGTACACCTCCTGCGTGCTTTTCTGCCTCCATACCTCGACTAGCCCTGTTTCACGCAGGTTGAACCGTTTCCCATTGATGAAAAGACAGGGGGCCAGCAGCACTCCCTCATGATTAATCTGTATGCATTTCCAGGGGTTGCAGCTATAGTCATAATTGCCGGACTGCTCGATGTAGCGGGTGCTGTTAAGTATGGGGTAGACCTTTTTGTGGTCGAGAATTGTTTTCCTGTAAAATGCCAACTGGTCCTCCGTCGGTATAAAGTCCTTTGCCGTTGGGCTGCCCTTGGGATCCAACAGATTGAATGAGATGCAGTCCATCCCCAGATCGTCAAATATCATGTGGAGGGTGTCGTGCATACCGTAAGCGTTCCTGTTCGAGACTGTTACCATGGCGCAAACCGCCGTTTTGGCTTTCAGCGCCGCAAGCCCCTCCATTATCTTCGGGACGCTCTGTTTGATGTGCCCAAGCCAGTTCACGCCCCGAGTCTCCTGATATATCTCCGGTTTTGTGCTGTCTATCGATACGCCAAAAAAGTCGAAGCTCCGGGCAATTTTTTCTATCCATTCGGGCCTGAAAAGGCTAAGGTTTGTGACGACCATGGTGTATAGCCCCTTTGACCTAGCATAGGCCGCAAGTTCGAACAGATCCTTATTGAGGAACGGCTCCCCTCCGCTAAAGGTAAGCGACATGGCCCCAACGGCCCGTATGTCGTCTATTATCCTTTTCCATTCCTCGGTGCTCGGCTGATTGCCCCTTTTTGTCTCCCACATGTTGCAATAGTTGCATCGAGTTGCATATCGACTCTATAGTTATGTATGCATAGGTCGGCCTCTTAGATCCATTCGAAAGCCTATTCTGGATATGGTTTTGAATAAAACGCAGGCTGTTCGTATCAACTAGGGGCGTGTTCGTTTTCATTCCCATCTTCCCAAATCACTTTACTCTATTACAGAATACTTTACATTTAGAGTATATATAGGCACCTAGAAATATTTGGTAGATATGCTGCTGCCGAATCCTGGCCTGGGGGCTTGCTTTGAAAGGCCATGGCAAGAGGAAGCCAAAATAGTTCGCTAGCCCCTCCAATTAGCATAGGTAAGCTCGGTGGGCGATAATGCGCTGGGCAAACCCCTGGATACCGGTTCGGACTTTAGCTCGTTGAATATCCTTGGATTTGCCACCGCTGCCCGCCCGATCATGGCGCCAGCTAGCCCGAGCTCTTCCAGCACCTTCACCTGATCCCTTGTTTTTATGTCCCCGTTTGCGACGATGCGCTTTCCGGTCTCAACGCATTTTGAGTAGACCGCAAAATCGGCCGGATCCTTCTCGGTCTGCTTCGCCGTCCTGGCGTGCACCGCGAAAAAGGATGCGTCGACGTTTTTTATCAGGTTGAGGTATGCGCCTTTCTCCTTTTCGTAGCCATTTAGCCCTAGGCGCAGCTTTATCGAGCATTCGAAGCCGGATTTCCCTATCAGCTTCACGATGTCGTTTACCCTTGAGATTCTCTTTATCATCGCCGCCCCCAGTCCCTGCCGTATGAAGGCGGGGGAGGGGCATCCGAGATTCAGGTTGAATCCCTTAAATCCCTCCGTCGGCTCGAACCCGGCCAGGAACTTCTCGTATTCGCGTATCTTCGCCCCCGCGAGCTGGATCTGGGTTGGCGTAGGGCTGGTGATGCTTATCTTGTCCAGTTCGCCTTTCTTTAGCTTTGATAAGTTGTCGACCCTTGCCATCTCCGTGAAAGTCAGATCCGCGCCGTTGTGGTAGCAGAGCGTGCGGAGCGCGTTGTCGGTAATGCCCTCCATCGGGGCGAGCATCAGCTGGAACTTCACTAGATCACATAGGATTAGCTGCCTTTTACATTATAAACGTTCCAGTATGGCCGGAATCGGGCATGCCCCGAAGAGGGTTTGTCCGAAAGCTGACGCTAGGTGTGATAAAAAAGAAAAAAAGGAAAGTTAGCCTGCTTAGACTATCAGTTCGCCTATTGCAAACCTTTCCTTTACATCGGATATCCTTACCTTCACGGTGTCGCCTTCCTTAGCGCCCTTTATGAAGATGACGAATCCGTCCTTCTTGGCTATGCCGTCACCCTTCGATGCGACCGCCTCGATCTTCACTTCCACTTCGTCCCCCGGCTTCACCGGCTTGGGCACGCCGCTTCCAGAAGATGAATAACCTCCCCTTCCTCCGCCGCGTCCTCCATAGGAACTATTCCCGAATCCTTCGTTGTCTCCGTAGCTCATTCAATTCACTTTATTTTGGTTGTTTGTACGTAGAATTAGTGCTGTTACGCTTCCTTCTCCGTATGATAATTAAGGTTGGCTCAAATATAAAGGCTTATGCATTGCCTCGAGGGGCCCGAGAAGGCGGGGGGGCATGGGGTTCGAAGATGCTATATATTTCTTGTGGTCCAGTTATAGTGTGGAATTCCAAAGATATGGGGAAGGCTGAACCAGGGGGTAGCATGCTAGACCAGCTTACAAAAAGCAAAAGGGCGGAGTTCTTCACCAGGCGCAACTTCGAGGATCATATAACGGCGCAGCAGAAGGAGGGCCACCTAAACACGGTAAAACTGATTCGCGGCGTGCCACGGGGCCTTCGCCTCATAGGCGGCTTCGGCCTAAATGAGCGCGAGATAGCGCTGAGGAAGGCGCTCTTCGTGAGCAGGCGCTCGGCAAAGATCGCTGACGCCACGGTGGACGCAAACGTCGGAATCTGCACATTTGAGAAGATGGATCCGGAGCAAAAGTCAGCGCTTTGGGGCCAGTTTTACGACCGCGCAATGGTCTCCCTGAGGAGCAGGCCGGAGGTTAATGGGGACCAGGCCCTCACCAATCAGATCATCTTCCTGCAGAGATTCTTCTCGCTCCCAAAAAAGATCTATGAGGCGCGGGAGCGGCATTGGAGAATCATCGAAAGGGTTACAAGGCGCCTTACTGAGAACCACATAGACCCGAAGGAGAACTACCTCCATGAGCTCGACAGGCTGGTAAAAAAGGCCAGTGAAGGGACCAAGGACATTAGGAAGCTTGCCATGGACGTCTGCGTGGCATCGTCCGTATATGCAGACATGAAAAGCAGGGAGGGGGGAACGCTGGTCGGATGCTTATCAGGACGGGATGGAGCTGGCATACCCGAAAATGAGGGGCCATCATGAGCTCATTGAAGCGATCGCGTCCCTCGACCGATCTGCTTTGAAGGAAAGCCATAAATATTATGCCGAGGCCAGGCTTAATGGGGGTTATTGTATGGGTCAAACAAAGACGAACAAGACCATTGCAGCAGTCCGCGATCACGGACCTTCTTTCGAGACAGCCGCTCTCATGGGGCTGGAACGCAAAGGTTCTGGCCACTCCAGAACCGCCGCCATAGCAATATTGGCAGTCGCCGCCGCAACAAGCAACGTTTCGGCCGCCGAGCTATCGCCTCTCTTTGATCTAAGTGCAGGAACCATCTACGAGAAGTCCCTGGTACAGGGCGTCGGCAACATACCGCTGAGCCTCAGGAACGTGCCGATAAACCCGGCGGATACCTATGTGCCGACGGGAAACCAGGGGCCGATAGTCCAGACGAGCCTGAAGCCTTCAGACAGGATCACAATAGCGACGCTTGATATCGGAGGTAAACTGTCCTTCGAGCGCAAGGACGGAAACGGCGACTGGCTTGCCGTGTCTGCCGGTTTGGGCCTCGATTTCAACTTTTCGATCGACTCGATGTCCGAGCCGAACAAAAGGTCGGACATAGCCGAGCGCAACTACACCGATGCGGTCGGGACCAACCAGAGGGGGAATGGCGCCGCACTGACCTACGAGCATGTGGGATATAGCTACCTGGGCGGATCCTGGAACGACTGGGCCAGGCCCTATGCATTCGTTGACGTGACACATTCGTTTACAAAGAGGCTCAGCCTTAGCTTGGGGGCAAAGTTTACAGAGCAGCAGCTCTTCTTCGAGAATGGATGGGACAGGTACGACAACCTCCAGGCATCGCAGACCTATGACCTGGCCAAGTATTACACGGTGATGCCACAGCTCAAGCTCACCTACCAGTCCAGCAATGACGATCTGATCCACGGGTTCGGATCGCTGATCGCGGGTTTCTCCGAGGTGCTTGCGGAGCAGGACAGTTCCATTGGGAGGAGCATGCAGCTTTCCAAGGGGAGCTTCCCGTATTTCATAGGGTTTGAGGTCGGAGTGAAGTACTGAGCGTTGGCCTTGAACTAGAGTTACGTCTCTAGGCATGCTGCGAAATAAGCCCATTCACCAGCGACGAGCTCGAAAAACACAGGCCAATTTACCGCATCGCAACTTTCTGCAAGGGTTCAAAGTCTAGCTCTATGCCTATCGCTATGATTGTTTGCGGAGGATTATATGGTATCTCCGTATCCATAATCAAAAGGCCATTCTTGACTTCTATGTTGACAAGTCCTTCCACACCTGCTTTGGCCGAAAAGGAGGCTATGGTGCTGATTGGCACAGTCGGTTTGAACCCGTGGAGCTCAAAGCATACGTTCTCCTTCTTCAGGCTCTTGATCACATTCATCTTCAAAGAGGCCTCGGATTGGTAGCCTTATAAGAACCCTTCGGAATGCAAGGTATGTGCCAGACCATCTAGCCTGCTGTGGACAAATCTCGTCAGGGTAAAGTCCGAGGCTATTTGCTTATGAAATGATTCCGTCATGTCCTCGGTCGTTTCCCTCAGCAGCGCGGCAGATCTGCTTATGCTTCTGGACCAGTTGGCAGTGTAATACGGGGGCTGCCTGAGCTGGACTGTTATGTAATCTCTCCAGTCAACACGTCCGAATCCGATTGGGGGCATGCCGTCTCTGAGTTTGACAGGCGTAAATGTTCGCGTTCCAAGAGCCATTAAATCCCTTATTGGCTTAATCTTGCCAAATATTTATGCATTTCCGAGCTCGAAAGCTTGATATATTTGATAACGCCGTAAGGTTTTATGTCATTTTTGACCAGACCGTCAAGCCAAAACATAATCCACGCTAGAAATGGGGAGGAGTTGGTTAGGGACTTGAGGAGGCGCGGCCATGACGAGCGCAAGGTGTACTTCAAATACTACGGTAAATTTCCTGATGCAAGCCTCCTGCCACATACTCATCTAAGGCCCGATCTGAACCTTGCGATAGAGTTTACCTTATTGTCTGCCCTGCACAAGGCTGCCCCAAATGGCATTGTGAGGCCTCTGGCCATGGTCAAGAAGAGCCCATTATCACTCTCAGCGGTGGGCTATGTAATGGAGTACATCGAGGGCAGTCACCCGAGGTTCGATGGCATAGAGATATTTGCAAAAACCGGGGACGTAAAGCAGTTCTTCTCGACCCTTGAGCAACTGCACCATAATGGGCTAGGCCATGGTGATGCACTCGGGAACATTATTGTAACACCTAATGGCGCTGTAAAGTTGATAGATCCCCTGGCCTATTTTGATTTTAATCGAAGGGTTACGATGAAGAGGGCCATAGAAGCCGATAGGGGTAACATGCGCACGATACAGATTTGGCGCGCCAAATCTGGTCTTTGCCCCAAAGTTTGATATATCAGGAGCATTAGATGAAACTCATGGCTGTTTCGCAATCGGCTTCAAAGGAGAAGGCTTATTTTTCCCAGATGAAGTCACGGATATCTTTGTGCAATTGGAGCAGATGGCTAAGAGAGTCGAATTGCAGCGGCACTGCGTTGTACATAACGGGCGAGCGGCCGAGGGAAGGCTATGTGGGCTCCCTTATAGCCCGCGCCTACCTATCTCGCATGGTGCGAATTGAGGAACCCGTAGTCGGTTGCCTTGCGGCTTGGCAGGGAGACAAGGAATGGGATGGACCTTTCCTGGCCCTTGCAAAGGAACTTAGGATAGCGCACCTTGGCGTGATAACTTCATTAGATCCTGTCTTGATAACACATAGGAAGAGCATGGGTGGAAAGTTCGTTGTCGATCAGCCGTTCCAAGAGGTAAAAGTTCACACTACTTTGAAAGTATTCGACCAGGTGTTCTACCTGCCAACCGGATTGGATAATGGCAGCTCCAAGCACAGTAACAAGTAGTAAGTAACTCGGAGCTGGTGTTGGGGGCGTTATTGTACCGTGGCGTATAAACTTCTGCGCGCTTCATCGCTCATGATTTTAGCATTTTCTTTTTGAATAAATAAGCTATTGCGCCCGTTACCCAAGCAATTACCAAACCGACCCCAACTCCCTTAAAGTATATGTTTCCTGTGGGGTATGATATTGATAGGAATATCGCGCTCACTACCAGTTCTAATATTATGAGTGCCTCAATCAAATGATGCTCCAAAATGTTTTTCCTCCATGTTTGCATATTTTCACCTTTTATCTGTCACTGCCCCTGCTTAAATACTTAATTAGAAAAATTTAAATAAAGGATTTGATGAAACAGATTATGAAAACGGCAAGGAAGCAGGGAAACAATCCCACAATCCGCTTCAAAGCTAAATTATCTCCGCCCAATGCGGGGTCGTCTACCATTGTCACGCTGCCCAAGGCCTCAAGCGCGAAGCTCCCATCACGGGGCATGACGATGGTTGAGGGTGCTATCAATGCCTTCCCTTTTCGTGCGGCCCTCCGGCCAAACGGCAAGGGGAGTCACTCCATTACGGTTAACAAGGTCATGTATGGTGCCTTAGGCACCCACACCGGAGACACGGTGACGGTGGAGATCACTCGGGTAGGAGAAGAGCCGCAGACCAGGGTGCCGACGGACCTAAGAAAAGCCCTTGCAACCGCTCCCGGGGCGAAGGCATCCTGGATGGACATCACAGCGCTGGCGCGCAGGGATTGGATTTTCTCCGTGACCACAGCAAAGCAACAGGAAACGCGCCGGCGCAGGATTGAGAAGGCTTGCGATATGCTTTCATCTGGAAAGCGGCGATTATGTTGTTTTCCCGGCATAAAGTCGATTATGAGTAAAAACGCAAAGTCATGCGGGATGTGGCTTCCATTACCGGACTCAAAAACCCGAAGGTCGCAGAGCAAGGAGCCTGATTGACCGGATAAAACTAAATAGTTGCCCTGCCCACTCATTTTAAAGTGTGGAACCATGAATAATAAAAATCTAACCTATGCCTTTACGGTGGACCAGACTCCGAAAGAAGCCTTCTCCGCAATCAATAACGTTCGCGGGTGGTGGTCGGGCGATATCAAGGGCAGAACAGACAAGCTCGGTGCCGAGTGGACATATCGTTACAAAGACATCCACTATTCCAAGCAGAAGATAACAAAGTTAGTCCCAGGCAAAAAGGTGGTCTGGCTTGTGCTGGACAGCTACCTTAGTTTTATTGAAGACAAAAAGGAGTGGAACGGCACAAAAATCGCCTTTGACATCTCCAAGAAGGGCGATAAAACAGAGATTCGCTTCACGCATGTGGGTTTGGTTCCCAAACATGAATGCTACAATAACTGCTCGGATGCATGGGGCTTTTACATCAACGGCAGTTTACGCAGACTTATTACAAAAGGCAAAGGGCAACCCAACAAGAAAGAGAAGAAAGCCGGGAAAAAGGTAGTAAGGAAGAAAACCACAAAGTAGCCGAAGCTGGTAGATGTTTATAGGTTTGATACTATGACCAAAAGGCAAGTCGCGCACAAAAGGGAGATACGAAAGATAATCTCAGAAGGACTGATAGACAAGAGAGTCAAGAAGTCAGGCGACTGGCGCGGAGATGTGCTTTCCCGCCTCCGAATTGTGGTCAAGCAAGCCGACCCAGAAGTCGTCGAGGAGGTAAAGTGGATAAAGCCCACCAATCCGCTGGGCGTCGTGACCTGGTCTCATGACGGATTGATCTGCAGCGGCGAGACCTACAGAAATCATGTAAAGATGACATTCGCCAGGGGCGCCGCGTTGGATGACCCGTCAGGTCTCTTCAACTCTAGTCTTGATGCTAAGGTGTGGCGCGCCATCGACATACATGAGGAGGACAAGATTAACGAGCAGGCCTTGAAATTCCTTATTCGCTTCGCCGTGGCCATGAACACGGCCGCCAGAGGCAAGTAGCCTCGGCGCAGTAACGAGCGTAGGCGAGACTGTTTAGCAAAACCGCGATTTCTACAGGGGCTCTATAAGGCGGTCATGCCCTACTTAGAATTGGGTGGGTTTTATGACGAACGAAGAGCAGGAAGCAGGAGAAGCAAGAAGGAGGGCGGATCGGCAGGCTGCAATGCAGATAGAAGAACAAAATAGGCAGGTGGTAGAAGGCTATAGGCAGCAGCAGGAGAATGAGAGGGCGGGATATAACAGAGAGGATGAGGCCGTAAGGGCAGGATATCGCTCGGTGCAGGATGCCGCCAACGAGGGGTATGCGCAGTCAGAGGAGAACGCAAAGGCCGGAAGGCGCAAGCAGGAGCAGGATCAAAAAGCAGGACAGCAGTAGGCTCGAACGATCCCAAATAAGCGGCCTGGGGCCTCGAACGCAGAGTTTAATTTCTATGCTGGCGACCTAGCAATAGCTGTAGGGGTGTGTATGTATGAATGGGGAGAACAAGACAACATTTGAAGAAAAGCTCATAGCGGAGGAGAACCGTGAGGAGTTGGAATATATAGCCGAGAATGACAGATTCGTGAAGAAGCTCAAGAAGGGAAACGTAGGGAAAGCGGCTGAGGGGTTCCCGAGCCTGATGGGCCTGGTCATAGAGGACATGGCGCTGAAGACGATGCTGAAAAGGCCATTCAAGGAAACGCCGATAGGCAAGGAGTACTTCCGAAGAAAGAAAATGAGGGATAGAAACAACACAGCACTCCGGGCCATACGCTTGTAAAAGGCTGCCTTCGGACCCTAGATAAACATCTGAAAATATCCTTGACTTACTTTAGATGCCGCCTAAAAATATAACCTGCAACCCATATCACAAGACCTATTACATCAAGTATCCATCCGGCATCTATTTCCCCATGGTTAAGAGAGGTATAACCTAAAAAGAGTAATACCCCACCCAGAATCAAAAGAATTGCTGCGAGTACATACACGACAAGCTTTACATTTATTTTCGGCATAGAATGGTATGATATCTGGACCTTATATACTAGCCCCCATACTAGCTGCAATCAGGTGCGGGGCCAGGGCCGATGCTGATAATAAAATATACCGCAAAAAAAGCAACGCTGTATATAATCTAGAACGGAGGTGTATTCGGGTGGGTGGACATGAAGAATGAAATATGCGAAAAATACTATATTGCGCAAACTAAGGGAGAAATAAAGAGGTTGGGCCTGAAGGTGCCTCATTTCTGTTCCCTTCAAAAGGGGCATCATGGCCCACACATGTGTCCTGGAAGAGGGATGCACCAGTTTAAAGATGGCGGGATGCATGACACCCCACTTCATTTTGAGCTTCAAACGCCGTCGAGATCTCCAGACCAACGGGTTGCGGTTTCTAGGGGTGTATATCGATGAATTCCGAAGAGGAGAAGGATTGGGAGGAGAGCGAAAGTGAGGATGCTAGGGTAGATAACGACGAAGATGATGAGGACGAATAAAGTATATGTGTGATAACATGGCAAAGAAATGGTTTGTGCCCGAACGCCACATCGGCTACCGGGAAGATATGAGCGCAGAAGAGAATGTTAAGCTTGGCAAATTAAGGGGAGAATCTTATATTACGATAGGAAGGCAGCTCCAGGCCCTTGCCAACGTCCAGGAAAACGAGAATCCCGCAGCCAGCAAAAAGTTCAGGGAAGGCGCAAAGCTTGCATTCAGGTTAAACAAAACCAAAGCGTAGCCACCGCAGAGCAACGAACTTGAAAAGCAAGACCCATCTTTAGTCTTAACGGCCGCATTCGATTATTAGATTATTCTGTCTATGGCTTTGTGCAGCCCACCTTCAGAGTTGAAATTATCCACAGCCCTCTCCGCCCCCTTAAACGAATCGCTTTCTATTCTTTTAGTCTCTCCCTGCTTGGTTGCCATGTAGCCATACCACCCGTTTATGTGGTCTGCCCGCATTGTTATCGACCAGCCTTTGTACTTGACATGCCTGCCATTAAAATCGTCAATCATCTTCTTAAGCTTGGCCTGCTGCTTTGTGGTTATCTGACCGTAAACCCCGCCCTGGCTATTGGCGTAGCCGTTATACCCGCTTTCTGTAAACGCCCCAACAGCGCCGCAGGCGCAAACCGCTGAAGAAGTTGTGCATCCTGCGCAACCGCCACAACCGCACGCGCAACATTCTGCCATATGAATCACAGATTAATGTTGTTTAATCATTTATATAGGTTCATCTTGTCTCATCGCTCATGCCAGGAAGCGATTTAGGGGCTTGAAGGCTTTTGTGATGGTACACCTTACTTGCTAGGCCTCAATTGTGGTACGTACTAAAACCTCATTTTTATGTGGCTTATATAAGGCCGGCCTTCCGATTACATAGAGTGGTTGAGTGGACTTACTATGGACTATTGTTGCCATTTTGGTAGTTCTGTGGCTGCTGGGTTTGGTTGGCGGGATTGCAGGAAACCTAATATACGTATTATTAGTCATCGCAGTGATAGTGGCTGTAATAAGGCTGTTGCAGGGAAGGGATCCGGTTACAGGGAACAAATAAGCTGGTTATTATGCTAGGAAAAAAGGGGGCAGTAGAAATCTTACAGCTAATCGACAACCACAGTTACAAAAGATTTAGCGATTTCATACTGATAGTTGTCAAGAAGAAGAAGTTGAGCTCGGCGACTGTGGCCAAGAGAATTGATGAGCTTCTTGCGGCGGGCACTATCCAAGAGATAATAGTCAAATCTGAGAGCGGCAAGCGCGTAGTGGCGTATAAGGCAACGGCGAAGGGCAAACGGGCAATAAAACTGGCGGAGAAGCTTTTGAAGGAGCAGCTGCTATAACCCGAGGCTCTCCCTAGTTTGACTAGGGCCAACAAAGACTAAAAATAAGCTAGTCCTTACTTATCCCATGGTTAGCGTATTTGATAGGATCAAAATCCTCCTGGGCATAGAGGTTAATGCAGAAGACGAAACAGAACCCTCGGTTAACCAGCAGGCCGAATTTCAAGACATTGAATTACCAAATATTAACTTCCATTATGATGTTTTGCCATTTCTTAGGAAAAGCGATGCATCAGAGCTGCAAAAACAAAACGAAGAGGCAAGTGTGCAGGGCCCTGAGCTTAAACATGCCGGTGAACTTGAGCGGCTTAAGCATTACGCAGAACTAATCAAACAGAACAAACTAGACGATAGTGTGTTAAACGAGGATAAGGAGTAAGAGCTAGAATGCTGGACGGGGCTTGGGCAGGCCCGTGCTTGTTGCGTGGAGGCATTGGGGGCTTTATATAGAAGTGCTTTAAGCCTTTGTTTGAATAGAGCTACCAGGAAAATTTTGGAAGAGTCGAATTTAGATGGCCGTGAAGATGGAAGGGTTAAGGGAGCTGCAACTTAGGAGCAAGCAAAGAGTGGAGGAGTTAAGGAAGACGCGCTTTAGGCGCACTTTCCTCAGGCACAGCATGGACTATGATAATGAAAGAAGCCGCGAAAGCAGGCTTATCAGGCTGGGCAGTGAGCACTTCCAGAGAGTTAGGATAATCCCATACAACGACGGGCGCGGCCAGACGGCGGTGAGGCTATTGAAGAGGGGAACGGGCTGAGAGATGGCTCGAAAGCTTGATATATTTGGAAATATGCTTGTTTTGATGATAAAATGCCTGCTGCAGTTCCACTTACAAGAGATAAGGTCCTTGAAATATGCCAGATGATGGTGGCGGAAAGCGGAATAACGCTTAGAGGCAGGCATCATCGCAAAGGGATAGTTCTGGTTACCCAAAACGACAAGATGCTCGGATTCCTAAGGGGCCATGTGTTTAGGGGAACTAATCGGGAGGTAGACTTGAGCAACGCCTTTGATGCCATACGTCAAGTTGCTAGAGCGGATACTAAGCGTTATGAACTAGGAAAAGGTCTCCTAATGGATTCTGGGTTCAGGGGCGTCAAGTCAAAGATTAGGGTTTTACTTCAGAGCTAAGTGAAGGAGTTTCTCCTAGCCCTCCCTAGGAAGGGGGACGGACTGGAGCCTATTTATAGTACCGGTGAATATACTACTCATTAAAGGAGGTAATGAAGTGAATGCGTGGGAAGTCATTGTGGGCTTAATACTACTGGTTGCTGGCGTAGCGTTATTTTGGAACGGTTATAACCAGTTGCTAAGATGTAATTCAACTGGAGGGCAAATAGCTACAGCAATATCTAATCTCTTTAGGGGTTCGGGCATTCAGGCCTGCAACAATGCGGGCATATTTGAGGTAGTTGGCATCGTTGCCGCGATACTGGGCGTGATAATACTGTTTCTTGGGGCCCTAAACAGGCCGAAACATTAGTTAATCTTCAGGCCTAAAGCAGGGAGGGTTTGGGCTGGGCTTGATTAAGCTTATAAAGACCACCAGAGCAATACTATTATGAGTTCTTGGTGGAAGATGGGTGTTCTAAGTATAGCATTCCTAGTTATCGCCATGTTCTTCTTGTTTAATAGTCTGCTTCTGTCGGGTATTTTCTTTGCTTTGTTTTTGATCACCCTAGCCGGTGCCTTTTTCTCCACTCTTTTCAAAAAGGACAATGCAAGGGCTGAAGCTAGGGTAAAAGAAAGGCAGGCAAGGGTACGCCACAGGTCCAAGGGGGCTCGTAGTAAGCGGCAGCGTGGAAGTTAAAAGAAACCCGTTGCGTTGCAAAGAAGGCCTAACCCAGAACCCTTCTAATATACTCGACCATCTCGTCAACCTCCTTGTCCTTCATCTTCTTAAGGTTCGATGCGATAATGCCCTTCGCCCCCACGGTGGCTGCCATGACTCCCCCGTATTTGTCTATGATATGGCCCGATATCTCCAATAGCTTTGCCCGGTTGTCCATGTGTTAACATCTCGAGAAAAAGATAAAAAGTAGCCTCCGCCCAGGAAGCAAGCTCGAAAGCTATGCAATAAGGTATACGGCTATCGCCACGATTATGGCAGATGTAATTGAGTAGAGGTGTATCTGCTTTGCTTTCTTCATGTCCTTGGCGTGATCCTTTTGATCGATCACCTTCTTTTTTGAGTCTTCGGTATTGTATACTCCAGCTGCTGCAAAGCCGGCGCAGAACTTGAAATGGCCCTGATAGAATCCCTCAAAAGCCAGCACTAGAGGTATGAATGAGGCGAGCAGCGCCCATCTTGGCAGATGATACAGTATAACAGAAGTGACGAGCACTGCGGATACCATAAATCCCATGAATGCAAGGGCATGCCTTTCTCTTATCTCATTCTTGCCTATGTTGCATACTCCAGGCAGGTATTCCGGCATAAACGGGATACGAAGCGGATGGTTAAATATCCATTGAACAAAAACGGTATCATGGGCCTTCAAAACGCAATCTTAGGAGACTCTGGAATCGAGATGAACGAGGAGTTCCGGGGCGCATTGGGCCTAATGGATAACACGAGCAGCAACATTTTCATAACAGGCAGGGCCGGGACCGGAAAATCAACGCTTCTTGAGTACTTCAGGTCGGTCACAAAGAAGAACGTGGCAGTCCTTGCGCCAACGGGAGTTGCAGCGCTAAACGTTGGGGGCCAGACCATCCACTCCTTCTTTCGCTTCAAGCCAGGCATCACTCCAGATTCAGTGAGACGGGCATTTAGGCACGACGCGGAGATGTACAGGAGCCTTGATGCCATAGTGATAGACGAGATATCGATGGTAAGGGCCGATCTTATGGACTGCGTTGATAGGTTCATGAGGCTAAATGGCAAGGATATGGAGCTTCCCTTCGGCGGAGTCCAGATGATCCTGATAGGCGACCTCTACCAGCTGCCCCCTGTGGTGGAGGATGGCGAGAGGGAGATGTTTAGGGCCCACTACAAAAGCCCCTACTTCTTCGACTCGCACTCCTTCGGGAGCCTAAATGTGCAGTTTAGGGAGCTAAAGAAGCACTACCGCCAAAGGGAGCAGGATTTCATAACCCTGTTAAACGCGATACGAAACAACTCCATAACGGACGAGCAGATAGGGCGAATCAACTCAAGGGTCCAGGCCTCATTTGAGCCAAAGGCAAATGAGCACTACATAACCCTCACCCCAACCAACAGGCTAGCAGAGCAGATAAACAGTGAGCGCCTATTGAAGGTGGCAAGCTCGTCATACAACTATCGGGCCATGGTGGACGGGGAGTTTGACAAGAAGGTCCATCCGGCAGATGAGCATTTGATCCTAAAGCAGGGAGCGCAGGTGATGATGCTAAACAACGATGCCGCGAGAAGGTGGGTGAATGGCAGCATGGGGGAGATTATTGAGATGCAAAGGGGAAGGGATGGAAGCTGGACAATACTAGTCAGGCTTCTTGACGGAACGCAGGTGATGGTCGAGCCGCACACGTGGGACCTATCACGGTTCTCCTATGACAGTGCCTCAAAGAGGCTGGTGTCAAGGAAGGTCGGGAGCTTCACACAGTTCCCTATGATGCTGGCATGGGCGGTGACGATTCACAAGAGCCAGGGGAAGACGTTCGATAATGTAATAATAGATCTGGGATCTGGAACATTCGCCCACGGCCAGCTCTATGTGGCGCTGAGCAGGTGCACCACGATGGAGGGTGTTGTGCTCAAGAGGCCGGTGGAGAGGAGGCACATTATGATGGACGGAAGGGTTGTGGAGTTTTTGGATAGATATGGGAAGGGGTAGAGGGGCCCGGGGCTCGGTTGTGGTTCGAGTTAAAGACTAAAAATATCTAACAACATAGCTAGAGCATGAAGATCGATGTGAAAGTTACTCCAAACGCTAAGGCTTCTATGGTTGTAAAAGCCGGTGGAGATAGCTACAATGTAAAAATTGATGCTCCGGCAAGGGATGGCAAAGCAAACGAACGTTTGATTGCGATACTGGCCGAGCATTTCAATACTTCGAGATCGCGCATAAGGATACTAAAAGGCTTCAATGGCAGGAACAAGGTCGTCGAGGTGTTGGTCTAATACGGGGGAAGGGCTCGAAAGATGCATAGCTAGGGAGAAGGCTTAGCAAATTCGCCCCTCATCTTCATCTGCCTGCGCTTTCTGTTGTAGCCAAGCGAGAAGTCGTGGGTCGCATCCCTTATCCGCCTAATTAGGAGCATCATCTTGCTGTTATTATCAAAGCTCCTGGGCTCTGGCTCGTCTGGAAGATAGATCTCCTCCTGCTTCTTTGCGAGCCCTATTATCGGGATTGTGAGCCCCAAGGCGTTAAGCGACTGGAGGGCAAAGCTTAGCTGCTCGGCACCGCCGTCTATTAGTATAAGGTCTGGCATCTTGGTCCCCTCTTCAAGCAGCCGCTTGTACCTTCGATAGACCACCTCCCGCATGCTCGCGAAGTCGTCCGCGCTCGATACGGTCCGCATCCTAAACTTCCTATAGCCGCTCCTATCCGGCCTGGCATTAACAAAGCGCACCATGCCTGAGACGATATGCTCGTCCCCGGTGTTTGAGATGTCGAATGACTCTATGACGTATGGCAGCGCCGGCAGGTTGAGGGCGTTTTGAAGATCCACAAGCGAGCTGTCCTGCCCCATGTTGACCTCGATGTTCTTGTTGGCTAGTTCAATTAGCTCGCGCTTCTCCCCCTTGGAAGGCACGGTGAGGCTTACCTGCGCTCCCCTAAGGCTTGCAAAGAAGGCCTCCAGTGCAGCCTTCTCCAAGTCGTCGGCCCAGAAAGGCTCGTTTATGATTATCTCCCTTGGCAGTTGGTTTGTGCCATAAAATGCCCTGAGGAACTCCTGCTCGAAATTCTCCTGATAGTCGATCTCGAAGTCCTTCTTTCCCAAAAGGACCCCCTTCCTTATGCCCATTTGGACAACCATCACCTTCTCCGCGACCTTCTTGAAGGCTATGATGTCCTGATCGTAGTTCTTCTCGTGGTCCACTATCTGCGATGAGGAGAGCATCTCGATGCCAGATAGCTGGTTTCTGATCTCAAGAGCGCGCTCGTACCTCCCCTCTTTAGAGGCAGCCCTCATCTGGGCCGTTAGCATCTTCACGGTCTGGTCAAATCCGCCCTTCAAGAAGACCCTTGCATCCAATACCTGCCCGGCGTACTCCTCCTTGCTTACCTTGCCTATGCAGGGGGCGGTGCAGATTCCGATGTGGTAGTTTAGGCATGCCCGCTTTGGCATGGTGTGGCAGGTCCTTAGTTTGAAGATGTTTACGACAAGCTTTTGCAGCTCCCTTCTTCTTGTCCCGTCCGTGTATGGGCCGAAAGACTCGAGCCTGGTGGATGTCTTCCTGCTGCTCAAAACGCGCGGGAAATTCTCTTTTGTCAGGGCGATGTATGCGAAGGTCTTTGCGTCCTTTAGGCTGATGTTGTATTTAGGCGAGTGCTGCTTTATCAATTTGTTTTCGAGCAAAAGGGCCTCGACCTCTGTCCTTACAACAATCCAGTCGATGTGGGATATCTTTGATACCAGCAGGCGCGTCTTTATCGCAAGCTTTTCCGGATTCGAGAAGTAGTTGCTTACTCGATTCCTCAGATTCTTAGCCTTTCCGCAATAGATGACATTTTGCGCCACGTCCTTGAAGAGGTAGACGCCCGGATCTGTGGGGACGAGCTGGCCGTCAAAATCCGACTGTTTTGTTATCGACATCATTGCAGGACCTGCTTTAGGAACGTTCCGGTGTAGGAGGTCTTTGACTGGGCGATCTGCTCTGGAGTGCCCTTCGCAACTATCATGCCGCCTTCGACCCCACCCTCGAGGCCAAGGTCTAGGATATAGTCGCAGCTCTTGATCACGTCAAGGTTGTGCTCTATAACAAAGACGCTGTTTCCCTTTTCGACCAAATTGTTTAGCACCCCTATTAGGCGCTTGGTGTCATCAAAGTGCAGCCCGGTTGTCGGCTCGTCAAGCATGTAAACCACGTGCCCCTGCTTGTTCTTGCTTAGCTCCCTTGCGATCTTTATTCGCTGGCTCTCGCCCCCGGAGAGCGTGGTTGCGCTCTGCCCCAGTTTTATGTATCCAAGGCCCACGTCAACAAGGGTCTTGAGCTTTCTTGCTATCGCGGGTATGTTCTCAAAGAAGGTGTTTGCCTCCTCAACCTCCATGTTAAGTATGTCGGATATGTTCTTCCCCTTGTAGAGCACCGATAGGGTTTCCTTGTTGTACCTCTTCCCATGGCACTCGCTGCACTCAACGTAAACATCTGGGAGGAAATTCATCTCGATCTTGAGGACTCCGTCCCCCTGGCAAGCTTCACACCTCCCGCCCTTGACATTGAAAGAAAATCTCCCTTCTAAATAGCCCCTTACCTGTGCCTCGCGAGTCGAGGCAAAAACGTACCTGATCTCATCGAAGAGCTTCGTGTAGGTTGCCGGATTGCTCCTTGGGGTCCGGCCGATGGGGTCCTGGTCGATTACGATGACGTTCCGCACGGCCTGCGGGACATCAAAGGAGGCATGCGCACCTATATGGTCGACCTGCTCCCCGAACTTCCTCTTTAGAAGCGGCATGACTGTCTGGTTCATCAGGGTGCTCTTGCCGGATCCCGAGACGCCGGTTATGCCGCAGAGCACGCCCAGAGGCAGCTGGGCACTTAGGTTCTTTAGGTTGTTTTCGCTTGCGCCACTTATGCGAATGTAATCGCTTGGCTTCCTCCTAGCTTTTGGAATCTCTATTTCCAGCTCCTTCGAGAGGTATTTGCCTGTTAGGCTCTTTTTGTTCGCCATTACCTCCTTTGGCGTTCCCTGCGCTGTTATGTGGCCCCCGTGGACTCCCGCCCCTGGCCCCATATCCACAATGTAATCCGCAGCCAGGATGGTGTCAAGGTCATGCTCGACCACTATGATGGTATTTCCTATGTCCCGAAGCCTCTGCAGGGTCTTTATTAGCTTCCCGTTGTCCCTTTGGTGAAGGCCTATGCTCGGCTCGTCTAGGATGTAGAGCACGCCCATGAGGTTGCTGCCTATCTGCGTCGCAAGCCTAATCCGCTGGGCCTCCCCGCCTGATAGGGTCCTCGAGCCTCTTGACAGCGAGAGGTATCCAAGGCCGACGTTCTTTAGGAAGCTAAGGCGCTCGTTGACCTCCTTTAGCACCTGCGTTGCGATGGCTTGCTCCTTTTCGGGAAGCGTCGATGCCAGGCCGCCGAAGAACTCTACGGCCCGTTCGAGGCTAAGGTCGGTCGCATCGATTATGCTCTTGCCCTCAATCTTCACTGCAAGAACCACCGGCTGCAGCCTCTTGCCCATGCAGACCTTGCATAGCTCTGATTTCATGAATTTTTCTATCTCCTCCTTTCTCCACTCGCTTTTGGTCTCGCGATATAGCCTCATGGTCTGTGGGATGACCCCCTCAAAGCCCCGATCCATATTCATTGTGGCTCCGCTGCGCCATCTTGCGGATATGGGCTCCTTGTCGCCGTATAGCAGAACATTGAGCTGCTTGGCCGTCATTTTGCCGATAGGGTCCCATATGTCAAAGCCATAGCGCTTTCCCACGGCCGCTATCTGCTGGGCGCGCCATGCAAGATCCATCCTGCCATATATCGCAATGGCCCCGTCCATTATCGACTTTGACCTCTCAGGTATGAGCAGATCCTCCGATATCTCTGTTATCTCGCCAAGGCCATGGCAGGCGGGGCATGCCCCAAACGGGCTGTTGAAGGAGAACATGCGGGGCTCTAGGCTTTCGAAGACGATCTCCGGGTGATTGGGGCAGGCGCCGAAGGTGCTGTATGTGGTTTCATCTAAGAATCTATCGAGCTCCTTCTTCGCCTCCTTGCTTTGCCTATTGCCGATAACTATCATCTTTCCCTTTCCGACAAGAAGCGCCTGCTCGATCGCCTCTGCAACGCGCGAGCGCTCCTCTTCGCTTATCCTGACGCTGTCGATTACCGCCTCTATCCAGTGCTTCTCATACTTTGCAAGCCTTGCCTCATGCCTCACGGTGTCGGAGGAGTAGATCTTCTGGTCTATCCTTATCTTTGTGAATCCCTGTTTTTTGAGCTCCTCTATCGCCTGCTCGTGGTTGCCCTTCTGGCCCCTTATTATCGGGGCGAGGAAGACAAGCGACTTTCCCTTTGAGGCCATGATCAGGCTTGTTATGTTCTCCGCGCTCTGGGGCCGAATCGCGCTGTTGCACTTGGGGCAGTGATGGGTGCCTATTCTTGCATAGAGGAGCCTGAGGTAGTCGTAGATCTCGGTGACCGTGCCCACGGTCGACCTCGGGTTCTTGTTGGTGGTCTTTTGCTCTATGCTAATCGCAGGCGAGAGGCCCTCTATGCTATCAACGTCCGGCTTGTCCATCAAACCAAGGAACTGGCGCGCGTAGGCCGAGAGGCTCTCCACATATCTGCGCTGGCCCTCTGCGTAGATCGTGTCAAATGCAAGCGTGGACTTGCCGGAGCCCGAGAGCCCTGTTATGACTATCAGCTTGTTTCGCGGGAGCTCTACGTCGATGTTCTTTAGGTTGTGCTCCCTTGCCCCCTTTACAAGTATGCTATCCCTCATTTTCCCCTACCCCCCAGCAGCCTCTTCATCTCCTCTATCTGATCCCTCATCTCTATTGCTTTCTCGAACTGCAGCTCCTCCGCGTATTTCTTCATCTGTGCGTCCATTGAGATCAGCTCCTTTTTAATGTCTGACTTGGGAAGGTGCTTTATCCCCCTGATCGTGCCCTTCTTCGACTCGATCTTCTTTATGATCGTCTTTGGGGTTATCTTGTATTCCTTGTTGTATGCCATCTGCAGCCTTCTCCTCTGATTGGTTATTCGAACTGCCGCGTCTATTGATCGCGTCTGCTTGTCGGCAAATAGTATGACTTTTCCGTCTACGTTCCTTGATGCCCTTCCGATGGTTTGGATAAGGCTGCGCTCGTCCCTTAGGAAGCCCTCCTTGTCCGCATCGAGTATGAATATCGTTCCGACCTCCGGTATGTCGAGGCCCTCCCTTAGAAGGTTTATCCCGACGAGTACGTCGAACTCTTTCGCCCGCAGCTGGCGGATCAGCTCGATTCGCGCGAGGTTCTCTATCTCGCTATGCAGATACCTGACCTTGAAGCCCTCCTTTGAAAGGAAGTCGGTTAGGTCCTCTGCCATCTTCTTTGTGAGGGTTGTGATTAAGACCCTGTTGCCATCGGCTATCGTCTGTTTTGCCACGCCCATTAGGTATTTCATCTGCCCCTCGATCGGTCGGACCTCGACAGTAGGGTCCAGCAGGCCTGTTGGGCGCGTGATGAGCTCGACCTCCTGCTTGCTGTGCGCAAGCTCGTACTCGGCGGGCGTTGCCGAGACAAAAAGGGTGGTCCCCATCTTCTTCTCGAACTCCTCGAACTTTAGGGGCCTATTGTCAAAGGCGCTAGGTAGCCTGAAACCGAAGTCCACAAGGTTCTTCTTGCGGATGAAGTCGCCGTTGTACATGGCCCGCGACTGCGGTATCGTCTGGTGGCTCTCGTCGATTATGAGAAGGAAGTCCTTTGGGAAGTAGTCTATGAGCACTGATGGCGGCTCTCCGGGGCTCCTTGCGTCAAAATGCCTGCTGTAGTTCTCTATTCCGCTGCAGTATCCCATCTCCTTTATCATCTCAAGGTCGTATTTGACCCTCTTCTCAAGACGCTGCGCCTCGAGCGCAGGGAGCAGCGGAAGCTGCAAGCGCAGCTCCTCCTTGATCGTCTCGAGGGCGGCCGCCTGCTTTTGGGGCGGGACGACGAACTGCCTTGCAGGATAGATGGATATCTCGCCTAGCCTGCCCTTTAGATCGCCTGTGATGTGCTCGATGTCCTTTATGCTCTTTATCTTGCCGTCTTCGAGTTCGACCCTGACGATATTGGTGTCGTACGCAGGGATTATGTCGACCGTATCCCCCCTCACCCTGAAGTTGCCGGGCTCTAGGCTCTTGTCGTTTCGCTCGTACTGGATCTCAAGGAGCATGTAGAGGAGCTTTTGCCTTGTGATGGGCATGCCCTCTTTTAGGGCGATCGACATGGCCCTAAAGTCGTCAGGATTGCCAATGCCATATATGCAACTTATGCTTGCCACCACGATCGTGTCCTTTCTGCTAACTAGGCTTGACACCGCATGGAGGCGCATCTGCTCTATCTGCTCGTTGACGGCCGAGTCCTTCTCGATGTAGGTGTCTGTAGTGGGCATGTAGGATTCCGGCTGGTAGTAGTCGTAGTATGAGACGAAGTACTCGACCCGATTTGCCGGGAACAGCTCCTTTAATTCCGTGTAGAGCTGGGCCGCAAGGGTCTTGTTATGGGCGAGTATTAGGGTGGGCCGCTGCAGGCGCGATATCACATTCGCCATTACGAATGTCTTTCCGCTTCCGGTTATCCCAAGCAGAGTCTGCTTGTCAAAGCGCGAAAAGCCGGAGACTATGCGCTCGATTGCCATGGCCTGCCCGGGCGATACCTCATACGGTGATTTGAGCTCGAATTTCATCTGCATCAACAAAAGGATGTCCAGCTCTTTGTTTTGGGTTTTGAAGCTTTTATAACCCATGCATATGTTGCAATTAGCCTAGTGGCCCCAACCACGCAAGCAAAGGATGCAGGGCCGGGCCTGCTTGACTGGGCTCGTTAGGTATTTATATTTGGGAAAGTGAATTGTTCTGATGGTATTATGGTTCTAAATAAGCTAGTGCCTGGGGCTCGCTGGAGGCTCGTGCTTGGGCGGTAAGATAAGGGGATTAACCGAAAGTGGTGGATGGCTTGGCTTGAGGATGCCAAATTGTTTAAATATGTACTCATCTTCATTTTATTATGGATATTTCAAAATTAATCATTGACAAATCTGTATGGAGATACAACAATTCAAAATTCCATGTAAAAACACTAGAAAGCGGATTACATTCTGATTTATACATGAACACTGATTATATCGTTTCTGATGTTGAGCTAGTTGAATCAATTGTTAAAAATATCTTTGTAAAAGAACTTAATACTAGAAAAATAAAACCAAATTGGATCATTTCATATCCTCCTTTTGGATTAGCTATTGCTTATGCACTTGCAAGACAAATTGGAGCAAGATTTGGCTATGTAGACATAAAGAGCCTAGAATGCAATTTTGATATTTTAAAAAATGATACTGTTATTGTAATCGGAGATGACATTTACTCTGGTGAAAGCATAAAGAAAACAATACAAATTGTAACTAAAAAAGGTGCAATTGTTAAAGCACCAATCTTTACAATTGGAAATTTCACAGGAACTGGAACAATTTTGAATTTAGATGTTGTTTCGGCAATATCGGAAAGAGGGCATTTGTATGAAGAAAAAGATTGTCCTATGTGTAAATCAGGTTCAAAGGCAGTTTCGCCAAGAATACAATGGCATCAATTAGCTAAAGAGTGAACTACCACGGGCTAAAGCCCGTGGCATCGTTGCCGCTTAGCCAGCTAAGATACTTTTCCTGATATGTCCTGTCTGACGATATAATTTCGGATTACCTCTTCATTTTGTGGACCGACACTGCTGTTGCTGTAACCAGCAGTCCAAAAATGTCCTCCCCAGAAATGATCCTTTCGGAGAATTGGAAGTTCCTTGAAAAGCGCCCATGCAGAGTACCCCTTCAGCAGTTGCGAAGAACGCGCAACTGACATCGTGTTCGGTATTTTAATTTCTATGTGGACGTGGGAGTAATCGTCTCCAAAAGATAGAAGTTTTATCTCGATGTGGTGGACTGCAGCCGCATGATAGAATGCTTCTCTTGCAATTTCGATTATGTTCTTGTTGTCGAAAATTTTGCGTCTATACTTAGTCACAAAAACCATGTGTTGGAAGTTGTACTGATGTCCAAGGTCGGCGGACCTTGTGTTTATATTTTGGGGTTGGTTTACACTATTCATACAATCACGTTCGGCGGCAGAATTGCCGCGCAAAATTTTATGCGCGGCGCTGCCGTTAACGGAGACTTCGAAGGAAAAGTGTATAGATTCGCAGCGCACTAAGCAATTCATCCACGACTTAAAAGTCGCGGTATTCTTGCCCGACTAATAAAGAAATTGATTCCAAGGTTTAGAGATGCAAAGTAGCCTCAAGCACATGGATGGGGGCTCGAAAGCTTGATATATTTGGAGAAAGTGAGGCTTTAGAGTGAGAATATGATAACAAAGACCAGAGTAACTTATTCTGCAGAAACAGCCCAGAGAATACTTGCTAAGGTTAATGAAAAAGGCTGGAATGCTTACAAATCAACTGATGTAGTTAAAACTGGTGGAAGGGAGGTAATCGAGAAGCACTTGGCAGAGCGGCTAGAGCTGGATGAGAGGTATGTAATGCTGCCGAAGATAGACGAACCAAGAAATGCAGTAAAGGTAATGGTGAAGTTGGAGCAAGTAGCAATGAGGCTGAACCGGATGACCCCAACGATATCCATATCCGGAATGGAGCATCCCTGGACTGGTTTCATACTAAGAGGGGATCATGTAAAGGTTAACACCGCGTCTGGGCATTATATGAGCTATCCAGAGTTTATTGAAGCCTTAGATACAATAATTCAGGTATAGATTCATCGAAGCATGCCAGGAAGAGAGTGAAACGGGCTCAACGGCATGCGAGATGTTAGAGTAGAAGGCCAAGCTTAGGTTCTTTGATGAACCTTTCTTCCAAGAAAGGCTCGGGCTTGTTGCTTGGGGGTGGTATTGAAGGAGATACCCGGAGGGCTGGGCTCGACCGGAAAGCAAAAATATAAATATCTGTATGCTGTATACAGTATAGAGGGTTTATATGAAGACCGTAATGATAACAGACACCGTATACAACGACCTTTCCACTGTGAAGGGCGAGAAGAGCTTTAGCGAGCTTTTTGAGGAGCTTTTGAAGAGTGCGAGGGAGTCCAAGGCTTACAAAATGGAGCTTTTCAACAGCATATTAGGTACTATGACAAGAGAACAGGCTGACAAGACGCTGGTAGCTATCAAGAAGCTAAGGGCAAACTTCAAGGTAAGGGCATGAAGATTCTTGTTGATACCTCTGCAATAATTGAGTGGAGGGCTGGTAATCCCAATGCTGTCCGTGTGATAAACGAAAGTGAAAACACAAACATAAGCTCCCTAAGCCAATTTGAGGTATTGGTGGGGGACGAAAGCGAAAAGGTCAAGGAATTCTTTAGGAACTTTCCGTTGCTTCCATTTACGGCCAGGGACTCCCTCAGGGCAGTCAGTATATACAGGGCTTTGGTAAAGAAAGGCAAGATAATAAATACAATGGACATGCTGATAGCCGCCCAGGCACTTGAACGCGGGCTTACCATAGTTACGAAAGACGGCGACTTTGACAGGATAAAGGAACTTAATGTTGTAAAGATCTAGTTAGGTAGCCTCAAGCACAGTAACGAGCGTAAGCGAGCCTGTGCTGGAGGCGTTAGTCAAGATCAATCCCAAAGCCCTCACCCTCTCCGGGGCTCGGGGCTGGGCTCGGCTATCCAAATGTAGCTAATCCGACTGTGAGTATGAATAGTGCAAAGGCAATGACTATCAAAATGGAGGAGATGAGGGCGATTTTCTTATCGTCAATACCCTTATTAGAAAACAGTGCCGCAAAAGCTATGAGTAACATGCCTATCACAAATTCTGCTACACCTGCCAATTCTGGAAAGAGTGTAATGCTGCCAAATAGGTAGATTGAGCTCGCTGGTGCACTTGTGCTATAGAGCCCCTGGGCGAATGAGAGGCCGAAAATCATGGCTAGCAAGCCTAGAAGGATATCCATTCTAGATGTGATGCGCTTGGTTCGCTGTTCGCTATTCTTTCCGTTCCTGTAATGGCTTATGAAATGCCAGGCAATAAGGACAATAGAAGCGATGCATGCGAACCAAAGTAGAATATCTAGAAGCAGACCGAATGGCATGATCTTTACGGAATTTGCTTGGCCGCAGAACGTCAAGTTGGTGCCAGATGCTCTAGAAAGCCAACCGAATAGGAAGCCATATGGTGTGCCGCAAAGCACAGCAGTCCCGAAAAGAGGAGTTGGCCATAGCCCGCTTATCAGGGATAGAGCTACAGCTAAAGCAAGCGAAATTACTAGCAACTTCCTTGTGGACAGAGCCATGTTTTATGCTTCGATAACAAAGTCTAAAAGTTTGCTTGCTGGAGGGGGCTCGGGGCCTAACTAATACAAATAGCGAACCGCGCCAGTAACAAGACTGAAAGTCGAGAACGGCACGGGAAGCGTTGGACCAAGCTTAGGGTTCTTTGATGAACCTTTCTTCCAAGAAAGGCTCGGGCTTGTTGCTTGGGGGTGGAGGCGTTGGTCATGTTGATACCCTCGCCCTTGAGGGCTCGTGGCTGGGCTTGAGCTGGGCGTGGGATTGTAGTTAAGACAAAAGGCGAGCCGATTTATTATTAAGAGATTAAGGCAAAAAGGCTTTTATAATATCGAAGGTCTCTACTTATCGATGGAAAAGGGCAAACAAATCAGCGTTCCAGTAGCAACTGCCGTTGGTCTAGGAGCCATAATAGGTGCAGGCATATTCGTGCTTAGCGGCACTACCATAGCATTGGCCGGAGCCGATGCCCTCTTCGCATTCATAATAGTAGGAATTGTGGCTCTGATACTTGCCTTTGAGCTTGGTGAACTCAGCTCCCTCATGCCCAATGAGAAGGGTGCATCTTACTCCTACACGTATAAGGCATTCGGCAGCAGAGTGGGGTTCGTAACAGGCATATTCAGGTACCTTAGCGTTGCCATCTCGATCTCCGTGGTCTCTTTGGGTTTCGGGGCTTATCTTGCGAGCATTCTTGGGATATCCGTAAATGCCTATTCGATACCTTTCGGAATAGTCCTTATAGGAGTACTTTCAGTTGTAAACCTTTTTGGGGTCAAAAAGGCCGCCGAGGCTGATTCAGCCCTTGTTGTGATAAAAATATTGATTCTCTTGACGTTCATAGGCTTTGCAATCGTGGTTGCGCTGGCGGCTCCATCGGTTACGGCGGCGCATTTCATTTTCAGTGCTTCCACGGGAAGTCTAAAGGACATCTTCGTGGCTGGCATTGCCATAATTTTCGCCTATTCGGGCTTCCAGTCCATAGCCAGCATATCTGGAAGGATAAAGGGAGGCGCGACCGGGGCCTCAAAAGCCCTAATTGCGGCCGTGTTGATAAGCTTGGCGCTATACGTGCTGGTCGTTTTGGGGCTTCTTCTGCTTCAACCACCATCGGCATACACAATCTCCGCAGATCCATTGACCTCCGCATTGGCCGGAACTAGCTCATCCTCATGGCTTTTGATTCTTGTAGGCATCGGTGCATTGATAGCGACGGCATCAGCAGCGCTTGCTTCGATATTGACCGCTTCAAGATCAATCTACCAGATGAGTGCCGATGGCCTGCTCCCAAAAATACTGATGAAGTTCAATAATGATAAGGGCACTGCGGAAAACGGCGTGATCGTATCCGCAGTGATAGGGGTTGTCATGCTATTCGCGGGGAACATATACATCATAGTCTCCATAGTTACCTTCAGCCTGATGTTCGACTATCTGCTCTTGGGATTTGATATCATCCACTTCAGGAGGCTGGAGCACAAACCAAGCTTCAGAATGCCATTCTACCCATACCTGCCGGTGATAGGCATAATAGTTCTGATAATCTTCTTCGTAAGCCTCCCGCTTGAGGTGCTTGCAGTAGGCATAGCGATGGCCGTAGTATTAGTGGTATTATACCAGCTCCTCAGTAGGTCAAAGAGCAAGAATGGCAAATTTGTAAAGCTGTTTTGATAATCTGTTATCAAGTAAATGCGTATTTTTGATTCCAAAGTAGCCTACGCACAGCAACGAGCGTAAGCGAGACTGGGTGTGGGGCGTTCGTATTGGATTAGGGTAGAGAGGGCGGGGCTTGGCTCGGGCTCGAAAGCCAATGTTATAAAGGCAGCCTTCCAACTAAGTTATGGATGGCATGGCTAGGGACAAGAAGCAGGGTAAAAGGCATCTTGGCATTACCATAGTGGCTGTTCTCATGATCCTATTTGGCATCGCTGAGATAGCTACGGGCTTTACAGGTAACTTCGCTGGCGTTCTTAGCATTACTACAACTACTGTTTCTGTTTATGGGGCCTTCATAGTGGGTGCCCTGTATGCGATAGGCGGGTTGCTGCTATTCCCCATGAAGAAAAAGCAAGCCAAAGCCTCGCTTGTATGCCTGCTGTTTGTTGTTATAGGGCGTGGTGTTCTTGTGGCAACAGGCGCATATCCCTTAAGCTCCACCTTGCAGACAGCTTCAATAGTGATTGGCACAGCTATCGCGATAGTATTCATGGTCTACATCAAGCTGAAGTGGAACTCTTTCAAGTAGCCTCCGCACAGCAACGAGCGCAAGCGAGACTGGGCGGTGGCGTTATCTAAAGCCTCACCCCGCGAGGGGAGGGGGCTTGAGCTGGGCCTGGCTTGTTGCTTGGCTGGGCTCGTAGCGGGGTGGAGGTGTTATTGGTGGAGATACCCGGAGGGCTCTGGCTTAAGGATATTTATCTGGTAAAACCGTTATTCCCAATTCAGAGGCCGCATCACGCATAGGCCCGTCAAAAGTGAGTAGAGGCGCACCTTTCAGAAGGCTCGATGCAATATACATTGAGTCATATACGGCAATGTCCCTTAAAACTGCTATTTTCAGCGCGACATCTTTCAATGACTTTGCTGGTATAATATCAAGCCCTTCTATAATCTTATCGAAATCAGCAACAGCTATCTCATAGGCATCCTTGGTTATGCTCTTTTTTCTTGCATAATTGGCCCACAAAGCGTTCAAAGTCTCCGAAATTGCCAAGTCTGGCACCTCTATTGGCTCGCCGGCCGCTGTCTCTTTCAAGACAATCTTGCGGGCAAGCTCGAAGTGCTCCTCTTTAACAACCAGCTTGATAAGTGCGCTGGCATCTACCACGATCATCGCGCATCACGCCATTCTCGTATGATCGCTGTGCTGTCCTGGCTTCCCTTCTTCTTGGATACTGGGACCATGTTTTTGAGCACCTTGTTGAGCTTGAGGGACTTTATCCTGGCTTCTATATAGTTCCGGATATCCTCGCTCCAATTGATGTCGCTGGCCTTCATCAAAGCCTTGACCTCCTGTGGAATCCTTATGGTTATCGTGTCGGACATGATTAAGTATAGGTCAACAAGATATATATGTCTTACGTTTGTAACACTTTTATAAGACAATACTAAGGTAGCCTCCGCACAGTAACGAGCGTGAGCGATACTTTGCTAATGTCTGTTATCCCAAGCTCCAATAGATTATCAGTAAACGAATGGGATGATCTTCTTTGTTTCCTTCTGGTACTGGATGTACTGTTTACCGAACTTCTCAAGCATCAGCTTCTCCTCTATCCTGATCCTGTTTAGGACAAAGAGGATGATTCCCACAGCTAAAATAATGGTTAACAGGCTACCAACCGCAAGGAAGGTTCCCATTGCGCCGAATAACAGTCCTGTGTAGATCGGATGCCTCACAATTGAGTAGGGCCCAGTCTTGGTAAGGGTCTGCCCTTTCTTGAGCACTATGACATTGCTCCAATTCGTGCTCAGGTTTATGCGCGCCCATATAGCAAAGCCGATTCCACAGGCAAGCAACACAGTTCCTGCTATTGACACGGCCAGATAGTATGGGACTATCGTATTCGTAAGTAAACCCAATTCGCCTCTACTAACAAGGAAGACAACTATCACTGAAAAAATGATCCTAATAACCCAGAAACTAAAATGAGAGGTGGACTTTTCCACGGGCTTTTCTTTGCGGGTTGCCTTCTCATAAATCCAAGAGAATAGCCAGTATAGTGCGAATATTACCCAGATCAGAACTACCATAAGAGTAAATATAATATCCATAGATGATCTTTGATCTGCCCTAATTTAAACATGTGCGTAAAGGAAGGATCGTCTCCAAAGCAAAGACACGCTTTTGGGTATGGGTTAGAGGTTCAGCTTGGGATATAGCCTCCGCACAGTAACGAGCGTAAGCGAGACTGGGCGCGGGGCGTTGGTCAAGGTAGAGCTCGAGGGGGTAGAGGGGCTCGGCTCATGCTGGGCTGGGATTGGGCTTGGCTGGTAGGGTTCAGTTGATTCCGAAGGCTTTGAAGACGATCCCTCTGGTCTTGGTAAAGTCTGCGTCTTTGACTCCAAGATTTTTCAAATCCGCTTCCCATCTTTCCCTTTTATTCAGGATAGCGACTTTCATATCCATATTGTTAAACTCCTTATCATAATGTTTGAGCTTCAGGTTTATTATCGTCTTGTCTATCCTAGTTCCAGTTTCGATAAGCCATGAGAGGTCGTAGAGGTCCCTGGCCGCATCCCTCGTGATGAGCGCCCTTACCTTTTCAGCCAGTATCTCCTCCTTCTGCATAACGTAGATCTGGAATTGGGGAATATCATTGTAGAAGGACCTGTATACCACAGGTGTCGGGTCCATGCAAAGCTCATCTCTTTTGCTTATGTCAAGCCTTACCCTAGAGTGCTTACCGGTGGAGTGATATAACGGGCCTTCGAGAGAGAGCCGCAGGAGGATGTTTATCCTGTTCTCTGTCGCTTTTTGTGTGATGGATTTTATGCCGAACTGGTCTGTCTTCCCCAGGATTTCGAGTATCTTCTCTTTGGAGAGGCCACTGGTGGCTGTAAAATCGAGATCTTCGCTGAAACGGGGCAGCTTGTAGCATTTGTAGAGTGCTGTCCCGCCCTTGAATACGAGATCCTTCCTAGTATTCCTGTAAAGCAGCAGGAGCAGTAGATCTTGTAGGTAGTCCTTGTCAGCATTGTATAGGCCTATGCCCTTTGTCTTGGCGGCTTCACCCAACTCATTGTATGATATCATTCAGATCACTGTTTACGATTATATGCCATTTTTTGTCCTTGTTTCCCTTCCTGCTTGACAGATAGTCAATAGGTATGTAATTATAATCAGGGTTAGCCTGCTTTAGAAGGGGAACGGTGTCGAACCCGTTACTGAAATGGTCGGTTATGTAGCCTATCCTTCGAATAAGCGACTTGTTTTTGGTCATTAAAGAATATTTGAGAAGCTTTTCATAGGAGAACCCCTGGCAGCCCAGCAGATTCAGCGCCTGATCAAGGGGAACGCTGGCGGTAATAAGACAGTCCACAAGCACCTTCTCCATGTCTGCAACCATTATCTGGAAGCCGTGATAGCTCCTCTTCGAATAGCCGAATAGGTGCTTTGTGGTGAAGAAGTTTATCGTAGAGCCTTGGAACCGGATCGGCCTCCTTGCAGGGTAAGGAATGGCAACATCGATGGAGTTCGGCAGCTGTTCGGTGGCATCATAGAATCGCAGGGCCGCCCAAAGGCTGATGTAGGAAGGCGGATAGAGGTATGATGCGACAAGGAGCGGATCGTCATAGAGGGTGTAGGAGCCCCGCTTTATCCTTTTTATCCTTCCCTTCTGCTCCAACCGGTTGGCATAAGTTTTGGTGTAGTCATCCGACGATCCGAGCAGGCGCGACAGATCTGCCATTGTAAAAACAGGGTAGTCCTTCAATGCCTCTATCGCTGAAAAGCTGTCCATTATAATATCCTTACCATTTTAGGTAATCATTATTGATTACTTATAGCTAACAAGATATAAATAGCTTGCGTTAATGAGTCCGGGAAGGAAGCGAGAACGGCGCGTGTGAGCTTTAGTAAAGCCAATCTAAGCCTCACCCCGCAGGGGCTCGGGGCTGGGCTCGTGCTGGGCTCGCTAATGCATTATGGAACCCGCCCCTGCTGGGGAGAAGGGATTGGTATGGGACAGCTGTCAAACCCGCTAGTTAAGCGTATATATTTGAAACGCTCCTATTTTCATAGTGATATTGTTGGCAGGCAAGCTTGTTACAAAAACTCGGATAATTACAGCTACTGCTTTGGCTGGAGCCACCTTATTAATACCAGTAGCGCTTAGAGGCGACAGGTCAGAGCAAAAGGCACCGGCCGCTATAGTAGTTGAGGTTCAAACGGCTGGGATGAGATATAATGATGGTCCTCTAGAAACACGCGAGCTTGTTAATTGCTCTGCTGTGATCTTGGATTTTGGCAAATCCGCAATAATGGCTCATGCTTTGCCATTGGAAAAAAGAGGGGACTGGATAGTAGATGGCGATAAGGGAATTACTACAGGTAATGTTGTAGATTACCTTTTGAAGGATGCAAAGCTACGAGGGCTAGACTATAGAAAAGGCCATGCTATAGTTAATGCTGGTTCGGATGAAGCTCTTGCTTTTATAGTAAAAGATCTCAGAGCAGCAGGGATAACCATAGCTGAAGCGAACACCAAGCTGGCACCTGGAAGTAATGGAATCAGCAGGATGGTAGGATACGATCCTAAAAGCAAGAAGTTGGATGTCGAATATGATATAGATGTACTCTTTTAGAGTAGCCTCCGCACAGTAACAGGGTGAGGGAGATTGTTATGCGGCTTTACTCGTGTAGGTGCTCAACTTTCCACATGCTGCATATTCCAAGGAGGAATTTGTCCGCTTGGTGGTATGCCATGCTCGCCTTCCTTGCTTTGAGGTCACGCTTCTTTGCCAATTCCTGAATCTTCTTCACATCATGGCTCTTGTAGGCCTTCAGCCAGCTCGCATACTCCTTCCTAAACTCCCTGTGCGCTTTAGCTGCCTCGCGTGCGTTGATTTGCACGTACTTCTCTATCGTAGGTGTCTGTATCATATCCATCCAATCGCCTCGCTGCAGAAGTCAGTTGCCCCAGAACTTCCTGTCAAGGACGCGCCTCTGCCCAAATCCGGTGGTCCATGCCGATCTGCCCGTTGGCCAGGACTTTATTCCAGATACGCCCTGCTTTTGCAGGTATGACTTAAAGTCGTCTGTTTGTGCCGGTGTAAGATACACAGCATTCCTCTTGCTCGCCAAGATAGTCTTCAGGAGTTCCCTATTGTCCGCCATCCAATCGCCACTGTTGATTGCTTGACAAAATTAATATATCGGATTGAATTTTGGGAGTAGTGGAATGGGCCAGGAAGGGCGAACCGGCTTGGGTTGTAGTAAGGTATATATTTGTTTATCCGCATAAACTGATTGTTATTGTCGGCATTAATGTAAGACGTTACAAAAGGTAAGATATAAATATCTTGCCTTACATTAAGTAGTATGGAGTTCGTGAATACTGTGACCATATCGTCTAAGGGGCAGATTGTGATCCCGGCAGCAATTAGGAGGCGTATGAAATTGAAACAGAACGACACGCTGATAGTCGCAGAGGAGGGGCAACGCCTAGTTCTAAAGCCAGTGGCCAGGCTTTCAGAGCTGATGGGGGTTGATAAGGGCAAGCTAAATGGATGGAAAGAGGCACTGGAGAAGGACAGGATCGCAGAGGAGGAGGAGTTGGATAAGCAGGTTCATAGGATAAAAGCAGCCAAAAAGAGCTGATCGCTTGGACTACACATTTGACACCAATGCGTTCATTGCTTTCTTCAACTCAGAGAAGGGTGCGGAAAGGGTGAAAACAATGCTGGAAGAGGTGGAGAGCGGAACCGCAAAGGGATTCGCAAGCGTAGGCAGCCTTACCGAACTCTATTATATTTACTTCAGGGAGGATCCGGCTCTGGCGCAGGTGAGGCCGCAGCAGCTCCTGGCCTCAAAGCTGATTTTTGTGCCAATAGACGTGGAACTGGCGTTGAAAGCGGGAACCTACAAGAAAGGGGGCCTATCGGTCGTAGACTCGTTCGTAGCTGCAACTGCTGTAAAGACCAATTCGGCAGTAGTGACAGATGATCCTGGATTCGCCAAGATAGGAGTAGAGGTACTGAAGTTCAGGTAGCCACAAAGCCCTCCAGCTTCTCCAGAATGTGTATCATCCCCTCCGTATCCTGGCCGCAGTACCTCTCCAAATGCTTTCTAATGGCCCTCGCCTCCTTTGGCGTTGCCTTCTCGCCTTCGTAGCTGCCATGTGTGATGAACAGGTAGGATAGGGAGGCATCAGAGCCATTGGCGATCTCGAAGTCGTCATAGGTGATGCCGGTGAGCGCGGGCAGCACGCTCTTGAGCGATGCCTTGCCATTTTGGAGGGGATGGTAGTAGGCAAAGCTCCTGAAGGGAGAGAGCAGATCAACCATCCTCGCAACAGTGGCCTCGACCCAGTCTGAGTACTGTGGCATCTGCTCGGCCAGGCTCTTTAGCATGGTCTGCTCGAAGGTCTGGTTATACACGATTACGCTTCCCTTGGCCCCCAGCACGGCCGCAAGCTCCCTGATGAACGCTGGCCTTGGGTCATCAGAGCCCTTGGCGATGAAGGAGTGGTGCTTGGGCTTCTGCGCCCTCTTTGCGGTGATATGCACGGAGAACTGGAAGGGTATCTGCTGGTAGGGCTTGAGGCCGTCATAGAGCGGGATCGCGGTCTGGTAGCTCTCGAAGTCGATGAAGTAGAGCGGGTAGTCAAGGCGCTTTAGGAAGGCGGTGAGCTCCTTGTGGTCAATGTGGTGCCTGTTTTGCGCATGGGCCTGCTTTTGTATCTGCTGCTTCTTGTTGAGCTCGTAGGAAGAGGGGATGTCGCGGATGCGCAGGACCCCCTCATTGAACAGAGCGATCGCGTCCTTGCCGCCCCAGTAGAGGTTCATGATGTCAGTGTCCAGATGTTCTTTCCAGAAGCGGTCGTTGGCATGGACTCCATAGTCGTCCTTGTGGTAGTCCTCCCCATGCTTGAACTCCGGGCACTGTTTCAATTTCGTTATCGCGAGTATCGTTTTTATCCTTGAAGGCACGTCTGGCATCAACTCCGCTACCTTATCAGTAACTTCAGCACGGACAAAGAACTCCTCAGGCTCTATTTCGCCATCTTTCACGTATTCGCCATTGACATGGACCACGAAGCACTTGTTGATCGCAAGTCCGGCGCTCTCGTAGCAGTATCTCTGGAAGGATATGTCATGAAGATGGTAGTCCTTCACGTGAGCGGAGCTCTTTACCTCCAGTATGTCCCACTTCCCGCCAGCTACAGGGACGAGTATGTCAGCGCGGGCGTAGCACTTTCCGTTTTTGTGGAGGAAGCCGGCCTCGAAGAGAGGTTTTCGCGTCTTTAGTAGCTCCCTAGACTTAGTGTCATTCTCAGCTGGGATCATCTCCTTTATGTCTATCCCACTAGGGAAGAGGCTTTTTGCGAGCTCGCCTACCTTGTGGCCCTCATCGAAGCGGCGCTGGGTGGCTTCGTCAACTTCAGGTAGGTCTTCAGGCCTATTGAACTTGAGCCAGACCCACTTGGCGCAGGAGAGGCCATTTATGTAGTTGGTCTTTGTGAGGTAGATGGGCTTTGAAGATGGCATGGTATTATTTGGGGTGTTTATTTCTTAGTTCTAGTGGCTCGAAAGCTTGATATATCTAAAAGTGGCTAAGAGTTGTAGGTGTTGGGATGAACAAAGCGGTAGCTAAAGATGCTGAGGGTGCCTCAAAGGCTACAAATGGCTCGGTTCATGATGTAATTAGCCCTACTGCCATCTCGACAGCTTATAGGAGGGTCTCAACCGACATACCTTACTCTGCAGAGGTATTCAAGTCGCTGGAAGAGATTTTTGTGCGTTCAGGCGGCTCGATTTCGGCAAAAGAAATTATACCCAAGGAAGGAACATTTGCATTGGAAGCGAGGTTTAAGCTGATTAGCAGGGTTCTTGCTGAATCAAAGATAAGCCAGGTACTTGAGCTTGCTTCTGGATTTGGAACTAGAGGTCTCTCTTTAGCACAAACTGGTATGAATTACGTTGAAACAGATTTGCCAAGCGTGGTTGAGAGGAAGATAGCGGTTTTCTCATCTATAACCAAGAAGCTGCCGCCTTCCTTGCACTTAGAGAATGGAGACGCGCTATCTCTTGCCGACCTTGAAAGCGCAACAAAATACTTTTCTAAGGATAAGGAGATCGCAGTAATCCACGAGGGGCTTCTTAGATATCTGAACTTTGAGGAAAAGGCAAAGGTAGCTAGGAACGTAAATGCTCTGCTTTCAGCCTTTGGCGGCGTCTGGATAACCCCGGACATCACACTTAAAGAGGGGGTTAAGACAGAAGATAAGTATTCAGTAATAGCGAACACGAAAAATGCTACGGGAATTGACATAACTAGGAACTGGTTTGATGACATAGCGCATGCAAAGCGGTTCTTTGAGGAGCTTGGCTTTGATGTAAAGATTCACCCAATGCTCGAAATAGAGAAGGAGCTGGTGTCCCCATTGAAGTTGGGCGCTGACAGGGAAACAGTTAGGAAAATGATATCGCCCTGGGCTGTCTTTGAGATGCGGATTAAGAAGTGATAGCGAACCGCGCCAAGAACGAGGTCGAAGACAAAGAACGGCATGGGAGCGTTGGATAAAGCCAAGCTTAGAGTTCTTTGATGAACCTTTCTTCAAAGAAAGGTTCGGGGCTCATTTCTTAAGAGTTTGTGGGGTGGCTGGACTTGAGCTTTCGGAATCTGAACCCACCCGCTGTAATTCCAGTAATACTACAGAAGTATCATAGATTTTCCAAGAGAGTGTTGGAGAAGCAGGGTTATATAGCCAAAAGAGCAAATATTCTCTATGGAACCAAATTGGGACAAAATTAGAGAGGGGCTAAAGAAATACAAATGGCTTAAAAACAATTTCAACAAAGTGAATGTTGAGACAGATCCCGAATTCCAACGGCTATATAATGGATTTTATAAGATTAGACAAAAACCCAAAGAATTCTATACTGTTTTTTATAGTAAGTTAGAGTCTTCGAAAAAGGAAAAGCCTACCTTTACCGATGTACTTATCTACTTTCGGAAAAACTTGCCCTCACATAGTTTGGAAGCATCATTTTCTAGCAAGCTTGTTGCCACACTTGATCCTAATTTACCTGTGTGGGATACAGAGGTACTAAGAAATCTGAAACTTAAAAAGCCGTATGCAAAAGATAAGGATAGACTGAGAAAAACAATCGAATTATATAATAAAATAAAAGATTGGTATGTTGAGCATCTGAATTCGAAAGAAGGCAAAGCTAAACTCTTGGAATTTGACAGGAGATTCCCTAATTCGGGAATATCAGACATTAAAAAAATTGATTTGATCCTTTGGCAAACAAGATAGTCTTTTTGCGATAGACGCCTCTTTTTATCCCTAATTCCACGTTCATGGCATTTGCAGTTTAGTATACGTCTATTTACCAAATACCATGTTCATGGAATGAAAAACCATTTCTCGTTTCGGTGTCATGCCACATTTTCGGCAAGTTAGGGCCAATAGCGAAGACCCCCCTATTGTTGGAAAAGTAGGCCCAAAGAAAAGTGATTTACTCGTGAGGCATATTTTCAGCCCATTTTCATGGAAGATTTGTTACTGTTTCCATTTTTATGGAGGCACTTCTGCAGAATACCGGAAGTGAAGGTCAAGCATGTCTTCCCTCGGTAAAACGTGCTTGCATTTGCGTTGTAGTGCAAGATAATCAGGCTTTCGAGGTAGTAGTCGTGGGCTTTATGCTACTGGTAGAAGGCAAAAGAAGGAGAAATTCAGTTTTGACTAAAGAGTTTGAGAAAAACTATTACTCTTCCGGTTCTGTTCTTCTGAGCTGTATTTCTACCGGCAGATCCTCCTTCGACCATGGATCCCCGATGTACAGGTATTTTGTATCAGTCGTAATTTTTGATACCTGCCTTGCCACGCCCCTTGGAACAATCAGTAAATCTCCACGTTGGAGCGTGATGCTGGATGGCGTTCCATTTGCCGTGTGTGCCCCTGCGTTATAACTGTACCCATCGCAGAGGATGTCATAGGTGATTGAGCTCTCCTGAAGAAGGATGGACTCAAAGCCCATGTACTGCGGCTTTGGCGGGCGGAATTTCATGGTCGACCGCTTCGGAGGTCTCTGTAACCAAGGTGGCTTCGAATGTTTTTCCGTCAGGGGTCACCCCATTACGTACGCTTATATGTTCTATAGGTTTCTCCGGAGGGAAATACCCGTAGTCGACCGGCTTGGTAGACCAGACAGCATGCGTGCCGTTCAGCAGCTTGTTGAAGGAGTTCAGGTCAAAGCCGAACGCCCGTATGCTGTCCTGATAAGATGGATTTTCGGTGTTGCGCAGGACATCTCTAATGAGCACTACGCGCCCGTTCTGAGTGGGATAGATCGATTGTCGGATTGAACTTAGTTGGCATACAATCACAATATTTACCGTCGTCCAAATATATACGCATATCGGCGGAGCTTGACAGACGTCATACGGTGTAGATAGCTGTTTACAGCTTTGCTTGCTTTTTACCACATTATCTTGTCTTTTCCAATAGAGTCTGAGATTTTCTTTCTATGTTCTGGGTTCTAAAGCATTTTTATTACTTGTGTGTTGATTGTGTATCCGTTGTATTCCCTGGGCAGGCCCTTTCGCAGAATTTCTCTTACCTCCTCGGGATCTGCAGGACCAAACGCGCTTTTGCAGACTACGGATATGGTCTTGTCGGATGGATTATCCGAAATAAATCCCCCGCCGCCATTGTCGAGGAATTTGAACCCGGCGCCATCTATTTCCCACATTGCCTTTCGCAGTATGGCCTCGTGCTGGTAGTTGCCAAGGGTAATTTGGTGCCTGCTCATCCGTATTATGCCAATGGTCTCTTCGCCAGGAAGTGAGACTGCATAAGCTACCATAAACAGCCTGGGTCTGCTATCCATAAGCGACGGCGCGCGCTGCAGGAGACGGGTATCGGAGGGCTCGTCAGGCCTTCCCTCTGTCCTTCTTACAATACTTATTAGTGGAAGTGGGCCCCGGGTCGTTTCTTGGGTATTTTTTTCGGCTGAGGCCATCTTACCACATTATCTTATCTTTTCCAAGAAAGTCTGGGAAACAGATACTCTACAGTTTACGAATGGTATTCCTGTCCTTCACCCATTTCCATCCCATCCATGCTTCAATGACGGCTTTCTTGGGGATAGGCATGTTTCTAATGAGTCTTTGGACTCTGGCTTCCCTGTTCTCTGTCGGGAGAGAATCAAATTTGCGCAGAAGCTTTTCGACGGCCTCGGGATTAACCCGCACCCTGTGCTTTTCCCGGTCGTTTCCCCAGTAGACAAAGCCGCCCCGCCTCACGCTGAACCTAGTTGCAGAAGTCATAGTATCATCCATAATTCCGCTGCTTCAAATATATAAGCTTTCCAATGCTTATTTTCGACGTCAAGTCCTATTTTACCACATTATCTTATCTTTTCCGAGAGCGTCTGGGAAACCCATGTTTTTACCTTTAAGGGTGGCAACCAAGCTGCCTTAGAGATTTCTGCATGAAGTTCTCGTTTACGAATGTGTCTGCAGCCTCGGCGTGCATCCGAAGCATCCAGTCTACCTTCTTTAGCAGTATTTCCCTCTCCTCCTCCACGAAATCAGAGCGGATGAGCACTATCCTTGCCTTTGCCAGCTTCAACGAGACCCCGGCTTCGAAGGAGCCGACCTCATATGCTATCCTCTGCTGATGCTTGTGCTCCTGCTTAAGGATCCAGTTGGTAAGGTTCTGCTGACTTTTTGTCCTCCCTGTTGCTGCCATCCCACCACATAGTTGAACTATTATTGGAACTCCTCGTCCCATTCCTCTTCCAGGCGCAGCAGCTCCATCGCCTCGATCTGCTTCTCAGTGTAATTGATGATCCTGTTTAGGGAAAGGCGGTGCGGCCTGAACGCAAATGTCCGTGCCACAAGGCTCGAGTCTTTCTCGGTCAGCTGGCCGGATTCTGAGGTGTGAACAAGCATGGCCTTGTATCTGTATTTCTTCAGCGAGGTTATTACATCCTCTTGGTTTTTCGGCTCCCTTCCCAACTCGTCATGAAGGACAGACCTTAGGTGCACTGCGAATCCCATCGGGGAATAGGGTTTGTACTTCGTATCCCAAAGAGGTTCCTGATAGAATAGAAGGTCTATTCCGGATCCCTTTTTCAGAGCGATCATCTCTATCGAGGGGATGTCGAAATTCCAATCAGGGCCTCCGCCCTTGGAGAGGTGGGGCTTTTCCCCCTGGTCCAGGGTGTTCAGTTTCCTTATGCTGGTTGTAGATACCAGATCGCAGCTGCCCTCCATCGTAATTGAGGGCGATATAACTTTGGTTGCCCAATGAGGATGGAAGTGAAGGGTCCCCAGGACAAAGAATGTCTTTCCGCGGAATTTACGTTCGAGCCGCTCTTTTTCGTAGACGGGATTGAATAAGGTGGCGTCGTCAGTTTCGCCGCCCTGTGGCCTGCTTATGTAAGTGTAATCTGAATTTGCGTCCTTCAGTATGGTAAAGCCGAGCTCGCGCTTGTTCTCAATCACCTTTCGCAGGGTCAGCCCCAAAGCAGAAGAGAACGCTTCCGATGACAGAAAGCCGCGCAGGTACTCTTTTGATATCGGCCCTACGGTTAATGGTCCCTCAGCGGCCTTCTTCTTTCCTGCTTTCGTGGGCATTCCAACACGGATCACAGCCTGAGCTGAAGATTTGCATCCTCTGTTTTCTGCCCATCTTTGCGCATCCCCTCGATTATACCCTCAACTATCCACTGGGTCGGCTCGTCGAGGTGGGGCTTTAGCAGCGTGAGGATCTTTAGATCCCTGTGCAGTATGGTTGCCCTGACAATGCTCCCCATCACCCCCTGTGGCGCCTCGAATAGGGCGCTGATCGCCTCATTCGCGGTTTTGCTCTCCTCCCTGATTCTGTTGAACAGGTGGCTGTGGGGGATGTGGCTGTTGTAGAGGATGCCCCTCTCCACATAGGAGCCAACTGCCAGTCTAACCGAGCGGACTATCTCTTCCTTATCTTTCTCGCCGAGCCTTTGCGCGTTTTCAGTTTTTGTTATGTTCATCAAATCACGTTGTACTATTCCTTAAGCATGCGCAGGAATCTCCCGATCTTTTTTCCCTGCTCCTCCTTCGGCAGCAGTTCCAGCCTCCTCAGCAGTATCGTCAGCGGATCCGTTGCCTCCAGCTTGTTGACATGGCTGACGAGCTCTGATACTACCCCGGCCCTCAGTGGGCCGATGCCCCTCAGCCAGCTGATTTGGTGCGATGGGATCTTTAGAACTTTGTCCACGTCCCATTCGTTATTGCTGAGGACGATGGACAGGGCAGAGCCCGAGACGCTTGGCAGCGCCGCTATCTCCCTTCGCCAGTACTCTTGAACTGCAATTGGATTTGTGGCCTTTAGTTTTCTTGCCTCCCCCACCATCAGCAGAAATGATTGCTTGAGCCCCGGGTTAGCGAGTTTCTCAATCAGATTGACCGCTCTGAGATGTGCCTGGTCCATTTTATCCACGATGCCTTCGAATTCCTACGTTCTTAGCTGGACGGGCTTCTTCTTGTGCACGCTTAGGAACTTGGCATTGAGCACCATGTAGTGGCCCTGCCCGTCGGCGCACTTGCCCACCCAGACGTACCTCTTCCCGCCTATTATGGGCCTGTCGCTCCAGTCTACGCCGGAGCCCTTCATGAGCCCCCTTAGTTCGCTTGCTGCGCGCCTCGCGGCTTTGCTTCCAGTTGATGCCATAATATCACTATGATTAATCGTCTTCTGGGTGCTTCCCCGTTCTGATGAGATGGGATAGGTGCCTGAGAGTTTCGAAAGCGTACTCCTTCACCTCGCCTTTGAATGCCACTTGATTCAGTCCGTCCCTAACCATTTCCGCCATGAGGTCGAATCTCGCGAAGTCTAGGGCGTTGTATATTATCTTCGCCTTAAGCGGGCCGACCTGCGGCGTGGCATTGATGGTAGGTTCCGTCGCCCGAATTATCCTCTCAAAGCGCGACTGCAGCGGCTCGTTAGTTTCGCGGCTGTGGATATGGCCAACACCATGGGCTATCATGTAGAATGCGAGCTCCTTGCCTACCCCAGGAATCTTTGTGAGCACCGATATGCAGTCCTCCTCGCTGACAGAATCCTTGGCAAACCTTTCCCTGACGCCGGCGCAGGCTGCCCTCATCTCGCTCTTGAGTTCAAGAGTTGCTATTGCAACAGCCCTCTTTTCGGCCCTCTGCAGGGATTTGTTCATGGTATTACGTCCCATTTTCAGATATATAACACTTATTGGGTCGCCGATAGCCTGCGCCTCGACTGCCTCACCTGGAATATCTCTGTCTCTATCCTTCTCAGGTCGCCCGGGTGTATGCGCCCTGCGCATTTCCTGACTACCATCCTCATGGTCTCCTCCAGGGTGCCGAGGTCCCTATCCCTCTCCGGTGCCGGCCTCTCCTTCTCCAGGGTCGTCCTCGCCGACCTGAGCAGCTGTATGAAATCGCCAACCTCCTTCTTTAGCTCTTTTCCTTCAAGCACCGGGATGGTTTCACAGCGATCGATTTGCCTTGCCATTTAAATCACTCTCGATAAACATCTACTTCCTGATCTGGTGCGCGGCCCTCGTGGCGTTCAAGGTACCGAGTACCTCCTTGCCTCCGTGAATGAGCAGAAGCGTTGAGACCCTGACATGGAACTTGCTGCCTATCTCGATGATCTCTTGGTCCCTGGCCATCTCCAGGAGCGTCCCCTTGCCTCCCCACATCGCGACCTTGGAAGCAACGCTCCAGTATTCTGAGCGCTTGAAGAGGCTTTGCCTCACCTCAGGGTTCCTGAGCACGGCTGCGCCGTCCGTCTCGATCCTGTCGAGCACCGATTCCGCGAGCTGGTCGACCTCGTCCTCCGATATGAGCCCGTTGGTTGAGGTCTTGTGCATTTTTATCAGCCGGTTCATTCGCAATTTCGGATGCCAAGCGAATTGCCCTTGAAGAGCACCTCGCTTGAGGTTCCGTTGAATACATGGGTGTCGTTGCTGACGTCGGAGAATACCTGCAGGTTGCCGCCTATCTCCATCTTCCCTGTAAGCCTGGCGGACTCGTATACATGCGCGTTGCCCCTTATGGTGATCTCCCCGTCCAGTCTCGCGACATCCTTCACCATCCCATGCTCGATGACAAGGGACCTCTTGCCTATGGTGGCGAATGGGGTGGTGATTGCGGTCGATTCCACAAACCCGCCAATCGTGCCGTTCTTGTTGGTATGCCTTGCGAAGCGTCTCTCCCCAAGCCGCGCGTTTGATACCGAGTCCGGAAGGTCCCTAAGTGAGTCAAGGCTTTCGACCGACACTGCCTCCTTTCTTGGCTGGGAGCTTGAATGGCCGTTGTTTGATGGCTTGGTCTGCATCATTCTAATCATCTCAAGTATTATCGGTTAAGTGGTCGGCTTTCCAAATATATATTACTTCGCCGGGTCTTCCGTTTCTCTAGCCTGTATCTTCACGGCCACCTTTATGTGGTCCCTCAAGGTTCCCGCCACCTTGGCCGAATCCCAGGACTCCCGGGTGGTGAAGCTGGCATTTGAGCTTTGGATCGGGCCTCCTTTTCTAAGCATCGGCGCCCCCAAAAAGCGCGGGGAGAAGGGTCCAGAACGCATCTTCTCGCGCACGGACTTGTCAAGGTGCTGGTTCGCCCTGAGCATGCCCCTAACCGCCTCGTCGTCAACGGCGGAGAGCCTCAGCTGCACGCCAGGGTCCTTTGTGGAGACCGCTATCGCCATTTTGTAGTACAGTTCCCCCTTGTCCAGCAGCTCGTGCTGGCGGGCCGGCGGTATCTTTGATACCCCCTCTATCTCGCCCTTCATAAAAAGCATGCCGCTGGCGTATATGACCCGTTCCGTGCTCCCCTTGTCCTTTTTCGCCAAGTCATCTACCGAATTCAGCTTACTGTACCACTCGGATTTCCCTCCCCAAATATATATTTTCTTGCCCCTCCATCTACTCTTCTGTGCCAAGATCATGGCGCGCAGAAGGGCCCGTGGAAGCGCTCGTTCCTCAGCAGCCTGGTGGATCCCTCCTTGTCGAGGCAGAAGAGGTAGGGGACGTAGCCGTCGTACACCTGGATCCCGAAGCCGAGCTCCGCGATCTTCCAGCGCTCCTCGGCATGGGCGATGAATTCCTCCTTCGCGGTGAAGTTTAGATCCTTGACCGCCTTCATCACCGCAAGGAATCCGGCGGAGGCTATGATTCCGAGCCCAACCCCGGTTTCAAGATCCGTCTTCCGCGCGAGCTCCCTGGCCGCGACAAGCTCCGCCTGCCTCTGGACGATAAGGATGTCGTAAATGCGTCCGGCCCTTTCTGCCGCAAGCCGGGCGAGATCGAGGCCTTCATGAAGAATGAAATCCGGTCGGGGCGACTCGTCCTCGCACCCTATGATCCTTAGCAGGCCCCTTCCAAGCAATTTCCTGCCGTAGCCCCTTGACGCCCGGTCCGAGGCCTCTAGAAGGTCGTCGCCCAGGTAGAGCTTGGTGCCTTTTGGGAGCTCTCCCATGTTCCTAAGGGCGGCACGGCTGAGCATCCCGAATCCGTCCATGTCCTCGATGAAGTCCTGGACCTCGCTTCTTATTTTAGAGGGCAGGCGCGCGAGCGGCAGCTTCTGGAACTTCGTTCCGTCCGGTACAATTGTCTTTCTCTGCTCCATATGGGTCGCCGTATTGCCCGTATTACGGGGCGTTGGAATCTAGGATTATGGTCTTGTTGTCTGAGTCGATTAGCCTGTAGCATGATGCGGAATA
>CAWBEB010000006.1:0-289922 GCA_963787745.1 uncultured Microcaldota archaeon | reverse complement strand
AGAAGAGGTTATCGTACAATTAGTCTTTAGTAACGGTATGTTCACAGCTCGCTTGCGCTCGCTGCTTACGCACCCGTCCTATCAAAGCCGTCTATTGCGGCCGACCTAGTGTCTAGTTTCGGGTCTGGCTTCGTCCTTAGATGCTTTCAGGGCTTATCCTTTTGGCGCGTGGCTACCCGGCAGTGCAATCACAACCGGTACACTAGAGGCGCCGATCCCCCGTTCCTCTCGTATTGAGGGGAGCTTACCCTCTGACACTGACACTCCCAGTAGATACTACCGTCCTGCCTCGCGGCGGACTGAACTCAGCTCGTGTACGATTTTAATGGACGAGCAGTCCAACCCTTGGCTGCTTGTGCACAGCCAGGATATCGTAAGCCCATATCGATGTATCAAACCGCCAGGTCGCTGTGGACGCTCACTGGCGACGAATCGGTTACCTCCAGAGTAACTTTTTTGACAGCTTGGACCCCCATTAAAAGAGGTACCAAAGTTCGCTAAGCCCCTATTTCTAGTCTGCGTTCCACGCTTTTAAGAACACAGTCAGCCCTGCATTTACCTTTACGCTTACCGGTGGATTCCCAATCCACCTAAGCAGAGCATTGGCCACTCTCGTTTCTTTATCGAGAGCAACCGTCCAGTCCAACTACCCACCTGCTGCTGTCCTCTCACGAGTTAGCTGCAAGGCAAACTAGGAGTGGTGTTACATTGTCGCTCCCCGTGCGCCTGAACGCACGGATCGATGCTCCCACTTACGCTATGCATAGTTTGCATTGCAACAACAACAGGCTGTAGTCAAGATTCATGGAGACTTCGTTTCCCACTGAGAGATCGCGGCATATTCACCGCGCAGTAAGTTCACCGGATCCAATCTTGGGACAGTGGGACAGTCATTACGCCCTTCATGCAAGTCACCTATTAAGTGACGAGGTATTACGCTACCTCAAGAGAGTCAGAGTTACTCCCGCTCTTTGCCAGCGCTTACTCCCCTTGAAAAGGGCCTTCACGTACTGGCGGTGAGCAGGCGTCACCCACTGTACTTAGCGTTTCCGCTTTGCGGTGAGTTGTGTTTTTGATAAACAGTTGCTGTCCCCTAGTCAATGATATCTGCATATCCTATACGCAGACATGGCTTCTCGAAAACTTACGCCACTATTTTGCCGATTTCCCTAAGATTGGTTATTCCGTCACACCTTGGCCTTTTCAGCCAGCAGCACCTCTAATGGTTCTAGGTACGGATTCGAAATGATCGTTGCGGATTCCCTTTTCACTGGGTCAGGAATTCAGTCTCATTAGTTCATTTAGCTGCTTCTCCTCATAACGAGACTCCGCAGCCCTTTGCACTTTCTTTCGGACCTATCCCCAACCGTCAGAAATCCACCTTGTGTTGCCACTCCTACATCCCAAGTGCTGGAATATTAACCAGCTTCCCTTTTGTGCAATTGTGATTAGCATTGCACTTAGGATCGACTAACTCTCCGCTGACGAGCGTCGCGAAGAAAACCTTGTGCTTCCGGTGTATGGGATTCTCACCCATATATGATGTTACTGATACCAGGATTTTCCCTATAGCACGGTCCATAAGTCCTCTCGAACTTACTTCTTGCCGTGCCAAATGCCCTCTTACCCGTACTTATCGTACGATGTGGTCTCGGTACCTGATTTAGCCCCGTATATCTTCAGCCAAATGCGTCTCTACCGGTACGCTATTACGCGTTTTTTAAAGGGTGGCTGCTTCTGAGCCTACCTCCCGGCTGTCTGTGACACATTCAGCCTTTAAGACACTCAACTTAGAATTTTGGGACCTTAACCACATTCACTATCTTTGCAGTCTCGCGGGGCTGGCTTACCCAACCTCGCCGACTCCCGGGGTCTACGCAGCATATGCATTCGGAGTTTGACAAATCAGTGGACCCTTCCGACTCCGCCCTGATTGATCGGTAGCTCTACCGCATATGCAAACTCGCCCAGAGCTATCCTAAAGATACTTCAGAGGGGACCCGCTATTGCCGTGTTCGAATGGTATATCGCCGCTACCCGAAACTCACCCAACAGGACATGCCATGACAGGTTGCGGGCCTCCACCAGGCTTTAGCCTAGCTTCGCCCTAATCTCGCGTAGTTCACAACGGCTTCGGGTCGTAGAAAAGTGACTTTGGCATTTTCATACCATGCGCCTCACATGTTGCGCGCTCTCGCTTTCGCTGCGCCGCCTTGCGGCGGCTCGCCACTCAAATACACTCCCTGGCTCTTGCTTCAAGAAGAATGATAAGACGCTGTTACTCACGCATCGCATTGATCTTTCGTGCTTCAGCTTCTGCATGGATCATCACTTTAACGCCTTACCTTCATGTCGCCACCTAGTTTCAGATCTTTTCAATCCCATACGTATGGGTTCTTTTCAGCTTTCGCTCGCGCTACTTGTCCACTATCGGTCTATAGTCAATATTTAGGGTTGGGGTTTAATGCCCCCGTCTTCGCTCTGGATAATCAACCAGTGCTACTCTATTACGGTAACTCCCTTTCACTTGATCTACGAGGCTGTCACTCTCTATGGCCGTTCTTTCCAGAACGCTCGACTCGTGATCGGGATGATAAACCGTCCCACATCTCTATCCCCCTTGCGGAGGAAGATTCAGATTGCCCTGTGTCGCTTTCAATCGCTTTACTAACGACATCGCTTTCGCTTTCTTTTCCTGCGGCTACTAAGATTTTTCAGTTCGCCGCGTGTGCGTGCCTCGTCGGCACTTTAGGTGATCTCCGGTTCAAAACCTGACTTGCGGCTCCCCGGAGCTTATCGCAGCTTGCCACGACCTTCACAGCTACTACAGCCTAGCCATCCTCTAGGTGGCATGAATATGTACTTCATAACCTCTTCTCCTCAAATCCATCGCACAAACGCGCGATTTCACGGTAAATGACGCCATAGACTAGAAAGTCTATCCCCAGATCTTCATAAAGCGGTGTTGTAAAACGTAGCTTTCGAATTCAGAGTGAGCCTATAAGAGCTCCAGCAGCCATTTCAGCACCGACTATTGGTTAGGAGAAGAAGGTATAAATAGGTTGCGACGAAGGGCAGGAGAGAAAATGCATGCTCGCCCGGGGCATTTATTTATCATCCAAAAGTCGTATCCTGCTCTATGGAGAACCTTACGATCAGATCTGCCACAACAAAGGACTTTACGGAGCTCAAACGGATGGGCAAGGAGGCATGGCCTGACTGGAACAGGGAAAACCCGGGATTCGGGGCCAGGTACATGAGGGACCGCATCAAGGGAAACAAAACGCTTATCGCGCTTGCGGACGGCTCAATAGTCGGCTACATGATCTACGGAAGCCTCTGGAGCCGCCATATTCACCTCGAGGACATCTACATAAAGCGGGAATACCGGCGGCTCGGGGTTGGCTCGGCCTTGATGGGTCGGCTTATCAAGATAGCAAGAAAGGGGGGAATACGCAAGATCGTCGCGGAAGAGGAACCCGGCAACAGAATCGCCTACAAATACAACATAAAGCACGGATTCAAGGAGGCGGGATATGTCAAAAGGCTCTGGGGGAACAGCGATGCGATCGTCTTCATCAAAGAGATAAGGTGAGTACACGCAGGGTAAATGCTTTTAAGTCGGCTCGCCAAAATTCCATTTATGAAACTTAGGCGCCTTACGAAAGCAGACATCCTCAAAGCCTCTGGGATAGTGAAGGCCAACTACTCTGAATTCTATGGCAAAAAGTCGAAAGCCGAGATGGCCGACGCATTCGGTAAGGGCGCGATACGGCCCAGATACCTTGTTGCTGAGGAAAAGGGAAAGATAATCGGTTTGACTGGCTACATGCAATCCTGGATCGACTACAACGCCTACGAGATATTCTGGGTGAATGTCTCACCCAAGCATCAGGGGAAGGGGATCGGAACTATGTTGGTGAAAGGCGCGATAGCCGAGATAAAGAAAAGAAAAGGTGCCAAGTTCGTGATGCTCACTGCAGCCAGGCCCTCATTCTACAAAAGATTCAACTTCAAGACGGTGTTGAAGTACGGCAAAAAGGGCAACCTGATGGCGCTGAAGCTCGGGTAATTGCATGCTGCACAGTCCATGAACGAATCACCGGTACGAAAGATTAATATAGCGTTTTAAAGCAAATAATACCGTGGTTTTATGGCAAACGAAACGGAATCAAAGGGTGGAAAGACGGGTGCAGAGCAAAAGATGCCGACGGTCAACGTCGTCATAAAAAGGACAAAGAACCTGATAGCATTCGGACGGTGCCCTCCTGGATAATCGGGGAGCATATTCCAAGGTAGTGTGTGGGGTAGCTACCTGTGTCTAACCAAGGCGGCTTCTTCTCGAGCGAGGCGTACCTCTACAAGGTGGAGGGCCAGGTCCAGTCTGTGATGTTCAATCGGGACAGGTCAGTCACAGCTGAACTGAACGAGAGCGCATACGCGATCCTCAACAAGGTGTTCAATCCAGAGCCGCAGGAAAGGCAGGTCATACTCTCCAGGATCTCCTCCGAATTTGGTATGGATGCCACGACTGCAGAAGCCGAACTTGATAAACTCATGGGTCCGCTCATCGAATCCGGTCTCGTCACCATTGCAGCAGAACGGGCCTCGGCAAGGATCCCGTCCTCCAGGGTAGGCAGGACCAATCCCCCAATAGTAAGCACGATGTTCGAGGTCACAAGGAGGTGCAACCTCGAGTGCTTCTACTGCTACAACAACTCCAATTCTACCAGCACCAGAACAAACGAACTCTCGACCCAGCAGATATTCCTTGCGCTCGACAAGCTCAAGGAGATCGGGGTGCTGGAGGTGAACTTCACCGGAGGCGAACCTCTAGCCAGGTCGGACATGCTCGATATAATAGGCTACGCCAAGAAGCAGGGCTTCTATGTCGTCCTGTTCAGCAACGCTACGCTCATGGACGACAAGCTGATACGGCGGCTTGGCGCTCTCGGCCTCGACGGGATAAGGACAAGCCTCGACGCAGGCTCTGAAAGTCTCCACAACAAGATAAGGGGCGCCCATAGCTTCGAGAAGACGATAAATTCCATAGCCGCACTGAAAAGGGAAGGGTTGAAGGTCAGCGTGTCATGCACCATAAGCGACATAAATCGGGACGGATTCAAGCCGATCCTCAAGCTGATGGACGACCTATGCGTAGACGAGTTGGTCGTCGACGGGGTGCTCCCGACAGGAAGGTCCTGCGGCGTTTCCGCGCAGAAGTTCACACTGGAGCAGAGAAAGAAGAACTTCGGGATATACAAGGAATATTACTCCTGGATGCTCGGCAGGAAGGGCAGCTCAAGGGAGAAGCTCGAGGTAAGCAACATAACCAGGAACGACAAGTACTGGAGCGAGCAAAAGGCGAGCGGCATAAACACCTTCTGCGGAGTCGGCGATACGCTCCTTTACATCTCATCAAACGGTAATCTGGGATTCTGCGAGATACTCAATGAGGACCTTGGCGACGAGTACAACATAGGGAACATAATCACCGACGACCTTGCCAAGATCTGGAGCAGCGAGAAGAAGGTGCTCGACTTCAGGGGATCGGAATGCAGCAGGTATTCAAACAACCAGTGCAAACTCGCTGGGCTGTGCAAAGGTGGCTGCAGGGCCAGGGCGATAATAGAGGAGAAGAACAGAAACAGCCCGGATTACAACAGCTGTCTGCATGCAAAGGCCGCAGAGATGGCGATAAAGGTCCAGGAATCGCTTGTGGTAGCGGAAAAGAGAAATTAGTGCTTTCATGGAAAAAAGAAACGAATGTCAGGGCCTTCCATACGATAAAGGCGGCATGGTGCCGGGGGCATCTCTAGCGCCTCAGATGCTTCGGGACTACTGGCAATCCAACGGCATCCCGAACAATCTTAGGGTACCAGAGAAGAGAGCGGACTCGTTTCTGGAGTTGCGCGAACCTATAAGCCAAAGCATGAAGACTGACCGGCTCCCCCTGTTTATAGGTGGGGATCATTCGGCAACACTTGGGATACTTGAAGAAATCATCAAAGAGGATTCGCAATTCAATCTTGTGGTCTTCGATGCACATGTCGATGCATTCGAGAAGGCAGAGGCGCCAAAGAACTGGGATTTCATCACAAGAATCCTGGAGCGGTTCGGCAATGCTAAGGTTCTCGTCATCGGCTCTAGAAGCCATCACCACAGGATAAGGGCGAACAGCCGTCTCAAGGTGATAACTACGGAGGAATTGCTCAAGATGGGCCCGGCAGGCCTGGAAAAGCGTGCATCGCCCCTAAAATCTGTATACCTCTCAATAGATGTTGACGTTCTGGACCCTTCCTGCATGCCTGCCGTTCAAAGCCCTGTCGGGGGCGGGCTGGCAGTGCAACAACTCCTACGATTCGCAGAAAAGTTCATAACCCCAAATACCATCGGGATAGACATATGCGAGTTCAATCCGCTGCTTGATGAGGGCCGGATAGGGATGGCTACATTCTCCTACCTTGCCGACAGGATACTCAACTCCACAACCCATGCCATATCTAGTCGCAAAAGATAAATATCTGAAAAGCAAGATGAATAACATGGTTACGAAGAAGCGGGATGCAGAGACAGAGGCGACCGCCCCGAGAAGGAAGTTCCAGCGCACGAAGGAGGACTTCAAGTGCGATTTCTGCGATACTATGGTCAGAGGGACCGGATATACCGACCACTGCCCGGTCTGCCTGGTCAGCAAGCATGTAGACATAAATCCGGGAGACAGGGCATCAGACTGCAAGGGCAAGATGGAGCCCACATCCGCAATATATCAGGGCCAGACCTTTACGATAAGCTACAGGTGCCTAAAATGCGGCGAAGTAAAGCGCGTGAGGGCTGCAGAAGAGGACAACCGGGACCTACTAATCCAACTCTCTACTGTCCCTACAAAGGGCAAAAAGTAAACGCCCCTACGGCTAACCCTGCCCTCTCCGACCCGCAAAAGAGCAGAACAATTAAAAACCTGTCAGAGCAAAACTAGATTGGTTGGAATGGACTCGAAAAAGAAGCGCTACCAGGAGGAAATAAGGCGCATAAGGCAGCTCAGCGCGCTAAACAAGGTGCTCAAGAAGGGCGACGTGGAGAACGCATTCCTCAACAACGCCGACAAGGAGACGGAGATATCAAAGGATACGGCAGTCGAACGCATGCTCGACGAGCTGGAGGCCGACAAGAGCTCCAAGAAGGACCTGGCCATGATAGACAGTTTGGTGAGCGAAGGGGTGCCGTCGCGCCAGGCAAAGGCGAGGCCATCAAGGAAGGCAGCTCCGCAGAGGCGCAAGATGCCGCGCAGGTCCCCAATGAAGGCAAAGAAGCAGTCGGGCAGTAAGAAGCGATAACATTAAAGAATTGGAAGGAAGTTAATATCTTATCCTGCAGGGCTCTTGGCTCATCAGTAGAGCGCCCCGTTTGCAACGGGGAGGCGGCGGGTGCGACTCCCGCAGAGTCCATTTAACTTACAGTGCATCTCCATGGATGGAATAGTCTGCAAAGGTCTCTCGAAGACCTATGACCACAAGAAGAACGCACTCTACAGGGTGAACATCGACTTTCCCAGCAAGGGGATCGTGGCCCTCATAGGTCGCAACGGCGCCGGGAAGACGACGCTGATACGCATCCTTTCCACGCAGCTTATGCCAAGCAGCGGCTCTGCATTCATAAACGGCATGGACGTGGTCAAGGATACAAACAAGGTGCGGGACATGATCGCGATAGTGCCGCAGGAGGCGCGCGCAATACCCTGGCTCACGCCCCGCCAGACGATCCTATGCTACCTGCTCTACCGCGGATTCGGATACCGGGAGGCATCAAAGCGGGTGAGAGCCTCGCTTCGAAAGCTAGGGCTTGAGCAGTACGAGAACAAGTTCAATCGCCTCCTCTCCGGAGGCACAAAGCGAAAGGTACTGGTCGCGACGGTTCTCGCATCCGAGGCAAAGGTCATCTTCCTTGACGAGCCCACCACCGGCCTGGACCCCATCTCCCGCGCGGATCTGTGGAAGCTGCTCAACGAGCTAAAGAAGGATTACCTGATATTCCTGACGACCCACTACCTCGAGGAGGCGGAGCACCTCGCCGACAAGATAGGCATACTCGAAAAGGGGCACCTGCTGGCCATGGGGTCGATGAACGAATTGAGGAAAAAGGTGGGGCAGCAGTATAGCATACGGGTGATGCAGGGATCCAAGCCGAAGGCTCTCGCCGGCGTAAGGACCACAAAGTTCGACGGCGGCCACCAGGTGATGACCAGCGAGAAAAAGGCATTCGAGATATCCAACAAGCTCATACGCGAGAAGATAAGGTTCTCCACGAACCCGGTGTCGCTTGAGGACATATTCTATTACATCGCAAAGAGGCCGATACAGGAGGAAATTGCAGGGGATGATCAAGGATGGTGAAACGAAACAAGATGAGCCAGGTTCTGGCCTCGATCCTTGTAAACGCGATATACGCGATGGAGAACTACCCCATAATGCTGGTGAATACGCTACTCGCCCCCTTCTCCATACTAATCATAATAGTTCTGGTAAGCCACGGCAACCTGATAAACGTGGGAATAGAGGGGGCATTGATAATGACCACCATAACTGCCGGCATAGGCCTGCAGGGCGATCTTTCGCATCTGAAGAATGACATGAAGCTCCAGGACATGGTGGTCAGCTCCCCGACAAGCTCGTTTACCTATATCACCGGGATGGGCCTCTCGGAGCTGATATTCGCAGTGCCGGTAATAGTACTGCTTGCCATACTCGCGGCGGTATACATACACCCGACGCTCCTGCAGACCGGCATAATAATCGGGGTGATGGCCGTGACGTTTATCTTCTCCATAGTCCTGGGGTTCGTCCTCTCGACCCTAACATCGGATGTCATGCAGAGCTGGGGCTTCTCTGGCATACTATCTGTCGTCCTCACCACAATACCACCCGTTTACTACCCGCTCAGCTACATACCCCTGCCGTTTAGGTACCTGGCCTACATCTCTCCCACCACCTACGCCGCAGAGATAGTGCAAAGCGCAATAGGTTACATAAGCATCTCGCCCCTGAATCTCGCAGTCGATTGGATAGTGCTTATCGGGGTATGCGCAGCGCTGATAATCCTCGCATACAAGAAGGCGCGCTGGCGCGAACCCTGATGGGGATCACGACCTAAGCTCGCCTGCAAGGTAGAGCGATCCAGTCACGCATACGATGCCATCCTTTCCAGCTTCTTTGATGGCCTTGCTGTAGGCCCGATGGGAATCAGGTATGACCTCTGAATCGACATCGGCGAATTTTGCCAGCTTCTTCGGATCATAGCACATCCACCTGCCAACGTCGGTGTTGGCCAGGAATCCCGTGAAGTAGAACTTTGAAGCGATCGGGGAGAGAAGATCGACCATCTCCTTCACGTTCTTGTCCTTCTTAACCGCAAAGACGAAAGCGATACGCCTGCCCCTGTAGTTGGAGGCAAGGGCGTCAACAAGCGACTTCATCTTCATCGGGTTGTGCGCTCCGTCCAGTATCACCGTCGGGTTCCTGCGCACAATCTCAAACCGGCACGGAAGTACAATCTTATCCAATGCCTCCCTTACCTGATTGTCATCCACAGAGAAGCCATGGTCATTCATCCTCAATGCTGCGGCTATCGCAAGGGCGGCATTGCCCACCTGGTGTAGTCCCATCAAGGAGAGATGAATCCCTTCGTGCTTCTTGCCGCCTATTGCAAGGTCAAAGCTAAAGCCGCCTTCCGACCGCCTAACCTTGCCGGCCTTAATCTCCCTATCCAGATGCTCTACCCTGCACCCGAGGCTGGCAGCCGTGTCATCGACAATCTTCAAGACAGAGGGTTGGGTCACCCCGGTTACGACATCAATACCCTTCTTGAATATCCCTGCCTTTTCCGAGGCGATCTTCTCTATGCTGTCCCCCAGGACCTCCATGTGGTCCAATCCGACATTGGTAAGCACGACAACCTTTGGGCTTATCACGTTAGTTCCGTCAAGCCTGCCACCCATCCCGACCTCGACCACTGCTACCTCGACCTTCTCCACCCTAAAGCACTCAAAGCTTAACGCAAGCAGGGCCTCAAAGTAACTGGGTCTGCCGTACCCAGACTCTTTCTCTGCCTCTTCCACTCCCTTCTTGATCTTCAGAACCAGGCCTACGAACTCCTTCTCGCCGATGAATTTGCCATTTACCTGCATCCTCTCGCGTATGTCCTGAAGATGCGGTGATACGTGAAGGCCTGTCCTATAGCCTGCCGACCGGAGTATGCTGGCGATCATGGTGGCGGTCGAGCCCTTCCCCGCAGTCCCACCGACATGTATCGTAGGGTATGAATCCTGCGGGTTCCCAATCGCATCAAGCAGCGACCTCATTCTGCCAAGTCCGATCCTCTCGTAGTCCTCCCTCTCTTTGGGGATTAGCGATTCCAGGTATGTCCTTGCGCTCTCGAAATCTTTTATGGGCATGCCATCAGGAAGAGATTATGTCCCCGAAGGAGTGGATGAACCTTGCCTTTGCGACAGCCACCGCCCTCTTGCCGGTTGCGGTGAGCGCATAGACCACCATCTTGCCATCCGCCTTGCCCCTTATGAAGCCCTTAGCCTTAAGCTCCTTGAGGGCCGGGTATATGGTGCCGGCCTTGGGCTTCTCTCCCCTCCTCTTCTCTATCTCCTTCGCAAGGTCCTCTCCGCACAGGTCTCCCTTGGAAAGGAGCCAAAGTATCTGGAACGAGAGAAAGCCCCTCATGTCGCAGCATCCGTCAGAGTCCATTTAATCAGATACATATATGACGTCCTATACGTTTATATATCTTCGTGATAACAATATAGTATGTCCTATACGTCCGTGTAGGAAGGTGGAAAAATGTACAACAACGAATGCGGCTGCGGGTACGGTAGCGAAGTGAGGCGATTCCTCACGAAGGAAGAGAAGGTAGAGATGCTGAAGGGATACAAGGGCGAACTCCAGAACGAGCTCAAGGCTGTCGAGGAGCGCATAAAGGCCCTGGAGAAGAACAACTAGTTCTTCTCTCTTATACTCAACACAATGATTATATGGCATGGAATAAACAAGCTGGGGAAGAAGCGATAGAGGCCGCAGTGAAGTCTCTAAACACAAATGGATTTACGGCTTTAGTCGTTGAAAACGGGCAGGAGGCAAAGGAAAAGGCCCTGGAACTCATACCAAAAGGTTCTGAGGTATTCACCGTTACCTCTGAAACGGTCGATTCCATAGGCCTCTCAAAGGAGCTAAATGAATCCGGAAAGTATGACTCGGTCAGGAACAAACTCCACAGCCTGGACAGGAATACGCAGAGGAAGGAGATGGTAATGCTAGGGGCGGCGCCGGACTGGGTGGTGGGTAGCGTGCATGCGATAACCGAGGATGGGAAGGCAATGATAGCCTCGGCCTCGGGCAGCCAGCTTCCCGCCTACGTTTACGGGGCATCACACGTCATCTGGATCGTGGGTACCCAGAAGATAGTGAAGGATGTAGAGCAGGGCACGAAGCGAATATACGAATACACACTGCCTCTCGAAAGCGAGCGCGCCAGGAAGGCCTACGGGATTCCAGGCAGCGTTGTGGCAAAATTGGTGCTTATGAACCGGGAGATATCAAAAGGCAGGACAACAATAATTCTCGTCAAAGAGGTGCTCGGATTCTGACTGAAATTCGAGCCAGCCAAAAAGCCCGAAATCTTTAAATATATCGCATGTCCTATACGGCCCATGGGTGTCATAGAGACTAGGAACCTCACCAAGAAGTTCGGAAAGCTTACTGCGGTCAACAAGGTCAGCCTCAACATCAAGGAAGGCGAGATATTCGGCCTTCTAGGTCCCAACGGGGCGGGAAAGACGACCACCCTATCAATGCTTGCGACGCTGCTGCCGCCGACATCTGGAACCGCATGGGTGGATGGGACTGATGTGGCAAAGGATCCCTCAAAGGTAAGGCACAGCATAGGCTTTGTCTTCCAGGACCCGAGCTCAGACGAGATCCTCACGGGCAGGGAGAACCTCTACCTCCATGCATTGATGTATGGGGTGAACATGAGAGATGTCAACAAGAGGATGGACGATGTGCTGAAGCTGGTGGACTTAACATCGAGGCAGCACGAGCGGATGAAGCGCTACTCCGGTGGGATGAGGCGCCGCCTTGAGCTCGCAAGAGGACTGCTTCACCAGCCTAAGATACTCTTCCTGGACGAGCCGACCCTCGGCCTTGATCCGCAGACTAGGGAGCACCTCTGGGGATACATAAAGCGCCTTTCCAAGGAGAAAGGGGTCACGATAATAATTACAACGCACTACATGGAGGAGGCAGACCAGCTCTGCGACAGGCTGGCGATAATAGACCATGGAACCATAGTGGCGCTCGACACACCGCAGAACCTCAAGAAGAAGCTGGGCGGCGACATGGTCAGGCTCATGATGAAGAAAAAGCCCAACCTAACACCGATTCGCAAGCTTAGATACGTCAAGAATGCAAAGTATGAGGATGGGGTGCTGACGCTAACTGTCAACGATGCGGGAGCGCATCTTCAGGAGATACTCGGAAAAGTGGGAAGCGTAGAGAGCGTGGAGTCAAGGTCCCCAACCCTCAACGACGTGTTCATGCACTTCGCAGGAAGGGAGATACGCGACGAAAGTGGCAACGAGAGCTTCTTCGAGAAGGCGGTGCAGAGCAACAATAGGTGATATGGTGAGCGAGATCGGGGGTCTATATGCGATCTGGTACAGGGAGATCAAGGTCTTCATGAGGGAGACCTCCAGGCTGGTTGGCGCGATTGTGCAACCGCTGATGTGGCTCATAATACTTGGAACGGGGCTCGGTTCAATAGTCGAGATTGGCGGGGGCGCAAACTACCAGCAGTTCATATTTCCCGGGATACTCGCCATGACAATACTCTTCGGCTCGCTGTTCTTCGGTATGTACATAATATTCGACAAGCGGGTCGACTTCCTCAAGGAGGTGCTTGTGGCACCGCTTAGCAGAACCACCATATTCTTCGGAAAGGTCCTCGGCGGATCAACCGACGGGATAATACAGATAATCGTCCTGATGGTGCTGGGCTCGCTGTTCTTCGGGATACACTTCACCATCCTTTCGGTGATCGTGACGCTCGTGGTGATAATGCTGCTCATGGTCTCGATAATCAGCCTAGGCCTGACCATAGGGTCTATCATGACCAGCCCGGAGGGGTTTGGTTTGGTGACAAGCTTCCTCATATTCCCGCTTTTCCTCCTAAGCGGCGCGCTGTTCCCGGTCAAGAACCTGCCGTCATGGCTGTTTGGATTCGTGGCGGTAAACCCGGTATCCTACGCCGTGGACGCCCTTAGGACAGTGATACTTGGCTCGGCCAGCGGATTCGGCCTGGTGACAGATTTCGTAGTCCTAATAGTTTTCGCCGCAGTGATGGTTTCCATAGGAACATACGCATTCAGGAAGATGAAGTTCTGATGGGCCTGCGGAGAATCGAACTCCGGTCTTCAGCGTGTAAGGCTGACGTCGTACCATTGGACCACAGGCCCCTAGACCCTACTATTATGACCCATATCCTAAAAGCTATTTCTGGGAGAGCCTAGCTTCGTCGATGATGAAGCGGGCCACCGTGCCCTCCCTCTCGATATGGCTTTTTGTTACCTCTATCCCGTTTTTGAAAAGGGGGGCATCGAGAACGAATGATTCTGCCTCGCCTCCCTCGAATAGCATGTTTATTCTGTACTTCTTGTTCAACTGGATAAGTCTGTCCGTGAAATCACCGTCAATCTTGGTACCAAGCATGCTCTCGTCGAACCCCTCGGCCGCCACCTGCGTTATTATTACCTCATAAAGCATGGAAAGCTCGTTGAGCTCCTCCAAGGGCTCTATCTTCCAGAGCGGAGAGTGGCACACTATACCAAGGCGCTTGCAGATGGTCTCTATCCTCTCCTTCTGGTAGTTGCTTGCGACGGCCCCTGTTATCAGCTCGGTCACCCCATTCTCAACGAACGTCTTCTCAAGGTCTGCGAGCTCCTCCTCCTTGACTCCCTTCGTCTTGTAGAACACCTGCCTTATCCCTAGCGCCTCCGCCTGCAGCTTGGTATGCATGATGTTGGGCTTGTGGAACATGTAGCTGAAGTCGTTGTCGGATATCATGGTTATAAGCAGTTCGGTCCTCTTGCCAAGCGCGTCCATCTTGTGCAGGGCTAGCGTAGAGTCCTTTCCCCCGCTAAACAGTGTGGCTATCATTTTCTTACCGTGCTTGATGGGCATATCTTATTGAGTGTGCATCTCTCGCAGTAGGTCCTTCTTGCAGTGCAGGCATCCCTACCGAGATCTATGAAGAGATGGTTTATCTCCCTCCAATCAGATTTAGGTGCGATATCCATAAGTCTCTTCTCTATCTTGAGCGGATCCTCCGTTTTCACGAAGCCCAGCTTGTTTGACACCCTTATGCAGTGCGTGTCTATCGCTATACCCTCGTTTATCTTGTAAGCGTTGGCAAGAACGACATTCGCGGTCTTCCTTCCCACTCCAGGTAGCATGACCAGTTCTTCTATGCTCTTCGGGACCTCTGAGCCGAAGTCGCGGACAATAATCTTAGCGGAATTGACTATGCTTTTGGACTTTCCCTTGTAGAGGCCTATGCGTCCAACGTATTTGTAAAGCTGTTGGGGCTTAAGCTTTGCATAAGCTTCGACTTTGGGGTATCTCTTGAAGAGCACCTTGGTGGCCTTGTTGACCTGCGCGTCCTGTGACTGGGCTGAAAGTATTGTGGCTGCCAATGCCTGCCATGGCGTCGAGAAATGCAGGAAGGCCGGCTTTCCCGAGCCGTATCTCCTCTTGAGAAGGGACATGACCTTCCTAATCCTCTGGCTGTCCTTGTCCATAACTTCACGTATCGCTAAATAATTATGTTACGAATCTATTTTATGCTTATTAAGCGGGGGTCTAATTGAGGATAATAGCCGATCTGCAGGTACATTCGAAGTACGCTAGGGCGACCAGCAAGGACCTTAGCATCGAGAACCTGGAGAAGTACGGGCGGATAAAGGGCCTGGACCTCATAGGAACAGGAGACTTCCAGCATCCGCTCCACCGTAAGGAGATAGACGCCGCTCTCACAGAGGACGACAAGGGGATACTGAGGACGAAGACAGGTTTCCCATTCATTTGGCAGACTGAAGTAAGCCTAATGTTCAGCCAGGGCGGCAAGAGGAGGGCCGTGCACCTGCTCGTCTACGCACCGAACACCAAAATGGCTGACAAGATTACGGATTATCTGGGCAGCAAGGGAAGGCTGGATTACGATGGAAGGCCCATATTTGGTATGACCTGCAGAGACCTTGTCAGGGACCTCAAGAAAATAGACGACAAGATTGAGATCATACCGGCCCACTGCATGACGCCTTTCTTCGGCGTGTTCGGGAGCAAATCTGGCTTCGACTCCCTATCCGAATGCTTCCTTGACATGTCCGACAAGATATATGCGGTGGAATCTGGATTGAGTGCAGACCCTGGAATGCTTTGGAGGTTCAAGGAGAACATAAACGTGGTGAGCTTTAGCGATGCACACTCTTTCTGGCCGTGGAGGCTCGGCAGGGAGGCGGCGATATTCGACATCCCAGAGCTGAGTTACGATAACATAATTATGGCGATCAGAACTGGAAATGGATTGTGGGGTACGATCGAAACCCCTCCGTCCTACGGCAAATACCACTGGGATGGCCACAGGGACTGTAACTTCTCCTCCTCTCCGGAAGAAACGAAGAAACTGAAGGGCATATGTCCTGTCTGCCATAAGCCATTGGTTATCGGAGTTGACTACCGAGTTGAGGAGATAGCAAAAGAACCTCTTGGTTACAAGCCAAAGGACCCGAAGCCATACTACACTCTTGTGCCACTGCAGGAGCTCATTTCGTTTGTCTACAAGACACCGCTGGCTGGCAAGAAATGCTGGGGGGTTTACGATTCGTTGATCGAAAAGTTCGGGAATGAGCTTAAGATAATGATTGACGTAAGCCAAAAAGAGCTGGCGGAGGCGGACCCCAAATTGGTCGACATAATAATGGCCAACAGAGCAGGAAAACTGAAGATAAAACCGGGATATGACGGCGTGTATGGAGAAGTGGAATTCTCAAATTTGGAGGAAACTGATGCCATCTCCCAGAAGAAGCTTATCTGACTGGAGCCTTGGCCTTAACCTTCTTAATTATCTCCCTCCAATAGCGTCCGGTATGTAAGACGTATTTCCCCGGTGCCTCGCTTATCTCCCTCTCCAGTTCATCAATGCCGAAAAATCTTAGACCTTGAACCTCCTCTTTCTGCATGGTCAATTCCTTAATATCGCCATCGAATCTGAACAGGTAGACGTAATCGTGTTCCTTGTTTTTCAATCCATTAAACTGGGAATCCTGTGTTTTTACCATGACAAATTCTAAGTCTTCCGCTTTGGCACTGATCCCTAATTCTTCGCTTAATTCCCTAACTGCTGCGTCCTCCGGCTTTTCACCGGCTCCGACATGTCCAGCAGCCGAAATATCCCACCTATCGGGCCAAAACTGCTTGTCTTTGGCCCTGAGCTGCAGAAGTATCTCTCCTTTTGAATTGTATATCCAGATGTGAGCGGCCCTGTGCCACAATCCATCCGTGTGGGCCTCGCTTTTCATTTTCTTTATTTCGAGCGGTTTGTTATTCTCGTCAAATATGTCGATTAGCTCGTCCGCCAAAAAATCACCCGAACTTGAACCTCTTTTTGAAGTTCCTGTCGTTCTTGAGTGTGTTGAAGGCCTTCTTCATCTTGTTGAACTCGGCGACCATCGCCCTTACGTCCTTGTCCTGCACACCTGCCCCCTTCGCTATCCTGGTGACCCGCCCCGGCTCATGCAGCAGCCTCTCGTTCTTCCTCTCGGCCTTGCTCATCGAGCCGATTATGACCTTGTACTTCTTCAGCCTCTCCTCGCCCTGTTCCATGACCTCCTTCGGGACGTTGTTGACTCCCATCATACCGAACATGTTCTTGAGCGGCCCCATGCTCTTCATCGCGTCGAGCTGCTCGTAGAAGGTCTCGAAGTTTAGCTCCTCCTTCTCAAGCTTCTTCGGATCCATCTTGGACTCGCTTATCGCAGTGGTTATGTGCTTCACAAGGGATTCGATGTCGGGTATCCCGAGCAGGTTGCCTATGAACTTGTTGGGGTTGAAGGGCTCTATGTTGCCTAGCTTCTCTCCCACTCCTATGAACATTACCTTAGCATTGGCGGCACTGGCAGCGCTGAGCGCCCCACCCCCCTTCCCAGAGCCGTCCATCTTGGTTACTATTACCCCAGATATCTTGACCGCATTGTCGAATTCCCTCGCCAGCTTGCCTGCTATCTGCCCCGTGTCTGCGCTTATAACCAGCGCCTTCTCGTCAGGCGCAAAGACCTTGTTGACCCTCTTCAGCTCCTCTATGAGCTCGGAGTCAAGTGAACTCCTCCCGCTGGTGTCGCATATCACTATGTCCTTGTCCTTGAACTTCTGAAGGCCTTCCTTTGCTATCTTGTCAGCGCTCTTGTTTCCCTCGATCCCGAAGAACGGAACGTTGGCCTGCTTTGCAAGGGTCTCCAGCTGCTTGTAGGCAGCCGGCCTGGACACGTCGCAGCAAATCAGCCCGGCGCTTAGCCCCCTGTCCTGATAGAACTTAGCCAGCTTGGCCGATGTCGTTGTCTTCCCGGAGCCGTAGAGCCCCATCATCAGGATTTTCTTCTTCTCCATCTTAGGGACGTAGCCCTCTCCGACCAGCTTCACCAGCTCCTCGTAGACTATGTTTGTTATGTAGTCGCGCGGGTCTACTCCAGCGGGGAGGTTGCTCTTCAGCGCCTTCTCCTCGATCTGGTCAGTGAGCTTGAGCACCAACTGGACCTCAACGTCTGAGCTAAGGAGCGCCTTCTGCAGGGATTTGTTGAACTCCTTCACCGTTTTGGCGTCTATTATAGTGGCCTTGCTGAGCTTTGCCAGAGCCTGTCTAAGCCCCTCGCCTAGATCCATAGGAATCATTTAATAATCAGCCCTAACCTCTATATAAAACGAATGGTGCGGCCAATGAAGCTCGCGATAGCGCAGTCAAATCTCACGCTCAAGGGGGGCGGCGAGAGGGTGGTTCTCAAGATAGCGCAGCGCTACAAGGCGCCCATCTACGTTGCCGAATACGACCCTCTGAACACTTTTGAGGAGTTCAGGAAGCTTGATGTTAGGGTAATCCCGAAGAAGGGCATGTTCTCAAAGCTCCCCTATGGCAGGGCTTCGCAGGGGCTGTCCTACGGCCTCGGGTTCTACAACCTCGACCTGCAGGACGAGTTCGACGTGATAAACGCCCACATGGCCCCCAGCCACTGGGTCAGGAACAAGAACGAGAGGACCCTGTGGTACTGCCACACTCCCCTCAGGGACATCTACGACCTCTACCATTACAGGATGTCGATGAGGAAGCCCTACATGAGGCCTGTTTACATGGCAGGGGCCGCCGCGGTAAGGGCGATAGACCAAAGGATGGTGAAGCAGATACCCATCATACTCGCAAACAGCCCAAACACGAAAGGGAGGATATCAAAATACTACCACAGGAACGACGCGAAGGTGCTTGGCGGAGGCGTCGAATACAAGAACTACTCAAACAAGGGCGACCAGAGGTACTTCCTCTACCCGTCCAGGATATCCCCAAACAAGAGACAGGACTACGCGATCGAGGCCTTCAAGATATTCAGCAGGAGGATCAAGGGCTACAGCCTAGTTATATGCGGCCCGGTCTCGAAGGACAAGTTCTACTACGACTACTACAAGAAAATTCTGGAATCTGCAAGGGAGTCGAGCAAGATAGAGATCCAGACAAAGGTATCTGACGAGCAGTTGAATGCGATGTACTCAAAATGCACGGCTGTGCTATATCCCCCGCTAAACGAGGACTATGGCCTCGTCCCGCTGGAGGCGATGGCTAGCGGAAAGCCCATAATAGCAGCCAACGAAGGAGGACCGAAGGAAACCATAGCAAACAACAAGACCGGGATACTAGTCAATTCGGCAGAGGAGATGGCTAACGCGATGGTAAGGATAGCGATGGACGATGACCTTGCCGCAAGACTCGGCAAGGCGGGCAGGGAGAACGCCAAAAGGAAGTACTCCTGGGAGAGCTTCTTCACCGAATTCAATAAATATTTGAAGATGACCAAGGATATTGAGTGATATCATAACCGTTGAAAAAAAGGCGACCCCACCTCAGGCACAAACAAACTACAATTTCATATATGACTCGCGCAAGTTGGACGCCCTAAGGCAAAAGTTTGAAACTGTGGTCAACAGCGCCGTCACTGCCATATATGGCGACGCAGGCCGCACTTTTGCTGTGGAGACCGTCGGCTGGGACGCAAAGCTCCATTTCGTGCTAAAGGAGATAAAGGCGGACCCAAAGAGGTGCACCTCACTGACACTATCCGAAATGTTCAATCCCAAGGGCAGACTCTGGGATTACCTGATAAAAACCGCCAACAAAACCGGCTTCCGCGTAATAGATGAGCTCGGAATGGGATTCGAGGACACCGAGACCAAGAACAATTTCCTGATACACATACCCGGCACGGGACTCCTAAGGACCTAGTCTCTGCAGAATACGCTGAAATTAATTATTTCAGGAAGGATTGAGGGATATCACATACTTTGATATCACTGTGGAAGCGTACTCTAGAACCTGCTTCACCTTTGCCTCAGTCTTTGTGCCGGCGCAGATCATCTTGCCGTTCTTGAAAAGTATTATCGTCGCCTTCGTAGGGTTTGTTATCCTGAAGATGGCGCCCGGGAACTGCTCCGGCTCGTAGTCAACATCCTTGACACCCTTCGAAAGTGCGTAAAGGTCTATCACGGCGTGAAGGTCCGCGCTAACCACTATGTTCTGTATCTGTATCTTCGGGGCCTTTATCGGTCCCTTGTGTGGTTTCGGATCAGCCGTAAATTCACCTGTTCAGTAAAAGTATAGATGAAAAGGCTTAAATAGGGGCTATAAGGCTAGAATAAATGGTGTCTGTTCTGGAGTGCAAAGAGAAGAAAGTTATAATTGTGGGTGGCGGAATCGTGGGCCTCCACCTAGCCCGAAGGCTTGCCGAGCGGGATGTTGATGTCGAGCTCTGCGAGTCAAAGCGGGATGTTTCGGAGGGCGCAGACAAGGCATCCGGGATACTTTCAATAAGCGGCCTGAAGAAAATAGGCCTTGACTACGAAGACTCGATAGTGAACACCCTCAACGGCGCCTACCTGGTGGCCGGCAGGGAGAAGCTGGAGATAGCATCAAAAAGCCCGATTGCCTATGTGCTCGACCGGAAGAGTCTTGCAAAAAGTGCGGAAAGGGCGGCACGGAAGGCCGGTGCAACCATAACTCTGGGCCGGCGGCTCACAAAGGAAAGACTGCAGGAGCTGGCCGAAGACAAGGGCAACACAATAATAGGAGCAGATGGAGCTGTTTCGGCGGTCGCAAGCGCCTTCGGTTTCCCTGGCATAAGGGAATATGTGCTAACCTACAAGGCCGAGTTCAGGTCTGATAAGATAGAAAACACTGGGATGGTGGGCCTCTACTTCTCCAGGGGCTTTGCAAAGGGCCTCTTCGGATGGCATGTGCCCTACTCAAAGAGCACGGTGGAGCTGGGATTGGGCATTGACCACCGGGCCAGGATCACAAGCAGCGCTGCCTTCTTAGCCTTCATGAAGGACGATGCTTCCCGTTCGGTCGTGAAAACAAGCGGCTCCCCACTCTCCTCCCATGCAAGCATCATACCACTTTCCACTAGGCTCAAGACTGTCAAGGGCAACGTGGCTCTCGTGGGCGATGCCGCGGGGCAGGTAAAGGCCACCACCGGGGGCGGGATAATATACGGATGCCTCTGTGCCGACACGCTCTCCAAGGTGATAGGGGAAGGTAGGCCGCTAGCCGAATACGAGAAGGCATGGAGGGCAGCCTACGGGAGAGACCTCGGCTTCCACAAGCTGGCCCACTCCTACTATTCAAACAGCGACCTGCAGCGGACATTTAGGATCCTAAGGATGCTAGGGATGGACGGCTTCCTGGGAAAATACGGTGACATGGACAGCCCTAGCCTTATCCTGAAGAGATTCCTGCTAAGGGGCATGGCTAAGTAGGTATGAAGGAGGCCGCTGTCGAAGCCATGTGGATGAGCGGCTGCGGGAATACCCCAAAGGTGATTATTATCGCAAGCACGAACACCACCACTAGCTGCACATACTTGTCGATAAGGATGGTGCGCTCGTTCTTCCTCTGGAACATTGCGTTGATCACTCTCCCATAGTAGTATATCGAGATGAAGCTGTTGAGTATCCCTATGAGGGCGAGCCACGCCAGGTGGGAAGCTATCGCGCTCGAGAAGAGCATGAACTTCCCGAAGAAGCCCACGAGGCCCGGTATCCCGGCCATCGAGAGCATTATGATCGTAAGCGACACCGCCATGAATGCGTTCCTTGAATAGAGCGAGTTGCAGTCGTCAACGCTGTTTATTCCGTGCGACTCAAGGAACCCCACTATCGCGAACGCGCCTATTATCATGAAGGTGTGGGCGAATATGTAGAAGAGCGATGCCGTAAGGCCAGCAGTGGACGCGGCTGCTACCCCTATGAGTATGTAGCCGGCCTGCGAGATGGATGAATAGGCGAACATCCTCTTCAGGTTGGGCTGCTTTAGCGCTAGTATGTTGCCGAAGAACATCGTGACTATTGCCAATATCTCGATGACCTTGTAGTAGGATGGCACATAGACCGCGAAGACGAAGAAAAGGATCTCGATAAGGGCCAGGAATGCAATCTTCTTGTTTATTCCAGCGATGGCAGCGGTCACGAATGGGGGCGCCCCCTGGTATACGTCCGGCACCCAGAGGTTGAACGGGTATATGCCTGTCTCGAATCCGAGGGCGACTAGGAACAGGGCGAGGGAGGCCATTGCTATGTAGCCCGAGCCAGCGGCAATCTCAGAGAGCGCAAGGGACGGGTTGTAATTGAATATCAGCACCGCGGCAAAGGAGAACACCGCAATGGCAAGCGACCCAAAGATGAACAGCTTTACGGCAGCCTCTGCCCTCCTCTTTCCGTGAACGAGGATCATGAATGTGGTCGACACCGTCATCACTTCAAGTCCTATCAGTATCGGAAGAAGGGACTGGGCGGTGGCTATGAAGAACATCCCGATGAACGAGAGGGCCATGGTGAATGCGAATTCCGGGAACTGCTCTGAGTAGCGGAACGCAAGTATCTCAACCAGCGCTATCGCCAAAGAGGCAAGAAATATGAAGAATGCAGACAGAGGGGTGACCGACAGGTATCCGAATAGAGTCAGCGATATGTTCCAGTCCATGATGATCGTCGCGCCGAACGCGGCGACAAGGACGCCTACCATCGCCCCCCAGAATGCGAACCGGCGCGATTTGGTCCTGGAAGCAAGGCAGCTGGAGATGGTCATGATTATGAAAGGGGCCAGGACCAGGAACGTTGCGATTTGGGATAGTAGCATGAGATCACAATTTCAGGATTCCTATCAAAAGGAAAGGCAATATTCCGAATACAACCACAGCAATTGAAAGGGCGTAGAACCCGAACCTCTCAGATGGGAAGGCGGTCCCATTTGGCTTCAGGGGCCTGGCCTTCGAGATGATCGAGCCGCTTATTATGGAATAGAAGTATGCGCCCATCAGCAGCACACCGATCAGTGGCGCAAGGCCGTAGACTCCGAAGCTTTGCACCACACCGAAGAATATCAGCAGCTCTCCGAGGAAGCCGGCGGTCAGCGGGAACCCGAATGTTGAAAGCGCCGCGAGCGCGAATGCCCACGAGGCAGATTTCGCTCCGCTCAAGAGATCCCTGAGCCTGTCTATATTGGTCTCATCGAAAAGCCTCCTTATCACTCCGGCAGCAAGGAAGGCGAGGGCGATTGCGATCCCCTGCGAGAACATGCCATAGGTTGCTCCATAGGTGGCGGTCATGTTGAAAGCCGACACGGCCACCATTATAATTCCCATCTCCAGCATCGCGGAATAGGCTATCACCCGCTTGAGATCCTTCTGCCTGATGAGCATCAGCGCGGCGTATATGGTCGAGGCGGTGGCGAGCACCGCGATGTACTGCGAATACCCCGAAGCGACCCCGGACAATGTGAACAGTATTATCATCCCGTATCCTCCGAACTTCGTAAGGATGCCCCCCAGCAGCATCGAGCCCTGCGTAGACGCCTCCGCGTACGCATCGGGAAGCCAGAAATGCATTGGGAAGATCGCCATGTTGGTCATGAAGGCGAGGAAGAGGGAGATAAGCACCACAATCTTGATTCCCTGCGGAAGCAGGGCCGCAGAAACCGCCAGATAGCTTATGTTGAGTGAATGGGCAGGCAGGTATACATAGAGTAGTATTATCCCAAGAAGGAGCATCGAGCTGGCGAACAGTTCGTAAAGTATGAAGTTCATCGATGCCAAATGCCTCCTCTCGGAGCCTAGGATGTTTATCATAAGGAACATCGCAATGACCCCCAAATCCCAGAATATGAAGAAAAGAAGCAGGTTCAGCGAGGTGAAAAGGCCAACCGCGGCTATCTGGAAGAGGGAGAGCAGAGCCGCCGAGGCCGCAAAGCCCGCCCTTTCCGTGTTCCCCGATGTCGCAGCAATCAGCATGACGATCTCCGCCATGAGCAGCAGCACCGCAGATATTCCGCTAAGCCCGAACGAGACCCCGATGTTCAGATAAGGTATGTAAATTCCAGTTGCCGCATTCCCCGACACCGCGAACTGGTATATCATGATGACTGCCAGGACCATCGAAAGGGCGGCAGCGCAGATCGAGATCATCCTCGCCCTAGTGCGGAAGCGAGCGACCAGACCTATTGCTATGAGGTTCAGCGCTATTATCGGCAAGGTGAGTAGGATCGTCATATCACCGCGAAAACTAACATTGCGACTATTATACCGACCACGAACATGGCCAGGTAGTAGTTGATCGAGCCGTCCTCTGTCTTCTCGAATACTACGCTTACGCTGCCGAACCAGTGACCGCAGGCCTTTATCGCTGCATAAAGGTGGTAGTCGAATGAGTCTATCACTACACCGCATGCACCTGCAATCCAAACCACAAGGCCATAGAATGCGTTCACAACCGTGCCGAAGTCAGCGGCCCTGCTTAGCGAGTTCCTCAACCCCGGGGCCGCCACAAGACGCCTGTAATATAGCAGATAGGAAAGAACCAGGCCCAAGAGTGCCATGGCGGTGAAGACAATTGAATCCTGCCAGGTGATCAATACACTCTGGAAGCCCCCTGACAGATAGATCCAAGCCAGCGACGTGATAACCACCGCCGCCGACAAGATGTAAACAGCCGTAGTCATTGATTTTGGCACAACATACTCAACCTTTTTTGGCTGCTTCCCCTTCGCAAGCGGCACTAGCAGCCACCTAAATATGTACATCGAACTGACTATCTCCACTAGAACCAGTATTCCATAAACCGCATAATTCCGTACCGCAGCCTCGACAGCCACCTTTCCGAAGAACCCGCCGAGCGGGAATATCCCCGCAAGCGCAGCGACGCCAATCACCAACGGGATTATGATTGCCGGTCTCAGGCTGCCTGATATCTTCCTGATGTCGCTCTCGTCCTTGTTGGCCTTGGTAAGGACGCCGGCGTCCATGAATACAAGTCCCTTGTAGAAGGTCTGGAACACAAAAAGAAGGATCGCAGCGGGAAGCGCATTGAAGCCGAGCGCTATGAACATCAGGCCCATGTCCTCTATGGTCGAGTAGGCCAGTATCTTCTTTATGTGCGTTGACGAGAGCGCGTTTAACGATGCGACCACAACGCTTACCAGGCCAGCACCGATCAGCACGGGCCCCATCCCCAGCTTGAGCAAAAATGGCAGAAGAACTGCAGCGAGGAATACCCCTGCCTTTACCATAGTCGATGAATGGAGGAGCGCAGACACCGGCGTAGGGCCCTCCATCGCATCGGTGAGCCACTCATGGAACGGGAACTGCGCTGACTTGGTGAGCGCACCCACCACTATCAGAAGCGCAGCTATCTGGGCTACGCTGCCATAGGCATTTGTCAGAAGATAAGAAACCGATAGAGAATTGAACTGGCTCCATAGGAGCACTATCCCGGAGAAAACGAGCACGTCCCCTATGAGCAGCACCAGCACCGCCTTGTTCGCCGCCTTGACCGCGCTTTCCTTGTGCCTCCAGAAACCGATTAGCAGGTAGCTTGCGAGCCCTATGAGCTCCCATCCGATGAAGAGCGTTATCAGATCCCCTCCGACCGCGAAGAGCATCATCCCGGCGGCGAAGAGGGAAATCTCAGAATAGTAAGCTCGCTTCTCGCTTGGTACTCCCATGAATCCTATCGAATAGATGATAACCATCGTCGACATGAATGCTATCAGAGCGAGGAAGATAAGGTGAAGCTGGCTCAAGGTGGTGATTAGTGTGAGAGAATACGTCCCGACCGAGAACCATGTCACGGACTGGGTCCCGGGGTTGCTTAGGTAGAGCCATGCCACAAGCGCCATGGAGGCGACTCCCGCTGCAAGCGCGATCGGCCCAGCGACTCGCTCATCATCCAGAACCGCCGCAAGTATCCCGGAAACGATGAATGGAATAATTACGAATATCGCCAGCATGCCATCAATCCCTGAGCTTCGAAAGCTCCCTCACGTCCATGCTGACTCCATGGGCCACCATGTACCTGTAAACTGCAACCATGCCCATTATCTCTGCCGAGGCGACCGCCCAGAGCGTAAAGAGCAGGCCGAGGATGTTGCCCGCTGTCCCTGAATAGGCGTACCCTGCGGCAGCCACAACAATCGCGGCGGTCATGGCCACCTCCACTCCCAGCATCATTATTATGAAGTGCCTCGATGCGACGACTCCTGCGATCCCTATCGCAAAGAGCGAGAAGCCGAACGCAAGGAAGTAGGCGAATATCATCTCCTTCCACCCCTCTTGAAGCCCTTCATCATCATTATCGAGGCGATCCCGATCCCGAACAGGGCGACCGCAAGCATGTAGAACAGCGCAAGATTTGGTCCTATCGACCCGGCAAGCCCGCCCGCGCCAAGGGCGCTCGGCTGGCCTACAAATCCAAGGGTAAGTATCTTGTATACCGGAACGGCCAGGAGCGCTATCGCAAGCACGACCAGGAACGGAAAGCTGGTGTGCTTGAATCTGGAAAGGTTGTCCGAAGAAACGCCCACAAAAAGATATGTCGAGACTCCCCCGACCATTATGAAAAGCTGCAGCAGCGCGAGCAAGGGAAGCCCCAGCACCGCAAGGAGCGCAGCGCCAGCAATCGCCACGCCGAGGAATCCCACCATCGCGTGGGACATCTCCTTCGCCCTGAATATGAAAAGGGCGGCGCACACGGCGACCGCGGCAGAAACGAAGAACGCTATCTCAAGCAGCATCCGGCACCACTAGTCGAGCTCCTCGGGTCTCTTGACGAACTCCCTGCGGTCGTAGCCCTCGAAGCTGTAGTCCTTGGTGAGTATTAGGCACTTGGGCGGGCAGACCTCCTCGCAGAGCGCGCAGAACAGGCAGCGTTCAAGGTTTATCTCAGGCATCTTCTTGGTGCCTGCCTCCGTCTCGGTGTCCACCATGGTTATCGTGTCGTTCGGGCATATCTTGGCGCAGGCAGAGCAGCTGATGCAGGTCTTCATGTCGAGCTTGTGGATCCCCCTGTAGTTGTCCTCAAGCGCCTCTCTCTCCTCCGGGAACTGGAGGGTGGCGGGCTCCTTGAAGACCTGCGATACGACCTTTGCGAGGGGCTTGAGCATATGATCAACTTTAGCTTATTTGACAAACAATATAAATGTGAGCAGCAGGTTGAACAGAGAGAGAGGCACCAGGTATATCCACCCGCTCTTGAGCACCTTGTCTATCCTCATCCTGAATGCGGTCACCCTGACCACTATTATTGCTAGCGCGACCAGCACGAGCTTCGCCATCGTCCAGACGAAGGGCGGGAGGAAGGCTGGGCCAAGCCAGCCGCCGAGGAATATGACCGCGATCAGCAGCGACCCGACACAGAGCCTCATGTAATCCAGCAGCAGGGCCATCCCGTAGTAGGGCGGACTCACGTCAGTGAGCCATCCCGCGACAAGCTCGTTGTCGGCCTCCCTGAGGTCGAAGGGCGTGCGCTCCAGCTCTGCGAGCATGATGATGAAGAACAGGATAAAGCCAATTGGCATCTTCAGGGCGAACCATCCGCTGCTCTGGGCGTTTACGATGCCGAGCATGCTAAAGCCCCCTGCCAGCATCGCCACTGCGATGATGACAAGGAAGAGCGGTATCTCGTAGCTCACCATCATCACTATGGAGCGCTGGGCGCTTATGGAGGCGAACTTGTTGCCGCTGGTCCAGCCCGCGAAGAAGAGGAGCAGCGGGTAGAATGACACGACGACGAAGATCGCGAATAGCCCCAGCGTCGTGTTTATCCCAAGGAACGACGGGGTGAGCGGTATGAAGGTCAGCAGTACTATCATGGATGCGACTATGATGGGCAATATCATCGAGAAGAGCGGCTTGTCAGCTAGGTCCGGGCTTATCCACTCCTTGGAAAGCAGCTTCACGATATCAGCGAAGTTCTGGAGGATTCCGAACTTGCCCACATAGGTTGGGCCCCTCCTAGACTGCGCGCGCGCTATTATCTTCCTCTCCGCCCAGCCCAAAAGGTAGGATGCAACCGAGAATATTACTGCAAGTATTATGAAGAATGCGATAAGCGAGAGGAGAAGCGCGATCGGCCCCCCCAATGAAGCCCCGAATGTAGCGGACGCCCACGAGCTGATCTGACCGAAATATGCCGCCACCGCGGGCGAGGTTATCTCCACGGCCTATATGGCACAGGTCAGTCTTTTAATCATTTGCAGCCTGGGGCCTCTCCACCCTGGCCTTCCTGCCTGCGATGTTCCCCAGCAGGTCCCAGCGAATGTTCCTTGCCGTCCTCTCGTTCCCAGCACCATAGACGGGCCCCACCGGATAACCCTCCTGGTAGTCCCTGGTCCATATGGTTATCATGTTCATTGTTCCCTTAAGGGAGCCCAACTGGCTCTCCTTGTCGACGAATTCAGGCTCTACGGTAATCTTGGGCCTGGCGCCCTCGCCCTCTTCATTGGTCACGGTCGCGACATACCTGAGCACCTTGCCATGCGTTGCCATCTCCCTGACCTGGGCTCCAAGCCCGTAGTCCAGGCGCTCCAGGCCCTTGAGGAACTTTTCGACGTCTCTTTGAACCAAGTGTTCCTGCGGTATGAATGGGATCACCCGTATGTCTCCCTTCTTAACGTCAAGCCCTGCAGTCCTTGCAAGGATAAGGGCCTTCCTCATGACGTCGCCGCCATCAAGGTCGTCCGCAGGATGGGGCTCTGTGTACTTTCCGCGGGCCTCCCTCACTATGTCGGAAAACTTAGATCCGTTCTCCATCTGGGTCGGTATGTAATTGAGCGTCCCTGAGAGGCATCCCTGGATCTTTATGACGCGGTCATTTAGGTCCTGGCAGTCCCTGAGGAACTGGACGGCCCCCGCCCCGGCCATCACCGAGCAGCTGAACCTGTACCTCTTGTGGTCATTGGTCAGCCTGTTGAATTCGTCGAAGGTGCAAAGTGTTAGGGGGTGCTTGTTTGCCGTGACTATGCTATGGCCGGTATGCTCGATCGCCATCATGTGGAATTCGAGCAGATCCTCCTTCCCGTTTGTAACGTCTATGTAGGTCGTATCGCCCCAGGGCGCCCTCAACAGATCCGAGATCCTCTCATACCTCAATCCGGGTAACTTCCTCTCTGAGAATTCTATTGCGGCCCTGGGCCTTATCCCGTCCTCGCAGTAGATGCGGCCATTTTTTGGCGATGCCGCCAGTCCGTCTATGCGGGTGGGATTCGGATGGCGCGCGGCGTCACAGTCCGGATTCTCGATCATCTCCCTGACTAGCGTCCTGCCTACATTCCCGGTTGCTCCAAGAACAAAGACCTTCTGGGCCATGTTGTATAACCTAAATTGCTAACCGTACTCTGATTGAATCAATCGACCAAATATTTAGATGTTTTCCTCCAAATGCTGTTGGGGGTTTTATGATCGATGAGAAGGCAAGGCGGATAATCCAGCAGGGAAGCATAAGGATGGAGGTGTGGAGGACAGGTATGCTCCAGTTCCAGGTCTTTAAGATAAAGCGGGTGAAGATCGGCCAGCAGGAGTTCGTGGAGCTTTACCTCAACCGCCTCCTCGACCGCAGCGAGATCCAGAGGGTGGCAAACGAAGTCGGGCTGCCTGTCGAGGCTGAGAACGGCAGGGCGATGCCGGAAGGGAAGGGCGAAAAGGACTTCATAGCCTAAACGCTCAGTTGCTCGTAGTCGCGTTTAGCGTCCCGTTCACTATCGCCGGTGCGTTCTGGTACTTGAACCCCAGGCTTAGCATGAAGGTCGTCTGGGCAACGAACCCCGGTATCGGCACGCTGTGGCACACTGTCGTAAGCGTGATGTTGCTGCCCTTTGGCAGAGTCCCGTTAATCGGGCTCGGCTTGAACCCGCCTCCTATCGCGCAGGTGACATTTGAGAGCGAGATGCTGGAGTAGTTGAGGTTCGTTATCGTGAGGCTTACCGTGCTGTTGGCTCCGAAGCTGTTGATCCTGCAGCCCAAGCCGCTGCCCAAATCGCAGGTGTTCTTGAACGGGCTCGTCCATATCACCTGTGTCCCGTTTATGTGTAGCTTGCTTATCAGCTCGGCGGCGTTGGCGTGGGCCGGGGTGAGGTAAGCCTGGTTAAGAAGCGAATACACCTCCGCGGTGTAGTTGGACGATACATACTTGCTGTATATCGCGCCGAAGCTCTGGTTGTCCACCTTTGTGCTTGTCGGAAGGACCACGGAGCATACGCTGGTGCCATTCACATCCGTCTCCAGGCCGAGGCAGATCGTGTTAACCGTAAGTACGTTCGTAGGGACCTGTCTTATGCTCGAGAGGAACAGGCTTGCCGGGTTCTGCAGCTGGAACAATGTCGCCGCTGCTATGGTGTTGCCTTCGTATTGTACCGTCTGCCCCAGTACCGTCGCGTTGTTGTAGTAGAAGCGGTGCCAGGAGATCGTGTTGGAGCCTGGCTGGTTTGATGTTGACGAGTTGCCGAGCCTGCTGCCCTTGAGCGCCGCGACGATCGCGTTGCTCTCCTGCCCCGTGAAGTTGCCGCCCACAAGCCCGATGCAGTTGCCTGCCGTGCTGGCGTTGTAGAGCTCTATTATCTTTGTCCATCCGCCGCCATAGTAGCTGCAGAGGCTTACCGTGTTGCTCAGGGGGCTGAATACCACATTGCCGTTAGCCGTGCTTGCCGTAGAGATGGTCTTGCCGAAGCTTGAGACCACCGCCCCTACTGCTCCCGGGGTGAGGGTTCCCTGGAGCCATGCCGCATAGGATGCCGTGCCATTTGAATAGGTTGAATAGGCGCCGTTCGCGACCGCCACATAAAGGTAAAGGTCCTGATATGTCTTGGCTAGTATTCCGTTGTCAACGCCATTGATGCCGCTGATCGCGCTGATGTTGTAGAGGGAGCTCATCAGCGACCCGGAGAACAGCCCTGTTCCGGATGATGTGAAACTGTCGGTGCTGACTATGTTGGCGTTGGGGACGGACTTGTACACATCGGCAGGCTGTGGCAGAACCGCTGTTAGGGTGACGCTCTTCTTCGCCGCTGTGGTGTTAGATATCCTTAGGACGTTGCCTGGGTCCGCCGCCGCGCTGAAGAGGTAGCTGCCCGCCAGCACATAGGTGTATACCTCGGGTATGCTGACGCTCTGATGGGCCGGGATCGAGTACTCGCTGTAGTTCCTCTCGTTGCCGTTGACGTAGAATGCTATCGGAAGCGCCGCGATCGGCCTGCCTCCTGTGTTTGTTACAGTTATGTTGAATTGGGTTGACTGGTAGGGTAGAGAACCGCGTTGGAGTTATTCGCGGAGAGCGAGAGCGTGACGTCATAAGTGGGTGGCACGAGGAAACTCACCGCAAGCGCGGCTCCTATGAACACCAAGATCGCGATCACGACGATCGCCCCGTAAACCAGCATGTTGTTGTCCTTCACGATATCATCTCTCCTTCAGCTCCTTGACCGCCATCTTAAGCTTGTCCTTTATTGGGAGGGTCTCCCGGTCTATGTAGCTGGCCACCCAGCCCTCCGCATCGTACCTCTCCCCTATATCCGGCCATACCAATGAGTATTTTCCCCCAGAGTTGCTCGCTATGTTCATCTTCTTGAGCTGTAGAAGGTGGTAGCGCAGCGTCTTCTCGTTGATCGGCCCCCAGGCCCTTGTTATGTACTCGATCATCTCCGGTACATCCGGGTCCCTCTTCTCCTTGAAGCTGAAATAGAGGAGCGAGTCGAGCACGGAGACGGCGGTGAGCCTCGATTCCCCCGGGCTTATCACCCCGAGGCTTAAGGCAAGCCACCGAACTATCGACCTCCTTGTCTCCATGACCTCCTTGTTTATCTGGAGGTTTCTGAGTGTAAGTTCGCGCTCCACAAGCTTCGCTTCGTTGAGCATTTCCATAAATCATCAAGCTATGGTTTAGCGTGAAGGAATAAATACCTTCTATGCTTATTTAGGTGCGGGCCGACGACGCCCGGAGAACCGATTGGTGAATGTATGGCGATAGATACAATAGTGAGGATAAAGTTTGAGCCTGGAGCAGTGGACAGGAGCAACGCCAGGCGAGGTAAACATGAAGATGGAGTTCAGCACCCCTTCCGTGAAGAAGGCGTACTGGTGCGCCTGCGAGATACAGGTCAAGAGCCCGCTCTCTCTGTCCCATGACGCATTCCTGGACAAGGTCGGGATGAGGGTCGGGATACTGAGCCCATCGAAGAAGAGCATAGAGAAGCAGGTCAAGCTCTTCTCAACGCCGTCCATGAGCACCAACGACTACCTGATAACGGTGACGACCTACCTCTACGACGAGGAGGGCGCGATAGCGGAGAGGCACGACACCAGCGAGGTCATAAAGTGCGAGGTGCAGAACGTCGCCTCAAGTCCGAAATGAATATATATCTGGATAGTCACTATCAACTAAGGCGAATCAAATGGGAGCAAAAACAATAAATGCAAACCAGACCTACCAGGCTTCAAGCCTGCTTAGGCAGGGGAAGTCACGGACAAACTCGATGCTCGAGAAGGCACTCTATGTGCACATGAAGGTCCAGCCTGCAAATATGAAGAACGTAGTAAGGCTCCGAGCAACGACTGCCCACAAGTAAGCCTAATTCTCAAATCAAGTAAAAGAAGAATTCACTTCTTGACCCGGAGTTCCTTCGGGTTCATCTTTCTTTTCAGTACTATCTTGTTCTTGTAGCAGCGGGTAGAGCAGAAATAGTTGAGCTCCCCGGTCCTGAAGACGTACATCGTGCCGGTGCCCTTCTTCAGTTCAAGCCCGCAGGTGGTGCACTTTACCATGAAACCACTACTTTACCCTGATCTCCCTTGCCTCCCTGCTGGTGTCCGGTAGCCTGACAACGTCGCCTATCTTTATCGGGCCGAGGACGTTCCTCCTTATTATCCTACCCTTGTCATTGCCCTCTATGATCTTGCAGGATATCTGGTATATCTCTCCGGATATGCCTGTCTTGATGTGCATGTTGACGTCCACAACCTCTGCAAGGTACCCCGAGAGCGGCTGCTGTGCCTTCTCCTGCTGCTGGGGTTTTGCTTCCGGTTGCGGTGCGTCAGCCATCAATCATCACTTCTTCTCTTCCGGCTTTGCCTCCGCCTTTGGGGCGGCTGCCTTCGCCGGCTTCGGCTTTGGTGCCGCGGCGGCTGGCTTTGCCTCCTTTGCCGCTGGCGGCTGCAGGTGCGACTCCAGTCACCTTCGATATTATGTCGCTTATGTTGTGCTGCGCAGATCCCGCGTTCTCTACCGCGACAGCTGTGCACGGGACATTGAGCCCTATGCTCTTGCCCAGTTCGAGCTTGCTTGGAACATAGGAATAAGCAACCTTCTTCTGCTCGCAGATCTTCGGGATGTGGACCACCACCTCCTCAGGCTCGACATCGCCGGCGATGACAACGAAGGTCGCAAGACCCTGCTCCACGCTCTTCGTTACCTCGTTGGCTCCCTTTCTGATCTTGCCCGACTGCTTGACCATCTGCAGAGCCTCGTATGTCTTCGACACGACGTCGTTCGAAACCTCAAACTTGACGTAAGATTTTGCCATACAATCACTTGATCCTCATCTGGCTCCCGAATGGTTGCCATTGGATTAGGAATCAGAACTATTATGGGGAGAGCGTATTTAAGGCTTGCGATGGCTGCTATAATGTGGTCAGATGGATCCTGTAATACACTTTGAGATGCCTGCAGAAGACCGAAAGCGCATGATCGCTTTCTATTCAGATGTCTTCCATTGGGAGACGAAACAGCTTGGGCCGGAGATGGGCGACTTTGTCACAGCCGATACGACAGAATCTGAGAACAACATGCCTAAGAAGCCCGGCACAATAAACGGCGGCTTCTATCAGAAGACCGGAGACGCATCACAGACCACCACCATAACTATACAGGTCGATGACATCAAGGCATATAGAGAAAAGATAGTCAAAGCCGGCGGAAAAATCTCCGGCGATATGATGGATATGCCTGGCCTCGGGCTGTTCCTCTCGTTTTTTGATACCGAAGGCAATAGGGCCAACCTTATGCAGCCCTCCCGTTAAGCCCTGGAAAGGATCCAATTCCTATTATACGCTTGGGAACAGATTGGGTTTCAGTCCAGGAGACAGGCCAGCCCATCAGATCCTATTCCAGCTGGGGTTCCATTCATACAGCTTTCCCCGCATTTGGGCCGTTGCCTGGTTGTATATGATCCTTGGTATGTTTTCCCCGTTCTTCGTCTGCGTCCTGAGTATCTCCCTCGGCAGCCCGAGCAGGCCCAGGTAATCGTCGTTGGTGATCCTGGTCGCAAGTGCATGGACCAGGTTGTAACCCGTCCTCCTCTCCCGGGTCAGTTCCTCCTTCGGCAGCTTCATTATCGCCTTCTGCGCCTCCAGGCAGCCGAAGTTCGCCAGATCATCAATTGGGGTGTTTTTGTATCTCCCGACAAACCGGTCGGTGTCGAACTCCGCCCTCCTCTCTAATATTGCAAGCTGTGCCCTCGGCCTGCCGAATCTCGCCAGCTCATGCACCGGGCCTATCCCGTCGCTGTCCCTCAGAGAATACATGGTAGGGCTCGGAAAGGATGAAAAGCTGCGTCTCCTCCGCCATCGCCAGAATCTTATGCCTGCGCATCTCCCTGGCTGCAAGGTTGACCTTGACACCGCTGTACATTTCCCCTAAAACGAGCTGCAGGGTATCTTTCAGATACTGGACCGCCATCGTACTGGGGCCTCTTTTCGGTCGTGACCACGCCTGCACCAGTATACATACAGGCAGTAAATGATATTTAGCTGTTCCCTGCGGATTCATACTCGATTGAATGGACAAGATAACCGCCGTTACCACGAACTACGTGCCCGGGATGAGGATAACAAAGGTCATAGGTCCTGTCTTCGGGCTCATAGTGAGGAGCAGGGGCCTCGGCGGCAACATCGTCGCGAACCTCAGGTCTCTTGTCGGCGGTGAGATAAAGGAGTACACCAAGATGCTGGCGGACTCTAGGGAGCATGCGATAAGCAGGCTGGACGCCGCCGCGAAGGAGATGGGCGCCAATGCAGTAATCGGCATGAGCTTCGACTCATCCGAGCTCGGAGAGACGATGACCGAAGTGGTCGCCTACGGGACCGCCGTGATAGTGGAGAAAGAGAAGGGCAAGGTGGATCCTGTAAGTTTAAGATGATAATGAAGCGGCTTCATTTCCTAGCCTCGGGCCTTTCAAGATAACCTTGGGGCATCCAAAATCAACCACCTTTTTTAGTTCCTCCTCTTCTTTCACTTCTTTGTTTTCAGCCTTGTAAACCTATAGATTATGGCTACCGCTACAACAATGATTATAACCGCAATAATCGCATATAAACCATCACTGCCTACCGATGGTAAAGTTGTATCGATTGGCAATGGCGTTTTGGATGGGCCTGTAGCATTTGAAGCCGGCTTTTGCTGTATTGTTGTGGTAAAAGTTGAAGTGACTGATACGGGCATTGTTGTAGTTGAAGATCCTGGAGTTATGGTATTTCCGGAGGATAGCGGGACTCCGTATATTTCAAGGTCAACGCTGTGCAGTACAGGCAGGTATGAAATATTTATAATTTTTGCATAATATGCGTATTCTGGGGGATCATCAAGCTCTATGGTCTGGTTGGTATATAGTGTATAAGAATTTCCATTAACGTTAATACCGACGTGGTCGGGACCTAGGAAGTTGAGCGTAACGTTGAATTGTGTCTCGCCTATCTTGAACCTCTGGGTGCTGTCTTGGGTAAAGTTCAAGATGCGATATCCGGTTTGATTGGAAGTGCCGTTGGTGTAAGGGAGTGATTCCGTAAAGGCCCCGCCTCCTCCTGGAGCGCCGCCTGGGTTAGTCCCGCCGTTTCCGGCCTGCTGCGGGGATGTGGTTGTTGCGGCAGGCGCCGTGCTTACCATTATCACGGAGTTGGATGATGCCGCTACAGACCAGGTCGCGTCGGTCACGGTCTCAAGGACGTTGTAGGTCCCTGCGGCGGTGAACGTGAAGAGGTTGCCCGACTGCGTGAAGCCCGCCACCGCGTTGACCGAATAAGAGTAGGAGAACGGCGCTGTCCCGAACGAAGTCGTGTTGGTGAACGAGACTGACTGGCCCGCATCGATCGTGTCGGATTGCGGCGAAAGAGTTATTGTCGGCAGGGCGCTGACGATCACCTGCGTTGTCCCCGTATAAACAATCTCTTTTGTCGTAGCGCTGTCAGTCTCCTGAATGCAGTAATACCTGTTGGAAGTCGGAGAACTGGTATATGTCAATTCCGTCTGCCCGGATACCTGAGAGTCGCCCGTGCATGTAGCAGATGCCCCGGAGTACCATTGGTAGGCATATGGCGGCGATCCTGTCGTTGGCGCAGACACCATTAGCGTTGTCGACTGCCCTATGTCCACCGCCGAGTTGGAGGCGGATGGCGGTGGCGATGCAATCAGGGCGTTATGCACCACGAATGTCGGGCTATAGGATGATGCCAGGACAGCGGCCCCATTGTCGGTTATTATCACGTTCGCCTCCTCGGGCGAATTCGTGATGTCCGCGCTTGTTATCTGGAGTGCGAACGTGTTGGAAGTCAGGGAGTTCCCATACGATGCGCTGTGGGCCACCGTTCCAACCGCGACTGAATTGACAATGAAGAAGTTATAAGTGTATGGGGACGAACCGTCGTTTCCCACCCCTCCAGTAAAGACCTCATACTGCCCTACGTCGACAGTCGCATTCGAGAGGATTGAGATGGTCGCCAGCTTGGCACCTGATATCATGATTGCCGCGGTCTTGACGCTGTTCGCGGTGTCAGGCGTGGTGGCGGAATCCTTGATTATGACATTTGCCTGTATTGTGTTGCCAATGTCATTGGATGGGACGGTCCAACCGAAGGTGTTCGTCGTCGATGGGTTGCTCCAGAGCGCGTTTGCAAGAAGTGTTCCAGACACCGTGTTTACCACGAGATAGTTGTATGTGAAGGGCGCCACGCCACCCTCTACGGTCGCCATGAAGACCTCTGTCTCGCCTGAACCTAAGGCCGGGGTTATTGATGCAGTAAGTTCGGGAGCCAAGGCGGAGTTTACCGTAATCGCATTCGAGACCGAGTTGAATACGAAGGGGGCGGATGGGGTCGCAGTGTCGGTCGCGATGACGTTGAACGTATTTAGGTTACCGACTGCAGGTATGTTGGATCCGAAGATTATGACGTTGGCGACCGGCGTGGTCGTGGGCCAGGTTATCGTGTTGACGACGTACCCGTTGTTGATGAGGTTCAGGGTGAATGGACCTGTACCCCCGTTGAGTATGACGTTGTAGGCGACATACTGCCCGCTGTCAAGAACCATATTACTTGGGGTAAGACTCGTGAGTGTCGGAGCGGGATTGACTCTTATCGCGTTTGACACGGAGTTGAAGACGAACGGCGTCGGCGTTGCGCCCGTGTCTGTCGCGACTACGTTGAATACGATGCTGCTTCCCCCTGTGGGGACGTTCGCCCCGAATGTTACGATGTTGGCGACCGGCGTGGTCGTGGGCCAGGTTATCGTGTTGACTACGTAACCTGTTCCCGTGTTTATAAGGTTCACGGTGAACGGACCCGTTCCGCCGTTCAGGACGACGTTGTAGGCCACCTGCTGTCCACTGTCGAGGATCCCCTTACTTGGGATTGGTGTAGAGAGAGTCGGGGCCGTATTTATGACGTATGATTCCACTATAGAGTTCATAATCTCGTTTGTCGTTGCGGAATCGGTTACCGACGCCATGTATTCGGCTGTTTGGGCAACTGCACCGGCGGTTAGGGAAAGCACGTTTGCCGTCTTCCCTGGCATTAGCACGTTGGAGCCTGATGTTGCGTTATACCATTGGTAGGTATACGGCGGAGTGCCGCCCGAAGGCAATGCGGTTATGGCTATTGCCTCTCTTGCATCGTAAGTTGCAAATGACGGGGAGAGCGATACTGAAAGCGCCTGATCCACGTAGACGTTCGCCGGGCTTGACATATTGCTTCCGCTGTTCTGTTCCGAGGATGCCGAATCGTTGACTTGCAGGCTATATTCATAGGTCCCTGTTGCAGTGCCTAGCCCTGTCGAAAAGGCATAATCGTTGGATGTCGCCCCCGATATCGCGGAATATGAGGGAGATCCAGGGGATTCTACATACCACTGGTAGGAATAGGGTGCGGTGCCGTTGATGATGGAACCGCCGTCGAGCGTGGCGCTTTGTCCCTGGTCTAATGTCAGACTGGCAGGCGTCGGAGGCTGGACATACAATGGGAAATTACCTGTGATGAAGTCGGTGGCGTTGGCGCGTTCGTCTGCGCCGTCTGCCTCAAAGTTGACGAGCGTGTTGCTCAGTTCCCCAGTGTTCATCCCGGTGTCGAAGAGGGTGCCGCCGCTTGGAAATCCGAATTCATTCATGATAAACGTAGCAGAGGTCAGGGAAGAACTCGTCCCTGACGCCACTATGGTATAATCAACGGGCTGCTCGGTGCCGTAGTAGGCGCTTGTTTGGTATTGCTCTGTCATTAGACCGGTAAAGTAACCATGAGTATTGTCAGTGAAACCTCCCTGAAAATAGGTGGCGCCTTCAGAGCTGTATGTTGCCGTAGCCGATGCGCCAGTGTTCCAATCATACTCGGACATTATGGCATTCCCACCTAAAAAATATAGATTTAGCAGTATTTTATCTCTTGGGTTTACCGGTCCAGAAAAGGACATATCTCCCCCCGCTACTATTTGGCTGCCTGACCAGACCTCATAAACCATTGTAAATCCAGGTTCGTTAAAGTCGTACCATATGCCAGTCTGGTACCAATAATCTTGGTCTGAATAACCGTTTAGCAGGTATGCAGGACCTCCGCCGCTACCGGTTTGTGGCACAGCAACTACGTTAAATGCCATGCTATTGAAGGACTGCGGAAAAACTTCAATGAGCTCCTCGTCCTCCGTCGGTATTCCTTGCAATGGCAGAATCCCGTTTTGCAACGCAGCAGATCGTGTTAATAAAGGCATGGAAGGCGGAGGACGAAACGTGCCCTTCCAAGGCAGTGAACCGGCATCCTCAATCGAAACGTTTGAATTGTTGTAGAACGTAGTTGGATGAACACGGAACGTCAAATTCAGGTTACTGTCTCCAGATGTGCTGAGGTTTGCTGTTGCGTTGGGACGAACTGATGCCGCATAGGACGCAATCGCCCAAAAAATAGTGAGAATCAGAGCTGCAACAGCAAGATTCAGCATGTTTTTGGATCCAAGGCCGTATGAGTGTCTCATGCAGGCACCGGCATGCTTGCTATAACTCCATTATATGGCACGCGCCCAATTGTCAAAAGAAAAGTGCGGCCGCCAAAACAGAAACCTGGACTTAAGCTCACCCAATATGTGCCAGGCGCTGCACCGACCGAGGCGTTCATATCTACAGTAACTGCATAGCTGCTGTTTAAAGCGAATATCTCGGAAGGCGGATTTATGGACACGTTTATCTCTGGATGGGTGCCCTGCATCGTATTTTGCGACACGGCATGAAAGAACTGCGCCCAGTTTGTTACTTTATACGCGCGTATATTGAAATCAATCTGGTTTGAACCTGCAAAAGTTTCTGTATAAGTCTCATAAGATAACTTTCCATTATTTCCGGGAGCTATTAAATGGTCTGTGACGTTAGAAACAATATATGGCCTAAAACCAGAGGCGTTTCCGATTACGCTACGGCTTTGATAAAGATGCGCGGGGCAGTCTGCATTTGGAAACGCACTTGGGACTATCTCGGTAGCGTTTTGGATTGTTGTGTTGGAGGTTGGGATTATATTATGACCTTGACCTTTTCCATTTGCCATAATGTACAGAATTGAAATAGAAGCTATTAGCACTTCGATTAGGGCAAAGGCAATAATCTGGTTACCAATTTTGCTTTTGTCGTTGCCTTTTCTCATCATATATCACTTACGGATACTTATCAGAATCGATATAGACTCTAAACTTAAGTAAAACTAATTCCTCATTAATTTTGCTATGATTTAACAAAACATTAAAAATTTATATAACCCGTGCTTCCGGCACGTTGCCAAATAATCTGCTTGAGCGTGTAGCTTCCTGTAACACAAAAAGGTAGTTCCACCATTTTGATGTTCAGCCATAAGTTTATTAAATTTTTACATTGCAGTTAAAGTGGGTGTACACGGGGGTTGAGACGATGGCAAACTACAAACTGCGATTTGATTGGAAAATAAAAGGAGTAAACAAGTTCGGGCTTCTATTGCTGTCCTTGTTGGCTGTCGCTTTCCTCATGTCTTTCTCTAGTGCCTCTGGCTTTAACTCGACTTCGGCTAACTTTAACCTCAGTACGGCGAATCAGACCATACTCAACGCGCTACTTTCTAATAACTCTGCCACTGGCGTTTTTGTCTCGAATGTCATGACACCGGCCGTTAACTTTTCAGAGCAGAATCTGAGCTATTCTGACATGCAGACCATAATGCTAAACCTCACGGCAGGAGCAAGCGGAGAGACAATACACCACGGCACTATCGCCTGTCCCCACTCCATCACCAACCCGTCCTGTAACGACTTCCTGAACATTACCAACGTATCGTACACTATACCTTACGGCGAAGTCAAGAATGGCAGTAGGTATTACACGCCGGATGAATCTCTTTACTACATAGGCATAGACAACGTGACGGGACGCATGACAATCTACAATTACACAGTGGAGAAGGCGACTCCGGTGCTCGCCGTAACAATGGGAAATGTGACGGAAACCGTCAACGCAAAAGTGCTGGTGTCCGACTTCGAACGGGTTCCGGGTGGCTTTAGGATCAGTGATGCCCCTTACAATATGACGATAAAGTTGGAATCAGTGGCGCTAAACAATCTGACATACAGCTACTCAATGAGGAATCCTGAGACATCAGTGTTTAACACGGTTCAAAGTGACAACATAAATGTTTCAAACGGCTTCAGCCTGATGCCAGGGCAGACACTAAACGTAACATTCGAGTCGGGAGGAAATGAGAATTACACTGCGGTAGATCCGACTGTCTTCTTTACGGTGGCCAACGTCAACGAGGTGATAAGTAGCGGGCCAGTAACGCTCGGCTCCGACTTGGTAGCCGGGAACTTGATTATAGACGCAGGAAATACTCTCACTACTGACGGCTACAACATCTATATCGCAAACACACTCACTAATAACGGGATAATATTGGGCGGAAGCGACAACAGCGGAGCGCCACAAGAAAACACCAACGGGAATGATGGAACCTCATTCACCAGCAGTTTCGGAGGTAGTGGTGGTGCAGGAGGCGAAGTTGCTGTTGGAGGGACAGGGGGAAATGGGGGTTCAACAACCGTAGCAGGAGGAATATCGCAATATGGGTACCTCGGAGGGGCGACACCTGGATTATCAGCGACTTTCCCAACAATAACTAATTCATTGATACAAACATGGTACGCTAACGGAATGGCCCAGTACTTAGAAGGCGCTGGAGGAGGGGCAGGCGGAGGGAACTACGGAGGAGCGACCACGGGAACAGGCGGCTCAGGCTCATACGGAACATATATTCAGGCGTTGGTATTTACTAGTAACATCCTATCAGCAGCAGGAGCAAACGGAGGAGCGTGCTCTGCCAGCCAGGGAAGCGGCGGGGGCGGAGGCGGTAGCTTCTTGATAGCATACGGGACTAGCATCTCGTTCTTCGGCTCAAATACACTGACGGGCGGGACGGGCTCTAGTGGCTGCTACTACGGCGAGTACGGAAGTAGCGGCGGAACAGGTGTTATAGACACTTATCATTACACTACTACGCCCATAAATGTAGTAGAAAACTTAGGTACTCCTGAGCTGACCGCCTCAATAACTCCAAATGCCATAGCTTTGCAGACAGAAGTATTCACAGCGACCGTGAGCGGGGGCGAAGGGGGATACACCTACAACTACTCAGTAGTCAACGCCATGAGCGGCCTGACAATCGCATTCCAATCGTATTCAAACTCCCTATCCTCAAACACGTTCAGCTGGATCGTCCCGAGCAACGCTATAGAAACGGAGATAAAGGCGAATGTGGTAATCACAGACTCGCAGTCAACCATAGTGAATAGCACCTACACGGCTAACATACTTGTTGTCTCTCTCCGATCCACCTACCCTACCGTACCAATAACCCTATCCAATGGCCAGAGTTCCGCCACGGCAGCTCCGTTCCAGCAGACGGTCTACTTTAATCCGACCCAGTCTTCCATCTACACCACCAACGAATCCAATGACCTGGGAAATATACGCTTCTTCCAAGGGGCAAACGAGCTATATTCCTGGTGCGAGAGCGGATGCAATTCCATAACCTCATCCAATGCAGTATTCTGGATTGAACTTCCCAACGGAATCGCCGCCACCAGCAATGTTCTGGTGAACATGACTTTCTTCCCGGCGACCATCACAGAGTACGATGGACTATATGCCGGTGAGGCGCCGCAGCTTTCGTGCAATAACCCTTCCAATACAGTAAGCGGCTGCGCGAGTGGGCAGTACGGGAAGTATGATAATGGGGCGAATGTGTTTACCCTTTATGACGGCTTCGCAGGAAACTCATTGTCAGGACTTTGGAGCCACACCGGAACAGTCAGTGTCGATAACGGTATTTCGGCGATCAGCGGAAGCATTTCCAGCGCATCATATAATTCACTGCTATACATAGGAGACACTTACGGGTACGCGATCGCCTCGGTCGCCCCAATATATGCAGCCACAATAATAAAATGGGGACCCTCGGGTTCGACGCCTAATTATGGAATAGCGCCAAGCAGCTCTACCCAGTATTCTGTGTTTACATTCGCATCGGGAATCAGTTCAGGCTCTACGATTGCAACCGGTTCCGAATCGTCCCCAGGTATCTGGTCTTTGGTTAACGCCGGAAGCGGTGCAACAGGAATCTACGATTATTCCACATCTGCCACTAACACAGCCCACCTCCTATCTAATCCCAATGCAACATTCGGATTATATGCCGCTTCTTCAGGAAGCATGGTGCATTCCCAATGGATAAGGTTGAGGACATACCCACCGAATGGCATAATGCCGTCTGAATCCCTGGGATCCCTATCCTGATTCGTAGGGCGGACCCGATGAGCCTCAGATAAACTGGCACGATTAAATGGATCCGGATTACCTCGATATACCTCCGCCGCCTATAGATCCCACAAAGACTGGAAACAATCGGCAGACTGTAGAACTCTCCAACGGCCTCAAAGGGGTAAGCTACGGCCCTACAGAGGACACGCCCCTACCATCGACAGACTCCCTGTCATCGACACCCCCCGAGCAACCCCCACAGCGAAAGGGCAGCGGCATGAAGATTTACATTTTGGCCGCCCTCCCCATCATCGTTCTGGCCGCTGCGATAGCAATCCTCTACGGTGGCCAATTTGGCCATCAGGAAAAAGTGATATTCAACATACTCAACACCACCCAGGCCGCCAATCTTAGCAGCATAAACACAACCTGCAGCTGCCTTACTGTGCAGCAATTTGACTCTTTCTTCAACGGCTCATCTTCAACCACGCAGAGCGCCGAATACATCCCGGTAACCATAGTGAAGAACCCCCTGGACCTCAATGGCCTTGGGGGCTATCTGGGTCCGCCATCCACCTACCTGCTTGAAAGCGTCAAAGAATTCTGGTTCTACGACTATGCGGCCCCAACCAACGGCGGCAACATCCTGGACCAGAACAACCTGGCGACTCAGGGAGGCAGCGAAACCCTCATCGAAACCTCGAATACCATAGGAGTCTACACCTACATAACCGCATCCCAGCCGAGCTCGGTCAATCTGGCATCCGCCACCAGTTCAAACGGCTTCACCTACACCTACTTCAACACCAGCTACATCGGCCCAGACAACAGAACCCACCAGACCTTCAACCTGGTCGGGTACAAGGATGATTATGTGGCCTATGTGGCCCTTGGGGCAAAGAATACCTCCATGGCCAGCCCGGCAACGATAGCCGCAACCATAAGCTCGACAATCTGAAGCTGCCGCTAATCGGCAAGCTTTATAATAACTAAAGTATGATTATAATCAGATAATCAATTAGTGATAGATATGAGTCAATTCGGAGTCCAGATACACACAAAAGCGGACACCAAGAGGTCAGGCAACGGCACCAAGAAGCTCAAGTTCAGGGACAAGAAGAGAAGGGAAGTGGGGAACTACTTCTCGGCGACGAAGATGTCCTCTGAGAACGTCGTCTCCAGGGTAAGGAGGCGGGGCGCAGGGGTCGGGACCAAGCTCAAGAGGGCAGGACTGGTGAACCTGCTGACCAAGGACGGATACAAGAAGGCCAAGATAATCGGAGTCTTAGAATCCAAGGACAACAGGAACTTCGCCCGTCAGAACATAATAACCAAGGGAACGATCCTCAACACGGACCTGGGAAAGGCCGTGGTGCTCAACAGGCCGGGCAGGGAAGGCGCGATAAACGCCAAGCTGGTATAAGGTGTTTTGCTGACCGAACGGGTCTATGTCTTCGAAAAGGCAGAGGCCGAGCCGCTAAAGAAGGTGCTCTCCTACGATCCGTTCACCGACACTAACATAATCCCCCCCGCTCCAGAGAAGATGACCCCAGAGGAGATGAAGGCTAGGGAGTCCAAGATCGAGGAGGCGAAGAAGAAGCTTCCCGAGGGCGCGCTCACGATAATATTCAGCAGGCAGGAGTACAGCATAAAGGACGGCGCAGGCGCCGGACTGAAGGGCGATCTCTATCTATACCTAAACGCATCGGACGACTTCCTCAAGGGCGCGGAGGGCAGGTTCTCGCGCGAATTCAAGACGGTCAAGAGGGCAGATCCCTCCGACGAGGCGAAAATCATCGAGGCAGTCAAGGCTGACAAGGACAAGGCAGCCGAGGGATTCGGTTTGATCTTCGGGTAATCAAATGAACCTGATAAGCTCCGATGACCTCACCAAGGCCGACATAAAAAGAATCTTCGCGATAGGCAGCAAATTGTCATCGGAGAAGTCAGACCTCTCGCTGCGGTCCAACTCGACTGTGGCGCTCCTCTTCACAGAGCCTTCGACAAGAACGCGAGTTTCCTTCGAGGTCGCGGTCGCGCAGCTCGGCGGTATGCCCATATACATAGACGCCAAGACGACGCAGCTGTCGAGGGGCGAAGAAGTGGCAGACACCGCGAAGATGCTCAGCATGTACTGCGACTTCATCGCGATCCGCACCTATGACCACGAGACCGTGGTCAAGATGGGGGAGAATTCCACCATACCTGTGATAAACGCTCTGACAAGCCTGGAGCACCCGACCCAGGCGCTGGCCGACATATACACCATATTCAAGGCGAAAGGGGACCTCAAGGGCCTCAAGATCGCTTTCATAGGTGACATAGCCCAGAACACCTGCAACTCCCTGATGCTCAGCGCGGTGAAGCTTGGCGCCGAGTTCTCGCTTGTCGGTCCGAAGGGCTGGAGGCCCAAGAGCCAGTACTACAACAAGGCGAGGGAATACGGAAGGGTCTACATCACCGATTCGATAGAGGCCGGCCTCGAGGGCGCCGACGTCGTCTACACCGACACATTCGTAAGCATGGGGTTCGAGAAGGACGCCGATGCGAGGCGGAAGCTGTTCCTCCCCTACCAGCTGAACGCGACCGCGCTTGCATACGCAAAGAAGGACGCAATAGCGATGCACCCGCTGCCCGCGCACAGGGGAGAGGAGATAAGCTCCGAGGTCCTTGACGGGAAGCAGAGCGCGGCATGGGACCAGGCGAAAAACAAGCTGGTCATGGAGAAGGCGGTGCTCCTCTACCTTTCGGAGGTCGAGGAGAACAAATAAAGATTATACTGCCCCATATCCTTCAAGGTCAGAGCATGGGACTTCTATCAACAGCGGCGGTCATCGCAGTAATCGCTATCGTAGTGGCAGCGGCAGTTCTCTTTGCATTCACGAAAGTGCCGAACACCAAGCTGACCCTTGTCCAGGCGAAGAGCCTTGTGATAAGCGACATAGAGGCGCAGAATCCCACGGCAAACGTCACATTCCTGCCAGGCGCGTCAAACTCCACTCTTCCAAACAGCTTCTACATACCTCTGAGCGTTGTCTACAACGGGAGCAAGCCCTGCCCGACAGTCATGATAGAGGCATTCAACTATCCGGCCGGCGGCCTGCGCCCGATCAATGACACCCAGGCATCGGCCTTCGACTCCGGCAACTGCAACATATACGTCCAGGGATCGCTTCCGCCCTACGCGCCTCTTTTCATAGCAAGCTCCTACGCAAGCGGCAACGCCCTGATAAGGTCCTACGTCAACAGATTCGGATACGTGAACACCTTCGTCACCGCAAGCCGCGGCGACAGCGCGATCGTCGGGAACCAGACCAACGTCTGGCTTGTGACCTACAAGGCCGTGAACGCCAACTACTCGCTCTACGCCATACTAAACCCATCGGGCACAGTCACCCAGACCTACAACTCCAGCTCCTGATCACCGCAACCGCTGCAGGAAAGCGCTAAAAATCAGGCCGCGTCATTCTCCATCATGGCAACCGTGGAAGAGTTTCAGAAGATCGACGTGCGGGCCGGCAGGATAATTGCCGCAGAGGATTTTCCGGAGGCGAAAAAGCCGTTCTACAAGCTAAGAATCGATCTCGGCCCGGAAATCGGCGTCAAGAAATCATGCGCGCAACTTGTAAAGACCTACAAAAAGGGGGATTTGGTGGGGAAGCTGGTGCTCTGCGTTGTGAATTTTCCGCCAAGAAGCATCGGCCCGGAGGTTTCGGAAGTGCTTACGCTCGGGGTTCCTGACAAAAACGGAAATTGCGTGCTTGTCAAACCGGATTATGAAATCCCGCTTGGGGTAAGGATGTACTGAGCGGCATTAATCGAACCGACCTACGACAAAAAGCCGTAAATTTTGCGGAATTCTGGTTTTTCTCGATTTATCGACGTCAAAACCGCAGCCGAAACCGCCCCAAAACACCAAAATTGCCCATATACTAAATTACACTAACATTTACCTGACTCCAACTCTGTGCTTTCCGTCGAGGAATGCCTATACTCAGCGGGAAACAAAATGCTTTTAAACCTTAGCAGATTATATCAAGACAAGGCGATCGACATGAACGACATGGTGAACGACGTGTTCGGAACGAGAACTCCGACACAAAACAGCAACATGAGCAACGTTGGAGAAGAGTTCAGCTCCACACAGATAAAGATAGTGACCGCGGGATTTGGAGGTGCAGGTTGCAACATTGTCAACCGGCTGATAAAGGTTGGCGTGAAGGGTACGGAATTCATCGCGTGCAACACTGACGCTCAGCACTTCAAGATCATAGACGACCGAATCAAGAAGATACTCATCGGCAAGACTCTCACAAGGGGTCTTGGCGCCGGAGGAAGCCCTGAGATGGGCGCAAAGGCGGCGGAGGTCGACAGGAATCTTCTTGAGGCGGCATTCGCAGACTCTCAGCTCGTCTTCCTATGCGCAGGTATGGGAGGGGGAACAGGAGGCGGAGCGATCCCGGTGGCAGCCCAGATAGCAAAGGAGCAGGGCGCAATAGTAGTCGCAATGGTAACTTACCCGTTCGACCTCGAAAGGGTCAGGAAGGTAAAGGCAGAGGAGGGAATCCAGAAGCTCAGGAAGTTCGCGGACAGCGTGATCATCCTGGACAACAACAGACTGGTGAAGCTCGTGCCGAACCTCCCGATGAACGACGCGTTCGCACTCGCGGACGAGGTCCTCGCAAAGGCGATCGGAGGACTGGTCTGGACCATAACCCAGCCAAGCATGATAAACATCGACTTCGCGGACGTCAGGAGCATACTCGGAAACGGGGATGTCGGATTCATCGCGGTCGGAAGCGGAAAGGGCGCCAACAAGGTTGACGCTGCCGCAGAGGCCGTCCTAAAGAACAGACTGCTAGACGTTGACTTCGAGGGAGCATCAGGCGCTCTGATACACATATCAGGCGGCGCATCGATGACGATCGGAGACGCGATAGGGGCGGGAGAGAAGATAACAGAGAGGATGGACCCGAACTCCAACATCAAGTGGGGCGCAAGACTTGTGCCAGGCTACGAAGACCAGATAGAAATCGTCGCCATAGTCACTGGTGTCAAGGGTTCGAGCATAGCTGGAAAGTTCTCGGAGAAGAAGGCCTCCGGATCTTACAGCGACCTCGAGATGGTAGGCTAACCGCCTACCGTTTTTTCTTTTTCCCTTTTTTATTTAATTAATTCATGTTAAATGGGTTGGTTGGATGCAAGATTTCGAGAGCGACATATACATACCTAGGCTGGCGGTCGTGGGCGCGGGCGGCCAGGGGAGCAACCTGGTCAACAGGCTGTACAGGGCGGGCATAAAGAGCGCCACCACCATCGCGGTCAACACCGACGCAAAGCACCTGAACATAGTCGGCGCGCACAAGAAGCTACTTCTCGGAAAGCAGGTAACCAGGGGAATAGGCGCAGGAGGTTTCCCGGAGATAGGCGCAAAGGCGGCGGAGGCGTCGAAGGCCGAGATAGCAGACGCGATAGCCGGAAACAACATGATATTCATAGCTGCAGGCATGGGGGGCGGCACAGGAGGCGGGTCCGCGCCGGTCATAGCGCAGATCGCCAAGGACATGGGGATGCTGGTGGTCGCTTTCGTCACCTATCCATTCGCCCTTGAAAGGTCCAGGAAGACCAAGGCGGACTGGTCCATAGCGCAGCTCACCAAGGCAGCCGACACAACTATAATAATAGAGAACGACAAGGTGCTCAACTACGCGCCGAACCTCCCAATGGAGAAGGCGTTCGAGCTGATAGACAGCATAGCCTGCAATGCGGTCAAGGGGATCGCGGACACGATAACGCTTCCGAGCCTGATAAACCTCGACTTCGCCGACGTGCGCAGCGTCATGGGCAGTGCAGGGACGGCCGTGATAAACATAGGGCTGGGCCAGGGCGCGGACAAGGTCGAGAAGGCTATCTCGTCAACGGTCGGCCACCCTCTAATGGACGTGGACCTCACCGGAGCCAACAGGGCGATGATCCATGTTACTGGCGGAGCGGCCCTCACCATAGAGGAGGCCACAAGGGTAGGCGCAGGAGTAACAGAGGGCATGTCAGACGACGCCAATGTCATATTCGGATCCAGGCTTGAGCCGGACATCCAGGACGAGATAAGGGTAATGTCCATAGTAACAGGGGTCAAGCCAAAGCTTGGGCAGGGCAAGGCGCCGATGGACGCCACTCCGCAGTCCGAACGCAGCTTCCTCCCTGGGATAGAGAACTTCTGATCTCTGGGCCTGCAGTTTTTTACCTTCCCTAACCGGCGGTTTCGGTAAAGTATAAATATTTTGGGCATGCACTACTACCCAGTGGTATAGTGCGCAATTCAAGCACAAGGTCAAGGCTAACTGAAGACATGGTGACCAGGCAGGTCATGGCTCACCTCTCAAAGGGTCCAGACCCAGTACTGCTTTCCATGCGAAGGGGCGACTGCAGTTTCGATGTCGTCTACAGTGCCAGCTCTAACCCTGCCTCGTTAAGGAGAGCTGAAGGCCCAGGGGCGCAAAACGAGGCCAAGGTGATCCAGGTTGAGATACCCGAGAAGCAGGTCAGTGTTCCGATACATAAGGGTAAGATAGACGCATTTGACTGGACGAGGGTGGAACTGCTCCGCCTAGGCGTGCAGCAGCGCGTCTGGTAAAATCAAGGGTATCCGCCCAAGGGAAATATAAAGCCAGGGGCCCATACCTAAGCTATATTAAGTGATTGGATGGTAAGCCGCGCTGCAGCAAGAAAGATAATCCAGACCTACGGCAAGGCATGGACAAAACAGGACGTGCCCCTGATACTTAGCATATTCTCAAAGGATGGTAGCTACCAGGAAAGGTGGTACGAACAACCTTTCAAGGGGCATAGGGCCATAGCCAAGTACTGGACCGAAAAGGTGGTCAAGGAGCAGTCAAAGATAAAATTCAGGCTTATCAACTATTGGGTTTGCGGAAACGTGATATTCGCCGAATTCTGGGTATCCTTCCATACCAACGTGGAAAAGGCCAACAAGCGCGGGAAATGGGTGGGGATATTCGAAATAAAGGGAGGCAAGATAAAGAAGTTTAGGGAGTACTGGCGCACCAAGACGACGCGTTGAGCAAGCTATATATAGACGAAGGTTAAATTATCCTTGAATTCTAGGGGTATAGTTATGGCAGACGGAGAAGGCGAGATCCAGTTCGCTTCAATGAAGGAAATAAAGGTCGGTCGCTACATAATGATAGACGGCGTCCCGTGCAAGGTGGTCGACATAGAGACCAGCGCTCCGGGAAAGCACGGCCCTGCAAAGATGAGGGTCACCGGCCTGGGCATATTCGACGGGCAGAAGAAGACGCTCCTCAAGTCAAGCGACGGCGATGCTGAAATACCAGTGATAAAGAAGAAGAAGGCCCAGGTCGTATCAGTATCGGAGAAGTCCGCCCAGCTCATGGACTCAGAGACCTTCGAGGTCTACGAGATAACCACAGAGGGCTTCACAGAGAAGCTCAACGCCGGGTCCGAGGTCGAAGTAATGGAGGCAATGGGAAGGAAGGCGCTCTCAAGGGTGCTAAGTGGTTAAATGGAACTTAAGATAACATCAACAATCGAGAACAAGGCGATAGGCAGGAAGGAGATAGGATTCTCGGTATTCTCCGACTCATCCGTCAAGAGGGACGACCTCAAGGCAGAGCTCTGCAAGTCGCTAAACGCATCACCCAACTCAACAATAATAGTTCGGATCGACTCCGGATTCGGCACGAAGATGTCCACTGGAATCGCCCACTCCTACAAGAGCGAGGAGGAACTCAAGAAGTACGAGAACAGGGGCCTTCTAGAAAGGCTCGGCATAGTGGAGAAGGAGGCAAAGAAGGCGGCCGCGGCGCCTGCGCCGAAGGCGGCAGAGGCAAAGAAGTGAGGTATTTCTATGGCTGACGAAAAGAAACCCGCACCGAAGGAGAAAAAGATATTCAAGCCCTACAAGGAGACGACAAGGCGGTGCCCCAAGTGCTCTTCCAGGCTCGCTGACCACAAGGACAGGCTCTCCTGCGGCAAGTGCGGCTACTGCGAGTTCAAGGGAGGCAAGAAGTAGATTGCCATGGCAAGGCGCGCCAAAAAGAGCTCTGCGCCAAAGATGTTCTTCTATTCCGGGACTTTGATATTGATTGCAGCGGCAGCCTACTGCCTCTTCGGGCTCTGGGCAGGGATCCTGCCGGTCACCATGGCAAGCGTCTGGTTCACCGTATGCTTCTCTTTGATCCTCAGCTTCCTTGTGGTATCCTACCTGCTCCACAAGGGCAAGAAGCTAAAAAAGATAGTCAAGGAGCTCGGCCTTTCAAGGGCGGCGCTCAACCGCAGGACGGTAGGCTATGGCCTTCTCCTATTCTCCATCTACATAATCATCATCTTCGCCATGGCGGCCTACTCGGCGGCTACGGGAGTGCAGATAAACTCCAATGTCCAGCAGGCGCTGGGCGGATATCCCCTCTGGGCGATTGTCTTCGTGTCGCTGGTGGCTCCGCTCAATGAGGAGATCGCATTTAGGGGCTTCCTCGTACCAAGGATCGGCGTTATCGCGAGCGGAGTGCTGTTCGCGATCCTCCACTTCGGCTATGGGTCCTGGTCCGAGATAATAGTCGCGCTTTGGTTCGGCCTCGCGGGCGGATACGTCTTCAAGAAGACGAAGTCCCTATACCCGAGCCTAATGACCCACATGATGGTCAACTCCATCACCGCCATCACCATAGTGGTGGCGCTTAATCCCATGCTCGCATTGGTGCATTGATGGCCCAGAGAATCCGAATAGTGGCGGTCGAGCCGCGGTACCAGCAGAATCTGGGTTACATAGCCCGCACGATGAAGAACTTCGGGCTTAGGGAGCTTGTACTGGTCAATCCCAAGTGCAAATACCGGGGTAGCCAGGCGATAAAGTATTCAAAGCACGCGAGGGAGGTGCTTGAGGGGGCAAAGGTCGCAAAAAGCCTAAAATCCGCCTCTAGGGGCTTGGTGATCGGCACTACGGGGGTCTGGAAGAAGGCTGATAGCTCTTTCTACAACATTTTCAACCTTTCTGAGCTCAGGGATAGGCCCCTGTGGAAGAGGAGCAGGGAGATAACCCTGGTTCTGGGCAGGGATGGCACAGGCCTAAACAAGGAGGAGATCCGCGACTGCGACGCCCTTGTCTTCATAGGAGCCGCAGAGGCGTATCCGGTGATGAACATATCCCATGCCCTTGCCATAATGCTCTACGAGTTCACGATGCCTGATCTAAAGGGGAGGTACGCCTTCGATGACCTCCGCGCCGATTCGGATTACCAGCAGCGGCTGATAATGCTATTCGACCTGTCGGTCAAGAAAAACAAGGCCATAAGGGACAAGAAGGCGGTCTCGGGGGCGTTTAGGAGGATCCTAAAGCGATCCACACCAACCAAGAGCGAGATAAACGCGCTTGCGATTGCTTTGGCGCCCAAGCGCTGAGCTAAGGGGAATAAAAAAGGAAAAGAAGAAAGAAAAGGCGTTTACTTCCTGGACGCCTTCTTGGTCTTTATTATCTTTATCTTTGCAGGAGTCAGCAGGATCTTGTTCTCGTCGATCCTCGCTATGTCGCCGTTCATCTTGTCGACGAAGGTCTTGAGGTCGTCTATCGCAGACTTGAGCGAGTTCGGCCTCTTCTCCATCTCCGTTATGTTCATGAGGACTATGTTATTCGATGAGAGCTCCTTCTTTATGAGTTCAAGGTCAGTCTGCTGTACCAGCGCAACAGGCTTTATGTAGTGGTCTGCTGGCTCGTGCATAATGTCGACATCGTCCATCTCAGCCGCATTCATGTATTCCTCTACGTCAATGCTCTTAGATGACGACCCTAGGCCCTTTCCAATTTTCTCGAAGATGCTCATATTAACACCTGTTTACAGTCGCTTGTAGCTATATGTTAATATTGCTTTTTAATACTTTCTATAAAATCGTCGTATCTGCGTCGTAAGTTGGCGGTTTAAAAGAGCAAGCGGAACGAACAAGCTACCCAAAGGGGTTCAGTTCCGTCGGGTTCGGAGGCGCCATAAGCCACGACGTTAAAGGCACAACAGCTAATAAGCTTTGCTGATACAGGTTAAACAACGGCGGGCGACTATCGATGTGGCGTATAAAGCTCAAGAGCGTATACGACAAGTATGACATATCCGACGGCCTTACGATTCTCGTAGACCGCCTCTGGCCTAGGGGAGTGAGGAAAAGCACCCCCAATGTCGAGATCTGGATGTCCGATATCGCCCCAACGGACGAGCTGAGGAAGTGGTATCAGCACGACCCGAAGAAGTGGGTAAGGTTCAAGCAGCGTTACCTAAAGGAGCTGCAGAAGAACGACATGGTGGACGAATTGATAACCCTGGTCGTCAACACGAGCACCACAACCTTCGTCTTCGCGGCCCAGGACCATGAGCGCAACAACGCCGCGATCCTCAAGGACTTCATAGAGCGGCAGATCAGGAAATGCAAGTAAGGTGCCTGTTTGCGATACGTGATAGTAGACACCAGCTCCATATTGTTCGGCTTCGCCAACCGCAAGAGCGCCTTCGATGCCGCGAGGGCCGAGCTGGGCGAGAGCTGCCTCGTTTCGAAAGGTATAATAAATGAGCTAACCTCAATATCTAAGAGAAAGGGGATCAGGGGCGGCGCCGCAAAGGCCGCGCTCTGGGAGTTGAGCCTTAAACGGATAAAGATAGACGCCAACTCGAAATACCCGGACTCGTGGATAAGGCAGAGGGTCGAGCAGCCTGGAATCGGGGCTGTGATAACGAATGACACAAAGCTCGCGTCCGCAATAAAGAGGAAGATTTTGGTGTTCAAGCTTTCCCGAGAGGGGAAGTTGAGGAAATTCAGGTGAAAATATGTACTATGTGCACACGTTGCAGGATACCTTCAAGATGGCCCCGGAGTTCTTCGACAGGAACATAGACGAGGTCGCCACGCTGGCGCTCAAGAGGAAGTATGAGGGAGTCATAGACAAGAAGCTGGGCGTAGCTGTAGCGGTGTTCAACGTCAGGAACATAAGCGACGGATCGATACTGCCAGGAGACCCGGCAACCCACCACAACGTGGAGTTCGACATACTTACCTACACGCCCTATGTGGACGAAGTGGTGGCGGGGGAGGTGACGGAGCTCGCCGAGTTCGGCGCATTCGTGAGGATAGGCCCGATAGAGGGCCTGGTGCACGTCTCGCAGATAACCAATGACTTCCTCAATTTCGACAAGAAGGTGCCGGCATTCGTCTCAAAGAAGAGCGGCAGGAGCCTAAAGAAGGGCGATGCCGTGCTCGCAAAGATATCGACAGTGAGCATGAAGAACACGGTCAAGGACTCGAAGATAGCGCTTACAATGAAGCCGGAAGGGCTCGGAAAGGCCGAATGGATAACAGAAGGGGCCAGGAGGGCCAGGTCCGAGGCGGCAAAGAAGAGGAGATGAAAAGGTGAAAATATGGACGAAAAAGCCTGCAGGAAATGCGGCCTGATAATAAGCCACGGGGACACATGCCCGCTGTGCAACTCGAGCGAGCTGACCAACAAGTGGAACGGCTACATAATAATGCTCAATGCGGAGAAGTCGGAGCTGGCGAAGCTGCTGAGCATAAAGGTCAATAGCACCTACGCCATCAATATGGCCTAGCCTGTCTACGTACGATAGCGCAGTTAGCTATAAATAATCCATGAGCCCATCAAGGTCATGCACTCTGTGCCCTTCTCCGTTGGCAAAGGGCATAAGAATTTCATCCTAGTGGAGGGGGCGAAGAAACCGAAGATCGTTTCCCGCTCCATGGTAATATTGCCCAAAGGCTACAGGGAAAAGCGGCTCCACGCCAGGCGGGATGTGCTCAAACTCTTTGTGCTCCTAAGGGGCGAAGTCAGCTTCTCCCTCCAAAAAGGCGATTTCAAGGTAGCCGAACCTACGGTCGTGTATTTCAAAGAGGGCGAGAAGCACAAGCTTAGCGGGGTCCAAGCCCAAACCAGCGCCCTAATCGTCCTGATACGAACGGAGGGACCTAAGATACCGTCAGACTTCGGCTGATCCGCCATTATTCATGGTCGTGATCGTGCTCCTCTGATTTCTCCCCTTCCTTCGGTCTGTTGTACTCCTCCTCAACCTTGACCTTCTCGACATCCTTGAAGTAGTTGAAGATCGCGGCTATGAGGTTCGCCCTGCCTATGAAGTAGTCGGCGTCCTTCTTCACCGAGTCGCCAAAGCCGATCTGGACCGCCTTGCCTTCCGCCTTGACGGACGACGGCTCCACATCGTAGGTCTTCCCCAGCGCGGTTATCCTCTCCTGCTGCTGGTCCAGCTTCTTCGTTATCTTGACCTCGTAGGTTATCTCCATTCCCGCAAACGGGTGGTTGGCGTCTACAACTACCCTTCCGGAGTTGATGCTCTTGACTGTCGCAGAGACGTTGTCTATGTTTACCCTCATCCCTGGGTAGGGGTTCATGTCCCTCTTCTTGAACTCCGCAAGCGGCATCACCCTGACTATGTCAGGATTCCTCTCCCCGAAGGCCTGCTCCGGTTTTAGGGTTACCTTCTTAGGCTGGTTTAGCTCCATGCCCTTTATCGCGTCGTCAAGCCCCTTGACCACGGTGCGGGCTCCCACTATCACTAGGACAGGCCCGTACTTCCTCCCCTCGACAAGTATCCCGTTCTTCTCGGCGAGCTTCTGGTCGGTTGTGTCTATCATCTTGCTGTCGGCAGCAGTCCACGAACTGTACTCTATCTCTACGAATTCTCCGTCCTTGAAAGCCATAAAATCAACTAGATAGAATAACATTTAATAGGGTAAGACTAAAATATCTTTGTAAACCAGCGGTGTAATCATGGATGACAAGACAAAGAAGATAATATTCTCCGTAGGCTCGCTTTTCGCTGCCCTGATCTTCATAACATCATACGCGGCCTTCGGAAACAACACCGCAGCCAATAGCTCAACGACTAGCATAGGCTCGGCGAACACGGTGTTCGTATACGGGTCGGCAAACGGCGTAATAGTGAACTACAGCTATACGGCCTACATAAGCGCGCCCAATGATAAGCTTGCCGCGCTCAATAGCACCCTCGGAACGCTGGAGGCAAACGGAAGCATAAGCAACTATGTAGCTGTAAACTCAACCACTTATCAGGCAATACTATCCACCATCAACCCATACCAGCTCTACACATACCTGTCCTCCGCGCTGAACGGCTCGAACGTATCCGTAGATGGCTATGCCTATGTCACGCTTCCATCCACGATAACGATGTACTACAGTACCGGGCTGCAGATGCCGATATCATTCCCGCAAAAGAACTATTCGGTGCCCTTGACGAAGACCTACCCAATAGGTTCCAATGTCCCGCTGAAGGTGCAGGTGCTCGTGACAACCAACGGAAAGATCTACAACAACCAGATAAGGTTGAGCGAAGGCTAGCCATGGAGACAAACGAGCTCGCAAGGAAGTACGCCGTCAAGAACGCGATCGACTACGGAAAGGCGATGCCCGGCCCCATAATAAGCAAGCTCATGGCCGCGGCGAAGGGCGGCGATGTTTCGGCGGTGACGGCAACTGCAAAGGAGGCATCGGACTGGGCGAACTCGCTTAGCGCTGAGGAGCTACAGGCGGAATACTCGAAGTACGCAGAGGAGTTTGAGGCCGACAAGAAGATCAAGGTGGAGAAGACCGCGAAGCCGAAGATGGAGCTTGACGGCGCGGTCACGGGTAATTTCCACACCCGGTACGCACCGGGGCCAAGCGGATATGCTACCATAGGTCACGCGAAGGCGGCCCTGCTCGCAAGCAGCTTCGCCCAGATCTATCAGGGAAAGCTGTCCCTGTACTTCGATGACAGCAATCCGGAGAAGGAAAAGCAGGAGTACGTCGATGCGATAAGGGCGGACCTGAAGTGGCTTGGGATAAAGTTTGATGACGAATACTTCGCCAGCGACAACATCCCCGCCATATACGAGTACGCTAGGAAGCTGATAAGGGAGGGGAAAGCCTATGCCTGCTCCTGCGACGTCGAGACCATGAAGAAAAAGAGGATGGGGAAGGAGGAGTGCGGCCATAGGAACGGGGATTTCAGCGAGAGCCTCCGCATCTTCGAGCTCATGGTCAAGGGGCAGACGGAGCAGGGCGAGTCGGTCATAAGGTTCAAGGGCGACATGGGCTCGGAGAACACCGCCCTCAGGGACCCGACCATATTGAGGGTCAAGAAGGACAAGCACTACAGGCAGGACAGCAAGTACTCTGTTTGGCCGCTATATGATTTCAACACCCCGATAAACGACGTCCTGCACGGGATTACAGACGTGATAAGGAGCAAGGAGTACGAGCTGAGGGACCCGCTCTACCGAATGGTTCTTGAGGCGCTGGGGCTTCAGCCGCCGCGGATACACCCGATAGCACGGCTTGTGATAAAGAACAACCTGCCATCGAAGCGCTACCAGCGAATTTACATAGAGGAGGGACTTCTATCCGGATATGACGATCCAAGGCTTGTCACCCTATCCGCGCTCAGGCGCAGGGGCATAAGGCCAGAGGCGATAGGCGAGTTCGTGCTCCGCTTCGGGATGTCCAAGACCGACAGCGTGGTGGACATATCAATGCTGCTTGACGAGAACAAGAAACTGGTCGACCCAACGGCGAAGAGGCTGTACTTTGTCGACAATCCTGTCAGGCTCTCCATCGAGCACGCGAAGACCAAGACTGTCGAGCTGAAGCTGCACCCTACCGCCAAGATGGGCAGCAGGAAGTACAAGGTCGACGGCAACTTCTGCATAAGCGGCACAGACGCCAAGAAGCTCACGCCCACAATGCTATTTAGGCTCAAGGAACTCGACAGCCTGCGGATGAAGGAGTACGACAACGATGTCATAGTCGCCACCCCTGCAGACCAGGACACAAAGTTCAGGATCCAGTGGGTGCCTGAAAATCAGTATGTGGAGTGTCAGATAATCGTGCCGAAGCCTCCGTTGCTCGACGACGGCGAGTTCGACAGGACAAGCCTTCATGTTATCAAGGGCTACGCAGAGCCGTACGTTTCCAAGCTGAGGGAGCGCGAAGTGATTCAGTTCGAGCGGTTCGGATTCTGCATCCTGGACGACAAGAAGAAGATGTCCTTCATACTCATGTCAAAGTGATTATATGCCACATATCCATGAAAAAGTAGACTTTACCGCCGAAGTCTTTATCATCCACAAAAAAAGGGTTCTTCTGAGGAAGCACGACAAATACAAGATCTGGCTTGGCGTAGGCGGTCACATAGAGCTAGACGAGGACCCAAACCAGGCGGCAGTACGAGAGGTCAAGGAAGAAGTCGGATTAGACGTAACTCTTTTCGGAAGCCCAAAGAAACTTGGAGAAGAAGGAAGGGATTATCATGAGCTCATACCACCCCGATTTCTCAACAGGCATAGAATAAATCCCACCCACGAGCATATCGGTCTAACTTTCTTCGCAACATCCGAAACGGATAAAATAACTGCAGCGACAGACGAAGTAAGCGAAGAAATCAGATGGTTTAGCAAAGAAGATCTCGAGTCCAACCTCTACGATATCAAAGACCATGTAAGGTATTATGCCAAAACGGCAATAGAGGAAGTCAATTAATCTGTTCAGACTGCTCTATTTCCTTAAGGAATCGCGCCCGCTTCGAGTCATCTAAGAGGTTGCCTGCGCGAACTGCAAGCCTCTCGGCGCCCTTCGAATCCCCGAGCTTGAATGTGTTGAAAGCCGCATAGTAGAACGCATTGACGGGCGGATTCTTCGACTTGAAGAGCGTTTCCAACCCCTTTCCGGCGTCGCCATTGAGCCCGGCATTGCTGTCCAGCACGACTCTTGCGTATGTGCCCACAAGCCCGTCCTTGTCAAGATCCTGGATCCTTGCAAGGCGCACGCCTGCTGACCTGAGGTCGTTCATCTTCAGGTCGCAGAGGAACATCCGATAGAGCACATAAACCGAAGAGGCCTCGGCCGCCTCCTTGGTGGATAAGCTGATGCATTTCGCTATCAGCCTCTTGGCGTCCGAAATGAGCAGCGATCCCTGAATCCTCAGCTCTGCGTTGTGCTCCATGAATCCATCGCCATCATAGCGTATCTGCGATACCACGTGGTTGGAGTGCTCGATCTTCATCATGCCAAAGGCATAGAGCAGTTGCGGGCTCGGCTTATCCTTAAGCAGCTGGTCATACACCGCTCCTGCCGCTTCGAAGTCGCCCTTTGCCACCGAGGTCCTTATGGCGTTTAACGAGGAGAACAAAGAAGGGTCACCGCTCTCCAGCGACCTTGATTCAGCCCCGACAACGCTCTCGCAGTTGGAGCAGAAAGTAATATCGCTGCCTGTGAGTGTCTCAGAGCCGCACGAGGCGCAGATGACTGGCCTGTAGCTCTTTAGGGCTCCGTCAGCAATCCCAACCAACCGAGAGATGTTCATCGAAACACCAAAGCAGCCAAGCTTAATCAACCTTTCGAAGCACCACGAAGAGGTGCAGGCTGTCATAGGGCTCTATGTCTATTCGCTCGAGCACCTCAAAGGTGCCCTTCAGCTTTGAAAGCTCCTCCTTGTACACCGATTCCGGGCTCTTTGAGATGTCGACGCTCTGGGACTTTATCACGAAGTAGGCGTAGCCTCCCTTCTTGAGCATAGAGCTGTTCTTCATCAGTATCTCTGCCTGGTTCTTCACCGCGACGTCCTGATATATCACGTCGCAGCTCCCAACGCTTTCCGAGTAGGTCTCCGGATGGCCGGCATCAGCTAGTATGGGGAGCATGTTGTTGCGCGACTCGCAAAGGGCGACGAACTCTCTCATATTTCTCTCTGATATCTCGACACCGAAGAGCCTGCCCTCCCTCCCTATGATGTCACTCACATGGCTGGGCGTGGTGCCTGTCGCAGATCCCAGGTAAAGGACCTTTGAGCCGTCCTTTATCTCCATCTTCTTCATCCCGTTGCGTATCGCGGCGGCGAGCTTGCTCCTATACGGGTTCCACATCCTGTATTCCGCGTCGCCGCGCTTAACCAGCATCTCTCCGTAGACCTTCCTTCCCGGCGCCAGGTTCTCCGTGGCGAGCTTCCCGTCCACCCTGTAGACAGAGGGAAATACCTTCTCAAACTTCATCAATTCACTTACTATCTATCTCCAAAAGAGATTATAAATGGTATTCACAAACCTATAGGGTGCACAGATGGCCGACGCCCTCAAGCTTGAAACCGCGATATCACGCATAATCTCCATCGGCTCCACGGTCCCGGAGGCGGAACAGGAGAAGGCGATGGCGGCATGCATGTCGGAGGCGCTCGGCGTCGAAAGCGTCAGCATACAGGGCGAGGTGCAGCAGGGCTCCAACAGGCTCATCGACTATGTCCTCAACACAAAGAAGCCCTACGTCGACAACGAGCTGAGCGAATACTCATCATTCCCGGAGCTCACCGGATACTGGAACAAGGGCAGGAAAAGCTGCGGGGTGATTCCCGTCCTGCTAAGCGGAAGGGTCGTGTCGATCGTGCAGATGCTCTCCAACCAGGAGAACAAGTTCAGCGAGCCGCTGATGGTCACAGCGACCCACCTCTCCTATCTGATTGCGCTCTCCCTGTCCTTTAGGAAGGAGGAGTCGAAGAGCGTAAGGCTGGCTTCATATTTCAACTCGGCGTTCGATTCGCCCGTGCCCCAGATACTCGTGTCGGGCGACGGAACCGTGGTCAGGTTCAACGCTGCTGCCGCCTCGGAGTTCGGCGCGCCGGAGCTCAGGGGCTTCACAGTGGACGGGCTCATCGGGGCAACCATGAAGGAGGTGAGGGAAAAGTCGAAGAGCGGAAGGGAGTTCATGTCCAAGAAGGGCGACAAGAACTACGTGGTCCACGCCTCCGGCACCGGGGGCAACCTGGTGTACATGGTGGTAAGGGACGTCACGGACAAGGAGGTGCTCTCCTGGGCGACCTCGCTCATGGGCCCTTCCTACGGCGCAGGGGTCATACTCATGGATCCGGACCTGAAGGTGTCATACGCAACGCAGAGCATGAAGCGGATCATAGGCTACGACAGCTCGCTCACCATATCGAAGAACATAGTGGAGCTGCTTGCGGAGCGGGACAAGGGCGCCTTCAAGGAGCTGATAGCCGCCCTGGGCAAGGATTCCAGAAACGGGACCGTGGGGATGGTGACGGACAAGGGGATCATATCGCCGATAAGCTTTGCGATATCCAAGAGAAGCGGCGGCTACCTCATGCTGTTCTACGATGCCAGCGCGGAGCGCTATGTGGAGAGCATGGAGATGGCGTTCCTCGAGTTCCTCGACGGGGCCTCTGACATAGCCCTCCGGGTCGACGAGCTGGGCTACATAAGATACTCAAACCACGCCATAGAGTCTGCGTTAGGCTACGAGCGTTCGGAACTGCAGGGGAAGGAGATAAGTTCACTATACATCGACCTCGAGGGGCTCGAAAGGAACCTGGGCCACGCGAGGGGCGGCACCAAAATAGACAACTTCTACACGAACCTGCGGGCGAAGGATGGAAGGAGCGTCGAGGCGACCAACTCCATAAGGTTCTTCAAGACTGGCGGGGTCTCCGAGTACGTGATAATAGCCAAGGAGCTGGAGACTCGGAGGCGGCTAAAGGAACTGGAGGCCGAGATCGAGAAGCAGCAGGGCGAGATAAAGAAGCTGGAGGGGATGGGGGAGCTCAAGAGCCAGTTCATCTACAACATATCCCACGAGCTCAAGACCCCGCTCACCAACATAATAGGGTTCTCAAAGCTCATGTACGGCGGGGACTTCGGCGACCTCAACGAGGACCAGAAGGGCCACGTCTCGACCATAATCGAGGAGGCGAACAGGCTCATGGACATGATAACCCAGGTGCTGGACGCAGCGAAGCTCGACTCCAACAAGATGAAGCTCGAGCTGGCCGAGGTTGACATGAGGGGCGTGGGCGAGAACCCGGCCATAAGGGCGCTTGACGAGAGGGCGAGGAACCGCGGCATCGAGTTCTCGTGGAACGTCCACTATGACGTCCCGGCCGTAATGGCCGACTACGGCAGGATAATACAGGTGTTCGTGAATCTGATAGGCAACTCCACGAAATTCACAGATGCCGGGTCAATAACTGTGGACATAAAGAACAAGACGACCAAGAAGGGCAAGCCGAACTTCATAGAGTGCAACGTCCTGGACACGGGTATAGGCGTATCCGAGGAGGGGAGGCACAGGCTGTTCAGGGAGTTCTACGGAGCGGCGAAGGCAAAGTCCAACATAAAGCAGGAGAACTCCGGCACAGGTTTGGGGCTCTCCATAACAAAGAAGATAGTCGAGCTCCACGGCGGCAAGATAGGGTACGAGCCGAGAGAGGGCGGGGGCAGCAGGTTCTGGTTCACACTCCCGATAAAGGTCAGGAGGAAAAAGACGTCATAGGACCTTTTTACCATCTACTCTTATTTCGGCCTCTAAAGTGTCTCCAGATGCCATATACTTCATCTCAGTGGCATAATCCTTACCTCTCCTTAAAGTAACCCGTTTTTTAAAATAAATAATCTCCGGGTTCAGTAAGAATTTTGTGGCCTTGCCTATCCATAATTCACCAGCAAGTTTAATCTTATAAGATATCCTAATTGCATTTACATCGCCATTAATCTTAGATTTCAATATCGCATTAGCATAGATTTTTGGTGAAATATAGCTCATAAAATCTGCTGTGAATGCGATTTCTTTCTTTGTACCGCTTCTATCATTTAATCCTACATATCTACTATCGTAATTAAATTTTAGCCCATACAAATCTTGCTGTGCGTTTATCAGCTCCAGATAAGTGTCAATTCTTTCTGGAATAACCTTTCCGCCTTTCTTCAAAAAGCTTTTGAGGTGATTAATAACTTGAATTTGGGGTTCAAAGAAGAACCCACCACTAATAATCTCCGCAACAATTATATCCACTTTTTCCGGCAACTTTACCTTTGTAGCATCTCCATTAATTACAACTATTTTACCCGATAAATTATTCCTTCTTGCATTCTCTTTTATGACTTTACAGAACCGTTCATCTATTTCTATGCAATATACTCTTGATGCTCCATATTTTGCAGCTAGTAATCCCATAATCCCCGTACCGCTACCTGCATCAACTACAATGCTACCAGGTCTGACTAACTTCTTCAATGCCGCAGAGAAATATTTCGTACGTTCCTTATCGTACAGGCAAAGTTGTATTTCATATGGTGTGAACTGAACCATCCTAGTTCACCAAATTTATAGGGCTTCCTTTGATAAATGCCTCAATGTTGTCAATCATAATATCATAACTTTTTCTAACGGCATAATCTGTCTTCCACGCTACATGTGGGGTCAACAAAATCTTAGGATTGTCCTTAAACTTCATATAAATCTTCGATTTATAATCTCCGGTTTTAGCTACTGCAAGGTCCGTTGCTGCCCCTGCAAGATTATCTTTCAGTGCGTCTAGCATAGCATCAGCATCGTATATAACGTCCGGACTTATAGTAACAAAATACGAGCCCCTTTTCATCATAGCAAACTCGTTCCTGCCTAGAAGTCCCTCTGTTTCCTTGGACTGAGACAAAGCACAGAAGATTATATCAGATCTGACCAATATATCCGATAACGAATCTCCCCTCTTCCAATAAATGACCTTCATTCCCAAGGCTTTACAGACCTTTCCGACATATGTCCCTATACGTCCAGCGCCTAGTATTCCAACCGTCTTCCGATACAAACCAGTACCAACTGTAACTTCAGGCTCGGTTTTAGAATACTCGTGTATTTTCCTTACAAGAGACAACATCAATCCGACTCCAAATTCCCCAACGCTTTCTGTTCCAAAGCCAGGGGCATTTGCTATCCTGATCCCCTTAGATGCGGCTTCTTTAAGCGGCAAAAACCCTATTCCTGTGAAAGGAACAGAGATCAGCTTAACTCCACCAACCATCTTAGGTATGGCAGCATCTATTGGTGCCCAATCCACACAGAGTATATCCGCCCCATCAGCTCTTTTTATAAGCTCATCCACATTTGGTAATCCTTCAAAATACTTGACTTCGCCTAGCTTCTTTAGCCTCCTTTTCTGTTTTTCGTCGAATTTTATAGATTCCACTATGTGTATCTCCACTCTAAACCACTCTAAATCCCCGCTTATGAAATATGCTTAGCCTACCATCGCGGAGCAGGCGTTGTTGATTGCCGCCGACTTCTGGTACAATGACGACAGGCTGCTGTATGAGGCGCCCTGGAATATTCCGCCATAGCTGTTCGTCTCAACTATTCCAACCGCCGAGCTTGCGCCCGGCGAGGTGACTGTGATTCCGATGGTCAAGGCCGGAACTCCGTTGAAATTGGGGTCGGTGACAGACGGAACGAACTCAAATGTGTAGCTGGAGGCGCTGTTGGCTATTATCCTCTGGGTCATGGCGTAGGGCGTCTCTATGCTGACATTGATGAAGTCAAGCGGAACCACTGGATAGGTGTGGAACTGGTTGTAGTAGGAATTGTTGTACACTTGGGGTGTGCAGTTCGGGGTTGCGTTGTAGATAGTGCTGAAGTTTAGCAGGAGAGCGTAGTTCTGGTCGCCCTTGATTGCTGCCTGTATCGCCAGCTTTGTGTAGTTGGTCTGCTGGACTGTCGTGGTGGATGCGCTGGTCGTGGCCGTTGATATGGTACTGTTTGTTGAGCCCGAAACTGTTGTTGTGGCACCCGCAACCGTTGTGGTGGTGTTTATGTTAAGCCCCGGGAGGGGAACGCTCGGGTGGCCTATGTACTGGTAGTCCGGGTCCACCTGCAGCGATGGCGCCAGAGGCGCTATCTGCAGCTCCGCGGATCCCTTACTTGCTAAGATGAGCATTATCTGCATTATTGCGTACTGCCCTCCATAGTTGACCTTGACGGTCGCATTCTGGTGGAGCGTGACGTTAAGCAGCGGCCCGAGGAAAACAGGGACCGAAGAAATATAGACGTAGGCCGTCTTGGTATTGTTGTTGTACGATGCCAGGGTGGCGACGTAGCTCTTCCCCTCAAGGGAGAAGACCGTCCCCTGCCCGTTGACCGAAAGCTTTGTTGGTCCGGTGACGTTTACCGGCCCCCCAAGGAAATAGTATGCAAATCCAGCAATTAGTATAATCACAACAAGTACTCCGATTATGGCCAGCTTCCCCATTATGCCTGCCCTCCTGTGCCTGTGGGGTGCAGATCGGCCGTATTCATCCATAGTTCGATATTGGAGCTGCAAGCTTTTAATACATAGCGGGAATTTCGAAAAAGCCCGGGCGCAGGAAATCCAGTGCCGCATTTCTTGGAAAGGATATTATTACTTGCTTTCCCTTATCTCTGCGAGGCGATGGGATGGCGGAGAAGAGCACGACTGGAGGAATGGGCGACATTTACGAGCTTGTAAGCTCAAGGCAGCAGATAACCTTCAACGAGCTCAGCGACCTATCCTTCTCCCGCGGCATAGAGAAGGAGAGGCTGAAGGCCGCGCTCACGGAGCTGGAGCGGATGCGGGTGATAGCATCCCGCACGACCGGCGGCGTTTTGACCTACTACCCACTGCAGGATGGCGAGGCGCTCAGGAAGATACTGATAGTGGAGGACGACAAGAACATAAACAAGCTCATGGCACTCTCCATCGGAAAGGGCTTTGAAGTAAGCCAGATATACGACGGCGGAGAGGCCGTACCGTTCATAAAGAAGAACAAGCCGGACCTGGTCATATTGGACCTCATGCTGCCCCACAGGGATGGGCTTGACATCTGCAAGAGCATAAAGGCTGACCCGGAGATATCGAACACGATAGTGATCATAGTAAGCGCCATGGACCCCATAACCAGCAGGTACAAGGGCCTGGAGAGCGGGGCAGACTACTACATAAAGAAGCCGTTCGACCCGCTCGATCTCAGGAGCCTGGTCACCATATTCCTCAGGAAGAAGGGCAAGAGGTTCGCGCCTCTAATAGACCTGCCGGACAGGGAGGGCATATCCAAGGAGATCGAGCACTCCATCGAGGAGGGCGCGCAGTACTCCATAGGGACGATAAAGATAGGATCCCTCGGCGACTACGCCAAGAAGTTCGGCACCGACTCCGCGATGGTGATACTAAGGCTCGTCTCGCAGCTATTGCAGGACATCGCCAAGGGCAAGCAGAGCAAGCTGTTCGTGGGCTTCCTTGAGAGCGAGGTGTTCATGATCGCAGGGGAGAAGCGCCAGGTTGAATTCTCGGTCGCCGACCTCCAAAAGGAGTTCAACGCCGTTTTGCCCTTCATACTCCAGGACGAGGGCTACAAGGGCGTCGCCCTCGACGTTGCAAGCCTCTTCGAATCAGAGGAGGTGCCTAGGCTATCAATTATCTACGATGAGATCGAGAAGGGCAAGCTCAAGGAGAGGAGGGACGAGATAATAAAGGTCAAGGGCAAGTCGGGGATAGGGGACTACACCTATGACGAGATAATCAGCCTCTTTAGCGACCGGGACATGGACGTAAGGATAACCCGGGACCCCAACGGAGTTAAGCTTCATGTGAGCAAGGGGGAAGGGGAATAGATGCGCAGCGGCACGGTTAGATCGCAGGCGGCGGTAGACTTCATATCCTCATACGGGTTCGCGCTCTTAATAGTAGCCATGTCGGTCTACGTTGTGTTCCAGCTCGGGGTCTTCAACTACTCAAATTCGCCCCAGTACTGCTATTCGCAGCAGCCATTCTCATGCCTTGCATACCAGGTCAACTCGACAGGGAGCCTCACGGTGCTGATCTCCCAGTCAAGCGGAGGGATAATGACGATAACCGGCGCCGCCTGCTCCACAGTCCCCAACACCATAAGGGTAGGGCCACAGTACGGCAACGTTAACATAGCCCCGGCCACCGGAGCCAATGCAATATACTATCCGAACACCAAATTGAGCAGCCCGATCGTGCTGTACTCGGGGTCCAGCACCCTGCTCTATGTCAACTGCTACACCGGCGCCGGGATCATCAAGTCCTCCATTGGCAGCACGTTTACCGGATACCTTTGGGTAAGCTACACATTCTCGGGCCTCCCAAGCACCTACAACTCCGTCGCCAGGGCTGCCTCCCTAAGCACAAAGTACACCCAGTGATAAAATGATACTCTGCCTCACAGGCATGCCGGGAAGCGGAAAGAGCACAGCGGCGCAGATATTCGCGAAGCTGGGTTTTGAGGTGGTAGAGGGATCCTCGGTCATAAAGGAGGAGATGAGGAAAAGAGGCATGAAGGTGACTCCGGAGACGGTGGAGGCCTTCGCCAACAGGATGAAGAGCGAGAAGGGCAAGGCGGTCTTCGCTGTGATGACGGGAAAGCGGATCAGGGTCAACCTAGACGGCAACGACATCCTTCTGGTGGGGTTCAGGTCGATAGCCGAGTTCGAGACCGTGGAAAGGGAGATAGGCTACAAGGTCCCGCTCATAGTGGTAATGACTCCCCTGAAACTGAGGTTCAAGCGGCTATCGCAGAGGAAGGTATTCGCCATAAAGAGCCCGGAACTCTTCACCATGAGGGACAGGAGCAGCCTGGGCCAGGGGATTGGGAAGCTGATGGGGAAGGCGGACTATGTGATATCGAATACGGGAAGCAAGAAGGAACTTGCGGAGTCGATACACGAGCTCCTTGAAGGCATGAAGGAGGGCGAATGATATGCTACTTGGTGTTGTGGGCCTAAACGGCTCTGGCAAAGAAGTAGTGGCGAGGTACCTTGTCAGCCGCCATGGCTTCGCATTTCGTGACATAGGCCAGGAAATAAGGGACGGCCTCAAGGCAGCCGGAAGGGATTACCTGGACAGGGACGAGATGGTGGTGCTCGGCAACGAGATGCGCAAGAAGTTCGGGAACAACTACTGGTGCAAGATGGCGATCGATTCAGAGAAGTCAAAGGATGTGGTGGTCACCTCGATACGCAACCCGGGAGAGGTAAGGGAGATAACCTCAAGGGGCGGCGTCATACTAGAGGTCTTTGCCAACCAGAGGACCAGGTTCCAGAGGACCGTGGCCAGGGTGAGGGAGAACGCCAGCGCCCACGGGGATACCCAGAGCTTCGAGCAGTTCAAAGGGAAGGAGGAACGGGAGCTCAAGAACGACGACCCCTCCAAGCAGCAGATGCTAGAGTGCATAGCAGCGGCAAAGTACAGGCTCGACAACAACGGAACCATAGAGCAGCTCTACGCCAGAATCGAGGAACTCCTGGCAAAAATGAAGGCCGGGTAGTGACCCTTCCAAAGAGTTAGGTTAATATAGTTTTAATGTAATCTAAAGTCGGCACATGGTGCTAATATGAAGAACGCTGCCATCCTTTCGCTTCTAATCGCTGCTCTCGCGATAGCGGTCCCAGTCAATGCCTCCTACGTCAACATAACCAGCCCGTTCAACCACACGGTTACAGCAAATGCAACGGGCACGGTGGCGCTGGGGAACGTTGGTCCCGGTCAGACCTTCTACATAACCATAGCATCCGCCACAAGCAATGGCACCTTCACATTCAACCAGGGCTGGAACAAGCTCACTGCGACAGGCCTTCCACAAGGGTGGATAGAGCAGAACTCCTCCCTAAACAACCAGGATCTTTCTGTTGAGATAACCGTGGCGCCGAAGGCGCCTGACGGCATCTACTCGTTCAACGTGACCGCCATCAACCTGGGCAACTACTCAAAGCTCGGGTCAAAGACCTTCACGGCATCGGTCAACGTCACCACCAACGTCTTCAAGCTTTCCGCCTCGCCCCCAATCCTCAACGCAGGCCCTGGACAGCCTTCAGAGATATCTGTCACGATAAACAACACTGGGGTATCTGACACGCCTTTCGTGCTAAGCCTTGGCGGACTGCCTGCATGGAACTCCACCTACACGGTCATAGCGCTCCACCACACGACGAGCAGGTTCCAATACCCTGTCTATGAGAACGAGCCCGGCGTATACCACATCAAGCTTTACGTCAACTCCTCTGCCAGCCCGCTGATAAGCAAGGAGACCAACCTCACCTTGGTGGTTGGCGCAAGCGTCAGGAACGACTACTCCGCGCTGAGCCAGGGAGTGCCTCTCTTCCCGATAGTCTACGAGCCCGCCTACGCCGTGATGTACTTCATCGGCATCCTTGCCAAGCTTCTCTGAGTGGGATGATGGCAAAGAAGAAGGAAAAGAAGGGTCTTAGGGCAGCTTACATCAGGGTCGAGTCGCTTGCGGATCTCGCCAGGAGCCTGGTGGGCGAGAGGTCCTACGCCCTCGCGGTCAAATCTGCATCGGGCTACAAGCTCATGTTTGAGGCCGAGCAGCTCGGGGACGCAAAGATGATCCTCCACACAGAGGTCAAGTCGATAGGAAGGTACCTGTTATACTACGCAGACGAGGAGACCGGCGAGCGGGCGGAGATGGCGGACGACATCGCGCAGCGCTCAGACCGCTACAAGTCCCAGAAGATCCCGATAATAGAGGTGACCAAGGATCCCTACCTCCCCGCGGAGAAGGGCGACATGAAGCGGGTGCAGTCGCTGGAAGTCAAGGAGAGCGCCGCCCTCGTGAGAGCTATGGTGAATAGCATGGGGGAAGACGAATCGCTGAAGGTATACTCATTCAAGTCCGGCGGGGCCCATATGATAGGCACCCTGTCACTCATCAACGACCATGAAAGGGTGTTCGCCTACTCAAAGGTTGGCGCGAAGGCGCCATTTAGCACCATAAGCTACGACTACAACAACGACATAGTCGAGGAGTCGAAGGGGCTAAACGGGACATCAAAGATACACATAAGGGTCATAAACCTTGCCGAATCCCCGCCTTTCTTCAAGGCCTGATCACCAGTTCTGGTCCGCCTCGTCGCTGTCAAGGCTCCTCCATAGGTAAAGAGATGCGATTGTGCAGTAGGGATGCCAGCGCCCCGCTATCCCCCTGAACCTTTTTTCGCTGGGAAGCTTCTTGAGATGGTATGCTTTCATCAATGCCTTCCTGAGCCCTAGGTCGTCAACGGGTAGCACGTCCTTTCTTCCCAGCGTGAATATCAGGAACATCTCCGCAGTCCAGCGCCCTATTCCGCGGACCTCGTCAAGCTCCCTTGCAACGTCCGCGTCCGGCATCCTGCCGAATTTCTTTAGCTCGAGCCTGCCGTCAACTATCCTCTCGGAAAGATCCCTGAGGTAGGAGTACTTCTGCGGCGATATGCCTGCGGCCCTAACCTTGCTCTCCGGTGTGGAAAGAAAAACCTTGGGCTCGGGAATCGTTCCCCCATATGCCGCCTTGAACTTCCTGAATATGGAGTCGCCTGCGCTGCCGGATATCTGCTGGAATATTATCGCCCTCACGAGCGATTCAAAGTGGTTTTTGTTGAGCGACCTCTTCTTGAGTGGCAGTGACCTTACCATCTTCGCCATCGCCCTGTCGCTCTTGCCAAGGTGCCTGACCCCTGCACTCCAGACCCTCGACTCGGATATAAGATCCTGGGACATTCTAAAGCCTCCTTGCGAAAAGCTCCAATTCCATCCTGTTGTGGTGGAGCTTCTTTACGAGTTCAACCTTATACCCGGCCGCAAGGGCCTCCTTCGCCATGTATATCCGCCCAGCGTCGCTTATCTTCGGCAGCTTGAGTGTCATTATAAGGAATCCGCCCGCCTTCAGATATCTGGAAAGTGCCATTGCGATTTTTGAGCTCTCCATATAGTCGGTGTTTGTGTCTATCGCGAGCAGGTCAAAGCTACCTTCCTTGAGGGGCAGCTTTGGGGTCTCGCCCAAGTTCATTTTCATATGCAGCACCGCATGGCCCTCCTCATAATCCTCAACTCTGTCTATGGTCCTAACGTCCCTGGTTGCAAGCTTCTCATAATCAAGGGCTCCCCTGTCGATGGCGACGACATGTGCGCCCCTTTTCACCATGAAGTTGGTCCACCCTCCTGGAGACGCGCCCACGTCTATGCAACTTGCGATCTTGGAATCTCCTATACCGAAGACGTCAAACGCCTCCTTGAGCTTCACCTCGGCCCTGTTCAATCGGTCCTGGTTCCTGTTCTCCAGCCTGAAATGGTCCACTGTGACATCGTCAAGGTCGGCGCTCCTGACAGAGGCGACTACTGATATCCCTTCGCCTATTATCAGGTAAACGATCCTCTGCGGTGATTTTAAGCTTACGGTGAAACCAAGCGCCTCCAGTGCCTGCCCCAGCTTGACTTCGGTGGTTTTTGCGCTCTCTCCTCTCTTCGCACCTAAGCTGACCAGTTCAATCCTGAACGGCTCGCCCTTTGCGATGCAGGCCGAAACTCTTTCCCCTAGGGATTCTACAGTCTGCGGCCCCTCAAATATGCCTGCTACCGGCAGTATCCCGTAGGAGAAGGTGGCTGCCTCCATCTTGTCCATCGCATCATCGGGATTCACATCAAGTTTCGCAAGGTAGATGCTGCGGCCGAGCGCCATGGTCTTCACCCTTCCGCTCACCGAAAGGCGCTGCCGGAGTTCGGAAATGGCATAGGATATGAACCTGTTGTCAGCTAGCAGGATGTAATTGTAGTCCATGGAATCAATGCCGAAAGGCGGATGGCCTCAGCATAGGTATTTAAGCTCTCTGACTAAAAATACTTCTGAATATTTGGTGCTTATTTTGGGAAGTATACCAAGGAAGTGGAAGAAGAAGGGCCGCATGCGCTGGAAGTGGCTCAAGAAGAGGCGAAAGCGCCTCAAGAGAGCACAGAAGCGCAGGGTAGGCGAGCTGTAAGCCTAACCTGTGGGCTCTGGTTAATAAAATCTCTCAACTAAGTTAGCGTAGCAATTGCCCCTGTAGTCTAACTTGGATAGAACGCGGGCTTCCGGAGCCTGTAATCCGGGTTCAAATCCCGGCAGGGGCGTTCAATTATCTTAAACAAGTTGTTCAATTTTATTAAACAAAACGTTTAAATATCTTAAACATCGATACTGTAAATATGAAACACAACAAAACATGGGCGATAACCGAATCCATCTTATCAAATCCTGGAAAGGCGATAAAGGTCACAGAGGTGGCCAAAATCTCGAAGACATCCAAAGCAAGCGTTAGCCTAACTGTAAAGCGTCTGACCAAGGAAGGAATCATAAGGGACTGGCATGTAAACATGGCAGATCCCCGAACTCGAGCACTTAAGATACTCATAAATATTGATGACATCACAAAAGTAGGCATGGTTGCGAAACTCAAACCACATGCTCTTGGGATAGGTATATACGGCTCATGGGCCAAAGGGACCAATACCGAAGCCAGCGATATCGATATATGGATAAAGCCAAAGAAGTCATTCAAATTTACCGATATCGGACGTATAATTAGCGAAATAAGTGATGGACTCGGAATCGAAGTTCAAATCCTGGTCCTCAGCGAGCAGCGTCTTGAGCAGCTGGGAAAGACCAATAGCACATTCCTCCATTCTCTATGGTTTGGCTCAATGAACTTGTATGGTGAAGAGATTGGGCAATCTTGAAGAGTGCATAGAGAAAGGGTTACTTAGTCGCGTACCTCCATCAGAAGAGGATGCATCGAAGAGCATAAAGAGGGCAAGAGTATTGGCTCTTCAGGCAAAAGAGGCATGTGAAGCGCAGCTTTACGATGCCGTGATACTTGCGGCATATGAGGCAATGTTCCATGCAGCAAGGTCGTTGCTGATAAAAGACGGGTACCGGGAAAAGAGCCACTATTGCATCCCTCTTTACCTAGAGAAAGCATATTCAAAGGAGGGACGTCTGAACATCAGGTTTGTCATGATGCTCGACAGCTACAGGCGTCTAAGGCATCAAACCGCGTACAGCCTGGGGTATGAGGCAACTCGAGAAGAGGCGGAACAAGCTTCCAAAGACTCTGAACTCTTCGTTGCAGAACTTACAAAGCTGCTTTAATCCGGGTTCAAATCCCGGCAGGGACGTCTATTTATAACAGAATTCCAAGATAACTCTAGGAAGTGATGACATCATGGCCGCTCCGACAAAGCAAATCGGGATAATCGGGATAGGAAGCATGGGGGGGAATATAGCCCAGCGCCTTCACGAGAACGGTTACTCACTGGTGCTCTACAACAAGACAAAAACCGCCTACGTCCCGTTCGACGGGAAGCAGCGCATATCTCTCTCAAGTGACCTATCTGACTTTTCAACGAAACTAAGGGCAGCATCGCCCAACGCCACCGTGTGGCTAATGGTTCCGGGCGGAAAGGTTACCAATGAGATTGTATCTGAACTGGCAGGACTACTTAGAAAGGGCGACATAGTGATCGACGCATCCAACTCGATATATACCGATTCCATAGCCAACTACAATCTCCTAAAGCAAAAGAGCATCCACTATCTCGACGTCGGATGCGCAGGCGGCCCAAACGACCTACTAACCGGAGTGTCGCTAATGGTGGGCGGCGACAAAGGGGCATTCAAGAAAGCCGAAGATGTCTTCCGCGCGGTCTCGGGGAAAGGGGCATACGGATACGTCGGCGGCAGCGGGACGGGTCACATTACAAAGCTGGCGCACAACACGATATTCTACGGCATATTCCCTGTCATGTCAGAGGGCACGGAGTTCCTAGGGGCGATGGGGAAGGAAGATCCCGCCAGGAAGCTTGACATGAGGGAGGCGCTAAGGCTCCTCGCCGCGAGCCCCCCGATAAACACGGGGATAACAAAGGCGATCCTGGAGGCGCACGAAAGCGGGATTCCGCAAGAGGCGCCCGAAATGACGGTGTCTGGTATGGTGAAGTCTGGAACCGAGAAGGCGGCAAAGCTCGGGGTCAGCCTGAGCATAACAAAGGCGGTGCTATCTGGCTACGGCTCGATGTCAAAGGAGTCAAGGAGAATATACGCCGCGGCAAAGAAAATCCTAACTGGCCACTAAAGTCGCTTCGCTACTTTGCGATCTTCTCGAGTATCGGGTAGGTCTGGTAGATTCCTTCCTTCTCGAGCTGCTGGTAGAGCATGTAGATTATTCCTACGGTAAGGAGTATCCCCATGCCGCTTCCTATGGCTCCTGTAAGGGTCGCAAGCGCGGCCAGGAGGCCGACGAATATGCTTCCCAGAACTGCAAGCGTAGGGATGTACTTGTTGAGGACGTTCTCCACTATCCTCGGATCCCTCCTAAAGCCCGGTATCTGCCATCCTCCTGTATCGATCTGCTCCGCAAGGTTCTTGGGGCTCTGGCCTGTCATCTCTATCCAGAACCTTCCGAAGACGACACAGAGAATCACGAGGATTACAGTGTACAATATCATGTGGACCCATTCTGGCACCAGCACGAGGCCTCCCCATGGCAGGAAGAGCTGCGTGGTGTGGGTTATAAGGTATGTGAAGTAGGTCCCGTAGTTCCCAATCCCCCCATAGTTGGCTGCGTAGGGAAGTGGGAATGATGGTGAAATAAGATAGGTGATGCCGCCTACGAGCTGCTGCTGCCCGTTGACCGGTTGGTAATACGCTATGAAGCGGGCCAGATTCTGGAACGTGCCTGTGATGCCTGCAAGTACTCTGAACCAGACGGTGAGGCTAAGCTCCAGCGATGACGCAAGTATGACAGGGAGAACGCTGACATAAAGGAACGGAATGGGCAGCCTACCGCCTATGCCCCTGAATTGCTCGAAGGCGAGCGGCAACTCTACTTTCATATCGTAAACGTATATGCTGATCAGGAAAACTATCGCGGCGAAGAAGAGCGGTCCGAAGGCAAGGATCGCGTTCGGTATTGCCGCCGCACCGCCTCCACCCTGGGCGGGGTTCAGCGCGGCTATGGCCTCAGGTACAAGTATGCTGAAGGTTCCCGCGACTATGGCGTAGGAGACTCCGCAGGCGATGAATAGGTTTATCCCGGAGGTTATCCCGTACTTCGTCATCATCTCGTCAAGGTATATTATCGTAATTGCGCCTATCGCCATCTGCATCACGACAAGCCAGAACACGCTGGAGCTGGATATGGGGACGTATCCTGTCGATACGAATATCACCGCTTCGACAATTGCCAGCCCTATCGCCGCCATCTTCTGGATGGTCTGGAACCTCGCCTTCTGCACCGGATCATTCATGTCTATCTTGATGAGACCCGAGCCGGAGACGAGCTGAAGCACTATGCTGGAAAGCACGATCGGCCCTATGCCTACGGTTATCAGGCTACCTATCTTAGCTGCGAATATGATGCTTATCAGCTGGAGGAACGGCTGCGACACCGCCTGCTGGTTTACACCGATCGCGTAGGTGTTATAGAGCAGGAAGTAGACCGCTATGATGCCTGCGGTCCAGTACATCTTCTCCCTGAGCGAAAGCGGCTTGTCGGGCTGCTTTATCGATGGTATAAGGTAAGATATCTTGTCTGCGAATTCGAGCGCCATCTTTTCACTGCTTTATACTGATTTTGTATGATCCCTTCCTCCCTGCGGACAACCGCGGCTTCAGCGAGCCGCCGAAATGACCCCCGATCATCCCGTTGAGAAAGCTGATAGAGATGTCTACAAACTCCTTTTTAGCCTTTGCCCCATCCAGCAGTATCTCAAGCTTTTGTGGCCTGGCGGTGTAGCTGAGCCTCCCCAGCCCGAATCTTTCCAGGAGCGCTGCCGCCCTCTTCGCCGTTTTGGCCGACAGCCTGCCCTCTGCCTCGCCCTTCATCGCCTCCCTTCCAAGGTGGGAAAGTATGACATTGATCTGCGAGGAATATTCCGCCTTCATAAGTGGCCCGATAACCAGCACCTGGTACTCCTGCCTCACCTTGCCTTCGCTCTCCGGCCCGTTTAACATGCTAGCAATCTCGCTGAGGTCCGTGCAGAACGGGTCGCCCTGACTTGGCGCCGTGGTGAATCTGCAGAACTCCCCGCGGTTGTTGCAGCACGATGTCTCGGCTACCCTGACGAAGTCACCTCTCGCCGCGCCAAGGAAACCCGCCATCAGGCCCGCGTCAAATGAATGTATGTTGCAGCCCATGTGGACCTTGTTCTTGCGGTGCACAAGGACCTCGATGTTGTCTGTGAGTATCTTATACATTATGTAATTGTAACCCAGCTTCTCGAAGAAGCCCACCAGGTCCTGTATGCTATCACCATACCAGCGATAGTGCTTCTTCTCGTCGAAGAGCCTGTAGACCGACCGCCCTACCGTAAGCCCGTAGTTGTAGGATAGCTTCTTCAGCGAGTCGGTCAGCGATGAGAGTGAAGCCGCAAGCGCTATCGCATCCTCGCTTTCAAGTGGCGCCCTGTGGTCGAGCACGCTCCTGGCAAGGGTGCCCTCGTAGTTTATCTCGTCGTAGCTGGGGAATCCCGCCGGCTTGAGCTTCCTCCTTTGGGTCCTAAACCCCCCCCTTTTCTGGACCTTTTTGACCTTGCGCCTCATTTGACCCTCCTTGTGGGAACCCTGCCAAGGGAATATACAATCATCGCTATATTAAAGATTGCGAGCGCGGCCAGGATCAGGCCTATGTGCTCCGAGAAGACCGTGTTGACCGCGTAGGCCTCCCCGCTGCCCAGAACTATCGCAAGAGCAGAGTACATGATCGCGCCCTGACATCCACATCCCGACATTATCCCGCCTATCACTGCGGTGGCGCAGCTTGCCCCTGCCTCCTCCATCCCAACCGCCCTCGCCTTTCTGGATTCCAGGATCGTATATACTGCAACGGTCAGCAAAACAGATGAGGTGAGAACGAGCGAGGTGACTAGGTAGGCCGGGGCGGTGGAGAACGCGACCCCGAACTCCTGTATTGAGAGCAGCTTCTCGACCGCCAGGTAGTAGGCGAGGAGTATCAGGAGGTTGAGCAGTATGTACTTGGAGCTGTAGACTGACCCCAGCGCCCTAAAGAGCTTCACGCAAGCCCCATCTTCTGCTCATAGGCCTGTATGGCGGGCAGGCTGCAGACCGGAGCCGAGTTCCCAACCGAGGGGCACAGCTCTGCTATGTAAACATCCGCAACAGCGTACTCTTCGTAGGCGAAGGTGGTGTTGAGCCCGGCCAGCTGGCCAAATATCTGCTGGTGGGTCATGTAGGTGAGCGGAAGGCCGCCGCCCTGCGCGACGCTGGCGTTCTGCGGAGTTCCGAACACCACTCCGCTGGCGCCCCTGTTTATCACTGTGCCCCAGAATGTGAAAGGGGTCCCGCTAAATGCCTGGGTTGCGTTCATGTAGCGCATCGCCGTCTGGTAGGATGAATTGGGTGCCCTGGAAGCAAAGTAGCCTATCGGGTCCGATGTCGTAGGGAACTGGAATCCGGCGCTTATGTTAGAGTCGTACTCGGCCGAGAAGAAGTTTATGTACTGGCTGGAATAGTAGTTGCCGAAGGTTGCGGTGTCGTTGGAGTAAAGCTCCTGCGGCTTCCAGTAAAGCGTCGGCACGTCGCCGTCATGGATCGAGCTGTATCCTGTGTAAAGGCTGTTGAAGCTGCCGAACCTTGAGAGCGCCATGGCCATCGCCCACCGGTTTTCTGCGCACCAAACGCAGGATGTAGCTCCTATGTATATCACGCTGGGCTTGCCGCCGTAGCTGAACTGCGGGAACTGCGAAGCCTGGCCCAGGGCCACCTGGAAGTTTGAGCTGGACGCGTAGTAGACTCCGTTGGAGAGGGCTTCTCCGGGTATGGAGACATTGAGCATAGCCTCTCCCGCTTTCTCAAAGTAGCTGTTGGGGGCGTTGTTTATTACTGAAAGCTGGGACTGGCTGAGCGGGCCGTTTATTCCGCTGAGGGTGCTGCCGAGCGGCTTGCCGTGTATTGCGAGGCTTATCGATGGCCACATGATGTAGACAACAAGCCCTGCAACGATAAGAATAAGCATCGCATTCATAAGCTTGAGCGCATTCATACCTGAGCTTTTGGCCTTCCCCCCCCTTTTTCTTCTCGGCATTAAATCGTATATGGTAATCCAAAAAAGGTATTTAAAGAGGCGCGTAGCATTTAGTATAACTGTGGGGGAAACGATGCAGACGCTCAATGACATGCTTGCCGATTCCAAGATATTCGCAAGGCGTGACATTCTATCTCCCCACTTCGCGCCCAAGAAGCTAATAGCAAGGGCGAAGGAGATAAACAACATAGAGAAGGCCCTTGCACCTTCGCTCAAGGGCGATCGGGGAAGGAACCTGTTCATATATGGGAAGACCGGGACCGGAAAGACATCCTGCACCAGGTATGTGCTAGAGGAGGTCAAGGCGATACCCAACTCCAAGGCAAAGATATCATACATAAACTGCAAGGTCTACAACTCTCGATACCGGGTGCTCAACAAGATAATAACCGACCACCTGCCAACCTATGCGAAAAGGGGGTACGGGACCGTTGACCTCTACGAGAAGCTAACCTCATGGATCGAGGAGGACAGCAAGATACTGGTCGTCATACTCGACGAGATAGACGTTGTCAAGGACCTCGACGACCTGGTATACACGCTAACAAGGATAAACAGCGATATAAGGGCCGGGGGAGTCACGATAATAGGGATATCCAACAAGGTCTCATTCAAGGATGTCCTGGATCCTAGGAGCCTCTCAACCCTCTACGAGACCGAGCTGGTTTTCCCGCCGTACTACGCGACAGAGCTCTACGAGATACTAAAGGACAGGGTCTCGCACGCCTTCAAGCCTAGCGCGATCTCGGATGAGGTTCTGCACTACATAGCGGCAACATCTGCAAAGGACGGGGGCGACGCAAGGATGGCGCTGAAGATACTCTCAAAGTCGGGAGAACTGGCGGAGGAGGCTCAATCAGATGCGGTGACAGTCAAGGATGCCGAGCACGCGACGAAGAGCGCGGACAACGAGATCGTCTACGACCTCATAGGGACGCTGCCTGAGCACCACAAGTTGGTCCTCTATTCGATAGCGCTCCTGACGAAGGGCGGCGGCTCCTACAAGAAGCTAACCGACGGGACGGACACATACCTTTTCAGCGGGGAGATATACAGCAGGTACAAATCCATCGCGGAGAGTATGAGCAAGGAGCCCAAGAGCGAGCGCTGGTATCGGAAGTACATATCGGAGCTAGAGACCCAGGGGCTCATTATGTCGTTCGAATCCGGAAAGGGAATCAGGGGGCACACAAAGCTGATCAAGCTGATGTACTCCCCCACAAGAACGAAGGAAGTGCTGGAGGGCGAGCTGTTCGGGAAGGATGAAAAGGCAGCCGCCCCTTAGGATGGTGTTTCAACTCTGTCAGATGGGTACCAAGAAACCTGCAATTTTTTGAATGGCTCTAATGTTATCCTAGAAGAAGTTGAAAATTCGTCGGCTTCTTCTATAATTATGTGCGATTCGGGTTCTACTTCGACAACGAATCCCTCTCTTATAAGTTTTTCTGCTAGAGAACGGCAAGTCAACTCCCTTTCCCGCTCATTTTTACTACCAATCTCTATATATATCTCATTTCGGCCGGTTTTGGCCGCATCAATTATTTGTCTCTTAGCATCTCTGAATAATTTCGGTATCTTCCTCTCCAGTCTCTTCCTGATCGGCATATCAATTAATTCTCTCTTACGCAACGCCTTCTCCTCGGCAACCCTCCGGGCTCTAGAACTACTCCTTTTGACCCTATTTATGAAGTCCTGCTGAACACTAGAACTAGTCCTAATAACCCTGTCTATTAAATGTTCTGAATCTGGGCCGGTCTCTCTCCTAATCAACCCTCTAACCTTTTTTGGTGTGGGCTTTTCTAGAGTTTTCATTCGATCCAATTTGATTAGCCCAAATCCAAATACTTAAACCTTCCCCTGGGTGTCACAATCAGGCTAACTTTCAGAAGGTATTAGAAACCATAGTAGATTAACTTAATGTTAGGTGTTCATTTGCAGTTCTATGATCTGGCGCATCAGACTGCCCTGCACGGGTACATCTGGAAGAAGCTCGGATTCAAGAAGATTGCGGTGGCCGAGTCCCAGGTGAAGATATCGCTGCCCGGGTCGAAAGGGATAGAGGGATCGATCTGCGTCGGGCCGGCCGGAGAGCAGCTCAACGCAGCGGCAAAGCAGTCGCCCAGGGCGATAATAATAAACGACTCGCGGATAGACCGCAGGCTGCTCGACACCATGAAGGCGAGGGAGGTGATGCTCTGCGTCCCGTTCGAGAGGATACTTAGCAGCGCGGGCCTTAGGAAATCAAGCTCCATATACATGACGAGCAGGCTGGTCCAGTATGCAATCAAGAGGGAGATAAAAGTTGCGTTCGTATCCTTCGCAGGATCTGAGGAGACCCTCTGCTCTCCGTTCCAGCTAATCGAATTGGCCAAGCTGCTCGGTGTCAAGGAGGATTACGCGAGGAACGCTGTGTGCGTCACCAACGCGGAGCTGATCGAATGATGAGGGACAAGAGGAGGTACATACTGGTCATGTCGTCGCGTCCGATAGCGGAGCAGGAGCGGAGGCGATTCGAGGCCGAGCTTTACTCTGCTCTCATGTTGCAGCTCGGAGAGGCCGAATACTTCAAGGCAAACCCGAAGATCGTGAGGTTCACCGCAAAGGATAGCTTCATACTCAAGGTGATGCTCGAAAGGTACGAGCAGTCCATAGTCGCCCTCACCTTCGTGAAGTCGATGGCCGGAAAGCCCATCGGCCTCTACACGATGAAATCCTCGGGCACGATAAGGGCGGTGCAGAAATAAGCACGCCGACAGCCGTCTGCGAATCTATTTATATTTGAAAAAGCTCAAGGAGCTTGTGCTAAGATGGTGGAGAAAGATGCCAATAACGCCGAGGGGGCCGCGCAGAGATACAAGACTGAAGGGCAGACGCCGCTTCGGACCCCGTCGCACAATGAATACATGATCTCGTTGAGGTTGGCAGAAGGTGTTCTCTATGTTTCCCCCCGCGCCTGCCAAGAAATTGGAAAAGCCGCGGTGGAGGCTGCGTTTGAGCGTATACGAAGGCCCTTTAAGATGACGGGGGATGACAGGGTGGGGTTCAACCTCCTTCTCGCAAAGGGACTGAGTGTGGACTCGAAAGACGGCAAGGGCGAGACCTTGTTGATGGCGGCGTGCTATGCAGGCGACGTTGAAACGGTGCTGCAGCTAAAGGCCCGCGTCGCAAACAAGGATCTATTGGACAACTACGGTAGGGATGCGGCCGGCTGGGCCGAGATGAGTGGCAGGGAAGAAAAGGCCGAGATCCTCGATATCCTAAACAACTGGTCGGCTCAGGCACCCAAGGAAGGGCAGCTCGAACCACCCAAGCAACCTTGATGGCGATTAGATGACTACCTCAAACTCCAAATCATTTAGGACATCAGCCCCGGCCAAGCTCAACATAACACTCCAAATTACCGGGATTGAGGCCTCAACAGGCTATCATGAGATAAGAAGCGTGATGCAGACCGTGGAGCATTCATACCCAATCAGGCTCAGGCCTGTCAACGAAGGCGAGGAGAAGATAATGGGGTGCGAGAAGGTCCATAGCATACTCAGGAAGGCGACCGACAAGCTCTCAGAATTCACGAAAAGGAAGCTTCCGTGCGAGATAATAGTGCCCGAAACGCTGCTCCTGGGAGCCGGGATGGGCATAGACAGCTCCCTTGCGGCCGCAACGCTCAGGCTTGCGAACGCCGCATTCGACCTCAAGCTTGCAACCTACCATCTTCATGTGGTTGCAGCAGAGGTCGGCAACGACGTCCAGTTCGCGGTATACGGCGGCAGGGCGACAGTGTGGGGAGGTAAGGTGCATTCGATCAGGCCAGAGACAATCCCGCCGCTCTATTACGTGATAGCCAAGCCTGAGGGCGTGTCCCTGCAGACGCCACTGCAATACGGGCTTCACGACGAGACTGGTAAAAGCCTGGCCGAGCTTGCCTGTGAGGCGTCTGCGATAACCCGGCAGCTTTTGAACACCACAATAGGCTGCGAGGCGGAGCATGGGGTCACCGGAAAGGGCCCCACGGTCTTCTGGGGTTATACGAGGCTCGATCAGTCAGCTGAGCTGCAGAGGCGGATACAAAAGATAGAAGGCATCTCGGTCTTTGCTGCACAGCCTATTGTTCTTCCTGCCATCTCAACAGACCCTCTCAGCTTCCCTTAGCGGGCCAGCTAGCCACAGAAAAGGCTATAAATGCTAATAGTATAATAATACCAGTTCTAATTTCTCAGTTAATACTGGTGGAATTTTATGTACCCGAATGTTCAGGCTTACGACAGAGGGGTTATGTTCAGCCCCGACGGCAGGCTTTATCAGGTCGAATATGCCAAGGAGGCGGTCCGCAAGGGCGCAACCTCCATAGGCATGGTCGCAGACGGTGGAATTGTGCTAATAGCCCACAAGAACATAATCGAGCCTCTTGCGGTGCCGAGCACGATTCAGAAGATATTTCGGGTCGACTCCTACATAGGCGCGACCTACAGCGGGCTTGTCGCAGACGGCCTCCACATGGTGAACGTCATAAGGAGCAAGACGCAGTCGCACAGGATGGTTTACAATGAGACAGAGTCTGTCGAGACCATAGCAAGGGAGATCTCAGAGGAGATGCAGATGGCCACCCAGTACGGGGGAATTCGGCCCTATGCCATATCCCTGCTCATCGGCGGGGTCGACAAGGAGCCCAAGCTCTTCGAGATAGAGCCCGGCGCCTCGTACCTTGGCTACAAGGCGGACGCGATCGGCTCCGGCAAGAAGGTGGCCGAGGAGATGCTCGTGAAGAGCTACAAGGACGGAATGGGAATAGAGGATGCGATAAATCTGGGAGTCGGTATCATAAAGAAGGTAAACGAAGGGAAGCTTACCGAAAACAACCTTGACATATCAACCATAAAGAAGAATGTCGGGTTCGAAATATTTGACTCGGACAAGATCGCAAAATACCTCTAGTTTTTTTGCTCAGTGATTAGGTTGTCCAAGACGGTAATAGTGAAATACCACAAGGAGGGGAACGAGTTCGAGATACTCGTCGACTCCGACATGGCCTACGAGTACATAACCGGGAAGAGGAGCGACCCGCTTACGGTTCTGGAGGTCGAGGAGGTCTTCAAGGACGCGAAGAAGGGGGACCGGATCGGGGAGGACAAGATCAAGAAGGCCTTCGGGACGACCGACATGGCAAAGATAGCAGAGACAATGCTCAAGCACGGCGACGTGCCGATAACCACGGAGCAAAGGAACAAGCTGCTCGACGAGAAGAAGAAGCAGATAGTTGAGATAATAGCGAGGAACTCCATAGACCCAAGGACAAACGCCCCCAACCCACCGCTTAGGATCGAGAACGCGATGAGGGAGGGCAGGGTGACGATAGACCCGTTCAAGAGCGCCACAGACCAGCTTGACGACGTGGTCAAGAAGATAAGCATGATAATGCCGATAAAGTTCACAACGGTGAAGATGGCGGTGACTATACCGCCCGAATACGCCAACAAGTCCTTCGGCGTGCTGAAGCGATACGGGATGAAGAGCGACCAGTGGCTCGGCGACGGCAGCCTCTCTGCCACGCTGGAGTTCCCGGCGGGGATGCAGAACGAGTTCTTCGACAGGATAAACAGCGCCACCCAGGGGAAGGCGGTAGTGAAAATAATATAGTTGCGATTACATGAGAAGCATAGTTTTACCGGGCGAGGTCGTATCCGATCGACCGCTGAGGATAGAAAACACCTACATAGAGAACGGCAAGACCTATGCCAAGATAATGGGCATGTACGAGCAGGACTCAAGGGGGGTCGTACCGCTCGAGGGCTCCTGGACCCCAAACACCGAGGACACTGTTGTCGGGGTGGTCATGGAGCAGAGGAACAAGGTCTTCGTCATCGATCTCATGTTCTTTGGCAGGTGCCTATTGGTGCCGGGCAAGTTCGACGAGTACTCGTTTGAGCCAGGCGAAGTGATAGAGGCGAGGATTAGGGACGTCGAGAACAGGAAGACGATAGTACTCAGCGAAGGCAAGCTGCTTGAGGGCGGCCGCATAATAAAGGTGAAGCCGAAGAAGGTGCTAAGGGTCATAGGGAAGAAGAACACCATGATAAACCAGATAAAGGAGTTGACCAAGTCCGACATAGTCGTCGGGCTCAATGGCCTCATCTGGCTGCGCGGCGGGAACATAGAGCTTGCCGAGGAGGCCATATTCAAGATAGAGCGGGAGGCGCACACGAGCGGCCTCACCGAATCAATAAGGCAATATTTGGAAACTAGAACAAAGAGTGAGTAAATGGGAGGAGCGAACAAGCCAGAGCTTGTAATAAATGGAAAAAGAACAGACGGAAGGGACTTCAACGAGTTGAGGCCTCTGAAGATAATAGCCTCGCCGCTCGAGAATGCGGGAGGATCAGCATACCTGGAATGGGGAAACAACAAGGTCATGTGCGGGGTGTACGGCCCAAACGAGGCGAACCCAAGGCACCTTTCTGACCCGACGCAGGCGGTCATAAAGTGCAGGTACATGATGGCTCCATTCTCGAGCCTCTCGGACCACGGGAGGAGCGGACCCAACAGGAGGGCGACCGAGATATCGAAGGTAGTGAAGGAGGTCTTCGAGAACGTAGTCATGACCAAGGAGTACCCGGGCAGCCAGATAGAGGTCTACATAGAGATACTCCAGGGCGACGGGGGGACAAGGGTTGCGGGAGTCGCGGCCGCCGCGGTCGCGCTTGCGACAAGCGGGATACCGATGAAGGACCTGCCCTACGCGGTCTCGGTCGGAAGGATCGGGGACCACATGACTATAGACTTCAACATGATCGAGGACAACTACTCGGACAGCGACATGCCGATGGCGATAGCGCCGCGCAACAATGAGATCCTGCTTCTCCAGATGGACGGCGATTTGACCAAGGAGCAGGTGGTCGAAGGGATACAGATGGGGATAGACGCGGGCAAGCAGATAACAGAGGTGCAGAGGAACGCCCTGAAGGCTGCCTACGAGGCAACAACGAAGTGATACTATGGCTACTATGGGTGCAATGGACATTGTAAAGGCAAACCACATACGGGCGATGCTCGCAGCTGGGTCGAGGGAGGACGGAAGGGGCGCCTACGACTTTAGGAGCATAAAGGTGACTGCCGGAATGCTGCAAAATGCAGAGGGATCGGCGCAGGTCAAGATAGGCAACACAACGATACTTGCAGGGGTCAAGCTCCAGATAGAGGAGCCGATGGAGGACACGCCCAACCAGGGCAACCTGATAATGTCGGCCGAGCTTCTGCCGCTGGCTTCTGATTCCTACGAGACGGGCCCGCCGAGCCCGGAGGCGATAGAGTTCGGGAGGGTGGTCGACAGGGGTATAAGGCACGGCAAATGCATAGACTTAGAAAGCCTCTTCATAGAGTCCGAGAAGGTCTGGACCGTGTTCGTCGACCTCTACGTGCTCAACTATGACGGCAACCTGTTCGACGCGGGCACAACGGCTGCAATGGCGGCACTGATGAACACCAAGGTTCCGAAGGTCGAGAATGGGGAGGCCATCAGGACCGAGAGGACCCAGAAGATGAAGATAGACAACATCGTCACCTCCACCACCTTCGCCAAGGTGAAGGACAAGATCATACTCGACCCCAACGGGGACGAGGAGATGGCCGCAGACTGCAGGCTGACCATAGCCACCGACGCTGAGAAGGTCAGGTCCATGCAGAAGGGAAAGCGGGGAGGGCTCTTCAAGAACGAGATAGAGGAGATGCTCGGCGCATCATTTAATAAGCATAAGGAGCTAAAGGATATACTGGAAAGGGCTCAGGTGTGATAGATGGCCAACGCAAGCATAAGATACGGCGCGAGCATAAGGAAGCGCTACAACAAGATTAGGCAGGAGAAGCGTTCGCGCTACCTCTGCGACGTCTGCGGTAAGGAGGCGGTAAGGAGGAAGGGATCTAGCATATGGGAGTGCAGGCACTGCGGCACAATATACGCTGGAGGAGCCTACTCCATGAAAACCGCGGCGGGGAGCGTGGCGAAGAGGCTAATAGAGGAGATGAAGAAGTGAATCGATGGTCAAGGTAAACTACTCCCCCATAAAGGAACTTGTCGTGCACGAGGCGGTGCAGCTTGACATGGATGATCTGATGCGGGAGAGGATAACCCCGCAGGGGAACATGCCGCTCTACTGGTGCAACGGTATAATCTTCAGCTTTTCATCCATTCCGATGACCAACCAGATGTCCAAGGAATACCTGGAAGGGAAGATCCACTGGGCGGAGGCGCACTACTCCACGATGAAGAATTACACTCCTATAGTTGAACTTAGGGATGAGCAGTACGGGGGTCCGCAGAGGATTCGGGTGATAGACACCAGCAAGTTCTCGGCGCTCCACAGCGAGTTCGTCAAGTGGCTTAAGGAGAAGAGATGATGTTATGCCATATGTATGCGCGCATTGCGGGAACAAGATAAAGGCGGTGGACGGCTTCGTAAGATGCAACTACTGCGGCCACAGGGTGCTCGTCAAGGCGAGGGCCAGCATCGCAAGGGAAGTCTCTACCGACTGATTTTAGGCAGGAATGCCTCTTCCAAGGAAGCTAGAACCCAAAACGCTAGCCGCCGCCACCATCCTACCTCCTACATAAACCCTTATAAATCATTTCGTCGGAATTAAGACTATGGCTTTGAGGATGCAGGCTGCCATTGACACCATGAGCACCTATGGTATGACGCTGTTCGCAATCGCGATCGTGATGGTCGTGGTCTTCATGCTTTCCAATGTTCCTGCGACAACCATCCCGACCTCCTGCTACCTTTATGGAAGCCTAAGCTGCCTGGATCTCTCATACAACATCAACACCATAGCCGGAGGGTCAAGCCTTCTTGTCTACCTGCAAATGTCCTTCCCAGGCTCGATCAACGTCAGCTCATTCAATGCGGTGGTGGGCGGGGTTAAGAGCACCAGCGGATACTGCTCCACAAACGGGATAGTGGGAGGCTCAACTTCGGTGTCCCAGGGCAGCAGGATAATATGCATAGCCTCATTCAATTCGCAATTGGCGCCCCAGGTGCAGACCTACAGCGGGACATTCAACCTCAGCGCAAACTATTGCGCAGCGGCCGCCAGCGGCACCCGCTGCGTTTCCGGCCACAACTACCTATTCGCAGGGAGCTGGAGATCCCAGGGATCGAACAGCACCTTCCCGATAAATGCCATCATCACCACTTCAGTCTCAACCACAACCATTCCGGGCCAGCCAGGTGGTGCGATCCCGATATACGCCTATATCCAGGGCAAGGGATCCAACCCGGACTACATAAGCGTGGTAAATATGCAAAACTGGACCTCGTCCAACGTGTTCATTGCCAGTGGGGTTGGGGACTACGGTGTGGCAAGCTGCGTCACTGTGCTCCCCGACCAGAGCCAGACCTTCCTGGTCTACACCAACATGTATGGGCTGTATGCTTACAATGCAGTGACCGGAAACGTGGTCTCGGTCGGAGTTCCCTATGCCTCATCGGCCCCGGTCGCCTCTCCAACCGGAGCCTTTGTCTACGCCGCATATAGCCGCAGCTTAACCACTGGCTACCTCACCACAGTTACAACCGCGAACGACCAGGTGACGAACACGGTGGCCCTAACTGTTGGGGTCGGATGGGCCGAAGAAATCTACCGAACAATAATGAGCCACGATGGGAACCAGCTCTATCTCGCCCTCCTCGATACAAGCAACGAAAACCGGGGTGCGATATTCACAGTCAACACGGTAACCCATACGGTGGCCAACAGCATAACAGAACCGGGCTGGCCAATCGATATCGCTTTGACTCCAAATGGCGCCACCCTTTTTGCGCTACTTAGCACCCAAAACGTCAAAGCCGCAACTCAGATTCAAGTCTTCAATACCACCACCCATGCCTTATTAGCAACCATATCGCCGACAGGGGTGCATTCGGACGGCGGCTTGTATACAATTACGGCATCCCCGGATGGGGCCTGGGTGTACGCCCTGACTGAGGGTATAACTGACTCCGGGAATCCGGTACTCATAAAGATCAGCACCACAAGCCCGTATTCCTACAATGAGATACAGATCCCCTCTGGCGATTGGACAGACGCCAGCGTTGTCAACCTCGGATTAACTGACGATGGAACTAAGGCATACATAGCATCGGGCAGCTACGTTTATGTTATCAATACGGCATCCAACACGGTGGTGGGAAGCCCGATATATGCAGGGTATAATCCAACGCAGGTTGCGGTAAGCCATGATGGCAAATACATCTATGTGCTCGACCAAGTAAACAGCACCATCAATGTCATCAACACCACGACCGACAACGTCGTGAAGATCATTGGCATAGTTTCGGACCCGGTGATAATGGGCCTAGCTGGGGGAAGTTTTTCGTCCTCAGACGATTGAAGATGGTGTTTGTTTATGGTTCATGAAATGAAATTTGTGCCGTCCCCGCATTGGGGTTCTATAAAAGTCCTTGCAGCGGCTTTTGCAATCGTCGCCTCTATGCTTCTCACCCTGTCCTACTCTGCGAGCCCTGGTGCGATAGCGGGAACCGCCGGAGTAGCGATGGTCAATGCGCTCGTTGCGAGGGTGTCATGCCAATCCTCATTCGCACAGGGCTACCTCAACTCTGTGGCCTACAACATGCCATCAATCTCAGGGAACCTCGCCCCCTACTCGGCATCCTTGAGCAAGCTGAGGTCAGCGGCAGATGGCTATTCCGGCAGCGCAAATGTAACCGCTGTCCAGGATTTTGTATCGACCTCAGCGAATCCGCTCTTCCCTAAGATAGCGGCCGGGCTACAGGCCCAGTTCAACAACTTCGGGACATCCACCAATCTTTCCAATTTCGCAGCTGCAAAGGGCAATGTGGGGAAGGCATACTATGTCCTGCTCTCAAACTACTCAAACTGCAGTTTCGCTCCCGACCAGAGCCTGGTCGAGGCAAAGCAGTCCCTTAACAAGGCCGGCCTCGCCCAGGCGGTGAACTACACCAACAAGCTGGCTTCCTATGGCATCAACGTGTCCGCCCTAGACGCCATAATAGCCGGGGCAAACAGCTCGATAACAACGCCCCTTGGGATAATGGCGGGCAATGCCACCTCAAACCAGCAACTGGAGATCTCGCTGGGCCTCTTCTGCCTCTACGACGGGTGCACATACCACCAGGGTGCCATCAATAGTGTGAACTACCATCTTGCGGCTAAGATGAACGTGGAGGGCGCGCAGCTCATACTTGACAAGATAAGGGCCACGGACAGTGGCGCGAACGCTGGCGACCTCGACGCCGCGCAGTCATACATCGACAACGCCTCGACTCTGTTGACCGCCATCGGTCCGAATCCATTTAGGGGAGGGGCGGGGGCGCTTATAGCGCAGAACCTCTCTGAAGCATCATCGCTCATAAAGCAGTCGGTCGGTCTAAGCGGAACTGGATGATATCATGGCAGAAGAAATGGTTGACAATATGGGAATGGTCATAGAGATGCAGAGAAACCTAAGGCGCAAGCACATGCTAGAGGCAATAGCTGCGATACTGGTCATAATACTGCTCCTGTACGTTGCATATTCAGTGGCAAAGGGTCTGCCCTCCGGCGGCGGCACAACCACAACCATCCAGGCCCCTGCGAACGCCACAATCACCGGGCTAGTATCTCAGCTAAACCCCGCATGGAACACCACCGGGATAAATTCCACCGTATCAAACAGCAGCTACAATATAGGCGGCCAGCCATCATCCTAAATTTTCCGGGCGCCTTTGCCATCCGGCATAAAATCCGGCCGCAGCGGTCCACGCCGCGTAAAATAGCAAGGGATTAAAAGACGCTCTGAGATTCGCTTAAAGGCGATTCTATGACCGAAGAACTTGACCCATTCAAAATAGCGCAGGCGCAGCTGAGGGAGGCGGCGCAGGTGATGAAGCTAGACAACGCGGCCCTTCAGCTGCTACTCGAACCGATGCGCACCTACATATTTCGGATACCTATAAAGATGCGGGACGGCTCCACAAAGGTGTTCACGGGATTCAGGGTCCACCACAACGACGCTAGGGGTCCCTGCAAGGGCGGCATAAGGTTCCATCCGGAGGAGACGCTCGACACCGTAAAGGCGCTGGCGTCCTGGATGACCTGGAAGTGCTCCCTTGCGAACATTCCCTACGGCGGCGGCAAGGGGGGCGTCATATGCGACACCAAGAAGCTCAATCAGGCGGAGCTTGAGAACCTCTCTCGCGGCTACATGAGGGCGGTCGCGAAGTTCATAGGGCCGAAGGTCGATGTGATGGCTCCTGACGTCTACACCACGCCGCAGATAATGGCCTGGATGGTCGACGAGTACAGCAAGATGGTCGGCCACGACGAGCCGGCTGTCATAACCGGCAAGCCGCTCGAGGTGTGGGGGTCAGAGGGAAGGAACGACTCCACCGCCCTGGGGGCGATGTACATACTCCGGGAGGCGGCGAAGTACAAGAAGATTAACCTAAAGACCGCCACGATAGCGATACAGGGCGCCGGTAATGCGGGCAACTACGCCTTCTCGCTCTCGAGGAAGCTCTTCGGCTCGAAGGTGGTCGCGATAAGCGACTCCAAGGGCGCGATATATAGCAAGAAGGGCCTTGACTACGACAAGGTCATGGAGGCGAAGGAGAAAAAGGGAACAGTGCAAGCCTACAAGGGGGGCGAGAAGATAACCAACGAGCAGCTCCTCGAATTGGGCGTAGATGTGCTGATTCCATCGGCAATAGAGAACGTGATCACCGGTGCCAACGCCGACAAGGTGAATGCCAAGATACTTCTCGAGCTCGCCAACGGGCCAGTTACCCTCGATGCCGATAGGATACTCGCCGAAAGGAAGGTGTTTGACCTGCCCGACTTCCTCATAAACTCGGGCGGGGTCATAGGATCCTACTTCGAGTGGCTGCAGAACGTGAGCGGCTACTACTGGAAGCTCGATGATTTCAACGCAAGGCTCGATGAGATGGTGACCAGGTCCTTCCACGACGTGATGGCGCGGCAGGAGGAATACGCCAAGGCCGGAAAGAAGGTCAGCACAAGGACCGCCGCGTACACCATCGCGGTCGACAGGGTAGCAAAGGCGATGAAGGCCCGCGGTTGGTACTGAATTAGTAGGCGTTGGAGTAGTCCAGCAGCCTCTTTATCAGGCCGTCCAGGTACAGGAGCTTGCCGCCACCGCCGGCGTAGGTCTCCTTGAGCTCGAAGGATTCCAGCTCCTCCTCAACGGTTTCGGGCTCCATTACCGACCTGACATACTCCTCAACCTCGTCCGGCAGGCTCGCCTTGCTTGACAGATACTCAAGCGAGGCCTCGCTGGGCGCGTGCCTGCCCGTCTTCCTGTAGTAGAGGGCCCTCATTACCCCCGATATCGCCTTATTGTAAAGGAGCGTCGCTACCGCTATGTCTCCCTTGCTCCTGTACTTCCTGGCCAATTCCAGGTCCTTCCTTGCCGTCCCTATCTGATCCCAATCCTTTGCCATCCAAACCACCAAATCAAACTCACAAGTGAGGTTTAAAGCCCTTGCCTGCAAAAAAGCGACCGCTCATCCACCAAAGTGTTTTGAAGGAAACATTTTTGCCGAAGGGCGCTTATAAAGCGGCGATTTTGTTCGGGCCCGACGCTCAGTCGTCGTCGTGGCGGACGCTCTTCACTATGCCCTGCCTCGGCTTGAAGAGGTCGCCGCTCCTCTCCAGTTCGCCTATGTACCTCTCCGCTGTCATGCGGTCCATGCCTTCCTTCTCCGCCTCCTCATAGACCCGATCTATCTTGGCGCTCCCCTCAGACCCCTCAAGCCTCTTTATGATGCCCATGACGGTGTTTATCTTGTCGACCTTCTCCCTGGGCATTCCGGTGAGTATGATGTCTATGTCGCGCGCCCTGCCGCTGTCTAGAGCGAGAGTCTTGAGCATGTACTCGCTGAGCTGTATCGCCCTCTCGGCGTCCGAGACCTCAACGATGTCGGCCAGCCTGGTCTTCGCGCTCGCCTCGGCCATCCTCACAAGACCCTCTATCTGCCTGGGCGTTATGGCGACCTTCCCGCTCTTGGCCCCGACCCTCCTGAGGTCTATGTAATAGGCCTGTATCTTCTGGGAGGCCTCCTCGCTGAGCCTGGGGAATACGCTCTTCCTTGCGAATGCTATGTACCTCCTGAGCAGCTCTGAATCCAGCGGCGGGGATTCAACCTGCTTGTAGTCCCTTATCTCGGCTATCTTTGATCCCGCAGCCTCGTGCTGCATGAGTATGTGCTTTGCTATGCTCCTGTCCTGCGCCTCATCCATAGTGTCCCTTATCGGGAAGATCAGGTCGAACCTCGACAGAAGCGTGGTCGGTATGTCAAACTGCTCAGCTGGGTAGGCATTGGGGTCGAACCTGCCGTACTTCGGGTTTGCCGCGGCGAGCACCGAAGCCTTCGCCCTGAATGTTGCTATTATGCCTGCCTTCGCGACGCTTATGGTCTGGGACTCGAGAGCCTCGTGGAGCGATGCCCTGTCCTCGTCGCCTACCTTGTCGAACTCGTCGATTGCTACAATGCCTCCCGATCCCAATACAAGGGCACCTGCCTTCAGCGTCCATCCTCCCTCTGCGAACTCGTCCCTCTCCGCGACTGCGGTCATTCCTCCCCCTGTGATGGACTTGCCGCTTACGTATATCCCCTTCGGCACAAGCCTCGACACGGCCTGGAGTATCCTCGTCTTAGCGCTTCCGGGATCCCCGATGAGCAGTATGTGCATGTCCGCCCTTATCGCGCCTCCGTCGACGAGCGTCTTCCCCGGAGTGCCTCCGAAAAGCTGCAGGGCGACCGCCTCCTTTATCTCGTCGTAGCCGTATATCGAGGGGACGATCGACTTGGCGATGTTTTGGAAAACCGCCGGATCCTTGGCCAGCGCCCTTATCTCCCTCTCCTCCTCCTCGCTGATCGGTATGTCCGTGAACTCCTTCTGTTTTGGCACTATGGAAATGGTCTCCAGGAACATCACATAGAGGTCCTTGTCCGCCTTGCCCTTCGCGTTCCTCTTCTGCCTTATCCTCAGGACTCCGGTAACCTCGACTCGCTCTCCCGGAAGGATGGTGTTGACGAGGTCGTCTTGTATCCAGACCTCGAGCTGCCAGGTGGGTGTGTTCCCCCTAAGCTTCTCGAGAGGGTCCTGCACAGCTATCTTCTGGAAGTTTACGAAGCTCGATCCCATCTCCTCCTGCTTCATCGACCTCCTCTTGCACTGGGGGCACATCTCCGGCGCCTCCTCGCGGCCCTTTATCACCACTGTCGCCCCGCAGAAGCCGCACTTGTAGAGCGCCCTCTTGACCCTGGGGTTTATCTCCGACCTCTTGATGACCAGGCTGTCTAGCATTATCATCTTGCTGATGTAGCGCGACCCGACGTCCTGGACAAGCGGGGTGTTTACCGTCTGGCCGAAGAGCCTCACGTGAACCTCCCAGTCTCCGAGATCGATGTCGCTGAGCTTCTTCCTTAGGCTCTCCTCAGCCGCCTCCATAATGTAATCTGGGCGCTCTATCGCCTCGCTCGCAAGCTCCGGGTCGAACTTCTCTAACTCCTTTATGTCCACCTTGAGGCTCCTCGTCTCCGGGAAGCCTATGATCATGTCGGAGATCGCCTCTGAGTAGTAGGAGTCGAAGAAATCGTCGAATCGTTCTATAATAGAAGCAAGCGCGGCATCAGCCATAAAAACCCCCCGTCAGAAGCACCAATACTGCCCCACACAGCCTTATTAATTTTGCCCCGTAAGGGGAATAAGGGAAGTGAGCCGGAAGGCCATGCGAAAGTGCTGCCATCGTATTAAATACCTTTCACGCAAACTATAAGCGGTGCTTAATTTGCAAGCTAAAACGGAGTCTGGTCACGCTTCCCACGGACATTCAAAGAAGGCCGGCCGGCAGAACATGATGGTGGCGCTCGCCGCGATCGTGGTCGTGGTGATAATCGCCGCCGCAATCGTCCTGATCTGGGTTCCCAATGGGAGCCACGGCACTCCGTCAACCCCAGTCAAGCACGGCATAACAACGACCATCCCTACGATCCAGACGTCAAACCAGTCCGGCTCAACGCTTTCGAGCACATCGGCATTGGTAGCGGCGCTCTCCGTCTATCCGCAGCAGAGCCAGTTCACCGCAAACTACAACGGCTCCATCTACACTTCGCTCTCCACCAGCCCATCGCCCCTATCCGGCACCCTGCTCTCCCAATACGAGCGCTACGGCAACTCGGCCAAATCGGTCACCTCGATATTCTACAACAGGAGCAGCCAGGTAAAGACGGCGGTCTACTACTCAGCCAACGGTCCGGCCTATGCATGCGTACTCAACATGACCACACAAAACTACGGATGCCAAATCATCACAACAGAGTTCAACGCCTCCAACTTCGGGCTGTCGATACTACTCGCCATGCTCTCCAACTCCAGCGCCAACAGCCTAAAGATCTACAACTCCAGCTACAACGGCCTATCCTGCATAGAGGTCTCGGCGAACACCAGCAGCAGCTACAACAGCTCCGGTGTCATACTATCAAGCGAGCAGCACCTCTCGAGCTGCATACAGCCCAAGTACAGGGTGCCCCTGACGCTTAACCTAAGCAGCCTGAACACCGCGTCTGGCAGCTACTACAACGGCACAACAAAGACCGCGGTTCCCACAGTCAGCGAGACCCTGATGGTGGAACTGCACCTGGTCAACCTGACAAACAGCTCCTCAGAGTCGGATGTGCAGAACCTTCCGGCCAATGCTGTAATGGTAGGATGATCGTATGAACAGGCTAGACTTCTGCGAAGCCGCATGACATCCAAGCTCACCCATCGGCCCTACCTAAAGTGAAAAGGCCTCCCATCAAGTTTTTATTAGTTGGGGGAGAATAGAATACATGCGATCCCGTCTTAATTCGACAGTCAGGTCCCAGTCGGCAATGGAATACCTGATGACCTATGGCTGGTCCATACTCATAATTGCCGTAGTGGTAGCCGCCCTCTTCTCATTAGGGGTCTTCAACGGGGGCGCAGGAGCCGGACAGTCCGTCTGCATAGCCTCAGCGGGCTATCAATGCACCAGCGCCGTGCTCTCCACCTCTGGATCTCTCAGCGCCACGGTGGGAGAAATAGGTCAGACCATAACCATAACTTCAACGGGCTGCACCAACTCCTCCGCATCACCGACCCTGCAGGCCCTTTCATCCTCCGTCACTCTCGGATCCGCCCAGTCATCAAGCCTCACCTTCTCGTGCCCGAGCTCTAACCTTGGAACCCTGGGTGCCAAGTTCAGCGGGTACCTGTGGATCAAATACAACACGGCCAGCCAGTCAAACGTGATACTCCGCATCGGTCAGGTGAAGCTCACAGTCACATCTGTTGCGGCAGGATCCAGCATAAGCTACACCCATGGCGGCAACACGGGATCTGGCACTGCTCTCTCATTAACACTGGCTTCCGGTGCATCTCGTTACCTCTGTGTCGGGAGTGTGAACAGTAACATCGCTGTTGGTCCTACTTGGAGCGCTGACGAAACTGATTATATCTTCAGCTATCTCGTTTCCCAAATAGGTGGTCAGTCCGGCAACACATGTTCAGCCACTCAGGGAAGTTCTGCTGCCTATGCCATTGCCGGAGTGGCAGTAACCGGTGGTACTCCATCCTTGCAGGAGGGTGGGAACAACGGCGGCGTCGGCAGCATCCCCTACTATTTCACTTACACTGTAGGCGACACCGCACAGTACACCTTCATACTTATAGGTAACGGAGGCGGCAGCCTGACCCCATCAATAACTGTAACTCCCTCCTCAGGGACATGCAGTTGGGCGGAACAGCAAAACAGTGCCGGAGGAGGATACGCCTACATCTATGTCTGCAGCGGCCAGAGTGCCGGAACCTACACCGCCAACCTCGTTGTTACGGGCAGCCAGCCCCCCTCCTACGGCGACACCTACGGGGTATACACTGTTGGATAATAATCGCAGAGCTGATACGCTTTTATTAGTTGGGAGAGAATAGAAAATATGCGATTCAGTCTGAACTTCTCCGCCAAAAGGTCCCAATCCGCAATGGAATACCTGATGACCTACGGGTGGGCGATACTAATAATTGCCGTAGTTCTCGCGGCCCTATTCTCACTTGGGGTGTTCAGTAGCCCGAACGTCTCTGCCGTCTCATCATGCGTAACCCAACCCGGATACGGCTGCACCGGCCTGACGCTCGCCTCCAACGGTCTCCTCTCCGCAACTATTGGCTCGTTTGCCTATCTGCTCACCTCAGTCCAAACCTCATGCTCGATAAACAACACAGCCCCAACAACCTGGAGCAGCTCCCAGGGCAACATAAACGCAGCCGGATCCGCTCCGCTGACTTTCGCCTGCCCCATCCCGTCCAACGCCATCGGCACGCAATTCAAGGGGAGCCTCTGGCTCCAGTACGTCCAGGGCGGCCGTTCGATAATCACGCGCCTTGGATCAGTGAACGCTAAAGTGACGTCCATCGGCACCGCTGCAGCATCCATAACCTATACCTCCACGGGCAGCGGCGGGTCCTCCTCACCGAACCCAATCACATCCACTCTAGCCTCCGGGGCGGCAAGATATCTCTGCTCGGCGACAACGGATTCAGGGTTTTCAAGCTCTTCATGGACCGAGGACGACGGCCAGGGCTCCACATACCAGTCAATAGGCCACCAGTCCGGCAACACATGCTCAGCTGCACCCGCCTATCCGGGATCCCCCTATAGCATAGCTGAAGTAGGCGTGACCGGCGCAACGCCCACGGTCCAGGAATCGGGCACCGGTTCCAACTCCGGATACATGGTTACCTACACCGTTGGTGACGCTGGACAGTATACCTTCATGTTCTTTAGCGAGTCCGACCCATTCACCATGTCTGCACCGAGCGTAAGCCCTTCGTCCGGAACATGCACCACGGCCCAAAACATCAACAGCGGCACAACCTACGGATATGAATACATCTATGTCTGCAGCGGCCAGAGCCCAGGAACCTACACGGTCACCATCACGGTATCCGGCGGTGGGCCGCCGGTTAACCCCATCTATGTGGTATACGTTGCCGGATGAAACCCAGAGCCAAGGCTGGGATGCAAACTTAATACCGCAAGAGATCAACCCTGTGGCCTGAGCTCCTCGCTCACTATTATGGTGTTATCCAGGTTCCTGACCCGCTCGTACTTCACGCTGTTCTTCGCGAGCTGCCTTGCGGTGTTCTCGCTCCTTATGAGCTCGTCCGCGTTCACAAGAAGTATGCTTGAGACCCCCCCCTTCTCGAAGTCCACTATGAGGTCCTCGACCTTGCCGAGCTTCCTGCCCCCGTTTGTGATTATCTCCTTCCCGTATATCTCAGAAAGCCAAACAGATCCAGCCATAGCAACACCTAGTCTATCCTCTTAACCCTCTTGGAAGCAAAGCTACTTATAATGTAGGCCTTGATTTCGGAGACAAAGGCGGCCTGGTCGCTCCTGAACCTGTCAAAGTCGCCGGCCTCGAACATGTTGGGGTTTGTTGCAATCAGGTGGATTAAGTACTCGTCCGTCAAGTAGTAGCTGCGCCCCCTGCACTCCCTGCAGTGGTAGAGCGGCACTATTGGGACCTCCCCCTTGCTCCTGTAGGCCTCGGCGAATCTGGCAAGCGCATGCTTGGAGCACCAGGGGCACGCCCTTTCGAACCTGACCTCGTTGTATGGCATGCTTGGGGGCTCATTGCATCCGGACTCGGAAAGGGTTTCCCCGACCCTCGAGTCTATCTTAGCGGTCTCTACAGTGGATTGCATCAATACGGCCCCGTCGGCCCTAAAAGTGGTCTCGAGCGCAACAGGCCCCCGCGGCTCCCAGGTGCGTATCCTCCCCATGCCGCCTGCCAAGTAATCAAGCCTCACGTCCCCATTGGCCTTTTTGGCAAGCCCTGAGGTCTCTGCCATCTAATCCCCGAACCTTACCCTGTAGCTCTCTATGTCCTCCGCCATGACCGTCTCCCTCTTCTTCGACCTCGCCCTCTTGACCGCGTACTTGGCTATCCTGCTCGCCTTCTTCTCAAGGAGCGCTGCTATTGCTGATGCGGCCGAGTCGCTTATCATGACTCCCCCCCTTGCGTTGACCAGCTTCTTAACCGTCGCCTTTGATATCTTTATCATATGCTCAGCACTCAAGATCCTCCTCATCGCCCATGTGGCTCGGACGCGTTTCTCATCACAGCTTACTTTTGCCAGCTACAATTTAAAGAGCTTGTCCCATCGGCCCGAAGTTAGTATTAAATATTCGGCTAATCAAAGCCTCTACGATGTACCATGGAGGCTACTAAGCATCCCGCAACAAGCCAAATCCGCGCACCGGCAACCGCAAGGCGGAGCGCAGACCGGATCAGGGAGGACCTGATCGGCGATTTCATGCTGGGCCTTAGGCAGGCGGCCACCAACGTTGGTCATACAAAGCGGGAGGCAGACGCCATGACGCGCATGTGCTGGGACCTGGGCGGCGACGTCAATGTCGGCCTGGCTACAACCTACCTTAAGAACGTGATAGAAAAGGGAATGGACGAGAAAACTGTGGACGATGTAGCCATCGATGCCGCGGGCAGAGTGGTGCGCTTCCTGTTCTTTGATGGCAAACTCAAGGATGCCACACTAGTGGCAAAGCACCTTGGCATAGAAGACAGGCTGACTGAAGAGAAGGGCAGGGCCCATGAGCTGGCCGTCGAAGCCGGGGACGAGAGGGTCGCCGTGCTGCTTAGGAGCTCCGAAATCATAGCAATGCTCCCGGATTTCAACGGGAACAAGGAGTTCAGGCTGGCCGACCACTCTGACGGCAACGGGCACTCCAGCCTGTCGATCCGGGAATGACCTTTATCTATTTATAGCTATTCTGAGGAATGGTTGTTGTGATCCTATGGCAGTGTCAGACGTGAGCGATGCTAATTTCGACAGCGAGGTTCTGGACTCAAAGATACCCGTTGTCGTGGACATATGGGCAGAGTGGTGCGGCCCCTGCAGGATGTACGGTCCTGTCATCGAGGAGGTCTCCAAGGACTACGACGGCAAGGTGAAGTTCGTCAAGGTCAACGCCGACGAATGCGAGCGCGTAGTGCAGAAGTACAACGTCACCAGCATACCAACGACCCTTCTTGTCAAGGGAGGGGAGATAAAGGGCATGAACGTGGGCGCAGTCCCCAGGGAGGCGCTCAAGAAGTGGATATCAAGCAATCTTTGATGTTGGTTGTATGGCGGATCTGCCGCTGCCGCGCGGCGTAAGGGACCTGATGCCTAACGAGGCCCTCTTTAGGAATGAGGTTCTCAAGAAAATAGAGAAGGTTTTCCAGAGCTACGGTTTCCTGACGATAGATACCCCATCGATAGAGGACCTCAAGGTCCTAAAGGCGAAGGGCGGCATAGGCGAGGACTCAAAGCACATCTACGAGATGAAGGACGAGAAGATAGGACTAAGATTCGACAACACCATCTCGCTCGCCAGGTACATAAGCATGCATCAGCATCTTCCGATGCCATTTAAGAGGTACTATATCGGCAAGGTATGGAGGAGAGAAGAGCCCCAAAAGCTCAGATACAGGGAGTTCACCCAGGCTGATGCCGACATAATAGGTGGTGAGGCAAGCCATGCCGACGCGGAGATAATATCTCTGGGGGCGGCGGTGTTTGACGCTCTTGGAATAAAATACAGGGTAGACGTTAACGACAGGAGAATAATCGATTCCGTCCTCAAGAAAATAGGGATCCCTGAAGTGAAAATATCGCACGTGATACGGGTAGTCGACAAGCAGGACAAAGTCGGACCGGCAGAGGTCAATAAAATGCTCGGGTTGCTGGATCTGGACAAGAAGACGATAGAGAAAGTGGCTGATTTCACCAGCCCTTCGGGCACCAACGAGAAGAGGCTTGCTCGGATAGACGAGATACTCGGGGAGAATGATACGACGGCGGAAATCCGGAAGACTCTAGGGCTCCTCAAGGCGTACAAGCACAGGGGCGAGGTAGTCTTCAATCCCTCCATAATGAGGGGATTGGACTACTACACAGGCGTAGTATTCGAGTTCAAGGACGCAAGCGGCGATCTCTCCCAGTCTCTGGGTGGAGGCGGAAGGTACGACAATCTCATCGGCCAGCTAGGTGGAAGGCCCATGATAGCAGTCGGATTCGCAGTGGGGATAGACAGGATATTGGACATGCTTAAGTTCTCCGAATCTCACGATTACACATACGCAAGGGTATTCGTGGCATATGTAAAGGAGACCAACCAAACCTACGCGCTGGGGGTTGCAAGCGAGCTAAGAGAGCTGGGCGTACCGACGGATGTGAACCTGTCAAGCAGGAACCTCTCGAACCAGATCTCCTACGCATCCTCCATAAAGGCGAAGTATCTCGTAGTGGTTGGAGACTCCGAGCAAAAGGCGAGGAAGATGAAGCTGAAGAACCTCTCGACAGGGGAGGAGAAGACCGTAAGCCTCGAGGAGGCGGTGGAAAACATAATACAATAGTGATGAAATGGCCAAATCAGACGTTGAAAAGGTAACAGAGGACACGATAGCAAAGGGCGGAATGCTCGTAAAGATGTACTTCGACATGCGGCACACCGAGAAGGAAAAGCTGCAGCCCCTCATGGCCGACCTGATAAACCAGAGGCTCATGAAGGAGCAGGGACTGGTGTACTGCTACGGAGCGATAGAGGAGCCCCTCGAAAGGGATGGGGTGTTCATAACCAGCGGATCCGTTACCGTTCTGCTCAACGGATTCATGCCGCTCATAGGGATCGCCTTCAGATACGCCCCTGCGGGGGTGGAAATACTACGCCCAACAAAGGAGATAAGCTTCAAGCCCATGGACCTGCAGAGGATTCTGATGGACATCTCTGACATATCCATCAACTACTCAAAGTACATCCTTGAGAAGGTGCTAAACCCCGAAGAGAAGGCGTCGATGCAGGCCCACCTGGATGATAGGGCCGAGCTCGGGAAGAAGCTTCTCGACAGCTCAAAGAAGCCGGAGAAGTAGCTATCTCGTTATGTTTACCTGCGACGCCACTCCGCTGTCAGTGTGGGGCAGATTCGCCATGGCGAACCCCCCTATTGCTATGTACCTCTGCCTCTGCACCGTGCCGGCCACCACCCGTATCTTGACTACCTTGTTGGCAAGGGTCGTGAGCGGCAGGGAGACATTGGCGAAGGTAGAGCTGGAGTTGGGTCCCGAGGAGATGTTGTAGGTGTTGAAGTGCCCTATGACCATCGCGTTGCCTCCGACCTGGAACACCTCCACATATATCTGGCTGTCGTCAGGGCTTATCATCTGGAAGTTCAGGAAGGGCGCCTTGGGGTCGACCCTGAAGGCGGTTGAAGTCAGGTTGCCAGGAGTGACTGATGTGCCGCAGCTGTAAGTTGTTGCGAAATAGGTCCCCTGGTAGTTGCTCCAAGGCGAACCATAGAAGCAGTTGACCGCATTGGAGTTCGCGTATGTCAGATTGAGCGGGCCGCCGCCGAAGCCAGAGCCTGTAACGTTCCAGCCGGTAAACTGCCCATTGCTGAAGGCTGGGTTGTAAACGTAGCTGTAGATCGTTGAAGGGGGGGTGGTCGTAAGGTTGAACTTAACGAACGGATTCGTGCCATTGGAGGCCTCAGGCCCGATCGAAAGGCTCACAGTATAGTTCTGCGCCGGCAGCGTCTCATTGGAGAAGAATGTCACATTGCTGTAGGCAAATGGGCCCTTGAGGTAGGTCTTGCCATCTGCACCGACCACGCTTAGTGTGGTGTTGTAGGCCTTGCCGGACTGTACCCATACTCCAAGGATGCCTCCCTTCCACTGGCATGTCACATTGGTGACTGAATAGGGGGATTGTGCATAGAGGAATATGCTGGAGCAGTTCACAAGGTAATTTTGGGTTATTGTGGTTGAAGCAGTCGTGTTCCCGACCGGAGCGGTGGTGGTGATGGCAGAGGTAGTAGTTGTCTTTGCGATCGGGTTGATGAACTTGAATCCTGTGTAAAGGTAGACTATCACTGCTACAATGACTATGAGCGCAATCCAGACTATCCAGCCCTTGTTCATCCTAGCACCGAATTTAACGAAAATAATGGTGGTTTAGGGTATTTATAACATTTGGAACTGCCGATGTTCCGGAGAAGGAATGGGCCCGAGGGGAGCGCCCGTCCCAGTGGAAGTTGGGGAAATCCTAGGGTCTAATATACAGTTTTCGACTTCATAATGTGGTTTTATGATACTTTATATTTGAATCTTTTTGCGTACTCCTTATGGGAGAACCATTCTAGCAATATGGCTATTATTTCCACACCATCCCCGGTAATTGAATAGACAAGCCTCCAGCCATTAGGAAGGTCATATTTCCAGAGGTTGTTTATCCCATATTTTTGCACGTATATTTTAGGTATCTGTCTTTTTGGAATATCAATTCCACATTTTGGATTCTGTTTTATCTCGTCAGTCGCCCTATCCAAAGATTTGAAAAGGGCAGGATCGCTTTGCTCTACACTGTGGTACGCATCTTTCACTTTCTGGTCTGCAAAGACCACTTTAACAGGTCGAGTGTCGGAACTCATTTCAAGACCATACTACTTTTGCTGTATCTCTTTACTAGAGCGGGATTCCATATCCATATGACCTTTCCATCTTTTATCAATATCTTTCCAGAGTCCTCAAGGTATGAAAGAATCGTGTTGAATGTTTGGTACATTACCTTTTTTTTGAGTGAAATCCAAAGCTGCCTCTTTGATGGGTATTCCTTGGCGTCCCTTAGCGCATCTTCGACCATCAATATCGTATCCAGTCGCGGATAATGTATCATTTGTTGCGTTTGCATTTTATAACCTATTATATCAGTTTATATATTATATAGATTTATATAATAAAGATATATAAGCTTTTCGGTGAAATCATTAATCGTTGCAGCCTCTTACTCAATCACTTTGTTCAATGGATATTCCACTATTCCACTTGCTCCAATTCCCTTAAGAATTGGTATCAGCCTTCTTGCTTCTTCCCTGTCCACAATCGTTTCTATGGCGATACCAACTTTGTCTGCCAATTCAGAGATCGTAGGCTTTCTAAGGGCAGGAATTACGGCCAATATCGTCTCCTTGTCGGTACTTAGGGCGTTCATTTTCAATCCCACTTTACTCTCCGCGTCTAGAGCACTCCTCAAAAGCATGGCTAGCTCTCTCGTCTTACACAATTTGAACTTGCTTATGCTTTTATTGCAGATCAGCCTAGTAGTAGATTCCATTATGGTATCAACAATCCTCAATCCGTTGGCTCTCAGCGACGAGCCTGTTTCCGTCAATTCGGAAATTGCATCCACAAGCTGGGGGGTCTTGACTTCTGTGGCTCCCCAGGAGAATTCGACCCTAGCACGGATCCCATTCCTTCTGAGGTAACTTCGGGTCACGCGGACCAATTCGGTAGCAATGCTCTTCCCTTCAAGATCTTGCATCTTGGTTATCTTCGATTCGACCGGCACTGCAATAACTAACCTGACCTTGCCAAACCCATTCTTGGAATAGCCCAAGTTCATTACCTCTCTTACTTTTGCCCCAGTCTCCATTATCCAGTCTTTTCCTGTTAGACCAGCATCAAGTACTCCACGTTCTACGTACTTTGGTATCTCCTGAGCTCTCAGAAGCAGACAGTCGATCTCCTTATCATCTATCTGTGGCCTATAGGAGCGTTCTTTGGCATAAATGTTGAAACCTGCTTTCCCGAACAGTCTAAAGGTAGCTTCCTGCAAGCTTCCGGCAGGCAAGCCCAGCTTCAATCGCGTGTTATCTCTCATACAATCACTCGATGTAGCCTCCGCTCTTGGAGTATGGACTGGTCCTTTGTCCAGATTCTGGCTTGGACAAAGCTACTTCTATAACCTTATTGCTTCTGTAAAGGATTGTTATGCGGACTTTTCCCTTAGCGCCTATCTGTAGCGCGTTCCGTATCTCTAAAGGCAGAACTAGTCTTGACTTCGCGTCAAGGTTAATGAAGAAGATCCCTTCCCGTGAAGTACATCACTTGGCACATTCTCACCTGTATATGCTCCTGTTCGTCCAACTATATAACGCTTTTGTGCCGATTCCCACTATATAAAAGTATCTTTGGGCCTATACAAAACCCACCGTACTCACCCACGAGGGAAACGTGCAATGGGCCCGAGGAGAATCGAACTCCTGATCTTCACGTTGTCAACGTGACGTCTTACCATTCGACTACGAGCCCGAGATGATTATAACTCTATCCTCATTCCGTCCTCCGCTACCTTTGTATTCTTGAACACGGACCTCGCCTCTTCAAGAAGCTCCTTGGGGTCCCTGTACCTTGCACTTATATGAGTTAAAGCAAGCATATTAACTTTTGCAGCCTTCGCCATTTTCGCCACCTGCAGCGCCGTGGCATGTCCCCTCTCCCCAGCCTGCTCCTTGTACTGCTCTGTGTAGGTTGCCTCATGTATGAGCAGGTCGGCTCCAGCCGCTGCATCCTGGGTTGCCTTGCATGGCTTTGTGTCTGTGGCGTAGACTACCCTCCTCCCTTTCTCCTTGGTGGTGACAGAAGCCAGCGTCACCCTCTTCCCGTTTATTACGGCGCGCCCTTTCTTTGTGAGCTCAGAAAACATCTTTCCCTCTATCCCGAGCGCGTCTGCCTTCTGCTTTATGAAGTGGACCTTGTCGTTTTCAGCGAAGACGAAGCCGTAGCACTTTAGCGTGTGGTTCACCCTGAAGGCGCTTATGGTGTAATCATCGCCCCTCTGTACGATGCCTCCCTTTATCGGGATGATCTCTATCGGGTAGCCTATTAGCGCATGGTCAAATTCTATCAGGCTCTTTATCGCGCCCTCCTGACCTTCCGGGACGTATATTCTAAGTGGACTTGCTCTCTTGTTGAGCGCAAGTGTCCTGATGAGCCCTGCAACTCCTATTATGTGGTCCCCGTGGGCATGGGTCAGGAATATGGAGGCAATCTTGGATATGTTGACCGAGAAATTCATCATCTGGCGCTGGGTGCCTTCCCCGCAATCGAAAAGGAGAATCTCTCCCTCGTGTTCGAGCGCCACTGATGGCAGGTTCCTTGCCTTTGTCGGCACGGAACCGGAAGTACCCAAAAATATTATCCTCATTTTGCATCATCCTTCTCTATTATTATCGCGCGTTTGGCCCTGTCTATCCTCTTCACCGCGAATCCCTTCGCAAGCGACTGCAGCTCCTCCTCTGTAACTTTCTTTGCGGAAGCCGCCTTTATCAGTTCTCCTATCTGGTAGACATTCGATGATATGAAATCTCCCTTCACCCTGCATGCGATCTCCTCCGCCTGCATGCTCTTGATTATCTCCTCCTGCCTCCTAAGGCTAGACTCTATGCGTTCCACGTCCTCGTTGACATCCTCTCCTCTATCAACTGGAGCGGACGAATAGAGCGCCTCTATCGCCTCGTTGAGCGGCATCTCCTTCTTCTCAAGCATTGAGTATTTCTCTATCTCCGCTACGGCAACGCCCTCAGGCTTCCCGTCCTTGAGATAAAGTATCGCCTTGCCGCTCTCTCCTATGATGATCGACACCCTCTCCTTGACCCCATCCAACGCCTTCGTCGCCATATCCTTTATCTTTACCTTTGGGTCAACCCCCTGTCTCATTATGGCGTCCTCAAGGTACATCGTCCCGATGCCAAGCCTCCTTGACAGATATGATATCAGCCTGTCACTGCCTGGCGCCTCCTTCACCGATGCGAAAACCTTCGCTATCGCCTCCTTGTCCTCGAGGTCGACGCTCTCGTTCTTCGGGGGCTTGTAGGTTTCCCCCTTCCTCACCGACCTGTCCGAGAACTCGTGGGTCTGGAGGGCGAGTGATATCTCTCTGTTCTCCTCAGCGATTATCAGATTGCCCCTCCCGAACATCTCAAGTATGATGCTTCCCTTTGATTCCTTCCTCTCAAGTGAGATCTCAAGTATCCTGTCATTGCTGATAAGTGATATCCCTGCTATCCTAGCTCCGGAGATCCTCTTCCTGACTGCCATTGCGAATCCGGTCGCCTCTTCGCTCACCTCTCCCGAGTTAGATAGCGCTATGTAATGGGGTATGTCGATGTTCAGGTTCACCTTCCCCTCCTTGGAGCTGAGCTTCATCCTGAACCTAGTCTCGCCAAGCTGGTAGAACTGGTCTATGTGGTAACCCTTCACGGCATTGAGCTCTCTGGCAAGGATACGGAGCTCGAGCGTGGACAGCTCGTGTCTCATCTCATCGTCCGGTCTTCTTTTCTCCCTCCTCCTTCGCGACCTTCGCGAACGCCGCTGCCTTCTTGTAGGTGTCGCTCGGGCTCTCGAAGGCGCTGCCGACCTGAACTATGTCGGCTCCTGCTAAGTACGCCTCCCTCAGCTGAGCCGTGTCCTTGATCCCCCCTGCCACAATGTAGGGCACTGTTATCGAGGACTTCACAGCCCTTATCATCTCCTTGGGCACGGGACCGAAGCCCTGCGCCTGCGGGTTTGACCCGGTGTCTGTTATTATGATCCTGTTGCCCATGAACTCCCCTGCGATGGCAAGCGAGGCTGCAATCATCGGCTTCTCCCTCGGGACGAAGTTAGTGTCCCCCACCCAGCCCACCGTCCCTCCTGGCGGCACGACTATGTAGCCCACCGGGAGCGGCTCTATCTTGGCCTTCTTTATCACCGGGGCGGCAAGCGTCTGCGCCTGGGTTATCCAGTAGGGGTTTCTCGAGTTCAGCAGGCTCATGAAGTATATCGCGTCCACGTTCGTGGTGATCGTACCTATGTTACCCGGGAAGATCACAAGCGGCACGTCAATCTCGTCCTTTATGGACTTCGCGACCCTATCAAGTATGCCTCCCTGCACTCCGATGCTCCCTCCCAACAGGACCAAATCCGCGCCTCCCCTCACCGTCTCGGTCGCCGTCTTCACAGCCAGCTGCTCGGTCTTGTAGTCCATCGGATCTATCAGGCTAAAGAGCATCGCGCCCTTCTTCTCAAGCGTCTCGTTTATGTAAAGCTCAACCTTTCCCATTTTCATGCTCATTCCTCTATAATCATGGCCCTATGCCCCTTTAGGAACTCGTTGACCATGTTCTTTCCCTCTACATCTATCGAGCGCTTCGGCTTGAATCCGAGCTCGCTCTTTAGTCTGTCTATGCTTACGACCCTGTCGCTGAGCAGGAACTGCAGCTGTGCGTCGTCGAAGCTCCTTCCCACCGTCATCATCTTCACCAGGAACCTGCTTATGGTACCCTTCGGGACCGCCATCCCGAGGAACTTCGAGGCCATTCCTATTAGCTCCTTCTGGGTGTACTTAATCCCGTCCGTTAGGTTGTAAGTCTTGTTTTCGCTCTTCTCGTTCTCGGTGCAGATCGTTATCGCATCGGCGGCATCATTGACGTTGATGAGGCAGAGGTGGTTGCCACCATCGCCTATTATCTTCATCCTACCCTCCTTGAGCAGCTTGAAAACCTTGTTGAATGCGTTGTCGTATCCATCACCGTATATTATCCCGATCCTAAATATGGTGTACTTGACGCGCTTGTTCGCAGAGGCGAACGCCTTTATTACATGCTCACCCATCAGCTTGCTCTCTCCGTAGGGTGTGATGGGTGCGGTCCTGGAATCCTCGCTCAGCGTCTCGTCGGGTCTGTTGTACCCGTAGACCGCAGTACTGCTGGCGTACACAACATGGAGCTCGGCACTCTCTGGATTCGCCTCTATGAACGCCCTGAGCAGGTTCTCCGTGCCTATGACATTGATCTCGACGTACTTGGAGAACTTCCTCGTCGTCGGCCTGTTGGCAGAGGCGAAGTGGAATATGCAGTTGACCCCGGCGCATGCCTCCTTGAGCACCTTGGATGTCTCGGCCGAAGGCAGCGACAGGTCTGCCACGTATGGTTTTACCCCAGACGGAAGCTTCTTCCACTCCGGGTTGCGCTCCGGCTGCTGCCTTATGACGACCCTGACCTCGTCCCCCATCTGAACCAGCCGCCTAACTACCTCTATGCCGAGCGCACTCGTCGCTCCCGTGACAAGCGACACGCGCCTTGAACTATGCTTCTTTCGCTCCTCTGCCATCTGACTCATCGTCGATCCTTCCCAAAAGCTTCGCGGCAATGCTCCTCATCTTGCCCTCGGCAAGACGGTTGACTATGTAGGGTGCCCAGTCTTTTCCATAGGGAACGTAAAGGCTCAAAGTATCGCGCCCCTTCGCAAGTCCGTTGAGCTTGCGCACGCTATAACCTAATGGAATCTCAAACATTAAAGACTTTCTGTAGGCCTCGTTTTTCCTCACCATTGAGCGCATCCAGCCGGTGTCGTTGGAGGCCAGCATGACCTTTGCCTTGCGGCCGCAGAGACTGTCCACCAGGCCTGAATACAGCTCTGCGCTGTCCTGGTGCCTAAACCTATTATCGTAGGAGACTCTGACAGAATCGCCTGTCCCTATAAACTCTTCTATGTCGCTGCCGCCCTGGCCGGGTCTCACCTCGATCCCCATGCTGCAGCTCTTCTTCATCTTCCTGTAGAAGGCGGCGACCTCCCTCTGGTCGGTGTCCTCCTCGTGCTCCAGCCAGACCTTCACTCCGCCGCCGTTGACGAGCTTGCCTACCTGCGCAAGGTTTGCCGAGAACGCCTCCCCGTCCAGCATGTAGCCGAGCTGGCTGGGCCTTATCGATATGTCAGAATTCAGGTGAAGCCTCGTGAGCTCCCTAACCACCTGGGAGTAGGCGTTGGTGTTGTACTTCGCCTTGCTTATGTCGGTGACATGGTCGTTGAGGAGGGTGACGGTGGCGTGCCAACCCCGGTCGTTTACCTCCCTGACCTTCTTGAGCATCGAGGAGGTCGTGGTGCCCGCCACGTACTTACGGGAAAGCCCGTAAGCGACCTTGCTTCTTATTCCATTATCATCCAAAGATACCACTAGGCCCTATCTCTAGAGTTCTCCTCCATACTATTTATACCCTACCTTCTTGGCATTTTTCTCTGCTCGTTTTAAAGCCTTTAGCTGCACAATAGAGCCGAGAACATGGACGCGGAATCCAAGATTGCCGTCATGAAAAGCTTCGCAGAGGAGATTGTCACCGAGGCCGACCTGAAGGCGCTTTTTGAGTCGAACAACCATCCAATAGCCTACGATGGCTTCGAGCCATCTGGGGTGGCACCTATACATTTCGGGCTTCAAAGGGCTAGGAATGTGAAGAAGATGCTAGGTGTGGGAATCAGGGTAAAGCTGTACCTTGCGGACTACTTCGCCTTCATGAACAACAAACTGGAGGGCGATCTCGAAAAGATACAGACCGCCGGAAAGTACTTCGTTGAGGTGTGGAAGGCGTCCGGACTGGACACAAGCAAGGTCGAGATAATATGGGCGAGTGAGCTCATAGACGATATAAAATACTGGGACAGGATGCTCAGGGTAGGGAAAGCGGTAACGCTGGATAGGATAAAAAGGGCAGTAACCATAATGGGCAGGAAGGAGGGCGACAGCCTATCCACAGCCCAGCTCTTCTACCCGACTATGCAGGTTACCGACGTCTTCCAGATGGACATAGACATATGCCAGATGGGAATGGAGCAGAGGAGGGCCAACATACTCGCACGCGAAGTCGCTGAAAAATACGGCTGGAAGAAGCCAACAGCCGTACACCATCCCCTGGTATTGGGGCTCCAGGGCATGCCGCCGGGAGCAAAGGATAACAAGGAAGACGCGATGGAATACAAGATGTCCAAGTCTAATCCAAAGAGCGCAATCTACATGCATGACAGTTACGACGAAATAAAGTCGAAGGTCGGGTCGGCATACTGCCCGGAAAAGGTAATAGAAGGGAATCCGATGTTCAATTTCCTGAACCTGATACTTCTCGAGGATTTAAGCGCCCCGATAACCATTATGAGACCGAAGAAGTTCGGCGGCGACATCACGGCTGACGGCTATGGCGACCTGATCAAAATATACGAGAAGGGCGATCTCCACCCGGCTGATCTCAAGGCTTACGTTACCGAGTTGCTGGAGCAGAAGATAAGGCCTGTCAGGGAGCACTTCGAGAAGAACAGCCACGCAAAGGCGCTCTACGAGACGGTGAAAGGTTACAAAATAACTCGGTGAAGGGTCTAAATCATGGAAGTCCTTTTTGTGTGCAGGGCTAACGGTGGCAGAAGCCCAATGGCAGCCGGGATCTTCAACAAACTTTCGGGAAATAACAGCGCCTCCTCTGCAGGAGTTGAGGTAGCAAAGGAAGGCAATGTGGGCAAGCCAGCCAATCCCAAGAATGTCAAGGTTATGAACGGGATCGATTGCGACATCTCAAGACACAAAAGGAGACAGCTTTCCAAAAGTATGGCTGCCAGCGCAGATGTAATAGTCTTCATGGCAAGTAAAAAGAAGCTGCCGGCCTACCTCAAGAATTCGAGGAAGGTAAGATTCTGGAGGATACTTAACCCGAAGGGCCAATCCATGGCCACTAGAATGCGTATACGGGACAAGATAAAAGCCAAAGTGAAGGAACTGATAGCTGAAATCGAATAGCTCCTACTCCAGGCGTCCCTTTTCCATAAGCCTTCTCAGCGCGCGAGCGTATCCATCCATCTGCTTCTTCTTGCTGTACTCTGCCGCTATTTCCTTGGATAGGGAAACCAGCCTCTTCTGCAGGCTATTGTCGGAGAAGCATCCCCTTATCTTGGCCTCCAACTCGTCTGCATCCTTCGGATTGAATGTGTAAAGCCTCTTTCCGAACTTGTCGACTATATCTTCGTTTATGCTCTTCTTCGAAAGGAGCAGCGGGGTGCCGAAGTTGGCCGCCTCTATGAAAGTCGCGTTGAAGCCCTCCCAGAAAGATGGAAGCACGTATAGACCGGCAATGCTGTAGTAATATGGCACCATCTCATCCGGTATCCTTCCAACTATCTTTATCCTGCCGTCTTCGCTCGCCATCTGCTCGTAAAGGCCCTTCGACTTGCCATCCCCTACTACTATGAGCCTGAAGTCGTTGTCTTTTATCCTCTTGAAGGCGTTTATCAGTGTTCCGACGTTCTTCTGCGCCTCGGCAAGCCTCCCGAGGTATAGCACCACCTTGTTCGAGTCATTAAGCCCCAACGATCTCCTCAGGCTCTTCAGCTTGCCTAGATTAACCTTCACCTGGGAAAGCAGGGAGCCGCTGTGTATTATCGTGACGTTGCTGTTGAACCTCTTTATTCCGCGTTTCTGCATCTTGTTGAGCGCCACCACTCCGTCAAAGAAGCCGAGCAGCCTTTTCCTTGCGCCGTCGAGCCCGACATATGGACCAGTGCCGAAGGTGAGCCCAAGCGCGTTATAATCCAGGGAGCCCTCATACTCGCCCGCTACGTTTGCGTGGTCTATGTAGACGAATTTCGCCCTCGGAAGATGCCTCTTCAGCCTTTTAACCATGACCAGGTCTTGGACCGCATTCGCCAGAACGATGTCTGGATTTACCTTCTTTAACCAATCGAGATGATCCGAGATGTCTACCCCGCTTGCCGAGTAGAAGGAATAGTAGGCTATCCTCACAGGCACGCTCTCTATCAGCTTGCCCATCGCCCCTCCCCTCTCCATCGACTGCTTCAGGTTCTTCTGCCTTGCGCCGGCGCTTATGAAAAGCGATTTCCTGTCGTCTTTTAGGTAGTCGGTCTTGTATCCGAAGTAGTAGGTGTCTATGCCTCTCTTTCGCAGCTCGTAGTAGACATTGGCCGCGACCCTCTGCGCCCCGCCCACTGCCCCGAGCTTTGAACTAGTATCAACTATAAGGACCTTCATTCACTCACTGGAAGATCGGCTTGTACCGTTTGTCGTTCTCCGGATCCAAGCCGAAGTAGCTCATCACCGTGGGCTCTATGTTGTAAACGTAAAGCTTCTTCTTCGCTATCAATCCGTAATCCAGTTTCTTGGAGTAGCTCATAACGCCGAACACGCCATCCCTAAGGTGGTCTCCCCTCTTCGCCATCTCCGGATCCATGAATAGGCCGCCGCTCTTCAGGTAGCCGAAAGCATCGAGCAGGTATCCCTTGCTTGCCTCTGCCATGACGTCTGGCGCGATGAACAGACCTGTGCCTTCATAGTAGTCGTCCGCGTCCCAGACATTCACTATCAGCGGATTTCCGTCCTCGTCCTTTATCTTGAGCAGGTCTGCCATCAGCTTCTTCTTCAGCTTCGGCTTCTCGGTCGCGCTGACTATGCCATTCTCGAACCTCTCGTCGTTGACGTAGATCGTTGTCACCATGCAGTTCGCTATGCTCGCGAAGGCGTAGGTCTTGCTCATGTCATAGTCGAAGTCGTGCAGCCTAGTGTAATCCTCAGACGATGTCCCGGAAAGGGTGCTTGCTATCGTGCTCTTGACTATGTTCTTCCCGAAGCTCGGTAGCTTGTCGTAGACCCTCTTTCGTAGGCCACTCTTCATGAGCGATTCGCGCAGCTCGTACTTGACGCTTCCCTTTGAGGGGTTCTTCAGCCCGCTCTCTATGGCACCCTTCACTTTCGAGTAGCCGTTGTTGAGCAGCCATCCATTCATCAGGAACTTCCTGCGTATCGGCTGCGCTCCGTGGTCCGAGAGTACAAGAACCGTCGCCCCTTCCTTCTTCGCCCTTTCGTCGACCCAGAGCATGAACTCAGAGATCTTCTCGTAGAGCGGGAGGACGTAGTCATCCCAGTTCGGCTGGTTCAGCGAGAAGTGCTGCATCCTGTCTGTCTCGGTGAAGCATATGAATGACATCTCGTAATCGTTCTTTTCGATCAGCTCCCTGCTGATCCTGCTCCTGGCCTCTATCGCCTCGATGTACCTGTCTGAGGCCTGCTTGAGCGTAATCTTGCCACTCTTCATGTCGACCTCCATGTCCGGCTCTCCGATATAATTGTGCTTCCGTGCCACCTGCTCCATTTCCTTAGAGCTAAACCTCGCTGGCAATGGGAAGCCGGTCATCATGTCCACATTCTTCTCCTTGGATGGCCTAACCAACATGGCGGGGGTCATCACCAGGCTCCTCAGCCCCTCGCGGGCGAGCTTGTCCCAGAAGGGTTCCTTGAGGGTAGGGTCGTAGAACACCACGGTCTTGGTGTAGTTGGGCTCCATCTTGAGGAACTCTGGTACGCCGTGCTCGCTGGGCCTAACTCCGGTGTAAATGCTCGGCCAAGATGGGCCTGTCATGGGTGGTAGCACGGACTCCATGTCAGTGAATGCCCCGTCCTCCATGAACTTTTCGAACCCTTGCAGGTTGTATTTCTTGCATAAATCCCTGATTATCCAGCCGGAAGCGGCGTCTATGCCTATTAGGTAAAGCTTCCTCTTGCTTCCTTTGCCGGCCATTTTTAAACGCACCATTTCAGGCATTTAAGGGAATAACCCCTTAAAACACTTTTGCACGAATTTGCCCTCTCCACCTTTAGAGATAGCAAACGGGCACAAAATGCTTATAAACTATCTGACCTCAAATAAACTGATGCAATGATAATGTCAAGGACGCCTCTGCGGCTCAGCTTTTTCGGCGGCGGGACGGACATACAGAATTTCTATTCCAAATCCTACGGTGCCGTACTCACAACCGCGATAAAAAAGTACGTATACGTTTCCGTGATAAAGCGGTTCCATAAGGAGATACGGATCGGCTATTCCAAGACCGAGACCGTAAATTCCCCTGAGGAATTGGAACACCAGACAGTCAGGCAGGTACTAATAAATTTGGGCATCAAAAGCCAGACGGAGGTAGACATAATGGCGGACGTGCCCGGATGGGGCACGGGGCTTGGTTCTTCAAGCGCGGTTACCATTGGCCTGCTCAACTCGTTATACCTATACCAAAAGGGCGAGCGCAAGCAGCAGGAAGAGCTTGCGGCGGAAGCCTGCGATATCGAGATAAACCAGCTCAAGAAGCCGATAGGGAAGCAGGATCAGTACGCGGCCGCGCTTGGCGGACTCCGCTACATAAGGTTCGGGAAGGACGGCAAGGTGACCTCGGAAAAGGTGAAAATCTCAGAGAACACGAGGAAGGACCTGGAGGAGAGCATGATATCCTTCTACATCTCAAACCCGAACCGGGAGGGCGACAAGATACTCCAGCACCAGAACAGCAGGCTCACGGAAAACTTCAAGACGCTTGAAAAGATGAGAGACCAGGCGGCAGAGGGCAGATCCTATCTTGAAAGCGGCGACCTAGAGGCCTTCGCGAAGACGCTAAATGCTGCTTGGGAGCTAAAGAGGAGCCTCAGCGACAAGATCTCAAACCCGGACATAGACAAGTACTACAAAATGGGGCTGAAGCTCGGGGCCATCGGGGGAAAGCTTAGCGGAGCAGGCGGATCTGGCTTCCTCACCTTCCTCTGCGACCCCAAGCACCACGCCAAGCTACAAAAAGAGTTCAAGGGTCTAGAACAACTCAAAATACACATAGAGGACGAAGGCACAAGCATCGTCTTCACCGACCACACCGCAAAGATAACCATCATCGATTCTGACTGAATCTGCAAGCCAAAACCTTGGTATTGGCTGCCTTAAGAACAGAAAGCTTTAATAGCCAAGTTGCAACAAAATCTATTGTTTCCTGATACTGGATGATACGATGATAGATAGAATAGACGGCTACATAGACAGCCAGATCAAAACCCTCCAAGAGCTTAAAAAGCACAATGTCACGATAGAAAAGATAGGCAAAAAGCTGCTTGAGGTGCGGGAGGCCGGCAGCACCATATACATAATGGGGAACGGGGGCAGCGCCTCCACCGCGTCACATATGGCATGCGACCTTCTCAAGTCATGCATAGACACCGGTAAGACCCGCTTCAAGGCGATCTCGCTAACAGACAACACTGCGGTCTTCTCCGCATGGGCGAACGACACCTCATACGATCATGTGTTCTCAGAGCAGCTCAAGAACTTCCTTACTGAAAAGGACCTTGTGATAGCAATCAGCGGCAGCGGCAACTCCAAGAACATACTGAATGCGGTTGAATTCGCGAACAGTATCGGCGCCTACACAATAGGCCTCACCGGCATGGGGGGCGGCAAACTGGCCAAAATTGCAAAACTGTCACTCATAGTCCCGAACGACAACATGTGGAGAGTCGAAGACATGCACCTGTTGCTCAACCATCTGCTCGTCTCGGTGTTTCTTGGAGACAAATACCAGCCTCCATCCAAGAACAAGTAGCCATGATTAGATGAGGAGAGCTCTGTTCATAGACAGGGATGGAACGATAAACCACGACCCTGGATACGTTCACCACGTCTCAGGCCTGAAGATATACCCTGACATAGCCAAAATAATTCGGAGGTACAAGAAACAGGGATACCTAACAGTAGTGATAACTAATCAGTCCGGGATCGGCAGGGGATACTACACCGAGACCCAGATGAAACAGTTCAACGCAGAGATCAACAGGCGTCTAAAGAAAGTAGGTGCCGCAATAGATGCCTTCTACTGGTGCCCGCACCTTCCGGACGACGGATGCGATTGCAGGAAGCCGGGGGCCGGGATGGTAAAAAAGGCAGCCAAGGACCTCAACATAGATCTCTCCAAGTCCATGCTGATCGGTGACACCGACAAGACTGACGGTGCCCTTGCCAGAAGCCTGAAAATGAAATACAAGATACTCAAAAGGAAGAAGGACAACACAACACCGGAACTAGTGATTGTCCTCTGCGGGGGGCTTGGCACCAGGCTCAGGCCGCTAACATACAATTTCCCGAAGCCGATGGCGAAGGTGAACGGAAAACCAATAATAGGGTATGTGCTAGACAACCTCCTCCGCATAGGGGTAAACAACATAGTTCTCGCGATAGGCTACAAGGGGAAGATGATAAGGGATTATGTAGACTCCCGCTACGCAGGCAAGGCGAACATAAGCTACTCTGTTGAAAAGGAGCTGCTTGGGACTGGGGGCGGGCTAAGGAAAGCTGCCGAGAGCGTAAAGTTCCCGTACCAAAACTTCCTCATGGTACACGGGGATGACATAACAAACATAGACGTAAGGAAGGTGTACAAATTCCATGTGGAGAAGAAGGCTCCGGTCACCATAGCGGTACTGAAACTTGACCATGTCAACATCTCAGGGGCGGTAGAAGTAAAGGGGTCTCGTGTCACCAAGTTCATAGAGAAACCAGACCCAAAAATTATAAAGACGACCCTCATGGCAGCGGGGATATATGCATTTAGGAGGGATGCGCTCAAGCTCTTCCCCAAGAGGAAGGTCTTCAACCTCTCCAAGGACTTCCTGGAGCCGGCTGTCAACAAAAAGAAAGGGATAGTGTACGGCTATATATCTAAGCACAGATGGTACCCAATAGACACCCCGGAAAGATACGTTAAGGCCAGAAGGGCCCTCGAGAAGGCGAAGAGATGAAAACGATAAACGGCAAGACTGTCCTAATAACGGGGGGAGCCGGATTCATAGGCAGCAGCTTCTCAGACAGGCTCATGAAGATGGGTTGTAGGGTGGTCGTTTACGACAATCTCAGCTCGGGAAGATACGACCTCATCGAGCACCTGACCAAAAACAAGAGATTCACATTCGTGAAGGGCGACCTGCTTGATCTAGGGAAGTTCAGCGCACAGTTCAAGAAGCATGAGCCTGAGGTTGTGATACACCTTGCGGCGAATCCCGATGTAAGAAAGGGGCTTGCCAACACGAGGCTTGATTTGGAGCAGGGAACAATTGTCACCTACAACGTGGTCGAGGCGTCAAGGAAAGCTGACATCGATGATATACTGTTCGCCTCTTCAAGCGTGGTATATGGCGACAGCAAGGTCAAGCCCACACCAGAGGACTACGCCCCTCTTGCTCCGATATCATTGTATGGCGCATCGAAGCTCGCGTCAGAGGGGCTTGTGACATCCTTTTCGCACCTCTATGGCTTCGACTACTACATATACCGCTTCGCCAACGTTGCGGGCGAGAATCTCACCCACAGTGTGATACTGGACCTGATAGGAAGGCTGAACAAGAGCAGGAAGACTCTGGACGTACTTGGGGATGGCACCCAGAAGAAGGGCTACCTTGACCTCTGGGATTGCGTAGGCGCGATGCTGCTAGTCTACAAGAAGTCCAAGGAGCACGAGAACATATACAACCTATCACTCAAGGATCAGATTTCTGTCCGAGAGATAGCCGAGCTGCTGGTCAAACGGTTCTCCCCGACAACGAAGCTGAGGTTCGCAAAAACAAACTATGGCTGGCCCGGTGACATCGTGAACACCTTCCTGAGCGGCGAGAAGCTTAGAAAAATCGGGTTCAGGCCAAAGTACAAGACCTCAAGGGAGGTAATAATGCACGCGATAGAGTCAAACAGCTACCGCTACAACCCTAGGTAAATACGAAAAAGAGCCGCCAGCTACTACTTCCTTGAGCTGACGCTGATCATGTGGTATTCGTTCTCGAAGCCCAGCGCGTCCTTGAACATGTTGGGCTCCATGGTTATGGTGCTGTCGGAGTAAGGATCATTGACGTAGAACGTGTCCTTGTCGTAGCCCTTTACCAAAACCCAGTGGGGCCCTGCCTCAAGGTACGGGTTTATCATGCTCCCGTTCACCAGCACGATCGGTATCCTGCCAGCGTTAAGGTGCTTCTTTATCATGTTTATCGTTGTGACGCCGTGCTCCTCCTTGACCTTGAGGTCATTTGACTTGTTCCTTATCTCATTGAATGAAGCGGAAAGCGTGTCAAGGTTGACCCCTTCGTAGACGGCGAGCCTCTTCTCGTAGCCCTCGTCCTTGACGTTGCTGACTATCTGGGGCCTGGCCCCCCTCTTTGCGAGCGCATAGGCTATCCCGTAGCGGGATCCCTGCCAGACGCTGCCGTGGACTGCCTCCTGCCATATCTCGAACTCAAGCTCCTTCTTCATCTTGAGGTTCTTGTTGAGGTACTTGAGCGCCATCATGGAGCAGGCTGCCGCGCTCGTGAACTCCTCTGTCTGAGCGTAAGTCGGGATATCAAATATCTTGGAGTCCCTGAACTTGGGCTTCGTTCCGTGCCCCTTTGCCTTCCCTGAAGTCTTTTTTGTCATATTAATCGCCTTTAGAAACCATGCAGGGAGGAGGATTTGAACCCCCGTAGACCTAAGTCAACGGATCTTGAGTCCGCCGCGTTTGACCGAGCTCCGCCATCCCTGCACACTGCTATTCTGGCATTGTTCAATATATATCTATTGACCTGTACATCGTCAAGCTATCATTAACCTTTTCACATATATATACCTTGCTCCCGTCGGGCCTTTAAATACCCCCCAGTAGCTCCGCGACCGCTTTTCCGTCGACAATCGCTGTAGCAGCCGGCGCACATCAGGTTGAGCCTTGGCAGAGCCCTGCGGCCCAGATACCTCCCCGCTTCGCTCCGCGAGATCACCACCTTGAGCTCGCCCCTTGAGAGCGCCTTGGAGCAGCCTCCGCAGCGCCTGACAGGGTAGACCTGCGGCCTTCCGAGTCCCACTCCAGTGGGTCTCCTAACCACTAACGTTTCGTTTTGGATTTGCACCCAAACACACCCAATACCCAATTAACATTCTGTCTGAGGTTATATATAACACTTTGCCGTGGCATTTTGCCACTATTCTGTCGACGGGAAAGTTCGATGGATATTTATAACTTCGGGCTGATTTGGATTATGACAGGCCTCTCGCCAGCTCCGTGGCCGCGGCCGCCATGTCCTTCTGCTCATAAATCCCGCGTCCTACGATTGGGTGGTAGCTTATCCCCTCCGCAGCCTTTGCCGCATCCGAGATGCTGCCTCCCTGGGCCACGAATCCCGGGGAGAACCCGATCGGTTCAACGCCCTCCTCCCTTATCAATTTGATTGCTGCCGTTATGCTTTTGGGCTTGTTTCCCGGGAACACGTAATGCGTCACTCCCTGCCTTGCCGCCCTCCTATAAATCTCAAGGAGGGCTTCATCCTTAATTGAGCCGCCCTCGGAGGCCAAAAAGCCCGGGTGCGTCATCTCTGACCCAACAATCACGGTGAGACCCGCCTGTATCGCCTCTCCGGTCCATGCAACCTGGGTATTTGGTCCGGTGAATGGGAACAGTATCACTGCATCGAAGCCGGCCTTTTTGAGTTTCTGGACTATGTCCCTTCCCGTGTCCGGGATGTCGTTGCCGAACTTTTGCCCGTCCATAATGAGCTTCTTGCGGGCGCCGCCAAGCTCGGCCCTCAATGCCTGTACCCAAGTCGCCCAGCCGTCATAGCCCGACATTGCAGGGATTTTGTATCCCCCGACCCTTGGATTTTCTTTTGTCTGCCTGACCACCTCTCTCGCCCTGTCCAAATCCACATCCAGGGCAGGTATCAGCGTTTTGCCTTTTATCAACGGCGGTTGGTACAGATCGTATTTCTTTCTTACTTCCGGGGTTCCCCAGGCCATGAGATATTCAACTATCGCCTGTCTTTTTCCCTCCGACTCCAGATCCCCTTTCTCGTCAAGCCTGTCTATCACATCGCTGATTGTTATTACCGGGCGGAAAACTATCTTGTTCTCCCTTGCGAATTTTTCGATTGTGGATTCCCCCTGTTCGGTCAACTCCTGCCTGTCAAGGAGGATTATGCCACCATTGATTTGAACCCCGTCGGCCACGGCCCTCAATACCTCTATGGCTTCGACTTTCGCACCGCCTGCCGTTATCACGTCATCGACTATGACAACTTTTGCGCCATTCTTGATCTCCCCAACAATCATCTTCTTCTGCATCTGCTCCTTGGTTTCTCCTGCGCCAGAGCCCTCGCCGTGCAGCTTTTCCTCCTTCCTGTAGAATGCGAATTTCTTGTTTACCCCCAACTGTGCCAATCCCCCCGCGGTCATTGTTGAAAGAGGTATGCCCTTGTAGGGAGGGCCGAATATCACGTCGACGTTATCGGCGCCCACATGCTCGATTATTGCCTGCGCGTAGGCCTTCCCTATCTTCAGCACGCTTTCGCCGTCATCAAGCATTCCGCTGTTAAGGAAATGCGGGGAACGCCTCTTGCTCTTTAGCGTCCTGAGCTTATCCGGAGTTACCGTAAATGATCCCTTAGCAAAAGTATAGTCTATAGTTTCTGCTTTGTATTCGGACAGCTTGGACTTGGTTGCCATTTAACCCCCGCTACGGATGGTTTTTATCAAATATATAAGACTTTCCGGAACCTTACAAAGCGATCTTAGGCGTCCTTAAGCGCTTTCTTTACCTCTTTGAGGTCCGCGTCGCTTTTTATCGCGGATCCCTCCATATGCGTCAGGGAGGCCCTGTAACCCGTCTTGGAAAGCCTTTCGATGACCTTGTACGGGCTCACCGAGCCGATCCTGTATTTTTTAGTGAGTGTGGGAATGTGGTAATAGAATGGGGTGTCAATCTCGGATTTAATGGTTCCAAGCAGCTTCGAAGCCTCCGTCTTGTCCTCATCGTCTTCGATTTCCCGATAAAGCGCATCAACAAGACCCTGGTCCTTGATCTTGCCTAGCCACATCCTTCCATAGGCGGCCACCCTTCCCTTGCAAATGCTGCAAACGGCGGACTTAGGCAGGAACCCAGGTGCGGTATCTCTGTTGCGGCAGGCATCGCAGTATCTTAAGTATCCCATCTTCTCCAGCGAACCATAGGCCTCCTTTGCCCCGGTTGATAATTTCAGGAAGCATCTCATATAATGCATGTAGGAGATCGACAGCTCCACATCTATCCCGATGTCAAACTGGGCGGCCACCCTGGCGATGTAGCCTATCATGACCCTCATCCCTCCCTCATGGCAGAGTTCATTGTGGATGGGCTTAGAGTCGTAGAGTTTCATGCAGGCCTTGGCGTCCGCGCCGCAGAGCACCGCCGTATCTGTTGCGGTGACCATCAGCCTCGTACCATCGCCCGACACCTTCATAAGGTCGTAGATGTACGGGTTTATCCCCCCGAACGGGTCGAGGTCTATGAAGTCAAACTTCCCGTTTCCCGAATTCGCGAACTCCTGTATGCTTGTATTTGAAGCCTCAGCCTTGACTTTATTCAGGTTGAGATTCGACCTCAACGCCTTGTATGCTTCCGAGTTTATCTCGAGCAGGGTGGGGTCCTTGATTCCGGACTCAAGCGCGTACCTAATGCCTCTTATCCCAGTGGCTGATGTTGCGTCCAGGAGCCTCGCTCCCTTCTTTGCAAGGTGCGACACATAAGCGACGCTAAGGTCCCGCGAGGCCTTTCCCTTCGGGTTTAAGAACGCCTTGCCCGACTCCCTGATCTTTGCCTTCCCCTCAGTGTACATTCTCATCCCGTATTGCGATTACTGCGTCAAGGAGGCCGTGGGCGTAGCTTATGCAGGAAAAGGAGGTGTAGTAATCCTGCTTGTCAAGGTAGCTCTTCGAGTCCTTTGCGTACATCTCTGAGAGCTCCACCGTTTTCCTGCCTACCTCGCCTTCCTTTAGCTTTGACATATTATCGTAAAACATTCGGATGTCCTTCTCTATCCTTACCTTTATCTGGTTGACGTCGTCCATTCGACCATCTCGTAGTAATTTATACCTGCGCATAGAAGTATATTTCGGTGATAGCGTGGACAGATTTACCGAAGGAATGCTGAGCAGACTTGACAAGGAGGTGAAAAAGAAGTTCGGCCTTTCTCTTGTTGCGATAATGGAGGATCCGTCTTCATACATGAATGAGGAAGGCATAGCGATCAAGCTCTCAAGGATAAGCGATTACGTCGAGAAAGAGACGGGGCTGATGCTCGATCGCGCGAAGGGATCCACAAGGTCATTCCACGAGAGCGCCTCAAAGGCGGATGAGCTCTCTAGAAGGATGGAAAGCTACATATCGGCCCATGCAAGGCAGAACAACGTTCCCGTGGTGAAGCCAGCAGGAGTCGAGCTACCTATGCTTGACAAGAACAGGTTCTATATAAGCGAGATGAACGACTCCACCTCCCGGTTCCTCGAGAAACTTGTCGAATCCTCCTCCTTCGTGGTCGACATGACGAGAAGCTACGACAACCTGAAGCTGGGCTCATGGCTTTTCGGCGGCGAAAGGGAGTGCATAGTGGCGGTCAACCTGCCGAGAAACAGCCTGCTTCTCCTGAGGGCAGCAAGGGCGGAGATACTTCAGAGGCTCAAGGAGGCCTCGGACTCTGTAAAGGGACTCTGACATGCCGAGGAAAAGCGGAATCCTGCTCATAGCGGTCACGGGCACCCCTGGTGCCGGGAAGACCAAGTTCGCCGAGCTGCTCTCCAAGGAGATCGGCATAACCGCAATCGAGGTGAATGACATCGTCGAGGCAAAGAAGCTCTTCAGCGGCGTCGACGAGAACGGCAGCAAGATCGTCAAGATGCAGGAGCTGAAAAAGGAGCTTAAGGCGCTTGAAACGCGGTCTGCAGAGTCCGGTCAGAAGGCGGTGCTCCTGGTGGGCCACCTGCTGGCAGATTTGAAGCTCGACTATGATGTGGCGATAGTGGTGAGGGCCAAACTCACCGATCTGGTATCAAGGCTGGAAGCAAGGGGGTATCCGAAGGACAAGGTAAGGGAGAACCTGGTGTCAGAGTCAATAGACTACTGCGGGGTGCAGGCCGGAGAGAAGTCAAAGGAGACCTACGAAGTCGAGACAGAGAAGGACAAGCATCTTGCTGCCTCCTACATAAAGGGCCTGCTCTCTGGAAAGGCGGCCGAGCCGCCAAAGCTCCCCGAGATAAACAAGATGGAAGAGATGCTGGAACTGGTCTACGAAGGAAACAGCTTCGGGCTATAAAGACAAACCCCTAAGGAAGCAATGATCTATTTATAGGTATATGTATACATATCTATATGGGATATACATGGCGAAACAGATAGCGATCTCCGACGAAGTATACCAGATGCTGCTCGGCATGAAAACCGGAAACAAAAGCTTTTCTGAAGTGATAAAAGGAATGGCCGGAAAGAGGCCGAAGACTCAAAACATAATGAAGTATTTCGGCGCCATGAAGGGCGACAAAAGCCTGGAGAGCGTAAAGAAGTCAATACTAAAAGAAAGGCGCGGCAACACGGGCAGAAACTTCAAGTGGTGATCCAATGGTGTGCCTCGATACCAGTGTAATAATGGACCTACTTGACGGAAATCCAAAGGTGAAGGCTGTTGTTGACAGGTACCTGGAAAATGCACAAGCCACTACAACCGCCATTACCGAATACGAACTATACAAACACAAAAGCGAGTTGAAGAGGGAAACGGCGATATTGATGCTTGACGATATGGAAGTTTATGATTTTGACCGCGAAGCCGCAAAGGAAGCCTCAGCAATCTTTAATTCATTAAGAGCGAAAGGAAAGCTGATAAATGAAAACGACATACTTATAGCAGCCATAGCGTTATCAAGAAATGAGGTCTTAATAACGAGCGACAAGGACTTCAAAGAAATAGACAGCAGCAAGATTATAGTGGTGTAGAACCTTCCTAATGCAATCTAAAGCGTCGTTTTCCTAACATAAGCCCTGTAGATCAGCTTGGCATGGCCTTCCGGGACATTCCCCGCATAAAGCTTCATACCTTTCCTGAAATGAGAAGGGATCTTGATGGATTTGAGGAGGTGCCTTATCGCCTCCTCAGGGGTGGTGCATTCTGACTCCTCTACGACGTAGAGCCTGTCGCTCTCCAGCGACCTGAATATCACCGGGTCCTTGGCGTGCGCCAGGAAGAACGCGTCCGCCGCCTCCCTCATAAGGGCGCTCGGACCAGCCAGCACCTTGTAGCGCCTCTTTGATTCGTTTATCATGAATCCTAATACGGCCTCTGTACCCTCGACCTCCTGCAGCGCTAGCAGGGGCGGGAAGCCCATCTTGGAGAGATCCGCATTAATTCCGAGCATCAGCCTCCTGAGCTGCTGCCAGATCACCTCTTCAGCTATGTCGTCCGCCTTGAAGGCGATTGCGTAGAGCCCCACCCCGAGCCTCTTCGCCGCTTCCGAGAGCTTGGCGCCGGCGTGGAGTTCGGAATGCCCGACTCCGTTGAAGAACTCAAGAGACGGAGACATGATCAATACCCGGCAGAGGAGCACGAACCTGGCGAACGACTCGTCGGAGACGTTGGCGGCGACGTTCCTCTCCTTGTCGGTCGGGTCTATAACCACAAGCCTCTTCCCGAAGGACTTGGCCGTCTGTGTTGGGTTCAGCACCGCGCCAGAATGGTCTATCACAACCGGCATCTTCGAGTTTGCCATTGCAACAAGAAGCTTGGAAAAGGACCCGTAGGTGTATATGAGCAGCTCGCATAGGTAGCCTGAGAACCCCTCAATTCTGGCCTCTGCTCCGTATATGCCGTGGAACTTGAGCATCGCCTTGAGCAGGCGCACCTCGTCCTGCTGCTTCTTGCCCAACGAAGACTTTATGAACTCGTTGTGGAGCTGCGTCCTGTCAACCGAGGTGATCATCTCCCTTGCAGAGCGTATCTTGTATGCCGGGACGAGGTCTACCCGAATCCCCATGTCTCCGAGCAGAAGCCTGGCATAGGGGTGCTCTGCGTACTTGACTGTGAAGGAGTCATTCCTCTTCCCTTTCACCATGCGCTTTGCGACATCCATCACCACCTTCTCCATCTTTTCCTTTGGTACGGGTCTATCAAAAAGCAGGAATATGTCGACATCGGAATTGCCGCGCATCTCCGTCCCCCGGGCGGACGATCCTGCCACCATTACTTCAATGCCCTTTGGCACCAACTTCCCTATCAGCCCCATCACCGTATTTATCTTAGCGGTCAGCGCCTTGCTCTCCTCCTTGGATGGCTTCACCTCCCTGAGCACGGCCTCCGCTATCCTCTGCAGTTTCTTCTCTTTCTGGGAGGTGAGCTTGTACTCCATGGAATTACAACCTAACTAATCTGGCTACATTTTAATAGCTTTAGTACCAACCCTATCCGGTGGAACAATGGAATTGGGAAAAGACCTTGTATTGCTGGGACATGCGAGCTTCCTGTTGAGGCACGGCGGCAGCAACATATACATAGACCCGTTCATGCTTCCTGCCACGGACACTAAGGCGGACCTTATACTGATTACGCACGCGCATCAGGACCACTACAGCCCCGATGCCATCGACAAGATAATCAAGAGCGGCACCAAGATAATGGCCTCAAGGCTATGCGAGGGAATAGAAAGATACCCCAACGTGAAGATTCTGGAGCCCGATCAGTCTGCCGAGGCGTTCGGGATAAAGATAGACGCGGTTCCGGCATACAACACGAACCCGGAGAAGCTGAAGTGGCATCCCAAGGACAACCGCTGGATGGGCTATATAATAGAGGTCGATGGAAGGAGAATCTACCATGCGGGCGACACGGACTTCATCCCTGAGATGAAGAAGGTGGACAACATCTACGCCGCGCTGCTCCCCATGGGCGACACCTACACGATGGGCGTCGATGAGATGATAGAGGCCGCAAGGGCGATAGGGGCCGACAACACAATACCGATACACTACAAGAGGCTGCTCGGTGATAAGGCAAAGGACGCCGAGCAGAAGCTCAGGGACTCCATAAGCTCTGCGAGGATACTCGACGAAGTCAAGCCTTGATTAACTCGGCGACCTTTTCTGCCGTCTCAAGTATCTCCTCTGGCTTCATGTGGATTGGCCTGATCTGCGGCCTCGCCACTCCTGCCGCGATGCTTGCCATCGCCGACTTCTCGACTCCAAGCATCTTATGGGAGTCCATGAGCGCATTCTTTAGCGTCTTCTTCTTGTGGGTCATGAGGGCGGTTATCACCCGGTCGGCGTTCTTGGCTATCTTTACGTTCTTCGGCACGATGTATATCACCTCAGAGTCCACATGCGGCATGGGATGGAAGCATGTGGGGGGCACCTCCCTCACCCTGTAGACCTTGAACCTGAGGCTCGACTCGACGCTGAGCCTTGAATAGCTCCTCGATCCCGGCTCTGCGGTCATGTGGTCGGCGAACTCCTTCTGGATGCACAGGACCGCCGACATCTTCTTTTCGCCAAGCCAGAAGATCACCTTGCTTGAGAGCTTGTAGGGGATGTTTGATACCATGATCTCTGCCTTGCCGATCTCCTCATCGTCCAGCTCGAAGAAGTCCTTGTTGATGAGTGTCAGGTTGTCAAATGTAAGCGTATACTCGAGCCTTTCGAAGAGCGCCTTGTCCTTCTCGACCCCTATGACCTGCTTCGCGGTCTTGCAGAGGGCCTCTGTGAGTATGCCCATCCCCGGGCCCATCTCCAAAACAACCCTGCCCTCTCCGTAGGCAGCCTCTATCGCAGCTATGGATTTGTCAATGAGGAAGTGCTGGCCCTCACGCTTGTTGGCATGTCTGTCCTTCACAGATGTGGTATAACCTTTCAAACGATCACTTGGAGATGAAGTCCTCCATCTTCTTCAGGTTCTTCGTGTTTATGACTCTATCGGCTCCGAGCCATCCCCTCCGGGTCGTCCCTATCCCGTAGCGCATGAACCTCATGTGGAAGGTCCTGTGGGCGTCCGTGCCGAGGGCGAAGCTTACCTTGTACTTGGATGCCGCCATTATGTTCGTGTCATTGAGGTCGAGCCTTTGCGGATTTGAGTTGATCTCAAGTGCAACGCCGTTCCTCTCCGCAGCCTCAAAGACTCGGTCGAGGTCGACTGCGTACTGTTCCCTCACAAGCAATTCTCTTCCTGTCGGATGGGCGAACACATTGACCATTCCTGAATCAAGCGCCTTGATTATCCTCTTTGTCATAGCTTCTTTCTCCAGGTTGTAGTTCATGTGAACCGATGCAACAACCCAGTCCATTGATCTTAGGCACTTGTTGTCTAAGTCCAGGCTGCCATCCTTGAGTATGTCCACTTCAGCGCCCTTGAATATCCTAAGCTTCCCCTCCAGCTTCTCGTTTAGCAAGTCTACCTTCCTAAAGTACTTCTCGAACCCCTTCTCATCCATCCCCTTAGCTATCACCAGGCTCTTTGTGTGGTTTGTCGTGGCAATATACTCAAGGCCTATTTTCATCGCCTCATCCGCCATCTCCTCTATGGTGTTCGCGCCGTCGGTCTCTAGGGTATGAGTATGCAGATCGCCCTTCACATCACCCAACGCCACCAGCTTCGGTATCTTCCCCTGCTGCGCCAGCTTCACCTCGCCGCGATCCTCCCTCATCTCCGGTGGCATCCACTGCATCCCCAGCTTTTTGTATATGTCCTGCTCGCTCCTTGCAGACACTAGCTTGCCCTTCTTGTCGAAAAGCCCGTACTCGTTGAGCTTGTAGCCCATCCCAACTGCGATGGTCCTCACCTGCACGTTGTGATCCTTGCTGCCGGTGAAATACTGCAGGGCCGCGCCGAAGCTGTCGGGCTCTATAGCCCTTAGGTCGCATGTGACCCCTATCTTCAGCATCACGGTCGTCTTGGTTGGGCCCTTGGCGACAATATCTGATACTTCGGGAAGCCTAACGAAGAAGTCCATGACCTTCTCCTCCATCGAGGAAAGAACAAGTATGTCGAGGTCGCCCACCGTTTCCCTCATTCTCCTTGCGGAGCCTGCAACCATCGCATCCTCAACAAGTCCGCTCTTCCTCAGCTTTTCCACGATCGACTCGGCAACGGGCAATCCATCTCCAAGAAGAATCCTGCCCTTGCTGCCCTCCAGCATCTGCAGGCCCTTCGTATACTGCTCCTCGCTCCTTTCCCCGAATCCATCAAGCTTGGCGATCCTGTGGGTTGCTATCGCCTTCTTGAGGTCCTCAACATCCATTATCTTAAGCTCCTTGTATAGCTTGAACACCTTCTTTGGCCCGAGGCCGCTGATTCTTGTAAGGTTCCTGAAATCGATTGGGTACTCTTTCTTCATCTCCTCGTATTTCCTGATCTTCCCGGTCTTGAGGTACTCGACGATCTTCTCTGCGAGGGCCGGTCCTATCCCGGGGAACTCCATCAGGCCCTTTAGGCCCCTCTTCTCATAGACATCCTCCACGTCCTCCTGGAGGGTAGAAATGGTAAGAGCTCCCTTCTGGTAGGCCCTTATCTTAAAGATCGCGTTAGGCTCGTCCTCTATCTCCAGTATCTGCGCCATCTCGGTAAAGATGTCTGCGATCTCCTTGTTCCTCAAGGCCTCCCCCATAAAGTTTGGCAGGACATCTTTAAAAATCAGATGAACTTTGCCAGGTTGACCTGCTTGCTCGCCGGTCCGCCTGTATAACCAAAGACGTCCCTTATCTCCTCCCTGATCAATGCGATCCTCTGCCTTATGTAGGGCTCGAGCTGGTACCTCGCCGCAAGATTGGTGGCCACCTCCAGGTACTTCTCTATGCTGCTCTTGCTGATGGTGAGCACGATCTTGCCGCCGCACCTTGCGCACTTCCCTATCAGCGGCACCCTCCTGTACTTGGCGTTGCAGGCTATACACCTAAACCCCTGCCTGGAGAAGGAGTGCATGTTGCCTATGAGGTCCGGTATGAAGTGGCTCATTATCAGGTTCTTCGCCGCGTTGGGCCTGTCGACGCACTCCAGCTTGTCCGTAAGCCTGAACTGGGCGTCGATCTTCTCCGCCATGGTCTCTAGTTTCGTGTAGGTGCAGTTCTTCGGCGAATCGTTTATCGCCTCTGGGCCGCTTAGGTGGGTGAACCAGAGCCCATAATACTCCCTCCCGGTTCCAAGCCTGTCCTTCACCAGCTCCACCTTCGCTTCGGTTGGCGGGACCCTCTTCTCCGCGGTATTATAGAACTCTAGGCCGTACTGCTCCACCACCTCCATATCGTGGACCTCGTCGTCCACCTCGCTGGGGTTGACGTTGAGCGTGAGAGTGAGCGGGGCGTCCATCGTACCCCCAACGCTCGATGGCAGATAGCTCCTCGAGAAGTTTACGAGAGCATCCATGAGCAGCATCAGCGTGTCCTCGTCTCCGTCGCAGTTCCTCCTCCTGGCCGATATCACATAGGGATGAGAAAGCCCGATCCTCGCGTCAGTAAACCCGATGATCCTACCGAGCACCCCTGCAGAAGTGTGCGGTGCCAGCGTTATCGCCAGTTGCCCTACAATATCATCCACCGTACTTGCCTTGTAGTACGGCTCCATCTTGTAGTACCTGACGAGAAGCTCATCGATGAACTTTGCCACCTTGAGCATGTGGGCCGCGCCATCTTTGTTTATCACTATGTCCTGGTGCCTCAGCTCGAGCAGTTGGTCTGGGGAAACAAGCTCATTGCCCTTGTAATCCTTAGTGTAGCCAAGCTGCCTAAGTTTCTCAACACCCACCCCCACCTCAATTGGGTAGAAGTGCGTTATGGGCATGTTCATTGCGTCGAACCTTGAGGTGCCGTCCTTGAAGATGTGCACCCCTAAAGACGCCCTCAGTATGCCCTTCTCAAGCGCCTCCGCGGATCTCCTGCTGCTGCTTAGCCCCTTGACTCCCTTCATCGACTTTGGCATCGGTATGCCCAGCCTTCCCGAAGCGGCATCCATCTCGCCAATGATGTCGAGGTTCCTGATGTCGCTGGGCGAGGCCTTTGCATCGCAGTTGGGGCAGGTGTCTGTCTTCGACTTGGAGCCGCAGCTCTTGCAGACGTACTCGATCCTTGCATCGCAGTTGTGCTTGTGGCAATAGGAAGTGTAGGCAAGCTCCCCGCCCCCTGTGCACCTGTATCTCCCCATCTCCACCTCTATGCCGCTGTTCCTGAACTTTTTCTTCGCTATCTCGTAGGCCTTTGCAACGTTCCTCTCCTTCCCGCCATTCTCGCCTATGGGGAAGAGCATGTTGGGCGCCGGCTTCATGAGCCTCTCCTTCGCCTTTTCCGGCCTCCCTATCCTGGCGCCTATTCTTGTGGACCTCTTCATTATCGTGAATGGTGAATTGGCGCTTACGAAATCTAGTCCAGTAGCGCCATCCGGCTCTTTTGGGGGTGCGTCCTGGGACACCTTATCATCGCCTGCAAGTCCAAGGCTTGCGATGATGCTCTGTGCGTCTCCTCCCTCTATTATTATGCTTTCATCCTCTTCCATATGCGGCAGGCAGAGCCTCTCGACAACATTGGTTATGTCTCTGCCGGAAACGGCCTTGGTTATTGTAACTTTCTGCAGTGCAAAAAGCGGGCCGTCCGAAGGCTCAAGCTTCCCGACAGCGAGCCTGGCCCTAAGGTCTGCCAGTTCCTCCTTTGTAGTGTCTACGTAATCGTAGGTGTAGCGCGGATGCATCGGCACCTTGTGCTTCTTGGAAAGCTCCAGGGCCTCTTTGAATGAAACTACTGAAACTGTCCCCTCAAACCCTGCCGCCCTGAGCTGCGCCTCCCAGTACTCCTCAACGTAGCTGGATGGCTGCAGTGGGGTGTTGCTCTTCTTGAAGTCTCCATAGGTGACGAGTATGTCCCCCACCGCTATTATCTTCGCGACCTTTCCCTTGAGCTCCTTTGCTGTCTTGGCGTCATTGACCCTAAATGCCCTCCCGTCAACCAGCTTTACGAAAGGCCCCTCTATGGTGTCGACAGGGGCCGCCACGCACCCCTTTCCTGGCTTCTCTATTCTCAGTTGCGTCCCCACTGCTATGAACTCGTCGAGCACTATCATCGTTGCCGGATTGAAACCCTTGGCGGCGATCCCCGTGTACCTGGACCGTCCGTACCTTAGCCTGAAGCTGCCGCTCATCCCCGGATAGGCAAGTATAGGCCTTCCCGCCACAAGGTCCTTGAGGAAGGCGTTGCTGCTCTTCTCCTGCCCGTCCGAAGCCCCAGAGCTTGGCTTGTCGGCCTTTATCACGCTGTTCAGCCAGCTCCAGTCCAGTCCGGCGTTCTTAGTGTGCTTGAGCACGCTCTTCGCCTTCTGGGCTATCCCCTCGCAGACGACCAGGCCTATGCCTCCCCGGACCTTGTTGGTTATCATCTCCTCCTTTCCGTCCCTGTCAAGCCGCTTCAGGTTCCTGTTTACCGATATCTCTATCTGCTCCGTTGGGACTCCGTCCACGCAGACCTCGCAGTTCTTTATTATGTGCCTCACGTCGTCCTCGCTGGGCATGTACTGCAGCCTGGCCGCCCTCGAGTCGTATATCTGTATCTCCTCTAAGCACCTCTCTATCTCCGACTGGGTGGCTCGGTAGGATCCTATGCCTAGTATCCTCCTGCCGTAATCCGCCATTGCGACAGTAAGCGCGGCAGCGGTGCCACCGGCACCCCTTATCGGACCGGCAAAGAGCACCGCCGCATAGTCAGAGCCGTCTGCGTTCCTGTGCATCTCGGTCCTCTGTATGCCCTCTGTCGATGCGACTACGACTCCCTCGGTCAGCACCGAAAGGCCGACCCTTATCGCAAGTGTCAGTATCTCCTCCTTTGGCTTCCCCTTCATCCTGTCCCAGTCGCATATCCTCTTCACCATGTCGAAGGCCAGCGCCTGCCTGGATTTGCTCAGGCCCTCCTGGGCCTTTATCATTTCCGCAAGCCCCTCCACGTTGAGTATTCCCTCCACCCTCGAAGCGACGTCCGGGGCGGCCTTTATCTCCACGAACTTCTCCGGATCGAATCCCTTCGCCCTCGCTGCCTTGGCTACCTCATGGGCGGATTCGAATCCGCTGTTCATCGCTTCGAAATAGCCGTCGTTGTCCATCTTTTCACGCAAAGTTGAGCGTCGCGAACCTCTTGTAGCGCGCCTCGTAAACCGGCAGTATGCACGGCGACGGAACGTGCCCCTGCACGATCTGGAACTCCGTCCTCGCCTGCCAGGTCCCGCTGTTTAGTATGTCGACCCCGTGGTAGTTCCCCAGGCAGTTCTTGTGCACATGGCCCATGGTGAGTATGTCCGGGACCTTGTCTATGATCATGTTGTCCTTGAGGCTCGGCACTATTATGTTGCCCCCGTAAATCGGTGATAGGTGCCTCCTCTTCAATAGCTCCACCATCGCGCCTTCGGGCTCCGCGTAGCTCATACCGGGGACCGAGCGTATTATGGAGTCAAGGGAGGTTCCGTGGTATGCCAGCACCTCTATCCCGTGCAGGGTCAGGAAGCTTGGGTTGGGGAGCATGTGGATGTTGTCGGCCTTTATCTCTCCGACGAGCTCCTTGGTGAGGGCCGGCTGCGGCTCTGCCCTCTGTACCGCATCGTGGTTGCCTGGTATTATGAACATGTGGATGTAGTCTGGCACCCCCTTTATCAGGTCCATGAACAGCTTGTACTGGGCGTAGATGTCTGGTATCTGGAGATCGCGGTCCTGGTTGGGGTAGACGCCTATTCCGTCAACCACGTCGCCGCCTATGACAATGTACTTGATCTTGCCCGCAAGGTCGTGGCGTTCCCCGTACTCGCCGTTGAGCCACTTTATGAAGTTCACGAAGTTCTTCTCCATGAACTTCTTGCTCCCTATGTGCATGTCCGATATGAACGCTATCCCTATGTCCTCCTCCACCTTCTTCCTCTCCTTTATCGGTATGTCCGGCCAGACTATCTCGTTTGCGATTATGAAGGGGCTTGACATCTTGCCGTTGATTGCGATCACCTCATCGTTAACTATCCTCCTCGCCTTCTCGAAGAGGGCCTTCGCCTTCTGGGAGCTGCCGTTCATGAATATGATCTTGTACTCCCCTGTCTCGTCGTCCACGACTATCATTATGTTGCCGTTCTTGGTGACGATCTTGTTGGAGACCATCCCGATGATGGTAACCTCCCTTCCGTTAGCGCAGCTCCTAAGCGCCTCTATGTTCTGCACCATTCCAGAGATCCCTATCCTCTGGCTTCCTATGATGTCCCTCATCCGCGCCATCCTGTCCCTGAAGTAGGAGACGAAGCCGTCGAGGTTGACCCCGGACCTGTCGTTGTCGCTGGCCTTTATGCTATAATCCGCGTCTATCTCCGAGGCGTATGCGGAGAAACCGGTCTTCTGCACATACTCAATCGGTGTCGGCGCCTTCTCGGACCCGATCGCGATTAGTATCCGCTCTAAGTCTGCCTTTGCGACCACCTTCAGCCCCTCTTTTCCCGAGTACTCTTCGAGTATCCTCGATGCGAGAGTCTCGGTGTCAACGCCGGCTATGTCGCCCTTGGTGACATCAGAAGAAACAAGTATGGATGCGACCGAAAGCCTGTCGACGAGCTCCCTTACCGGGTCCCCGGGCATGTCATGTCAACCGCTTGTCTTTATCGATTCCAGCATGCTCAGTATGCCCCAGACCGCGGTCCTCGCCTGAGGGGGGAGGTTTATGTCGTTGCTTATGGCGTCTATGCTGTAGATGGCGGATGATACCCTTGCGGTGTAGTCCTCCTTGGAGTCGAGGTGGCCCTTCGCCTCTGTTATCGCGCTCCTGACGTTCTTTGGCACGCTGGTGTCGCCCATGAGCATCTCCATGCGCTTGGTGACCTCGTTGATTGTCTTGGCTATCTCTTCTTCATCCATTTCAATACCCCCAGAATATAGATAAAAATGATAAGCCAAAGAACCTATTTATTCCTATCGCAGGAAAAACGGCGCAATTCGGCCCTAGGGGGTCCGTGCGGCTCATATGGTGACGTGGAGGTAATACCGCGCGAAAAGACCCAGCGTTATTGTTATTGCGGCTATCCCAAGCGTTATGACGAGCGTCTTGGTGACCCTTTTGAGTATCGGAGTGTCGCTGACTATTGAGATTAGGGTTGAGGTGAAGGCTAGCACTATGGCCGTGACCAGCACCGCACTTCCTATTGCCGCGACGCCGCTCATCCCAAGTATGAATGGTAGCAGGGGGAAGAGCGATCCGAATATGTAGGCTATGCCAACGTAGGCTGCCGATTTGGAGGGGGATTTGATCTCGTAGCCCGTCTTTCTAGACTCTCCGACTATGTTCTCGTAATCGGTGGAAAGGTATGCGCCCCCAGCCATGGAAAGTGTGCCGGACACCGCTACGATGGAACCGGCGATTAGGATCAGCAGCGGCTGCTGGAGAGCTGCGCCAATCCCCGAAACCGCTGCAAGTATTTCCACGAGCCCATCGCTCATCCCGAAGAATATGTCCCTTATGTTGCCCAGGACCTTGTTGTAGCCGATTATCTCAGACTTTAAGCTGTCCTCCCTCCGTTCGTCTATTCTCGGGAAGCTCTTGCTCTCAAAATGATTCCTCAATTTGCTTTCCAGCTGGTGCTCGGTTCGCTCCATCACCTTCATGGTCAGCCCGAGACCTAGGATCCTTCTCGAAATCAAAAGAACGTAAAGATCCGCCTTGGAGTAGCCCTTCGGGCTGTTTTGTGCCGCCGCCTTCAGGTAGGTCTGGGCGTGGCCCCTCTCGACCACCGCAAGCTCAGAGAGGAGCCTCCTTATTTTCGGGTCGGCCTCTATTCGCGCAAATTCGGCAAACGCCTCCATGTGCAGCAGCTCCTTCCTATACATCGTGAGAACCGCCCCCTTCCTGTCAATGGCCATCAAAGAGACTTGTAGGGCATCTATTTTAATCCTTTATGCGAAGTTATAGCGTATGGAAAGCCGTGCTCTGGACAAGGAAACCAGGCTCAGCCAGCTATACCTCTCGATTATATCCCGGTACAAGGGTTACATAGAGGAGAAGGAGGAGCTCGCGGTTGCCGAGCTTCCGACCCTGGTTCATCCTAAGGGGGAGCTCGTCACAAGGAAAATCAATGAGATAAAGTCGACCTTCACGAATTACGCCTACGATTCCGACTTTCCCAAGGCCGCCATGAAGGCGTTCGAGTTCGTGAGGGACGGGATAGAAGAGATAATACTGCCGCTACAGTTCTGGCTGGCCCCTGACGAGACCGCGGAGTTCAGGCTAGGCGACCGCATCGACCGCAACATACTTCTCTGCAGCCTTCTCATCGCGCTCGGGAATCCCGGCTCAAAGGTGTTCGTGATAAAGAGGGAGAGCGGGGTGAGCACCTACACCTACTTCGACTTCGGCGGCAAGACCGTCCTCATGAACATAGAGGGCAAAACAGAGGTGTTTGGAACAAGGGACGAGATGATAAAGGGATTCAAAATAGGAGAAGACGACACAGCCTACGAGTTCAACCATCAGAGCTACATAGACGTGTCCTGAGCTTATTTCCTTCTTGTGCTCTTGAGAAGCTTCCTGTGCTCCCTTCTGAGCCTCTTCATCTTCTGGACCTTCCTGTGCTTCTTGCCAATCTTCCTGTGCGACTTTTTGACGCTTATCTGCATTACAATCTACCTGACATTTATCTTGACTATACTGCTATAAGTATCTGACCTTTTGAACGAAACTTCAAGGACCCCGTTGTTGTAAATCGCGGCCGCGCTGGTTGGATCGACCTTCGACGGCAGCGGTACAAGCTTGCTGTAGACCTTCTTTCCCGTACCTGCCTTTATCGAGAGCTTTTCGTTGTCGGCATGAAGCTCTATGTCCTTCTTCGCAACTCCTGGAAGCTCGGATATGACTGTGGTGCCATCCCTCCTCTCTATCACGTCAACAAGCGGCTCCTTCTCCTCCATCTTTACGCTCTGCACCTGGCCGCTGGAGGTGTTGGTGTTCGGTGTTATGGTTATTCCGTCCTGGTTGACGCTGACGTCGAAGCGGTAGACCTCTCCAGGTCCCGGCGGAATGCCGTTGCTCTCGATTATCTCGTTGAACAACTTGTTTATGAAGGAATTGAGATCCTCCGGGCTGCTCTGATCGCGGTCACCAACAACCTTTTTCCTGGCCATAACTCCACCAATTTATCTTTTACTGCCGGATATATAAAATATTCGTGCAGTTTCGGTACATTTGCGTCAGAGCCAGCTGTCTATGCCGCTCTGCTTGGTGTTGAGCGTATCGGCGCCAATTCGCTCAAGTGCCTTCTTCACCCTCTCCCCAGAGAAGCCGTGCTCGTCGGACATGAACTTCACCACCGCCTCTTGGTCGCAGCGAAGCTTCATCAGCCTCGCCACCTCCGACTGCTCCATCTCCCTTATCTCCGGGTTCTTGAACAGCTCCTCCACCTCCCTTATGTCCAGCTCGAAGCTCTTCTTGAGCTTGCCGGTGACATACTCCTCGACCTCCTCGATCGTCTTGGAGGCCTTGGCTATCTTGAGTGCTGTCTTCGGGCCGACCCCGTCTACGCCCTCATTGAAGTCCGTGCCTATCAGTATCCCTATCCAAATCAGCTGGTCCCTGCCAATCCCCAGGTCGTCGAGCGTCCTGCGCAGTTCCATTATCTCCGGCTCGACGTTCACGTATATGTTCTTCATCGGCAGCTTCCTCCTGCCGCTGAATGTCAAGTTCCTCACCACCCTCGGCGCGCCGAAAAGCATGGTGTCGTAGTCCTGGCTGCCTGCCGCATACACCAGCCCGCTGGATGCCATCCAACTCGCCTGCGCCTCCCCCTCGCTCGGCGCCTTCACGCATCCTACTCCCATCAGCTCCAGCAGCTTCCGCCCGCTTTCCACTATCTCCTTGGTTATCCTTGTGGTCGCCATCGCCTTGGAGCGCATCATCTCCATGTCTCCAGCCTCCTTCGCCTTCTCGAACTCGACCAGCGCCTCCTTCTTCCTGTTCATCCTCGCCTGGATCGTCCTCTGCTTGAGCGACGAGGGGACGCCATCGAACACGTATATCGGCTTTATCCCCTTCTCCACCATCTCTATCGTCCTGTAGAAAAGACCGGAGAGATGGCTTGTCACTTCTCCCGATGGCCCTGTCAGCGGTGTCCCGTCCGGCTGCCTTATTATCGAGAGGAACTGATAGAGGACGTTGTATGCGTCGATCGCGACAGACTTGCCGCGAAGCTCCTCAAGATCTATCTTCCTCTTGTAGGCAAGCTTGCTTAGGTCGACCGCTATTCAAACACCCTGCGCTAAGCGACGAATTCTCCCAGTGTCGCCTCTTCACTCTTCCTCGCTCCATGATAGGAAGAGCTTTCAGATTCGGCCGCGGCGGCAAGCTTTACTCCAAGCGCCTTCTCCAGCTTCTTGCGCAGCGCCTCTGGCGGTGTCATCTTCTGCTGCTCCACCCTGCTTATAACGCCCTCCTTCTCGCTAAGCATCTCGGCAAGCACCCTGACTGGTATCTTCATGTGCTCCCTTGCCTTCCTGATCCTTAGCCCGTAGTCCTCCACCAGCTCATCGCCGGGGACAGCCGCCCTAGGGGGCGTGGACTGGAAGCTCTGCCGCCTTGGGCTTTCCTCATCTATCACATGCCTGCCCTTTGCGCACCTGGCGCAGATCCGAAGCTCTACGTTCTCTATCGTAGCTATATATCTCTCTTCTGTCTGCCGACCGCACAATTCGCACTCCACCCTTACCACCTCTCATATTCCTCCTTAAAGCTTTTTATCGCTTTTCTTTTGGTTTGGGTTAGCGCAAAGGGCTTATAGGTTGGCTGCGAATCGGGAAGGGATGGCATGGCGAAACGGATCAGAAGGGGCGTACTGATGATCGCATACAGGAGGCACAAAGAGGCCCTAGCGTTCCTTGTGCTGCACAGGGTGAGGAACTGGACCGGCTGGGAGCTTCCAAAGGGCGGAATAGAACCGCGCGAGAGCGCGAAGGGCGCGGTAATTAGGGAGCTCGGCGAAGAATGCGCATGCAGGAAATCCGACATCCTAAGAATACATCCGACAGGGCAGAGCCTCAAAATAAGATATCCAAAGGCCCATCAAGAGAGGACAGGCTACCATGGTGCGGTGTTTAGGATCTTTGCAGTGGAATTGGCTCCCAAAATCCGGATAAGCCTGGAAGGCAACGATGAGCTGGAACATGACTCATTTAGATGGCTGCCGATCGAAAAGGCCTCCCAACTGGTGCGCCCGAACATCAGGCGCGCGCTAAAGAGGGCCGCAGGATCGATTCTTCCGAAGCAGAGCGGACATTCTAAAAATGCTCGCCTCCAAAGATATCCCGTGCGGGGATGACCAGGGTAAAGTACGCTGAATACAAGGCACTCGTTATTCTAGCGCTCGCAATAATTGCCGTCTACGCCATATACCGTTCCTCCGAGATCGGGATAGCGCTGCAGGCCGTTGCGGCATTCCTAATACTCCTGCTTTCCGGAATCGGGATCCAAAGGACGATGTCTTTTAAGGGTGGTTACGGGCTGTCACTAATGGGCGGCAAGACTGGGATTAGCACCATAAATGCGCTTGCAAAGACAAAGAGCGGCATATGGGAGCAGTTCGCCATGTGGGGACTTACCGTCGGCCTCGGGATAGCGGCATATCCCCTTGTGAAGGGAAAGATAAAGAAAACCACCTACATCATCGGCCTTGCAACGCTTGTATTCTCCGAGCTTTTCGTCATTCCCTATGTTGCCTACGGCCTACAATTCATAAAGATCCCTGGAATCTCGGTGAGCGCGACCCAGTTCGCCCTCCCGAACCTGAGCTTATACCTCCACCCATTCCAATTCACACAGCTTGCGATAACAACGATATTCGGATTCGCAGGCTCTGCGATGTTCGCGATTCTCTACAACTCAGCCTCCATACTCTACAGCGTGGCGGGCTTCCTATCAAACCCCACTCCGGCCGGAGCCGTGGCCTCGGGGATAACAAGCCAGATACCAGGCGTCGCTCCAGTGATACCGGGCATAACCATGCCGCTGCTTGCAGGCATACTATCTCTCGCCATACTGCTGATCGTTCATGAATTCTCGCACGGGGTTCTTGCACGGAGGGCAAAGATAAGGATAAAGCAGATAGGCGTCCTGCTCTTCGGATTCATACCCATCGGAGGGTTCGTCGAGCCGGACGAGAAGGCGGTGCTCAAGGCGAAGAAAGAAGTTCAGACCAACATATTCTCCGCAGGGATAGCGGCCAACTTCCTCTTCATGCTGATATTCGCGGCACTCACCATACTGTTTGTAATCTTTGTTGCCCCCCGCGCCTACAGCTATGGGGTGGTGGTCCTCTCTACGACCTCCGGTTATCCGGCCCACGGCGTGATACCAAACGGCACAGTGATAAAGGGCTGGAACGGCCATAGCATAAGCAACCTCTCCGACCTTGACTCGGCCGCCGCATTCGACGTGCCCAACGGCATAGTGAAGGTCACCGCCGCCAACGGAACTATCTACTCGCTGACTGCGGTCGCGAATCCCTCCAACAGCAGCAGGGGTCTGATAGGGGTGTCGCTAGGCTACAAGCCACTCCTCAACACCCTGAGCTCCCAGGCTGCGTATTTCCTCTTTAGCCTACTCTCGCTTTCAATGCTTCTCAACTTCCTTGTGGCGGTGGTGAATCTGCTCCCTATACCGGGATTCGACGGGTGGAGGATCTACAAGGCCAACATAAAGAACGAGAGGTTCGTGAACACCTTCGGCGCGCTGATAATAATCCTGCTAGTCGTCAACATAATCCCCTGGGCCTTCTACCTGTGAGGCCGGAGCCAAAACTATTTAGCGTTCCCCTTAAATAGATTTTGCATATGTTGAGACAACAGTCAGCGATGGAGTACCTGATGACCTACGGGTGGTCTATACTCATCATTGCTGTGGTCGTCGCGGCGCTCTTCTCGCTAGGGGTTTTCAATGCCGGAGCAGGGGGCGGAGCGTCGTCCTGCATAGGGGTAGCAGGGTACCAATGTTCGAGCCCAGTGTTGTCCACAACAGGAACCCTCAGCGCCACGCTGGGGCAGATAGGCCAGACGATAACAGTGAACGCGATAGCCTGTACCAATTCGACCGGATCCCCTCAGTGGCAACCTCTTTCCTCGTCAGTAACCTTAGGTTCCACACAAACATCCAGTTTCAGCTTCTCATGTCCGAGCGCTGGCCTAGGAACACTCGGATCTAAGTTCACGGGCTACCTTTGGATCGGATACAGCGCACAGGGTCAGTATATAAAAGTCCGCATAGGTCAGGTAAAGCTCGCGGCAACTACAGTTTCTACCCCCATACAATACAATTTGGCTTTGGACGGCTCAGCGGCAGCTGGAATTGGTGGCACAACTGATACTGTAACACTTTCCACCACGCAAAGCAATGACGTAATAATAGTGGCTACAATTGGGAATGGAGGGCCCCGACGATATCGGATTCTGCCATCCTTACCTGGACTAGCATAGCCAATCTTGCGTCTGGGGCGGGTTCGTTCTATGAATGGTATGCGATTGCACCGTCTATTCTTAGTAGCGACAATATCCAAATTGGCTCAAGTGGAGCCACTTCGATTTCAGAAGCCGCTTTTGCGGTCTCTGGTGCCCATGTCACTTCATCTCCATTCGATTCACATTCCGGCCTTCCCGTCACGGTCTCCTCGGCCGGTTGTGTGGGCAGTGGTAGCCATACCTCTACCGGTGCGATATCTACAAGCAACCCCAATGACATGATTATCGCCGCGTATGCGGCTGGGGTAGGAGGCGGCGCCGGATTCACCCCCGGATTCACAACCCCGGCCAGCGCCGGCGGACCTGGCACCCTGGTGCAATCAGGATATCTTATTGTTTCATCTGCACAGTCATCCCTCAGTGTTACCGGCAGCTCTGCCCCAGGTGGGTCGTGTATGATGATCCTTGATGCAGTTGTACAGGGACCATGATAAGATTGCCTTAGAATCAAAGTTCGAGATACCTAAGCTCCTTTATCTTGCCAAAGTCCAGCGTGGCGCCCTGGTCCACTACAATGGCTCTCATCTCATCGATTCTTACGGCCTTTAGTACCGGTGACATTACCCCTTCCTTATTATGCCTATTTACATCGCTTCCGGTCTCGAAATAACCCGAAGCGGGCAACACCAGTAGCCTAATCTGCTTTCTGCCAGCAAACAAGTTGCCATAGAGGAAGCACCTAAACCTCTCGATTGAGCCCATCCTCGTCCTTATCCCTATGGATGGATGCTCATGCCCCATCACGACAAGCGAAACTGCCGGTTCGATTCCAACAATCTTCTTGTCCCCGTGTGCGAACATGTACTGACCCATCACCAGCGTCTCGTTGCTAACAGTTATGCCAAGCGAACTAGAGTAGGTCTCTATGAAGTTGTCGTGGTTGCCTTTGACCAGGCAAACCGCCAGGCGCTTCTTCCTGGCAAGATTCGCGATCTCTCTCAACTCATTGAGTTCATCTGGATCGAGTTTCGAGAATCCGTTCTTTATATCCCCCACTATTATGAGAGTTTTCACCTCTCTTCCAGAGAGGCCGGCATCAAGTATCTTTATTATGCTACTAAGGTTCGCCTTTGGCACGAGAATCCCGCTCTTCGCCATGGTGCCTTCATATCCGAGATGGAGGTCAGAGATTGCCAGAGCCTTTATGCTCCGGATGTAAAGCAGCGGCATCCCGTCCAAAAGTTCAAGGTCCTCGTCCAGCTCCATCATTCCGCCTTTATCTTCTTCATTACCATCTTGTGCAGCCTCTGCAGGTGCATATGCCTCTCCTTCATCAGCACCGCGTCCGCCTGTCCGAAGGTTATCATGTTGTGGGAGAACGGGGAAGGGGCGGGAGTCTTTATCAGCTTCATCTTTATCTCCCCTTTTTCCAGCGCATCAATCACAAGGCCTGCCCTTGGCAGATCCATCACGTCGTCCATTATCTCCCTGTAAGCCTCTTTTATAACTGGGAAGTTGGGGTTTATCGCCTCGGCGGCCTTGAAGACAAGCTGGGAGTTGAACTGCTGCCTCTTCACCGATATCTTATGGCCCTTGTAGTTCCTCAGTATCATGAAGCTCCTAGCCGCGACGTGCCTGAACTTCCTCTTCATCAGCTCGGTGCCGGCTATGTTGGACCTTATTATCTTTGCCAGTCCGACATCATGGATCTCTGTGACTATCTTCCTCAGTTCCTTCTCGCTTAGCTTAACGGTCTCCTCCGGTATCAGCACGAACCCGTTGTCGTTCACCATGATCCCTATGTCCATGTCCAGGAACTCCGCCAGGCTCGCCGCGAAGGCCCTTGAAAGGGCATCGTTTATCCTCCTCCCGAAGAGCGAGTGGAACACTATGTACTCCTTGTCCGACTCCTCATCCGTCGTGACCTCAACAACGACGAGCTTGTTTGTCGGTATCTGGCCGGAGAAGAGCTGCTGCTCCACGAAGTAGTTGTATATCGCAAGCTTTGAGTTCTGGTCAGCAGGCATCGAGTCAAGCAGCTCCATTATCTCCTTCGAGATGCCGCTTTCGCTCTCCGCCCCCAAAATCTCTTTCTGCTTTGCCATCAGCGAGGACAGCTTAGACCTGAACTCTCCTATCTCCATCGCAAGCTCATAGCTGAGCGGCAGCTGTTCGGAGTACCAGGGCGGTATCGTGGGGCTCTTCGCCTGGGCGTCGGTTACATAGCAGTTCATCTCCTTGGAATACTCAAACTGGTAGAGCCTGCCTCCGAGAGCGAACACGTCCCCCTCCTTGAGCTTGGCCAAAAACTCCTCCTCGATGCTGCCTATCTTCTTCTTCTTCGCGTCGAAGACGTCGATTGCGACCTCGTCGGGTATGGTCCCGAGGTTGAGCATGTATATCACCTTGGCCGCGTAGCCCCTCTTTGCGAATGTGTTGGTTGCCTGGTCGTGCCAGATCTTACCGTAGACTCCCCTGCTCTCCAGCCCGACATAATCGCCGGCGAGGTAGCCTATCAGGCTGTCAAAGTCCTCCCTTGTGAGGGCATGATATGCGTAGGCGTTCCTCACCAGTGCGAACGCCTCGTCGAGCCCCCATTTCCTGTTCAGCGACATCCCCATTATGTGCTGGGCGAGCACGTCAAGGGCGTTCTGTGGAACTCGGAATGAATCAAGATGCTTCTTTATCGCTGCGTCTAGCATCACCGTGCACTCCACCAAATCGTCCCTGTTGAGGACTATCGCCTCTCCCCTGGCCGTCGCCTTGTATGAATGGCCGGCCCTGCCTATCCTCTGTATCGCCCTAGTCACGCTCTTGGGGGAGCCGAGCTGGATCACGTTCTCGATGGCACCCACGTCAACACCTAGCTCTAGGCTGGTTGAGGATACTGCGCACTTGAGCGAACCCTTCTTGAGCAGCTCCTCCACATCGAGCCTAGACTCCCTAGATAGGGAGCTGTGGTGGGCCGCTATGTCCTCACCATAGCCGTACCTCTTCTTGAGGTTGAAGACCACCCTCTCTGTTCCGCTCCGTGTGTTGGTGAATATCAGCGTCGATTTGCTGGCCTTTATTATCCGATCGATCTCCTTGTAGGTCGCAGCCTCAATCTCCTCCTCAGGGGTGTATATCATGTCCTTGACCGGGCTGATCGCCTTTAGATCAAGCTTCTTGCTCCACGAGGCGTCAACTATCACGCAGTCATTGGGCTTTCCATTCTCGTATCCCACCAGGAAGTTGGCCGCCTCCTCGAGCGGGTGCAAGGTGGCCCCAAGCCCCACCTTGATTAGCTTGCTTCCTATCAGGTTCTCAAGCCGGGCAACCGAAAGGGAGAGATGGACGCCCCTCTTGTTGTTCGCCAGCTCGTGTATCTCGTCGATTATTATGTACTCCAGCCCCTTCATCTTCTCCATGAACTTGTCGCTGTTTATCAGGATCGCAAGGCTCTCCGGGGTGGTGACAAGTATGTTTGGCGGCTTGAGGAGCTGCTGCCTCCTCTCCTTCTGGCTCGTGTCTCCTGTCCTCACGCCAATGGTGACCTGCCTTACGTTCCTCTTTATTATGTTTGTGCCAAGCTTCTTCCTCATGAGTCCGTATATCTCGTCAAGCGGACGCGTCAGGTTCCTGCGGATGTCGTTGTTGAGCGCCCTTAGTGGCGAGACATAGAGGCAGTATATTTTGTCCTCAAGTTTTCCTTCCAGGCTGTAGTCGAAGAGCCTGCTTATTATCGAGGTGAAGCCCGACATCGTCTTCCCGCTGCCAGTTGGAGCCGCTATCAGCACGTTCTTCCTTTCCACGATCAGCTTGAAAGCGTAGCGCTGCGGCGGCGTTAGCTCGCCGAAGCTGGACTTGAACCACTCCCTCACGTACTCGTTGAGCACGCCAAGGCTCTCCTCCTCTCCATAGGGCTTATCCGCTCTTGATATCATAAGCATCATTCTCCGATCTCAGGAACAGCTGCCGATTATCTCAGCGGAGTAATTTATTATCTCCTGAGGGCCGCGTTTCGCGGCCTACACAATCCTACTTCTTGAGGATCTTGAAGGCGTGCGACCAGCTGTTGTTCTTCGCTCCGTAGGTTACCCATAGGATGCTCATAGGCTCCATCACTCTGGATTGCTCTATGCCGCCGAGGTCTGTTATGTTCTTCCAGCCGAAATCCCTTAGGATCCGCTCGGTCTGCTTCTTCGCGGCTTCACTGTTCCCGCACAGTAGCATGTCCGGTTCGCCCTCATCGAGCTTCGGGCTTATCATCCTGGCGCTTCCCACTATGTTTAGCGTCTTGACCACGTTCGCCTCTGGGATAGCGGCCTGCGCCTTCTCGCCCGCAGAGGTGTTGAATCCATAGAGGAGCTTAGGCGGCATGCCGGCAGAGAAGTCGAGCGGGTTTGTAACATCTATTACTGTCTTTCCCGCAAAATTGGCAGGTCCCGCCAGCCTTAGCGCCTGCTCAATTACGGCTCCCTCCACCGCGACTACGACCACATCACCAAACCTGGCCGTATCCTCGAAGGTGCCTACCGAGGCCTTCTTGCCCTTTGCCCTCTCCAGCCATCCCTTGAGCTTTGAGGGATCCCTCGTCCCCATCTTAACATCGTGGCCGAGATCGGCAAAGCCCGTCGCTATTACCTGTCCCACATTACCGGAACCAAGTACTCCTACTTTCATCCAATCACACTCTGGGATTACTGCGTCAAGGTATTTATACGTATAGCATGTCCTATACTATGCGCTATTTCCTTAGCCGGCGAAGGGTATCAACTAGCTCTTCAAAGCTGGCAAAACTAGCTGTTTGCTCGTCGACCTGCCGTTTCTTCAGTTCTGCCAAATCAAGGATTCCAAGTGCCAGGATGTCCCGGTCAGGCCACTCTGCCGGACCTTTCTTGGCTCTTAAATTCTCTATGATCTCCTCCTTCACATTCCGTTCAGTAAGGTGGACAACGGCGATAGGGACGCTCGAATATTTTTCAGGGTTGTGCATTTCGCCCAGCGACAAGGTATAATTCACGACCTCCTTTCCATTGATTGCCAAATTGGCCTTCCTAATTTTAGATTCGGCGCCGCACAACACCTCAGCTATGTGCATATCCCTGTCTTTAGTTACTTCCACGAGCAGCTGCAGTGCCTTAATATATTCTTTCAAGAACCCCACCGTGTTCCCGTTTTCTAATTTTTCCATGGCCTTCAAATGGAAATCAGAACTTGCGTCCTGCTTAGCGCATATCTCGTCCCCTTTTGCATCTGGCCATCTTTCCATGAAGAATAACGGCTTTTGCTGGCGGAACAGATAGTCCCACTGTTTAAGTTCGTAATTCCCGAATGACCTATTCGCCGTCACATTCGACATAATGTGCAGGAATTCCGAACGTGACTTTGTAAGAAGCTCGCGCCACATCGTCTCAAGCTTTATCGCCTCTTTCTCCGTTTGCCCTCCGCACTCTTTTGCATAGACGTCGCAACTTCTGATATGCGGCAGCAATTTCTTTGCCTCACTCTCGTCAGAATGGCGTACTTTCAACAGGGTTACATTGAGCATTTGATCTATAGGGAAATGCCCCCATCCAAATATTTATTGATATCTAAAAGGAAGAAAAAAGGAAAAGAATGGAGTACCAGCCATCACTTGTAGATGGACTGGAACTTGTTGCCTGAGTCGTCGATTATGTGGATGCACTCGCCCTCGCACTCTATCAGGCATGCCTGGCAGAGTATGCAGGCGCTCCCCTGGACGCCGACAGAGAGGCCACCGCTTGTGCCGTCGCTCTCGTCGGCATAGTGCTTGTGGCCGTCCTGGACGTTGGCCCACTTTGCATGGATGTCCTCGTGTGCCTTCCCGTCCCATTTCATCTCAGCGGGGGCGTTGTCGGCGTTGGATGCGGCAAGATCCTTCCTGCTGCGCATCTCGAAGACTCCGACTGGGCACACGTCCTTGCAGTGCTGGCAGCCTGTGCATTTCGGCTTGTCAACGTACACGTCCATTCGGCATCACGGATAACCTATTCGACCCAACGGCTAATATTGGTATCGGTGTCTTTAACACCAAACCTAATCAGCCGAAAAGTCCAGCAAGTCCGCTCGCGGCCTCCTCTTCGCTCTTCTTTTCTTCCGCAGGCTCCTTCTTCTTCTCTGCGTGAGCTCCCGCTGCGGGTGCCGCCGCCGGCGCTGCTGCCTGGACCTGCATGCTCTGCGCGTTCTTGATGACGTCCTTTATGTTGACGCCCTTGAGCGACGCCGCAACGGCCTTGGCCTGTGCCTCATCCGGGGTCATCCCTGCCGCCTTGACTACCTCTTCTATGGACTTTTCGCTTATCTCTTTGCCTGCTGCGTCCAAAAGCAGCGCAGCATATACGTACTCCATTCAATTCACCTTAGCATGATCATGTCTTTGGGGCTTCAGCCTCAGGGGCCTGCGCCTCTGCCGGCTTCACCATCGAGCCCAGCGACTGCGCGCCGAGCACTGCGTTGGCCATTATCTTCTCTATGATACCGGAATCTGGCAGCTTCGCCTCGATCCCGAGCCACATTGCGTTGTTGTAGGCCTTGGCTATCAGGTTGACCACCGTGTAGCTGTTTATTATGTTCCTGTCGAGCGAGACTGCGAGGGCGCTCCTGAAGGCGCCGGTCATCATCGCAAGCACCTTCTCCTGGTCAATGCCAAGGACGGCCCTGCTGTAGATTATCCTGCTGTCCGCCATCATGACTGGATCAACGACAGCGCTGAAAGGGTATACCTCAAGCGTGTGGAGCGCCTTTGCGACTCCTGCGCTTATGACCTCGCCCTTCTTGACGAGCACCTTGTCCTTTGCGATCACGACCTTGCCCTTCTGTATCTGGACGTCTATGCCGGCTCCCTTGAGCTCTGTGACTGTCTGTCCGGGCATTATGTTGGTCTCGCCGCTCTCTATGTGCACGTCGTCCGGCGCCACCTGGCCCGGCTTCGCAGAGAGCTTTATCGAGTTCTTCTTGAACTTGCCGTAAAGCGCGAACGGATCATCGTTGCTGAGTATTATCGCCGATGTGCCGGTCAGCTCCTTTGCGAGCTCCTTGCCCTTGGCGTGCGATGCGAGTATCTTCTCGAGCAGCGTCTTCCTGCCCAATATGAACTTTGTGTTTGGCTTGGAGCTGTTCTTCGCCTTCTGGGTCAGCCTGTCCGGCAGCCCGTTGAGGTTGAGTATGCCCACTACCTTGTAGGACTTCATCTCCTTCTTCGCGTCCTCGACGAACTTGACTTTGCCTGATTTAGTGAGCGCCATAAATATCACATTACCCTGATCGGCTTGGACATTGTCAGCTTCATGTAAACTGACTTGATGTGCGGCTTTCCGACCTTCTTGACCACCGCCCCGAGGACCTCGTCCACGTTGGCGGCTATCATGCCCGACTCCATGCCCTCGTTGCCCACTATGCAGTGGACTGTCGGGAGGTACTTGCCCTTGCTTCTTATGTAAATGGACTTGGTTATGTCGCTGACCGCCTTATCGACCTCCTGTCCCATGAGCGGCTTTGGCATCTTGTTCCTCGGACCGAGGAACTGACCGAACAGCTTGGCTATCTGGGGCATGAGGCTTGGCTGGGCGAGCATCTCGTAGTTTAGCAGGGAGTTCAGCTTGAGCTTGTCGTTTGCCATGGACTGCATCTCCGAGCCCGAGACGACCTGGGCCCCTGCGGCGGTCGCCTTGGCGACCATGTTCTTGTCATCGGCGAATACCATGACCTTCTGGCTCTTCCCCTTCCCGTTGGGCAGCTTCACCTCCATGTTGAGCCTGTTGGTCTGCTTCGACATGTCTATGCCGGTGAAGTTTATCGCAAGCTCGACGCTCTGGGTGAACTTTCGAGAGCCCTTGTTCTCCGCGATGAACGCGCTAACTTTGTCTAATGTTTCCTTCTCCATTCTGAACCCCTCCTGCAATGCTGCAGTATTCGGGAAAATCAGCACTAGTATTCTATCTAATACCAATAAAAAGGTTTCTACAGACTACATCATCCTGAACTTGCCGAGGCCGGCGATCCTCCCATAGAGCGTGAGGATCCCCTGATGGTATGTCTCGTGCTGCAGCAGCCAGTTGAGCACCTTCTCCAGTTCGACATTGTGCACCCCGTAAACGCCGTCGTGGAACTCTATCTGTTCCTTGTACTCTCCCGAGTCAAGCAGTATTATCAGCTCGGTGTCGAGGCTCTTTAGGTATGCCACGGCTTTGGCCTTATCGACCTCCAGGTCCTTGTCGTAGCTCTTGTCCGAGAAGTCTATCTTTCCCGACCGTATCCCGTTTATGTACGCCCTCTGGGACACCCCCATATGCCGCAGCTGCATCCCGAAGGTGCCCACCTCACCGTGCGGTCTCCATGACATCTTATTATCTGGAACTGTATCAAAGAACTCGTAGGTCTTCCCCCGTATTCCCTTCCAGTCCCTTATGAAGTCCGAGATCCTTGATTTAGGAACCACCATCAAACCAACTTTGATACCCTTTTCTAACCTAAATAATTTTGTGTTGGGCTATCTTGCCCTGTCGGAAGTTTTAAATGACTTCAACACTATTATTAGTTCTGTCTTTCATGCGATCGTAGTCTAGCCTGGTAGGACATTGCCTTGCCAAGGCAGTAACCCGGGTTCAAATCCCGGCGGTCGCACCTTATGATAACTTACTGCGTCAGGACCTGAGCATCCCATGAGCGGCGTCATCGTCCCTCTTTCCGTAGACTATCTGGCTGCCGCCGACCTCGCCGAAGCGCGCGAACCCGCTCTTCCACACCTCCTCCGCCGCGAGCAGGGCGTTGTAGTGCTTCTGCCAGTTCTTTATCTCAGGCTCCCTCTCTTTGCCTGGACTCTTGAGCTCAAGAATGCTTACCATCGCCACCGCATCGCTCACTGCCAGCGACCCGGTGTCCTTGGGCAGGTTCGGTATCTCCTTGAGCATCTTCTCGACCGCCTCCTTCGCCCTCCTCCTCAAAAGCTCCAGCCTTGGCGTCATCTTAGCGTTCTTGATCGCGTCCTTGGCCTCTTTCACGTCCCAGTCCCATCCCGACACCATTGGCACGCGCCTGTAGGCATCGTCAAATGCGTTGTCGAAGGCCTCGTCCATGGTGGGCCTGCGGAAGACCACCCAGTTCGGCCTCGCAACGCCACCTCCCTCGAGGTACTTTCTCTGGGCGAGTTTGCCTATGTAGTCCTCAGCGCTCAGGGACTGCTCTTCAGAAACCTTCGGCTTCCTCTCCCCGTTTAGTTTTTGCTTTGCCGCTCCTTGAGGCCGGCCATTTGCAGGCTTATTAGCTATCACAGCCATCATCTCCTGCCTTATCGGAACGATCGCAGGATCCAATCTCCTCTCTCCAGGACGCTCTCGCGTACTCATGGTAGCACTACCCATACCCACACCCATATCTCCGCCTCATCTAAACTATTTATTACTTTCCAGCGAATAAGGGAAGCGGGCTCTAACGCCCCCTACACCTGATTTATGCGAAGCCTTTAAAGAGGTACAATCAATAGTTCAACCAGAGAACCTGATGTCATGGAGGGAGCAATCAATACGTCTGCGCTCGTGGCGATAGTCATCCTACTCGGAGCGCTCGGCATAATACTCTACATGGCGAACACGCTTCTGATGACCGCGCCTCAACTCAACGCCACCACCACGGCCACGGTCTTCTCCACCACGCAAAAGTTTACCACCTCGACGATTTTGGCCAACACGAGCAACGGCAGCGTGCTCTCCTCCAACCAGCTTGTTGCATTCACGCTAAACCAGATAAACCTGGAGAGGTCGCACTTCGGGCTTCCGAACGTCACCCTCTCTAATATCAGCTCGGCGCAGCAGCACGCCCAGAGCATGCTCCAATACGACTACTTCAGCCACTGGGACACCTACGGGATGAAGCCCTACATGCGATACACTCTCCTCGGCGGCAAGGAGGCCGTTGACGAGAACGTGGCCTACAACGAGCAGGTCAACGAGACATGCCTGGGCCCAGTATGCTCGATACACCAGATAAACGTCACTGCCGCCATAACGAGGATGAACGACCAGATGCTCTACAACGACTCCCTCTGCTGCAACAACGGCCACAGGAACAACACCCTCGACCCCAACCACAACCAGGTGAGCATAGGCATAGCCTACAACAAGACCAACGTCTACCTAGTCGAGGACTTCGTAAACAACTACATCAACTGGCTCAACAACACGCCCGGCATCCTAGCATCAAGCCCTATGGTATACCTCAACGGCATCACCACCCACGGGACCAACTTCTCGTTCGTTCAGATAAACTACGACCCCACGCCGCAGAACCTAACCGACGGGGCTCTATCCGACACCAAGAGCTACGACCAGGGCCAACCAATAGCCGGCGTCGCCTACGGCCCCTACTACTACCAGAACGTCCAGACGATCTACGCCACCAAGTACAACGTGCAGGGATCCTACTTTAATGTCCAGTTCAACATGTCCAACCTCATAAAGAACTACAGCGCAGGCGTCTACACCCTAGACATCTTCCTCACAAACTCCACTGGCGGCAAGTTCCTAGGCTCCACCTACTCCATATTCATAAACAGCAATGGTCAGATCTACACCCCCAACAACGTCTGAAGGCCGATGCTCCCGGTATCCGGGAATCCCACAGAAGATATTTAAAGCTTAATTTGTTTATAGTAGTGAGACGAAAGGTGTTTTTGTGAGAGTAACCGAAATATACAATCTTGACATCTACGGGGACAATGGACAGTATCTGGGAGAGGTGCGCGACGCGATAATAGACCTCGAGAGGGGCGAAGTCAGCAGGCTCCTCATGGAGGAATGGAGGAACTCCGACCGCGTTGAGGCGAAGAGGCTTCTCTCCAACAGGAGCATACTATTCAAGAACATAAGGAACATAGGGGACGTAGTACTCGTGGCATCGACAGGGCAGGCTCAGGCCTCCCAGCAGGACACGAGTTCCAGCCCGGAGCTTTCCGATCTGGCCTCGAGAAGGTAACTTCTCCTATTCCTTTTTCTTTTTCGATTAAATAGGGTTCATCATGGGAAAGTTTCCTATAGCAGACGCGGAGATCGCTAAGATCTGGATATGCAAGAAGTGCAAATCCAGGAACAAGGCAGGCGCCGCCATGTGCAGGAAGTGCGGCTCCAAGTACCTCAGGCCCAAGAGGAAAGCGCTCAGGGTCAAGAAGGCCGCGGCCTAATTGGTTGATTGAATGGAGCTAACCCGGATGGAGCAGGATGTCATAAAGGCGATGCAGGCGCTCGGAGCCGACAAGGAGTCCGGCACCAAGAGCGTCGATGAGATTGCGAAGAAGGCCAACAGGCCCAGCGGCCTGGTCGCCAACGTTCTCTCATCTCTCACCGTGAAGAAGGCGGTCAAGCGGGTAACTAAGGACAAGGCCGCAAAATACTACGCCGCCAAGTAGGTGCTTGATTGGAGGAGCCCAACCAGTACATAGACTTCATGGTCAAGTATAGGGACTGGATATCCATAAGCAGGCAGGAGCTCGACGATAACACCAAGCCCGAGGAGGTCTCATTCCTATTGAACAACATAAGGATGAGCGTGGAGTCTAGGTACTACAAGTTCCTTGGCATAAACACCGCGAAGCTCGACTCCTACGCCAAGAAGGCCACCTCCGGCATGAAGGGCTATGCTGATGCCACTAGGGCGCTCTCCCAGATAGAGGGCTCTGAGGGCAGGGCAGAGGTGGCGCAGTCCTCGCCGGATCCCAAGCTAAAGAAGGTCGCGCAGTCGTATCTTGCATCCAAGATATTAGAGGGCCTTGGAATAAGGGTTCATCTCGACGCGGGCGAGCTCATGAAGCTCTATCCCGAGCTTAAGATCTACAAGAAGAAGATGCCCAAGGGATCCAGCGCCTCCGACACCGAGGAATGACGCCTCGGGGCCCAATCAATACTTTCCAATCTCAGTTATGACTCTGTGCAGGACATCCACAGCCTCGACGGGATGCCTGCCGATCGTCGTCTCGTCGCTGAGCATTATGTAGTCTGCGCCGCTAAGCACCCCGCTGGCTATGTCGTTTACCTCGGCCCTGGTGGGGATGGGGCTGTTTATCATGCTTGTGAGGACCTGGGTCGCTATTACCACCGGCTTGCCGTGCCTCTTAGCCGACTCTATTATCTTGCGCTGGGCCATCGGCACCTCCTCGATCCTCATGTCCAGCCCCAGGTCTCCTCTTGCGACCATCAGCATATCAGAGCGCTTTGCTATCTCGTCTATGTCCGCGACAGCGCTCCTCCTCTCGATCTTGGATATGATCCTGCAGCCTCCGCAGTGCTTTCTTAGCGCATCAACCTGGTCCGCAGACCTGACAAACGAGAGCGCCACAAAGTCGAATCCCTCCGCGGAGGCGAACTTTGCCAGACGCATGTCCTCCTCGGTCGGGACTGCCAGGCTTATCGCAGCCCCGCTCAGGCTCACCCCCTTCTTTGAGCCTATGCATCCGACCGATAGTGCCGTGGTGTATATTTTGCCCCTCGACACGCGGTCTATCCTGAACCTCGGTTCTCCGTCGCCTATTATTATGGTCGCCCCCTCCTTGGCGTCCTTGTGGAGGTTCTCGTAGTTGACCGGCACGATCCCTTCGGCCGCCTTCTTCGTGTAGCCGAAGCAGACCTCTTCGCCGTTCTTCACCTCTATGTCCCTCTGGAGCGCGCCGACCCTCACCTTCGGCCCCGGCAGGTCGGCCATCAGCTTTATCCGTCTTCCTCTCCCTCCCACCGATTCAAGCACGCGATCCCTCATGGCGAGCCAGCTCTCCTCGTTGTTGTGGGAAAAGTTTATCCTAAGGACGTCTATCTTGTCGACTATCCTCTTGAATACCTCGCCATGCAAACTCGGGCCGTAGGTTACTATGATTCCAGTCCTATTCATTAAATCCCGGTCGTCAGTTTTTGCCTAAAACAGGTTGAGCGCCCACCATCTTATGAACCTCTTGATGCCTATCCGCAGCCCGGAGGTGCTCTTCTTTATGTCGTTTATCATCGCCTTGTAGAGTATCTTCTCCTGCGGGTCGAGCTTCCCCTCGCTGATGGTCTCCTCCTTCTTCCCGTTGACGGTCCTGGTCTGGGTCTTGCTTATGACGTCCTTCTTGACCATGGAATACCACTCGTCGAGGGAGCTCCCGCTGTAGTCCTTGTCCCTCAGTATCGTCATCACGTCCTTCATGGTGTACTTCCTCTTCTTGTGCTTGGTGTACTCATGGAGGAGGGGCAGCATCGCGGCCTTGTCCGCAATCCTCTCGATGTCTGCGGGGCTGTATCCCATCGTCGCCCTGGCGAGCCTGCCATAGTTCAGGCTGCTGACCGGCTTGTTGCGGGTGTAAAACCTGAACAGGTTCTCCCTGTCCGTGTAGGTGGGCGGCTTTATGTAGACGCTGTCTCCGAACCTCCCGCTCCTCTTGAGGGCGGGATCTATGTCCCAGGGGTTGTTGGTGGCGCCGATGACGAAGATCCCCTCTGGGTTGGACTCAACGCCGCTCATCTCCACCAGGAACTGGTTGACCGCCATCCGAAGGGCGGAGCTGTTGCCGCCTCCGCCGTCGCCCCCGTCTCCGCCCCTCTTGACGCCGAGGGCGTCTAGCTCGTCGAAGAATATTATGCAGGGCGGGTTCTTCCTCGCCTGCTCGAAGATCGCATGGAGGTTCTTCTCGGTGTTGCCCGTGTACATGTCCACGATCTGGTTTACCCTGGCTATTATCACGTTGGCGCCCGATTCTCCGGCTATCGCCTTGACGACGTAGGTCTTCCCGGTGCCTGGGGGTCCATACAGCAGAAGTCCGACTCCTAGCTTCTTCCCGTACCTCCTAAAGAGCGCGGGCTCCCTTATGGCGAGTACCACGTTCTCCGCGAGGTACTTCTTGACCTTCTTGAGCCCTATCACGTCCCTGAACTTTATGTCCGACTTGAAGAATGCGACCTTCTTTATCTGCCCCTCGACGATCTCCTCCTTCTGCTCCTGCGGCGCCATCTTCGTCTTGGAGCCGCCCCCAGGCCCTCCGATCTTGCTGTCTACATGGATCAGCGCGTCTATCCTCTCGAGCCTGTTCTTCGCCTCTGTGTATTCCGGATTGTTGGAGAGCGCCCTCTCGTACCAGTACCTGGCGCCGAGCATGTCGTTCTTGCTCTCCGCCATGTCTCCTATCAGAAGGGGAGCATCGTAGCTCTTAGGCTGGATCTCAAGGACCTTCTCGAGGTCCGCACGCGCACTCTGGAAGTCGTTTATCACCCTCTCGGTGAGGGCCCTGTTGAAATAGGCATCGGCGTAGGTCTTGTCGACCCTTATCGCCTCCGTGTACTCCTTTACCGCGTCCTCGAACTTGCTCTCCTCGAAGAGCGAGTTTCCCTTTTTCCAGTGCTCCTTGGCCTGGGGATTCACGGCAGGCTTTGCGCTCTGCTCGTCTGTCATTGCCTTAGCCTCGTTCTCCTCCGCCATCTCTAACCACTGGCCTCCATTTTATATATTTACCTAAGTTTATAAACCCTTTCGTGTCGTCTCGTCGAGCAGCACATTGAGCTCCTTGTCCACCCTGCTTATGTGCGGGTCCTCCCGCGGCAGGTTCTCAAAGATGACGAGCCCGAACTTCGATACGAGGTCGCCGACCCTTTTCTTGAGGTCCTTAAGCTTCGCGACCTTCGTCTTGTAATGGCCATTGATCTGCTTCACCACCAGCTCGCTGTCCGAGAAGACGGCCACCTTGACCAGGGAGACATCTGGGATGTTGTCTAAGCACCATCCCAGCGCCATCTCTATCGCGTGGTACTCGGCGTAGTTGTTGGTCTTGACTCCGTTGTACTCGGATCCGCTGTGCAGGATCTTGCCGCCGCGCATTATTGTATAGCCGGACGCACTAGGACCGGGGTTGCCGCGGGCCGCTCCATCTGTATATATGGTGACCTGCCCACTCAACTAAGCACCAGCTATGATGCTCCGCAAGCATCTAAATAGTTAAGTTCCTAGTATGCTCTGTGCGAGAGTATTCTGGAATGGAGGGCGAGCAGATAGTTCGGGCAGCGAGGGCCGCGATAGAGCTGTTTTTGAGGAGCCCGAAGCTGGAGAGGGGCATGCTCATGGACTCGCTAAAGGGGCTAGGCAGCCCGAACGGCGTATTCGTGACGGTGCTCCATTACCCCACAAGGGAGCTCAGGGGCAGGATGGGAATCCACTCCGCAAAGAAACATATTGGCGAGCAGGTCGTTGACGCTGCGATAGCCGCCGGCTTCGAGGATCCGAAGTTCGTTCCGGTGACGCTCAGGGAGAGCGGCCACATCACGGTGGAGGTGGACGTACTGTCGGAATTCGAGCAGATAAAGTCGTCCGGGAAGGGTAAGCTCATAAAGGTGAAGATGGGAAGGGACGGCCTATACATAAAGTATGGATTCAAGAGCGCATTGCTCCTGCCTTCATTCCCGGGAGAGAACAAGCTCGACAAGACTGCATTCTTCGAGGCGGCATGCAAGGCGGTAGGAATACAGAAGGACCTCTGGATGCAGCCCAGCGTAAGGATGTTCAGGTTCAGGACCCAGAGTTTCGCGGAGGAGGAGCCGGACGGAAGGGTCAGCCAGATCAAGCGGGAATGAAAAGGGATATATTACATCCGCTACTCATATTCAACAAGGGCTCGTAGCTCAGCTTGGTTAGAGCGTTCGACTGATAATCGAAAGGTCAAGAGTTCAAATCTCTTCGGGCCCATCTCTATTTTTGCGTCTCATAGGATCAAAGTCCGCTGTAGAAAAAGTATATATATTTCAATTGGCGCTATACTTCTGGGTAGTGAAATGATTTCAACAAGAACCGCACCAAGCACGGGTTCACAGTCTTCGACATCGTCAATGTTACTTAGGAGTACGACAGCTTTCGCGATAGAACAGAAGGCGCAAAGCATATCGAGCTCATGGGGAGGCCCGACTCAGGTAGAGTTCTGCGCTCTCGTGAAGGATTGGTCAACCAAGTATCCCGACCAGGCTCAGAGGCTTGTTTCGGAGATTGCAGTGGAAAAAATGACCAGACTCACAGACGAATCGAGGTTCGCCCTGGTCATGGCACTTAAATCCGCTAGGACTGAATCGTCTGCATCATCCGCACTCAGATCGCTAGTAGATCCGATAAAGGGGCATTCCCTGCTCGGGGTGGATGCTACAGTGCCCATAGGCATTGGGCCAGATGTAGATCCAAAATACAACCTCTCCAAGAAGGTCTTATTTCTGAAGGAGCATCTGGGATTGACCGATTAAGTCCGGTCACTTCCTTCTCTTCCTCTTTTTTGTAATGTAAAGGGTTACGCCAAGCGCGGCCAACGAGATGATCAGGAGAACGGTCTCAAAAACCGCTATGTTTGAACTGGCTGCGAATGGAACAGCGAAGTCTATTAGGCCCATCGGCAATGCCACAAGCAGGTACCTCCTCTTCCTGTAGAAGGCGGCGAGGAGCACCAGGTATCCCCAGCTGAAGTGTATTATTGTGGAAGACGCCCTCTCCATAATCGCGTAAAGGAGATTGAGCCCGGTTGCAGCGGCAGAAGGGGCCACGAACAGCTGCGGATTGGAAGCCGATATCGAAGTGTAGACTGTGGCAGCAGCAGGTCCTCCTGCGGCAAGCGCGGCATAGACCGCAAGCAGGTTTATCAGGCTTATCAGCCCCAGCAGAACCCCATTCTCCCAGAATCCCAGGCTTATTCCATAGCCTTCTGCGTCTGAGGCCTTCACATTCTTTTTCCTGACTGCATAATTTATCACGAGGTACGCGAATCCGACCTCCAGTATCGCGGTCTGCAGACCGAAATAGAGGCCCAGCACCACTGGAGAACCGCCCGATGCCGCTAGGACTGCCTTGTAGGTGAGATCCTGGAAGACAACCTTGACCAATATCGCAGCGGCGTAGGCCACCAGGCCGTAGAGCAGGACGATGTTCCGCAGCTTCCTCTTGAGCTTCCAGTAGACAAGTACCGCGAAGCCTAGAATCGTTATGGCGATTGAGGGAAGCAGGTAGATCGGATCAATGTTAGGCATCTGACCGTACCCTACTCTCTGGTCGCCCTTAAATCACTTCCCCGGCAAGCCGCTACCCCGTGGCGTCAGAAAAATCTAAATATCCAAGTATCTGTATCCTATAGATGACCAAGGATAACAGGGAAGAAGGTGGCGTCCAGCGTGCGCTAGACCTAAGGGAGTTGGTCAAGAACGCGACCTGGAGGGACGTGCTCATGGAGCTGGTCGAGTCAAACAGCATCGACCCATGGAACATAGACATAGGTAAGATAGCAAACGAATACGTCCAGACCATCAGGAAGATGCGCATCATGGACCTCCACATACCAGCCAACATGACCCTGGCGGCGTCGATCCTTCTAAGGATGAAGAGCGACACCATGGTGATGTTCAAGGAGGAGGTGGTGGAAGACCCAGATGGGATCTCTGCTGCCAGGCAGATCCCAGAAGTTCCGGAGTTGATACCAAAGTTCAGGCTGCAGCCGCACAAGAAGGTCACGCTCGCAGAGCTCATGGATGCCCTAGACGAGGCAATTCGTGTAACCGAGCAGAAGGCGATCATCTCATCGGAGATGGAGGCGCCCCTCGACTTCGTGGTCATCAAGGAGGACATAGACGAGAAGATCGCATCGGCATACAAGCTCATCGCGTCAAATATGAGCGGCGATGGGGTAATCGAATATTCAAAGCTTTCTAGGCTGTTTAGTTCGGAGCGAGGGGCGGTATCAGACCTCTTTATACCACTTCTCTTCCTTGCACACAGGAAGGAGGTCGACATAGCCCAGGAGCAGTTCTTCGGCGACATAATGATATCGCTGCATCAGGGCAGCAAGGCGGAGGCCGATCACGATGAATGAGGGTTCGGACTACAAGAGGGTTGCTGAGGCGGCGCTTTTCGCATCCGGTCGTGCCATGAGCGCCCAGGAGCTTGGCTCAGTGATGGGCGTAGCATCGATGGGCTATGTGAAGTCGGTCATGGAGTCCCTGATGCAGGAATACACGCAGCGGGAGGGTGCGCTGGAGATAAAGGCGGTCGGCGACGGCTACGTTTTGGAAGTCAAGAATCAGTACGCGCAGCGGGTTGCGGTTCTGGCCGGATCTCCCGACATAACGAGGCCATCGCTAAGGATACTTGCCTACATAAGCAAGAACGAGCCGGTGATGCAGAGCAGCGTAGTCAAGGCGTTCGGCAGCTCCGCCTACGAGCACATAAAGGAGCTCACGGAGAAGGACTTCATAAAATCCTCCAAGGTCGGAAGGACCAAGAAGATAGAGACCGCCCCGAAGTTTAGGGAATACTTCGAGGTCTAGCTAAGTATTATAAAATCAAGGGAGCTAATCCTACTGATCCGATGAAGTTCGAGCGCATGAAATGCAAGCCCTGCGAGGGAGGCACGAAAAAGATGCAGATGTCAGCCGCGCGCAGGTACATGCCAATGGTTGGCGGCTGGAAGCTCGGAAAGGATGTTCTATCAAGGGAGCTGAAGTTCAAGGATTTCAAGGGAGCGGTGAGATTCACCGACAGAGTCGCCATTCTCGCAGAGCGGGAGGGCCACCATCCGAACATATCAATATATTCTTGGAACAGGATAAGGCTAGAACTCTCCACACACGCCATAGGTGGATTGTCGCAGAATGACTTCATAATGGCGGCTAAGATAAACAAGATGCTAAAGGGCTCGTAGTCGAATGGTAAGACGTCACGTTCACAACGTGAAGATCAGGAGTTCGATTCTCCTCGGGCCCAAATTGTAACAGAAGCGAACTCAGAACCTGCTGAACCGCGGGAAGCTTTTTCCGAAGCCAGATTGAAGGTTCAGCAGTGAAGAATTAGGCAGGTTGTTTGTTTTTAATTCTTGGCGCCAGATAATTCTTTACCTCATCAAAGGTATATTTATCATTTCTAATGTCCTTTGACAGCTTAACAGCCTCTTCATCGGTGATTTCAAACACTATCTTATTTTTTTGGAAGAACATATCCGTAGCTAAAAATGCAGTTCGCTTATTTGCACTGTTGAAAATATGCTTTCTGTTTAAGTTATAAAGATAAGTTGCAGCAATAGATGCCGGTTCTTTGTAAGTCTTGGCTTCAGCAACCACATTATCTAGTTCCTTTTCATTTCCTGAAAACTGAAATTTTGATGGATATTTTTCATATTTATCCAGAACTTTCTGATTTATCCTCTTAATATCATCGACACTTAGATACCGCATTATTTCACCTTCTTGGTCCGGTACGAATCAGACAGTTTAGTACATAATTCTGTATGTTTTTCGATTATTGTATCTATCAGTTCTTCTCTTTCTTCCTTATCTAAGATTGTCTCAATGACTTCTCTTATTGGTTGGGAGGGATGGACCTTAAGCTCTCTTAGTCTCTCCTCGTCTTCTTTTGTTATTTGGATTGTCGTCATTTCCATATTATAACCACTTATAATTAAATATAAGAAAATATAAATACCTTCCTATTTATGGTCTTATCGATAATCAGATATTTGAAAACCGTGCGGTTGCAATTATTAGCCTGAACGTTTAATATCTGCAGTACGTAAGTCATGTAAGAGAACCGAATCCAGACCCTACTGAACCGCGGGCCCACTGCTATCAAAAGGCTTATATATTCTAATTAACATGAAATTAACATGGTGTTAATATGGTTAAGGCGCTAATAGACATAGACTCCAATACCAATAGAATACTTAACATAATAAAGGCAGAATTCGGTCTAAAAGACAAGTCTATGGCTATAGATGTCATGGCCCGAGAGTATGAGGAACTTGTTTTTGAACCTAAAATAAAGCCCTCCTATCTAAGGAAACTTGCCAAGATAAAGAAAGAGAAAGTAACCCATATAGGTACTATAAAAGACTTCGATAGAATGTTCGGCACTCATGAGTAGGTGCTAAAATGGCCTTGTATAGCCTTGATGCAAGGGATGGGGTAAAAGATACTTTCAAAAAATTAGAAAGAAAAAATCCAAAGCAGCTGCAAATAATAAGAAACAAAATTATTCATATACTAGAAGATCCGCATAAATTCAAACCATTGGGGGGAGACCGTCACGGTGAATGGGAAGTTCATATAGACAAACACTTTGTACTTGTCTATTCGATAGACGAAGAAAATAAGGTCGTAATATTGGAAGACTACGACCACCACGAAGCAATCTTTGGGAAATGAGAAAAAGCTAAAGCATCCCGAATCTCATCTTGAAGACGCTCGCCAGGAAGCTGGTGATGTGCTTTGCCCTAAAGGTGCTCCTCTTGCTCTCCTTCCACTCCACCGGAAGCTCATAGGGCATGACTCCATGCCTCTGCGCCATCACTATCATCTCGGTGTCGAAGAACCATCCGTTGTCCTTGAGTTCGTGGAGATATTCCATTATGTAATCTGCGCTCCAGAACTTGAACCCGCACTGGTGGTCAGACACCTTTGACCCGAGCACCACCTGCACTAGCAGGTTGCTGCCATGGCTTATCACAAGCCTTGAAATGGTCCTGTTGTACTTCGCGCCCTTCGCATACTTCGACCCGACCACCACCTGGTGACCCTCGAGCACCTTCTCGACGGCCGGCTTGACATATCTCATCGGCACGGCAAGGTCGGTGTCGATGAACCCTATCACCCTACCCCTGCACCTTGGTATCGCGACCTTAAGAGCGCTGCCCCTGCCGCCGTTCCTCTTTTGGGGAAGAAGCACTACGCCATCCATCTTGGCAAACTTTCTCTCCAGCTCCATCGACCTGTCGGTCGAGCCATCGTCTATGAACACGATCTCGAAGCTCCCAGGCTTGAAATCCTTCTTCAGGGCTCCGTAGATCTTCGGGAAGTTCTCCCCGAGGTTCTGGTACTGGTTGTATACTGGCAATATTAAGCTCAGGAGCGGCCTGCTCCCTCCTCTGGACGTCGTTTGCATCGCATCAGCGCATACTCAATTTCTAAGGCAACCCTGTTAAACCTATAGGCTTTCATCCTTCCTGTAGCTTGACCGCATCAGCTCGAATATCGCCTTCGCCCTCTTCGGGCCCACGTTGTCGACATTGAGCAGCTCCTTTTCCGGCGCGCCGACTATCGCCTGAAGGCTGCCGAAGTGCTGGAGAAGGTTCCTTGCGGTCTCCACACCAACCCCCGGGATGTTGCCTATTATTCTCTCCATGAACTGGCTCTCTGTGAAGGACCTTGCGCCTCCCTTTACTGACGGCTCCCTCGCCCTACCGTCCTGCTCATGCTTGGATATGAATTTTATCATCTCGGCGCTCTCCTTTGCGCCCATGGTAGTTATCACAGGTATGTCATAGTCGATGTAGAGCGAGGCTATCGCGCCGCTTATCACCTGGCCCTTCATCCTAAACTCCTCCCTGTCACCCTCTATGATTATTATCGGCCTTTCATAGGCCTCCGCGAGCCTACTCGCCTGCTCGAACAGCCTACCGCTCACTATGGAGCTCTCAAAGTCGCTGACGGTCTTCCTCTCTATGCAGACACGGTCGGATATCACATAATCGCCCACCGGGAGGGTCTCAATACTTATCTCGACTCCGGAAGCCTCGAGGTCTGCGATGAGATCTGCGTTCCTCTCCCTGCTGTCGACTATCACTCGCAGCACTGCCACTCAACCTCCGCCGGAGACGGTGATGTTGAGGATCTTCACCGGGTAGTTGGAGTACTGAGGTATGAAGAAGAAGCTGTTCCCGACTGGGCCGGCCTCCATCGACACGTTGAGCGTGTATATCCTGAACTGCGAGGTCAGGTTTTCATAGCCAAGAATTGTGTAGTTCGACGAGCTGGATGGCGCGGCTATGTAGAGCTTCTGCGGCACCGCGGACGCCGCGATCACGCTGATGGTTCCGTTGGTGCGGTAGCCCTGGCCGTGGTATAATGTATTATAGAGGTCGGTCTGGTTCTCCGGCGCAAATACAGAGATCGCGCCAAGGCCGACCGGGCTCCACTCCTGCACATAGGTACCGTTTAGGAAGCTGACGGTCTGGTTCCAATCTGAGAGGACCGGATAGGAGACATAGCTCCTGTAGAGCGCCTTCGCTATCGCGTTCTGGGTGGAGAAGATCGTTGTCGTGTTGTCATTGTAGATCGGGTTTCCGAACACGGAGTATAAGTAGGACGCGAGCAGCGTGAACTGGGTCTGGTTGTATGCAGTCTTGTCCACAGAGACGAATCCGGTGTCGTAGTTGTACAATGCGAGGAGCGTCTGGTTCGTGTAGTTCTCGGAGATCGGCGATTGGTATAGCAGCTGCCCGTAGTTCAGCAGGCTTGTGGCAGTGATCGCGATTGGTATCTGGTAAACCGAGAACTGCTGGGTCGTATTCTCCCTCGTGGTATAACCCCCCACTATCGGCTTGTGCGAGGCTGTCTGGTAATACATCGCCTTCCCTGCGTAGAGCTCCGGCGCCGACGGGGTTCCTATTATCGGTAACTGGAGCACGGAGAAGTTCCCCTGGAGCTGGCCCATCTCGGCATACGCCTTCGGTATAGTTCCAAGGGTCGTGACCGCACTGGCCGCAGCCTTGGAGATGGGCATCCCGTTCGTCTCGACCAAAAGGAGCAGTGACAGAACAAGGATTATCCCAAGTGCCCGCGTGTCGATCTTTGGCAATGGGTGCGCCTCGTGCTTGGTCCCTAAGATCGCCTTGGTCCCATAGGCCGCCATCACGGCAACCGCTATGGTGACCATGAGGTCGAACCTTCCCGGCTCGCGCACAGTGTTGAAGAACGGTATAAGCCGGTAGATCTGGTAGGGCAAGGGGATGCCGCTCACTCCGGAGCTGGCTGTTGCGGATGCAAGCGATGTACCTACCAGGAGTATCGGTCCGAGCGCGAGAATGAAGAACAAGATTCCGATCCCAAGCCACAGCCGATTCTCCTTGAAGTGCTTCCAAAGCCCGAATAGGGCCAGGGCAATCGCCGTATACGTAATGTAAGATGCCGTCTCTGATATGTTACCATGGTAAATGTAGGAAAGCCCGGAGAATGGCCCGCTCAAAAGGCCGTTGTAGGGGTTTGGTATGAAGAAGGAAAGGAGGTCGTCGCTCCAGAGCGTGTTGTGGGCGACGTCGTTTAGGCTGTTAAGCGAGCCGAGGCCCGAATGGGAGATTGATCCGAGTATGGGTATCCATGCCCATGCGCCGAGTATGAAGGTGGCCGCCGCGAACACCAGCATGGCCTTTAGGAAGCCCATGTTCAGGACGCGTTTCCTGGTCTCCTTACCTATAAGATAGGCAACCGCCACTACAAGCAATAAGAAAGTGAGCGATATCCCGACCTCTATGTCTACCGTGAAGCAGGCGAGCACCATAGATACCGCAAGCCCGATCGCCTTCCAGTTCCTATGGTGGTCCTCTCTGAGAATCCTCAGGAAGAAGTAGAGCGCGAGCGGTATCCACTCGATGTTGGCGTACTCCACGTGCCCGTAGGCCTGGGCTATGTGGAATGAACTGAAAGCGAATATGATCCCGGCTATGAATGCCGCATAACTGTTTTTCGTAAGGTACTTGGCGAGTATGAACATCGTGAGCCCGGAGAGGCAGAACCCGGCGAAGAATATGAAGTTGTAGGCCAGCGGCAGCGAGACTCCTGTGAACGGGGTCGCCAGAAGCGAGGCTATCGGCATCGAGGTCTGGTAAACCAGGCTTGCACCGACAGGCCAGAAGAGGAGTGCAGTGTGCCAGATCCCCATGTGAAGCGTGAAGAGGGAGTAACCGACGAACCATATGTCCCAGAGGAATTGGTAGACATCCCCGCCAGTTCCTGCGACCGTTGTCGTCAGGTGCGTTGCGACGGGCCAGAAGTTCACGAGCGCGAAGGCGAGGTATATCACCGCCGCCAGCGCGTAGATCTTATGGTCAAGTATGTATGTAACAAGGCCCTGAAGCCTGCCCTTGTGATGCGCATGGTGGGCCGGCTGATGCACGGCCTCTGTGTTCTGCTCCTCCATCAAATCAATCAGCGGCCGCTTTCCCCCACGACCATGCAATCTATTGTAGTCAAGGATTATAAATACTGGTGTTTTTTTGCAGCTGCAGTCTAAGGGCTATAAACTTTCCCTCCCAGAAATGCTTACAATCAGGATCAAATGGCAAAAACCTCCAGGAAGAGCTCGGACCTTTCAGAGCTCGGCGCCAGGACAGCAGGGGTCGCAAGCTCTGTAATGCTTTCGAACATACTCACGATAATCATAGCCGGCGGCTCCTTCGTGGTGGTGTCTAGGTATCTTGGCCCCGCTGTCTACGGCGCCTATGCGCTCGCATTTGCCGTGGCAGGCACGCTGGCGGCGGTCGGGAGCATGGGGATAAGCAACTCCTTCTCCAAGTTCGTCTCCCAGTACAAGGCCGAGCAGCGGGCCGACAAGATCTCAGAGGTGCTCTCCAGCGGCTACGCCGTAACGCTGATGATAGGCGGCCTGCTGACGATCATATCCATACTGCTCGCGGGCGTCATATCTGGAATTATCTTCAAGAGCGCATCCAACACCCTTCTCGTCGAGGTCGCCTCACTTTCCATAATACTCAGCATGCTGCTCTCCATATCGACCTATGCCCTCATAGGATTCGGGCGCAAGACCCAGATAGTCGGAGTAACCGCCCTGCAGGTTTCGGTGCAGGCGACGCTTAGCGTGGGCCTTGCCCTCGCCCACTTCGGCGCCTTCGCCCCCACCATCGGTGTCATAAGCGGCTTCCTGGCCGGCACCCTCCTTGCCCTCATGGAGATAGCAAGAACGGAAAAGGTAACGCTATCTCTGCCAAAAATATCAGAGATCCGCACGCTGATGAGCTTCTCCCTGCCGCTGGGGGTCTACACGGCCGTGACCGGCGTGGTCGCAAACGCGGCCAACCTGATCCTCGGCGCCTTCGCCGGCACTTCGGTGGTCGGAAACGTCAACGTCGCCCAGAGGCTTGGAAACCTGATAAACACGGCCAACAGCTCGGTCGGAGCCTCGCTTGTGCCTCTCTTCTCAACGGCGTCCAGCTCCGGGACGAAGAACCAATTAGCCAAACTCTACAACTATTCCGTTTACATAATGTTCATATTCTTCTCCCCCGTTGCGATCTACATGGCGGTCTTCTCTAAGCAGGTCTCCTACCTGGTCTTCGGGGTCGGCTACCAGACCGCGCCATACTTCATATCCATAGTCAGCGTCGGCCTGCTCCTGCTTCTAATATCAGACTACACCACAAGCCTGTTCGTCGGGAAGGGCAAGGTCAGGTCGCTCATGAACTACGGGATAATCGTATCGGTGGTGGAGCTTATCCTGCTTGCGATACTGGTGCCCTACTACAAGGGCTTTGGCATGACATTCACCGTCTCCCTGATCGTGCCGCTGCTGACCATCCTGATATACTATTCCATGCTGCCCAAAATCCTTGGCATAAGGCTGCGGCCCGGAAGGCTCGGCCAGGTTCTCGTGGCGGCGCTGATAGGGGTTGGAATCTCTCTCCCGCTGCTTTTGGTGTTTCCGGCGCTGGCCCTATGGAAGACCATAGCTCTGGTGGTGGCATCCGGTGCGGTGCTAATCGTCGCATATCCTCCCATACTTGGATTGATGGGCGCTGTAAAGAAGGACGACCTTGAGATCATAAAGAAGGTCTCGAATGGGATCCCCATCGCAGGTCTTATGATCCGGCTCATCGCCAGGTATTCGGAAATATTCGCGAAGGGCTAGCGCCCTCTTGCCTTCGGCCTGTAGAACAGGAACTTGAAGTCTGTTCCAAGGAGCCTCAGCCCGTCGATGAACTTCATCTGCTTCGACTCGCCGACCCTGATGTAATACCTTGCCGGCGCCTCGCCTATCTTGTATCCTGCCTTCCTCATCTTTATGTTCATCTCGCTCTCGATGCCAAAGCCCTTCTCCCTTAGGTCAAGCGATTCAAAAACAGATGTCCTAAGCGCCCTGATGCCCGTCTGCGAGTCGCCTAGCCACATGAAGTAGAGCAGGTTTGCGACCCCTGTTATGACTTTGTTCCCGAACTCTATGAAGCGCGGCATGGATCTCCTGTCAAGCTTGCTGAACCTGTCCCCCATCGCCATGTCGTATCCGCTCCTCACCATCCCGACCAGCGCGGCGAAGTCCTTTGGCTCGTAGGTGGCGTCGCCGTCTATGAAGCATATTATGTCAGTCTTGACGTAGCGGTGCTTCTGCACCTGTATTATGACCGTTCCCTTTCCTCTGCTCTCCTGCTTCACCGACCGGACTCCCTTCTCCTTGAAGGTGGGCGCCTTGTTGTTGTAACCCTTCCAGAGAACCAGTATCTTAACCCCCGGGAGCGCCCTGTGCGTCCTAGAGACAACCTCCCAAAGCCCCGGTTCCTCGAGGGCCGGTATCACTACAGTTGTATCGGAAAAGTCCAAATCTGAGCACCTCTTCTATATTGGAACAAACGCTATAAATACTGCTCCCGTTGGCCGGTCCCGCAACAGATAAATAACTCCCCAGACCGAATCAGCTCATGGCATATAGAACTTTCTTCGCCATTGATTTGCCGGCCGAAGCGAGGCCCAAGCTAGAACCCCTTTCAAGGCAGCTTGCCTCGATGGGGGCCAGGACAAGCGCTCTGGAGAACCTACATATAACTGCACTCTTCCTCGGAGAATCAGTCGATGGCGGCACAATTGCAGCAGCCAAGAAAGTCCTTTCCGAAGTCCGGTTTCAAACATTTACATGCGGCGTCAGCTGCTTGGGCGTCTTCACGGACGACAGGCCACGGGTGGTATTCGGCAAGATAACATCTGGTTCCGAGGAGCTCTTCAAACTCAACTCCCTGCTGTGGGGCGGTCTTTCCAAAGCCGGGATAAACACCGAAACGCGCTATCATCCCCATCTTACTCTTGCGCGAGTGAAACGCGGCGCCGATGTCGATGGCATGATGGAACTGGTGGGAAAAAGCAGGGAGCCAGAATTTGGCTTCATGTGCAAAGAATTGAAGCTCAAGCAGACCCACGATTCTCCAACTGGAATGCTATATGAGGACCTCGGCTCTATTTCTCTGGCTTGACCATCGTCCTGCTGAAGTCGTCAAGCGTCATCGTGTTGGTCAGCTCGCCCGGCCTGTAGTGGCGGTCCTCTAGGAGTATGTTGAAGCTCGCACCCGTCTTGAGGTCGATCGCGACATGCCTAATTTCATCGCCGAACAGATCCGCCTCGATGAGGCGTATTCCCTCCCGCGAAAAGAGAGCCAGCAGCCCGTTGAGGAATGCATGGTCCTCCTTGTTCTGCAGCCCTATCACCCGGGCTTCCAGGTTGGTGTTGCTAGTCCCCAGGCGCCTCAGGCCAGCCTTCACCGCCGGCATTAAGCCCTTCATCTGGAAGACCCTGGCAGCGTAGGCGGCGGGCGAATTGACGTCGTAAAGCGATACCATCACGTCGTAGCTGAGCCCTGCGAAGGCAAGGTACCTCCTGGACCTCCAGCCTTCGTAGCGCAGGAGCTTGGATTCCCCGACGCCTATCCTTTCCGCGTCGTCGCGGGCTGATAGCTTCGAATCAGAGATGTGGGGCCTCTCCTTCCCGGTAGCGATGTACCTCTGGCTGCCGAAACTCTTCTTCCCGACCTCTCCCATGACAACCTCCTCAAACCCCAAGCCACCACAACGATTATAAAGATGATTTACACAATAATCCCTGAATTGGATTGACAGGTATTTAGACTTTCTGCAACCGCAATCCTCTAATTTATCAAGTGACTAAATGAAGATAGAAAAATTCGAGGCGGACGGAGACAGGGCAACCTTCACGCTCAGCGGCGCGAGGAACGGTCAGGCGAACGCCCTGAGGAGGAGCATAAGCGGAAGCGTGCAGTGCTTCGCCATAGATCGGATCACATTCTACGAGAACACAAGCTCGATGTTTGACGAGTACATAGCCCACAGGGTAGGCTTAGTGCCGATAAAGACTCCTGCCAGCGGCTACAACGAGAAGGACGAGATACTGTTCTCGCTCGAGGCAACTGGGCCGGCGACGGTCTACTCCAAGGACCTAGTCTCAGCTGACAAGGAGGTCGAGGTGGCCAACGAGAAGATACCGCTCATAAAGCTTGGCGCGGAGCAGAAGATAAGGATCGAGGGCAAGGCGGTGCTCGGCAACGGGGCAAGGCACTCCAAGTTCCAGCCTGGATTCGTAACCTACGAGGAAGCGGGCGACGACAGCTTCGCCTTCTCAATCGAGAGCTTCGGCCAGATGAACCCGGCGGAGATCGTCAACAAGGCGGCCTCGGTGATAAGGGACGAGCTCAAGGAAGTGGAGAAGTCCGCTAAGAAGCTCTGACTGACTAGTCATGTTACTCGCGGGGGTGGCACAGCTCGGTCAACTGCGCTGGATTGAGGTTCCAGTGTCTTAGCGACTACGAGAGTTCAAATCTCTCCCCCCGCATCTCAATTATCAAGCGGCAATGCCATTACTGCAGACGCCACAAAATGCTTAGCGCCTCCTTTCCGTTAAGGTCCTCTCTGATGTTTGGCACAAGTTTCTCGGCCTTATCCGGGCAACTGTGTAAATACTCTCTTGCTTCCCTTATCCTAGAGTCGCTTAAAATGCCCCAAACGCTTTGCGATCTATTCCATTCATGGGTGAGGAGCCCCACCGCAAGATTTGGATGCTGGTACTCATTCCTTGGCGGTACTATGCTCCTTTGGTTCCTAAAGCAGAAAGCGAGGAAATCCGTCACGGAAGCAACCGCCAGAATCAACTTTCTATCATTCTTCGCGGCTGCCTCAATAGCCGAGATCCACCCATTATCCTCCCGCAATTTGACTGCGCTGGATTTCGCATCCAGCGATTTGAATACGGCTTCCTTAGCCGCTCCATATTGCTTGGTGTAGTGTTCCGGGTGCGAAGAGGCGCTTACCCTCCACTTTATGAATTCATCAGCCACGCCACCGGCAAGGCTCCTCTTCTCAAGCGCAAGCCTTACTGCTCCCGACAACTTCGTATCGAAGCCAAAGAACCTCTGGTCGCATTCGTCTCTGGATCCGGCGGCAACTTTTATCCCGAAGGCGATCGATTCCGACATGCACTCCTTGTCAGGTTTGCCTTCCTGCGAAAGGCGATATGCCTTGTCCATCGTATTGACCATCAGCAATACGTGCCTTCCAAGTGGTCCATTGTCATTGCTCAATATAACTTCCTTCAGGACTTTTGCGCTCGTCTGCTCATCGGTCGATGAAGCTTTCCTTGGCGCTCTTGACTTCGTAATTGCCATATTCACTCCCCACTAACCGATGGCGGCTCTATAATATTTAATGGTTTTCTTTCTCCTTGGCGAGGATAAGTTTCCTGACCCCCGCTACAATTATATATTATATCCCGCCCTCTTCTAGCCATGGCAATGACTACACTCCTAGCTTCAAAAAGCGCCAGGCAGGGGCTGAGCCCCGAGCTGGCAAGGGGCATAGACAAGATCATAGGTGCAGAGTCAGCTAAGGTGCTAATGCCCCTCATCGAGTCGATATCAGAGCACAGCGGCCGCGACAGGACCATAGTGGTCGGGGCAGCGACCTTCGTCGCGCCACTCGCCAGGGCCCACGCGGCCGAAATGCTTGTAAACATCAGCAGGATAACCAATCTGGTGATGGCCCGCGGCAAAAACCGCGAGGGCAGGGGCTCCATCGCGTCCTTCCTCTACTTCGCCTCGATGATAAGGAACGTCGATGACCGGGCAAAAGTCACCCGGGGCACGGCGGAGACCATAGTCAACATAAGCGCCAAGCGCCTAAACAAGGCAAGGATCGCCGACATGCTCGCCCGCACCAACGAAGTCGGAATCTGGCTTGTCAAGCACGGCCGGGAGGATGCCGCATCTAGCCTATGCGGCTCGATACTTCCCAGAATCTCAAGCGCCCTTAGAAAGCCGGATGCCGTGCTGGAGATACTGCAAACCTACAGGAAACACCTAGGCATTGAGGACGCCGCCGCCCTGCTAAGGAAAGATCGTAAGAAGTAGAGGCTACTTAGCTATTTTCAGTTACCCTGAGCACGCTTTCGTACTGCTCCGCAGAATCCGCCTCCTTGGCCGGACCGTGGATCTTCTTCTTCAATTCCCCTGAGATGCGGTTGAGTGCGGCTCTCGCCTCATATTTGCCCGTCCTGTCGTCTCCGCCCAATATGTACTTCACTCTTAGCTCCGCGGCCTCGACACCCTCAGCCAGGGTAACCCCTGGTATGCTTATCTTGAATGTCCCCAGATGATCAAAGCTGACATCCCAAACCCTCTTGGTTTTGGCTCCAGTTAAGATCTCCTTCTTCAGGCTCACAAAAACCTCCTGCAGGGAATCAAACTGCTCTTTGGTGATGCCTATTCGTATCCCCTCCACTCCCTTCTGCGAGAACCTGTCAACGGGCTTGGCGGCCTTATCCAGCTCCGCACGCGGGGGGATTATGCCCCTAAGCCCATTGTTTAGCATGGCCTCCGCATCCCTTACCCCGACCTCGTCTGGGGCGGTCCGCAGTCTCTCGTTGCGCAAAGTCCTGTCGATGCTTCTGCCTGCCATGTTATGTACCCTTACCCGAATATCTATGTGCTTTCTAGTATAAATAACCAGCGCAGACGGCCATGGAAACCGGGCAAAGTTTAATATAGGTATTTATACTCATATTCAAGAGTCTTAAAAGTCTAATTTAGACAGCGGTATCAGCTCGAGTGGAAACATGCGAATTAACGTAGAAAGGCAGGACCTCAAGGACTGGATTGGGCAGCTTAAGGGCGCCTCCAGGCAGGAGCGCTACCAGGGCCTCTGGAAGAGGGTACTGGAGCTCTCTGAGGTGCCGGCAAGGTCTAGGAGGAGCGTCAACATTTACAAGATAAACAAGTACTCCAAGGAGGGGGACATGATACTCGTTCCGGGGAAGGTGCTCTCAGAGGGGCAGATGGACCACAAGGTCAACATAACCGCGATGGAGTTCTCCGCCAGCGCGCTCAGCCGCCTCAAGGATGCCGACTGCACCGTCAAGAAGCTCGACGAGATGCTCAAGGAAAAAGGAATAAAACTAATAATCTGATTTGCATGGAAACCGACTTCAAGGACTTCATGGTTGTGGACGCAAAGGACAAGGTCCTCGGCAGGGTGGCCAGCCAGGTTGCAAAGGAGCTCCTCAACGGCAAGAAGGTCGCGATAGTCAATGCCGAGCTCTCGTTCGTCACCGGCAACAAGATAGCGCTGATAAGCAAGTACAGGACAAGGCTCAACCTCCAGGAGAAGGAGAACCCGGAGCACTCGCCATACTGGCCGAGGAGGCCGGACATGCTGGTGAGGAGGGTCGTAAGGGGCATGCTTCCTTACCACAAGAAGCCCTCGGGAAAGACCGCATACAGGAACCTTAGGGTCTTCATGGGCGTCCCGTCATTCCTATCCAAGGCGAAGGTGACAGCGATGGAGACCAAGTCCCCCAAGAAGATGTATGTTAAATACCTTTACATAAAAGAGCTTTCACAGCTGCTCGGTTACAACAATGAATGATTAATATGGCAGAGGCAACACAGACAGCGACAGTCGCCGTTGCGGCGCCGCAGCCCGTGGCTCCTGCCCTGCCCGAGAAGAAGGCCATCTCGAAGAAGAGGGCGGTCCGCAAGGGCAAGGGATCCTTTGTGAGGAGCAAGAGGAAGCAGGCGATAGCCCGCGCCTCCGCCGCGCCAGGAAAGGGGATTATAACGATCAACGGCTTTGACATCAACACCATCGAGCCCATGGAGTATAGGGGCATGATGATGGAGCCGGTCAACTTCTCGGACACCACCCGGGGCATAGCCTCGAAGATGGACATAAAGGTCAACGTCTACGGCGGCGGCTCGTCCGCGCAGGCCCAGGCGGTTCGGAGCTCCATCGCAAAGAGCATAATAGAGTTCTCAGGCGCGGACTCCCTCAAGAAGGAGTACATGCATTACGACAGGTTCATGGTTGTAGACGACTCGAGGAGGGTCGAGCCCAAGAAGTTCAAGGGGCCCAAGGCCAGGGCGAGATTCCAGAAGTCGTATAGGTGATCCTATGATGATGCCCGTCAGGTGTTTCAGTTGCGGCGCAGTGCTCGCCGACAAGTGGGAGGACTTTGACAAGAGGGTTAACAAGGACAAGGAAGACGCGGGCAAGGTGCTCGACGAAATGAAGGTGAAGAGATACTGCTGCAGGAGGATGTTCATCGGCAATGCCGAGCTCATCGACGAGATACTGCAGTTCGGTAGGAAATGAGATTGATGCTGATATGGGGCCGTCTGCTAGCCTGGTAGGCTTCCAGCATGGGGTGCTGGAGACCCGAGAGGGCCGCACATTGGCCCCGGGCATTCGAATCTCGGCGGCCCCATAGGTGTTTAACATGGCAGAAGAACTATTGACGAATCAGAACGACTATCTAGAGGCAGGAATACACATAGCAACCAAGTCCAAGAGCCCTGGGATGAAGAAGTTCATCTACAAGGTGAGGGAGGACGGGCTGTACCTGCTGGACCTCAAGACCATCGACGATAGGATCAGGGACGCGGCAAAGATGATCGCATCCTACGAGCCGCAGAGCGTCGTGGTGACAGCGTCAAGGATATATGCCATAGTCCCTGCGCAGAAGTTCGCAGAGCTCATAGGCGCTAAGTTCATAAAGGGAAGGGTGACACCCGGCATATTCACCAACCCCCACAGGGAGGACTTCATGGAGCCAAAGCTCATACTAATCAGCGACTCTAGGAACGAGAAGCAGGCGATAAAGGAGGCGAGCAAGATAAACATGCCGATAGTCGCGCTAAGCGACACGGACAACTCGACCAAGTTCATCGACCTTGTCATCCCGGTCAACAACAGGGGAAGGAGGTCTCTCGCGCTTGTATACTACCTGCTCGCAAGGGAGATAGTCAAGGCAAGGGGGAGCACCGAGGAGTTCAAGCACTCGATATCCGACTTCGAGGCGAAGGTTGAGGCATCAACAGCGCCCATGGAAGGCAGGGAGCATCGGAGCTTCGGCGGGGACCGCGACAGGAGGGGGGGCTTTGGCGGAAGGGAGAGAAGGGACTTCGGCGGCCGAGAGAGAAGGCCGTACTAATCCTGCAGAAAGCCTAAATCGGAATATAGATTAGCGCAGCCGCGAGATACGCAATCAGCGCTATCGCCATCGCCGCAAGGCTCAGATTTCTGGAGAGCCTGTGGAAACGCTTCCTGTCCTTTTTGAGCAAAAGCTCGCCGAAGGCGACGTAGGCAAGTATTATGTCAGTGAGTGCAATCGGTACTATGTAAACCAGATTGTGGTAGAATGGCAGGTAGTAGTTCAGGAAGATGTACAGGCTCACGGCTATCGCCTCGAGGTAAAGCACCATCGCGACGACCCCGGCACCCCTCACGCTCACATAATGCATGACGTTCTTCGACCCCCTCGCCTTGGCGTCTCCCTCCCTATCTCTTATCATCCCGTGGATCTCCCTGGCGAGGCCGCTTAGGAATATGGCGATGGATATGAGCACTATGACGATGCCCAGGTGGGCTCGATACAACGAAGTCTCCGTATATGAACGGTATCACCATGGAGAATGCGATGTAGATGTTCCCCAGAAGAAGCGTGTCCTTTAGCCTGTAGCTGTAGAGGAACGCGAGAGCTGCGAACCCGATGGCTATCCCCAGCGCGTATATGTTTATCAGCACGCTGACCAGGGCGCCCACAACAAGCAGCGCGACGGCCCAGTTGAATGCCTCCTTCTTGGATATCTGCCCGGAGACGATCGGCCTGTCCTTGAAGCCGTTTGCCCTGTCGGCCTCAACATCAAAGTAATCGTTTATCGCAAATGATCCCATGCTCACCAGAATCGGGGTAGCAAGGCTTGCCGCCAGCGGTATCCCTAGCGCTATGTGCCCCGATATCAGCTCGGCCGCAAGCACAGCCAGCACGAGCATGATGCTGTGCTCTATCCGTGTCAGCCTCATGAAGGCGGAGATCTTTCCCATCGCTAATTAATCGGGGCTAATCATTTAATAAGTGGCGGTTGAAACCCTAGCGGTCACCATGATGAGGCAGCAATCAGCGATAGAGTTCCTGTCCACATACTCCTTCGCAATCTTCGCCCTATCTCTGGTTCTCGTGACGGCGGTCACGATTAGCCTTTCCATAGGGACCGTGGCCCCGGTCTACTCGGCCTGCAACATACAGCCGCTTATAACCTGCCAGCAGTCTCTCCTCACCTACAACTCTGTGGGCGGCTACTTCAACTTCCTTTTGATATTCAGGAACAACCTCGGTTTCCTGCTGCAGTTCCCCGCCGCGAACGCGATAAATCTAACGATGACTGGCGTCGCCGGTGGAGCCAACGCTGTCAACTTCGGCGGATGCTCTCCCACAACCGCCCCCCAGGGCACCATTGTCATCTGCACGGTGAAGGTGCCAGGGACCTCGCAGGTCAAGCAGGGCTCCAACACCTACACCCAGTTCCGCATCAACTACAACCTCTGCACCAGCGCCTACAACAGCCTCTACGGCAACTACATACCCTCCTGTCCCTCGAACACGATTTACACCGTTACGGGGTACTCCTTCCAGACACTCAGCCCGCCCTACACCAACCTCTACAACCTGTCAATATCAAGCCTCAACGGGATAGTGATCATAAACGGCGAGTCATACCTGTCCGGCACCAACATATACCTGACCGGAGGGACCTACAACCTCTACGCGCAGCCGAACGTGGGCTACCACTTTATAAGCTGGAACGGTGTGGGCTCGCTGCTCCCGTCTAACGCGGTTGCCCACCAGAACACCACATTCACCTTCACCTCAAACGGCAACATAATAGTCATATTCAACTGACTAGCCGAAAAGTGCGACAAGAAGTAGGTTCCCGAATAGGATCGTCAGGATGGTCCCGAGGAATATGGGCACCGCGAACGGGACTGCCCTCTTGTAGACTGGGTACTTGGCCTTTATCCTCTTTTTCCTCATCTCCGAGATCATCTGCTTGGTCACCAGCCTGTCGAAGGACTTTATCCTATGCTTGGCAGATGCGATCTCCCTGTCGCTCATGAGGTTGAAGGCTATTATGTCATCCTCGGTAAACCCACAGACGCCGACCCTGTCGACCATCACCTCTGTTATCACTCTCTCAAAGAGCATGAGGAGGGTGCTGCCCGCTATTATCACGAACAGCATCACGAAGAGGATATCCTTTGCCGGGGAGATCCTAGAGAGCAGTGCGGCGAAGAGCAGGTAGGCCAGTATGACAACGGCGGCCTTTGCAAGGTCGCGCTTCCTAATCCCGCTGATCACCGACCATCCAAACTTCCTGATGGCGACCGCGATGTAGAATATTGGCACGACTATTATCGCGGCTATGCCCGTGTCAAGCAGAAGGGACACCACGGGCGGGAGCATCAGCCAGGTGGGCGCAGAATAGAGCAGCTGGGAAGTTATCGGGGCGAGAAGCAGCGCAAGCGCCGCGAACTCGAACACGTCCCCGAGGCCGAGCTGCCCCACCTTGTATATGAAATACCCGATCCCCAGTATCGCCAGCGATACGAGGTAGGACTGGAGTATGAGGTTCCAGTTCCAGGTCATCAGGATCGCCGCGAAGGAGAAGAGGAGCGTCGCATAGGCGAACATGTTGGGCACCTCCCTGTTGTTGAGCACGTCGAATAGCATGTAGCCGAGGGCGACGGCTATCGCGCTGGCGATGTAGAAATAATAAAACTGCATTGGATCCAGATAAAAAAGCAAGATAACCTATTAATACCTCCCCATGACGCCAAGTGTTTTATATTGTCGATGCAAATTATCCTGGTGGGAGAATGCAGGCGGAATATTCAGACAGCCTTTACATGCCGGAGTCTCTAGACAAGATAGTCGGGAACCCCGGGGTCATCGGCCGTCTGCGGCTCTTCGCCAACGACAGCGACAAGGGCGTAGCCAGGACTCCCCTTCTCCTCCATGGCCCCTCAGGCGTGGGAAAGAGCGCCTCAGCGCACCTTCTCGCAGCAGAGAAGGGGTGGAATGTGGTCGAGCTGAACGCCAGCGACTACAGGGACAAGGAGACGATAGAGCGCAGGCTTCTCTCCGCAGCTACCTCCAAGTCGATATTCGGGAAGAGGAACCTGATACTCCTTGACGAGGTTGACGAGCTCTTCAGGGACGACCAGGGGGCAGGCTCAGCGATCGGCGCCGTGCTTTCGGTAGCAAAGAACCCGATCATACTCATAGCAAACGACATGTGGGACCAGAGGATATCCTTCCTGAGGGGCAAGACAGAGCCCATAGAGTTTAGGAAGCTCACTCGGGATGATCTGGTGAAGATACTTAACGACTTCTGCGCATCGAAGTCCTACATAGCCAAGAAGGAGGACATAGAGGCCTTCGCAGCGATGGCCAACGGCGATGCAAGGAGCGCCATAAACGACCTCTACGCCGCGAACGGCAGCGAGGGGGAAATAAGCGACGTGATGGGGATAAGGGACAGGAAGATAGACGTATTCTCCATGCTGGACAAGGTCTTCATGGCGAACACTATGGCTGCTTCGATGAGGGCGGTGTCCAACAGCGACCTCACAAACGACATGCTGATAAAGTGGCTGGAGGAGAACATAACCAACAGGTACCAGGACCCAGAGGATATCGCCCGGGCTTTCGACATGCTTGCGGAATCCTCCTCCTATGCGACCAAGGCGGTCAGGTCCCAGTACTACACCTACTGGAGGTACATGAAGGTGCTCATGTCTGCCGGCATATCACTCTCCAAGACCCACTCCCTCGGGGTTGGGAGGAGGTACGCCTTCCCGAAGATAATCAAGGAGCTCAGCGCCTCGAAGGCCGACAGGAGGAAGGCCGACGCCGTTGCCGAGAGCCTGCAGTCCAAACTCCACTCAAGCGCAAAGAGGATAACGAGGGGCGAGATGGGGATCATATCGCTGATGATAAAGAAGTCCGTCCAGGAGGGCATGGAGCCCGATGCCATATCAGACCAGCTCATAAGCGGCTACGGGCTGGCCGACGACGAGGCGGCCTACCTGATGAAACGGACAGGTATTTAAGTCTAGGTTTCGCTATAAGTTTGTGGCCTTGAATATCGCGCGCCTTCAGAGCTCCATGGAGTATTTGATGACCTACGGGTGGGCTATACTCGTGCTCATGATCGTTATCGCGGCCCTCTACTCGCTTGGGGTCTTCAACACCAACGCGACCACCGCTAACATATGCACCCTCCCGGCCAACGTCGGCTGCGTAAGCGCGATCCTATGGCCCAATGGCGTAGTGCAGGTGAACATACAGCAGGCGACTCAGTACACGATAAACATAATAGGGGTAGGGTGCCACGACCAGAATCTTGCGAACGCCCCCGTCATCTCGCCTCCAGTCACGCTTCCTATAGGCGGAAACAACACGTTTACGGCTGTGTGCTCAACTGGGGGCACGAAATGGCTGACCTACAACGCCGCCATAGGGGCGACCTATACCGGTTTCCTGATCGTCAACTACACTGACATCTCGACAGGCTTCACGCACACTGTTTCCGGAACACTAATACAGAAAGTCAAGTAGTCAGGGCGCTACACCAAGGGATTCAAGGAACATCTTGAGCACCTTTGCGGTATCATGGCCCCCCGCCTTTATGCTGGCCGCCTCCCTGTGGCCGCCGCCACTGATGTCACCATTGGTTTCCTCCCCGAGCCGCGCTATTATGCCTATCAACCCGACCTTCTCAGATATCGCCTTGCTCACCCTTACTGAGATGTAGCTGCCATAGTACACCGCCGTTATCGCGTTCTTTCCGGTTATGTTCTCCAGATGAAACTGCATCTCAGAGCAGAACCGGCCCGGCGGCGGGTAATCCCCATTCCTTATCTTCCTGAAGTCGATAACGTAGACTTGTGTCCCATCGGGGGTCTTGTACTTCTTCATCATGGACATCCCAGCGGATATCGCCTCGTCCATCATTCCGCCTATTTTGGAATACTCCTCCTCAAGCCTTGTCCTCTCTTTCATGACCGAGTCTATCTTCTTGAGGCTCGACGAGTCCGAGTCCCTCCTTGTTATCATGTAGTCGAGTACGAGGGCCGCCTTCTTTGCCTGCGCATTTGCGTAGTCGGCGCAGGCGCTGTGGTCGCTTATCAATGCCGCTTCCATCAGGTCCCTGCACTCCGCCCCCATCGACTGGGCGATCAGCGACGCAACAAGACCTGCGCTGAGCCTGGAGTCCGATCCGTACTTGAACGGGTTTATGTATATGCTCCTCTTCCCGGGCTCGAAGCCCTCCGGTAGGGTGTGGTGGTCTATCCAGACGACCTCGCAGAGCTTCTCCGCCATTTCGATCGGCTCGTTGCTGTCGATATGGGTGCCGAAGTCTATGATTACAAGGAGCGGCCTCTCCACGCTCCTAAAGGAGGCGAAAAGGAGCCGGTCGCTGTAGAATGCCTCCCTGCTGTATACGACGTCCTTGTTGATCTGCCAGGAGACCTGCCGCTCGGCCGAAAGGCCGGATTCTACTATCCTCTCCAACGCCCTGCGAAGCGCTATCGCCCCCGCGACGCCGTCCCCGTCCCCATGGAAGCGCACTATTATTGGCGCTCCGGAGATGAAGCTTCTAACTATCACATCGGCCGCCTTTGCAAGGTCCCCTGCCATCGGGCCCGCTGGCGTTCCGTAGGATTCCCTCGATTCCGACAGTACCCTCTTGGCGCTCTTCTTGAGACCCAACTTCCTCACCAAGGCGTTCATGATCTTCTTGTACTCGGCCTTCCCTCCTTCCGCCCCTCCGACAGCCTCCAGAAGGTCTGGCTCATGCTTTAGCTTTGCCGCAATCGATCCCTTGTTGGAAACGAGGGTGCACGAGACCGCGCTCTCGGATGTGGGAACCTTGAACGCGCTAACTATGCCGTGCTCCAGACAAAGACCTCAGGTGTAGTTGCCGCTCGCAAGCTGGACCTCGGAGATGCAGGACTGCATGTCGCTCGAGTTCTGCAGCGCCCCGCAGTAGGTGGTATTCATCCTCGCCGTTGCAAGGTTCACCACGCAGGTGGTCATGTAGCTCTGGTTTGTTATCTGGTTGCACCAGCTCTCGTTGTAGGTCGCCATGGCCTCGTTGGTGTATACGCCAAAGTAGCATAGGTCCCTGAGCTGCGGGCTTCCGGTGCTCGCGCAGTTGGCTGTGATGTTCTGTATTGAAACCGTGGTGTTTGACTGCAGGTCTGCCGCTCCGCAGGCCTCCCTAAGTGTCGAGTTGGTTATGTAGGCGCAGGATGCCTGCGACTTCGTGCTCGCAAGGGAGGCATAGCAGAAGTCGCGCGGTGTTGTGTTGACGAAGCCCGTGAACAGCCCTGTCGGGGAGCTCTGGTAGTTCGGGTTCTGGGTCGCCATGGCATAAATGAGGGTGCTGTTCTGCACCGGCTGGAGATTACCGCAATAGCTGTAGTTTCCTGTGGAGAGAGCCAGGTGGTAGTAGCTTTGGGAGTAGCAGAGCACCTGGTAGGCCTGCTCCCTTATGCCGGAGCAGTAGGACCTATTGGAGAAGTTGAGCGCCGCGACCACATTGTAGCTGCAGAGGGATTGGTTCGCCGCGTCCAGTCCGTTGCAGAGGGCCGGGTCTGATTTGGAAGCGGAGACGTTGTCCACGCAGTCGGTGCGGTCCCTCCCGCCGAGCAGGGAGATGCAGGCGGAGCTGTTGCCGCTGTCTCTGGCGACCGCAATGATGCAGGAGGCCTCCATCCCGGAGTTGCCTATCTGGGTGCAGAGCTGTGGGTTGGCCGTCTGGCCCGCGAGCGCCTCTATGCAGCTGAATCTCTGTGTGGCAAGGGCCGCGTTGCAGCCGCTTCCGCCGCGCAGAGCTCCTACTCCGATTGCGATTACTGCTATTATTACAAGTGCGAAAGCGCCGAGAATCAGCATCCTCCTCCTGGGATTCCGATCGAACTGGAGGACTGAGGACATTGTGCCGGATTGACCGCTCTTCTTCTTTCCGGTGCCGGGCATAACAACCACAACTATAGATTTGGCTAGGAATAAAGCTATATGCCTGCGAGGCTACTCAACCCTCTTGAAGAGGTGCTCTCCCTTCTCCACCTTGCCATCGAAGGACTTCCTGAACTTGCAGTCCTCAAGTCCGCCGATCTTGCATCCAAGCTTCTTGGCTATCTTCTCAGAAGTCTCAGGGATGAAAGGGTAGAGCAGTATGCTGCTGATCCTGATCGCCTCGAGGAGGTTGTAGAGCGACTCCTCCAGCTCCTTCCCGGATAGCTTCCATGGCTCCACCTCGTTTATGTACCTGTTGCAGCCCCTCACGAACTCCATCACCCTCTCCAGGGCCTCGTGCAGCTCCATCGTGGAGAAAAGAGCTGTTATCTTTTCGAGATCGAGGTTCCTCTCCAGGACTTGCCTTTCCACTATAGCTGTCGAGCTTCGACCTCTCAGCTATGGTGAGTACCCGGCTGACCAGGTTTCCAAGGTCGCCAAGCAGCTCCTTGTTGGTCCTGTCCCTAAGGGCGTCAAGCGAGAAGTCGCCGTCCTCGAAGGTCGGCATGTCCCTAATCAGGTAATATCGCAGTTCGTCTGATTTGTATTTCTTTAGGACATCGACCGGAGAGACGGCTGTCTTTGGGTTTGACTTTGACATCTTCTCCCCCGCGACAGTGAGGTAGCCGTGGACGAATATGGTCTTCGGGAGGTCGATGCCGGCCGAAAGGAGTATAGCCGGCCAGTAGATCGCGTGGAAGCGGCTTATGCCCTTGCCTATCACATGGACCCTGGCTGGCCACCACTTCTTGAAGTTCTTATCATCCATTCCGAACCCGATGCCGTTGAGGTAGGACGAGAGCGCATCTATCCAGACATACATTATCTGGTCAGGGTCGCCTGGGACAGGGACCCCCCATCCCTTTGAGCGTGCTACGGAGCGGCTTATGCTAATGTCATCAAGCCCGCCCTTTACCATGCTAAGGATCTCATTCCTCCTGTTCTTTGAGAGGATCTCAAATTCGCCCGATTCCATGAGCTTGAGCAGCCTGTCCTGGTATTTGGAGAGCTTGAAGAAGTAGTTCTCCTCATGGACCAGCTCTGGCTTTGTCTTGTGCTCCGGGCATAGCCCGTTCTCCAGCTCGCCCTCTGTGTAAAAGGCCTCGCAGCCTATGCAGTAGAGTCCGCTGTACTCCTTCTTGTATATGTCTCCTGCCTGGTCGCACATCTCCCAGAGGCGCTGGGCGCCGGGGAAGTGGTTCTTCTTGTCCGAGGAGCGGAAGAACACGTCGTAATTAAGGTTTATCGCGTCCACAAGGTCCTTGAAGAGCTTGGAGTTGCGGTCGCAGAGCTCCTGGGTTGTGATCTTGAGCACCTCCGCGGCCTTGACGTTCTTGAGGCTGTTCTCGTCTGTGCCGGTGAGCAGGAATACCTTGAATCCGGAAAGCTCGTGGAAGCGGCGTATGACGTCCGCCTGGACGAACTCGAGGGCGTGTCCGACATGCGGGGCTGCGTTGACGTATGGTATGGACGTTGTAATATAAACCCGCTTTTCCGCCATTATTTCACGCACTAATTAATCAAAACAGACTTATTACCTTATCTTGGATCCCGGCGGGAGCTCGTCATCTGGCCTTAGCAGCACGACCTTGCCTTCCTCAGACTCCGCAGCCAAAACCATTCCCTCTGATATGAAGTTGGCGATGTTTTTGGGTTCAAGGTTCGCAAGCACGATTACGCTCTTACCCACAAGCTGTTCCGGGGTATATACGTCCTTTATCCCAGCAGCGATATTCTTGACGCCAAGTTCGCCCAGGTCCACCTTCAGCTGGTAGAGCGGCTTGCGGGCTCCCTCTATGTCACCGACCTCAAGTATCTTCCCTACTCTGATGTCGAACGCGACGAAATCGTTGATTGAGACCAGGCAATCACCAACTTTATATAGTATGTAGAGGAAACTTATTAAGGTGCCCCTGTAGTCTAACTTGGATAGAACGCAGGCTTGCGGAGCCTGATATCGGGGTTCAAATCCCCGCAGGGGCGTCATATTGACGGTAAGACGCCCTTAACGAAACATAATTAATATCTAGTATCCCTTTCTTCATGGGATGCTAGATGGCAATCAAAGGAGTGATCTTTGATTTTGGAGGCGTTGTAGTAAGTGACAACCGCAAAACCGTCTTCAAAGATATGGCAAAAAAACTCGGAGGAAGTTCTAAGCCTGTAAAAGTAGCTGTTGAAAAGGCTTTGCCTGATTACCAAACTGGTAAGATTAACAACACGGAGTTTTGCAACCGTATTGCCTCTGAACTAAGAATTGATATCCCAATATCGAAATGGCAAAAAATATGGGGCACAAGTTACATCAAGCATGTAAAAGTCGACAATAAGGTAATGTTTTTAGTAAAGAAACTAAGAAACGCAGGATATAAGCTAGCAGTTTTATCAAATACGGAACCACCGCATGCAAAATTTAACAGGAAAACCAAAAGGTACAAGGATTTTAATACTGTTATCCTCTCATGTGAAGTGGGACTTAGAAAACCAGATAAAAAAGTTTACAAGTTAGTACTAACAAAGCTAAATCTAAAAGCCAGCGAATGTATTTTTATTGACGATGAACCCCGGTATGTTGTTGCTGCGAGTAAATTAGGGATAAATACTATACATTACAAAAATCCTCATCAACTTAAAGCAGAACTGAAAGGATTTGGTCTCATCTCCAACTTAAAATAAAGGGGTCTCTTACCTCCAGTAAATTAACCGGCAGGGGCGTCTTTTAAAGGCGGCCGCAAATCCTGAAGGTATGGTAATCTTCGACCATCGCAGTCAGAAACAACAGACAGTATAAAAATGCCATTAGCCAATTAGTACCAGTAAGGGTACTATGAATAACAAAATCGCACTTATCGTCTCTTTCTTGTTCCTAATTGCGGCGGTGCAGCTCACAGCAGCATCTCCTTTTATGGGAACTCCTAACGTGCCCACTAGCTCAAACACAACCATAGACATAGGGCAAATCTCCACCATAAACACGGTAATCAGCGGGGGAGTAGGTCCCTACAGCGGAGAATGGACGTGGATCCCTGCTTCTAACATCATAGGCAACAACGTAATCAAAAGCATCTCTGTTGGATCCAATCCGGCTGCTGTTGCCTTCAACCCCTCCGGCACCCTGGCCTACGTCACTATACAAGCCCAGGCGGCCAACGAGGTGGTAAATGTCATCAACGTCGCGTCCAATACTGTGGTGAATACTATCGTTATCAACCATTTCCCTAATGGCAATATCGCCATCAGCCCCTCCGGCGGTATCGCCGCAGTGCCTGCAGGCGTTGGAACAATTATCATCAACACCACAACCAATACCATAGCCAACATCATCGCCACCGGTTCGTCATCCTATATTGCATTCAACCCCAAGGGCGGCACAGCATATGTAACGGCAGGGGGAACAGTAAAAGTCGTAAACATATCCACAAACACTGTGCTCAATTCGATAGGCGGGTTCTCCACTGCGGAAGGGATCGCATTCAATCCCCAGGGCACCCTTGCCTATGTGGCAAATGGCGGAAGCACAACTGTAAGGGTAATCAACGTCTCTACGAATACCATAGTCAATACCATAACTGTCGGCACCCATCCTTATGGCGTCGCACTCAACCCCTCCGGAACACTTCGCATACGTTACAAACAAGGGCAGCAACACCATCAGTACGATCAACACCGCGACCAACAGCGTGGTAAACACGATAGACACTGTAGGCACAGGACCGGTAGGCATCGCCTTGAACCCCTCAGGAACATTGGCGTATGTAACTGACCAAGGGGGCAACAATATTCTTGAGATTGTCAGCCTGCCAACCTACATGGTGATAAACACAATCAAAGGGCCCGGCGCGTCGTATACGTTTCCGGCTCTTGACGCATTCAACCCCCAGGGAACCCTTGTATACGTACCCTATAGCGACGGGGGCACAACAATCAACGTCTTTGCGCCGTCCGAGACCGCGGTGCAGCCCCTCAGCACGGTCCAGACCAACAATGCGCTCCTCCAGCTTACAGTAAATGCAATATCAAGCAACACTATCTCTTTCACGTTCAACGGTGTAACCTACACCGAGTCACCACAAAATGGACTGATCTATGGTTTATACAACCTCTACGGGCTCGCTGAGGACGGCACGACCGGACTTGCCGGCGTAACTGGGCTCAGCGGCACGAATGCAATAATGGTGTCTAACACCGTGACCATAAACTCAGCTCCAACAGCTACAGCCCTTACCCCAAGCAACACGGTACTAATCAGCGGCCAGACCACCACCTACAACGTGCTAATCAGCGGGGGAACAGGACCGTTCACGGTCAATCTGGTACAATCAAACGGAGCGGTTATAAACACGATAACCGGAGCCCAACAGGGGCTGGTGACATTCGGTCCCATAACCCCGACATTGGGGGTGCAGGACACCTACAATGCAGTGGCAACCGACATGGGGACCACAACGCCCTACATATTCAATTCATTGTCAAACACGATAACTGGGGCGCCCAACGGGGCCTCCCCGCTCAAATTTAATTACCTGTTCATATCCAACCAAATAATAGACGAGGGCCAAACCCAGTACCTAACCGCTTACATCTACAACGGGGTAGGTCCATACACCTACAACTTCATGGTATACAATTCAGTAGCGTTGGTAACCAGTACTGTCGCCACAACCGAATCCCCAAGCAATACATTCGGGTTCGTCCAATCCCCTTCCTATGGAACCGGCCAATTCACAGTCAACATAATCGTAAAAGACTCGAACAGCCCTGTCACAACGGTAAGCAACACGCTCTTTTACACTTACACGGCCGATCCATCCTTCAATTCCCTATCCACTCTGACGCTCAGCAATACTGTAGTGGAGTTCGGGGGCATTGTAAACCTAACGGCCCACACAAGCGGAGGGGGAACTCCACCATACATCTACGACTATCAGATAACAAATGCGAGCACCGGGAATATTGTTGCGAACACGGTCCATGTAAGCTCGTCGACCACCAATACTTTTGTATGGCTCGCTACGCCAACCATGGGATTGGGGGCAAGCTACGGCAGCTCATTCGAGGCAAACGTCATAATAGGCGACAGCGCAACATCCAACGCGATTGGAAGCGCCGAAAACACGATAGCTGTAACCCCGTTCATCGGAGCCTATTCACTCTACCTAAATAACGCAACCGAGATGGCGTATGCGAAAGCAATAGGGGTAAATGTCGACTTGGACTTTGGTTTTGGCTTCTGCAGCGGATGTCAGACCTATTGGAACCAGGATTCTAATATCCTGTTGTCGAACGGCATAAAGGATGCACTGGGCATATATGGCTATGTTGCCAACATCAACCCATTCAATGTAACCGAGGGCCAGAATACAATACCAATCGCGATCCCTTACGGCGCCGCCGGCTGCACCTGGTTCTGCGATCTCAGCTCAGGAAATTGGAACAACAGCGGAACTGTGATGATAGGAAACGATACCATAACATACAACGGTATAATACTCAACTACGGAAGCACTCCGAACGGCACCTACTCGGCCCTAACAAACGTGATCTGGGTGGGTCCCACTCCTGACCCGACGATAGCGCAGTACACTGCGATACTCAACAGGCCCATGCTTGCAAATGTCCTGCAACTGCTGCATGGCAGCTTTGGTTCGAATGCTTTATGGGGCTTCTACGTCAAAGACGATGACTTCTATCTCCCTAGCAACTCTGGGGTTCAGGACGCCAAGGAGGTAGACGCCCTCCAGCAGATGTACGGGCAGCTGAAAGTGTCATTCCCTGATCTTCCAGTAATTGCAGGATACGGGACCAACGGCGAAATCAAGAACACATACGCACCGGGCCTTACCGATGTGGTCCTGATCTACAACTACCCGTGGTCACTACCTGGAATTGGCGGTAGCGAGACAAACCAGTTCAACTCCTTCAAATCAGAAATCAATCAGGAGACCAGCAACCTGATTCGTATCGGAGGTCCACAAACGACATGGATCGGCATGTTCCAGGCATTTAGTAACACGAGCTTCAGCCCAACCTTCTTTACCACAGCAAATGCGGATGAGATGCTCAAGCAGAACCAGGTATACATGCAGTACGGTTCTGCGGGTATCTCTGTTTTTGACTCATCGGCCTGGAACTCCATCCAGATGTACCAAAACGCCACACATGCATTCGAGCTGGCGACGCAGACCCATTGGGGCACGCTGTCGGCCACTACATCTGGCGCGAGCAGCGTCAGTCTGCAGGGCAGCTACGATGCGCTGGATCTTCCGGGAGGGCTGACCGGAACTATCAACGGCCCAGGGGCATCAAATAGCCCCCTTACCGTAACTCCATCAGATCCGAATTCGGCTAATGCAGTATGGTCGAGCTCATTCCAAAGTGGCACCTACACGATCTCCCTCAACAATCCCTATTGGCTCGCCCCGCTGAACACAACATTCGCAGTAACCAGTACCACATCAACTGCTACCACAACCATCTCCAACGGAGGCAGCGGCAGCCCGGGAGGATCCCCGGGCGGCTCTCCTGGAGGCGGATCTTCGCTTCCGACGGTGCTGCACGAATCCTCATGCTACCTTATAGACAACATAACTACGCCCCACAGCGAGGACGTAGCCCTAAACGGAACCCAGCTGAATCTGACCATGAACTTCGTAAGCTACAATGACACGGGCGTCACGATAAACGGGAAGGGGTACACCCTACTTGTAGGGAAGCCGCAGATAGTCCTCAACAGCAGCACATACAACTACAGCGCCGAACTCAAATATGTCTCCTATCTCCCCGTCGCCCACACAGTGAACCTGAGCATCTGCAGTTCATCGAAGTTCCCGACCATCAACGCCTCATCTTCCTCGCCGACGCTAATCGTGAACAACAGCGGCACCACTTCCGCAATCCCGATTACATCCTCCCAGGTGACTGCAGACATCGGGTTCTGGCCCGGTACTGTTTCGATCTCGCTGCCCCCAAATTCTTCCAACTCAATCCATCTAAGCATTGACAATGTCACTCCATTCCTCCCAAACCCACCGCAAGGGTACAAATTCATTGTTGAGGCGAATATCCTCTTCAACTCAAACGCTAATGTCATGGTGACCTTGGGTTACGACTGCGATATCAACTACACGAGGATAGCCGCCTTCATACTCTCCAATGGAATATGGAACAAGATAACGCCAATCACCTCCAATTCCGCTAGCTGCAATGCCACATTCTCAATTCCATCTGATCCCACGGTTGCGCTTGCCGAGGAGAATCCTCTCCAAGCCACTTCAACCTCTACAGTCACCACGAGCACCATTCCCTCTAAACAATGGCTGGCTCCAATAACCGGAATCTACAGGTATGTATTGGTGGGCGCTGTGATCGTGATTGTGCTATTGGGATTACTCTATGAAAGGCATAGAATCAGGGGTCGCAGGCAGACTGCAGGGCTGATCAGGCATGACTCGTGGCAATCTTCCGGATCGCAGATGACTGCATCTCCTGCAGGTCCGATCGTTCCGCCGAAGGATTCACCACCCGGGCAAGGTGGCCAGCCCTCCCAGTAGCTTTTAAAACCCCTGCTGCCATATCTCAGCATGGCGTTCATAGACAATCTCGCTTACGGGCTCTTCTCAATTAGCTTCGCCAGCTTCCTTCTGCTCTACACTGTGATCTCGATGTACCTTGTGTACAGGCGGGGTAACAGGAAATACTCAGATTACCTAAACAGCGCCAGCGTACCATTGCTGCTCATCGGCCTCTACATGATCGTCCAGGGCCTCTGGGGGCAGTTCACCTGGCCGCTTCCAGGGAGCTACAACGTGCTCTTCTATGATCCGCTTCTCTCCTTCGGCCTCCTGCTGGTCGGGTTCTTCTTTGCCGTGAGGTACAAGGTGCGCCTAGAGTATGTGGGCTTCTTCGGCCTGCTGGTAGGCATCATGGTCATAATATACGGAATACAGGGCTACAACATCGGCCTCACCAGCCAGCCGCTTGCGATGTTGGGGATGTACATACTCTACGGCCTCTCAGGGCTGGTGGCGTATCCGGTCGCGCTCATCGCAGACCGCCTTCCGGGCCATAGCAAGAACGTCTGGGTGGGGTGGTACCTCTTCCTCGCTCTGTTCTGCATACTGCTCCTTCTCGCCGGGCTTCTCTCGGCCGGAGTGGGCTATGCCGCGGTATCGCAGCACCTTATAAACCCTCCGTAGCCTGCCGTTTGACAGCGATACGCTTTAATAACCACCACAGAGTAATATAATCGGCGATTCTATGGTAGAAGCGTATTGCGTTAAGTGCAAGGCAAAGCAGCAGATGAAGGAGCCCAAGGAGGTCACTATGAAGAACGGAAAGAAGGCCACCCAAGGCATATGCCCGGTCTGCGGCACGAAAATGTTCAAGATAGGGGGTTAAGCCCCTATCCTTGGCAGCTCTTCCTTCTTTTCTTTTGAATAATCTCTAGCCCCTGAGGCAAGACTCTACGAATCCCCTGAAGAGCGGAGCCGGCTTCATCAGGCTGCTCTTGAATTCGGGGTGCGCCTGCGTCCCCACGAAGAATTTGTGCTTCGATTCGGGCAGCTCTATGAACTCCACAAGCTTACCGTCTGGGCTCATGCCGCTGAACACGAGCCCCTTCTCAAGCAGTCTTGAATGGTAATCCGGGTTTACCTCATAGCGGTGCCTGTGCCTCTCGTAGACCTCTGCTGCGCCTCCGTAAAGTGCCCTGACGCGCGTTCCCTCCTTCAGGAGTGCCTTATAAGCTCCCAGCCGCATCGTCGCTCCTTTCTCTGACACGTTCCTCTGCTCTGGTAGTATGTCTATTACCTTGTACTTGGTGTCCGGGTTAATCTCTGTTGAATTGGCCCCTTCCATGCCGCAGACGTTCCTTGAATACTCAACAACCGCGAGCTGCAGCCCGTAGCAGAGCCCGAGGAACGGCACGTTGTTCTCCCTGCAGTACCTTATGGCGTTTATCTTGCCCTCCACCCCTGTCGACCCGAATCCGCCGGGTATTATGATCCCGTCATAGCCGGCGAGCAGCTTCTTCGGGTCAGAGCCCTGCTTCTCAAGCTCCTTCGAGTCCACCCAGCCAAGCTTGACCCTTGCGTTGCAGTAGGAGCCCGCGTGCTTCAATGCCTCGTTTATCGATATGTAGGAATCGGCCAACTTGTAGTCGCCGATGTCTAGGTATTTGCCGACTATTGCCACCTTCACCTCCTTTTCCGGGCTTGTTATCCGCTCGACTGCGCCCCTCCAGGCGGTCCAGTCTGGCTTCTTCTTGTCCTCCAGCCCTAGCCTCTTCATTAGCTTCCCGGCGAACTCCTCCTTCTCGAGATCAAGGGGTATGACATATATGGTATTTGCCGTCCCCTCCCCCACCGCGTCAGGCATGGATATGACGCTGCCCGGGCTCAGGTTCGAATAAATTTCAATCTTCCTCTTCCTCACGTCGTCGAGTGCCTTCTTCCCCCTGCAGAGTATGAAGTCAGGCTGTATGCCGTTCTCGAGGAGCAGTTTCGCCGACAGCTGGGTCGGCTTGGTCTTCATCTCGTCTATGTGGCTTGGTATCGGCAGGTATGTCACAAGTATGTGCGCTACGTTCTCCCTGCCGAACTTGTGCTCAAGGCTCTTCGCCGCGAACAGGAATGGTATGTTCTCGTAGTCTCCTACGGTGCCTCCTATTTCCACGATGGAGATGTCATAGCCCTGGCTCGCCTCCTCTATCCTGCGCTGTATCTCATTGGTGATGTGCGGTATGAACTGTACGGTCTCCCCAAGGTACTCGCCCTTCCTTTCGGCGTCTATCACCGACTTGTATATCTGGCCGGTGGTTATGTTGTTGCGCTTGGGTATTGCGACGTCGAGGAACCTTTCGTAGTTGCCCAGATCCTGATCCGTCTCTCCTCCGTCATCGGTCACCCAGACCTCTCCGTGCTCCGTGGGCCTAAGGGTCCCCGCATCGCAGTTTATGTAGGGGTCTATCTTGACTGCGGTAACGCTGAAGCCATGCTCCTTTAGCATGCGCCCCATAGAAGCAGATGCGACCCCCTTCCCTACACCCGAAATAACTCCCCCAACAACTACGATGTAGCGGGTCATCGCAGAGCTTTCATTCTCCAAGCGATATAAAGCTTTGCCCCGCTATCCTTCCGGTCAGATAAGCAAACATTCCCTTTCCTTCCGGCTCAGAGCCTCCGCACTTCCTTCGAGATTACCTTCTCCTCCTTCTTTATCTCTCGCTCGCTAAGCCCGGATACCTTCACGATGAAAGGCCCGAAGATGTAGGCGAGGGCGAATATCACCGATCCGACCGAGACGAAGGCGATGGCAGAGGCGAATATCTTTCCGATGGCGGTCGCCGGAGTGACCGCAGGGCCTTCGGCGGTGGCCAGCATGCTCACGAAGTAGAAGGCGTTGACGTAGCTGTAGTGCTCTAGGAGATGAAATCCTATTGTTCCGCCCGCAAGAACGAGCGCTACAAGAATGAACGAATAAATGGCCCTCTTGTGGATCGGATGCCTGTGCATACCGCCTCCTTCTCTGACACTTCCAGCCAAATAAGCACCCGCAACAAAATCTCACCAATAGCTTATAAAGTGTGCCTTCTCCTGACCCACCGGGGTCGCATCCGATATAAATAACTGTGCATTCCCATATTTCACGGGGAAATGAACCGAATGGCGAGTCAATGGCTAAAATAAACTCCAACTACGACAAGCTTGCGGCAGGCTATCTGTTTCCGGAGATAGCGAAGCGGACAAAGGCCTTTGTGGAGAAGAATCCCGGGGTCGAGGTCCTAAGGCTCGGCATAGGAAACACCACCGAGCCCCTCTCGCCGTCCGTAATATCGGGCCTTCAGCTGGGCGTGGGCAAGCTGGCGGACGCGAAGACCTACACCGGCTACGGGGACGAGCAGGGGGATGCGCGGCTCAGGAAGGCGATAGCAGATTTCTACTCAAAGCGCGGCGTATTGCTCCAGCCAGACGAGATATTCGTCAGCGACGGCGCGAAGCCCGATTCCGCCAACATACAATCAATCTTCAGCGACTCAAACGTCGTCGCGGTCCAGGATCCGGCGTACCCCGTTTACGTTGACACAAACGTGATCGCCGGCAGGACGGGGGGTCACCTAGGATCCACCTACGAGGGCATAGTATACATGCCCTGCAACGAGCAGAACGGGTTCTTCCCGGAGGTCCCGAAGATAAAGGTGGACCTAATATACCTCTGCAGCCCGAACAATCCGACCGGCGCAGTCGCGACCAGGGAGCAGCTCTCCCAATTCATAGACTACGCGAGAAAGAACAAGGCGGTCATAATATTCGACGCCGCCTATCATTCCTACATATCCGACGAGTCGCTTCCTAGAAGCATCTACGAAATAGAGGGGGCGAAGGAGTGCGCAATAGAAATCAACAGCTTCTCGAAGAGCGCAGGCTTCACTGGGGTCAGGCTGGGCTGGTGCATAGTGCCCAAGTCTGCTGTCGCTGAGGACGCTCCGGCCGGAAAGCTCAACGCTCTGTGGAACAGGCGGCAGACCACCATGTTCAACGGCGCCTCGAACATAGTGCAGGAGGGCGGACTGGCCGCTCTCTCTGAGTCGGGGCTTGCCGAGAACCAGAAAGTGATAGACTACTACATGGAAAACGCAAGGATAATACGCGATGGCCTAAAGGCGAAAGGCTTCACCGTTTTCGGGGGAACCAACGCCCCATACCTCTGGGTCAAGACGCCCGGCGGAATGAAATCATGGGACTTCTTCGACAAGATGCTCTCAGAGGCGCATGTTGTAACCACGCCTGGTTCGGGATTCGGCCCATCGGGGGAGGGATACTTCAGGGTCAGCGCGTTTGGGCACAGGGAGAACATAGTCAAGGCGGTTGAGAGCATAAAGTCCAACCTTAAGGTGTGAACGATGAATGATGACAAGGACCTCTTCTTCAACAAGGCGAAGATAAGCGAGATAATAAACCGTTATCCGACTCCGTTCCACATATACGACGAGAAGGGCATGAAGGCCAACGCAAGGCGCCTCTACGGGGCGTACTCCTGGGCGCCAGGCTTCAAGAACTTCTTTGCGGTGAAGGCCTGCCCCAACGTAAATCTGATAAACATGCTGAAGGGGGAGGGCATGGGCGTCGATTGCAGCTCGATGCAGGAGCTGATCATTGCGCAGAAGCTCGGGTTCAAGGGAGAAGAGATAATGTACACTTCCAACGACACCCCAGCTGCCGAATTCCAGAAGGCGTTCGAGCTCGGCGCGATAATAAACCTCGATGACATAACTTACATTGAATTCCTTGAGAAGACCCTTGGAAGGCTTCCGGAGCTCCTCTGCCTGAGATATAATCCCGGCCCGCTGAGAGGCGGAAACGTCATAATAGGGAAGCCAGAGGAGGCGAAGTACGGGTTCACTAAGGAGCAGATAATCGAAGGATACCGCATGCTAAAAGGGAAGGGTGTCAAGAGGTTCGGCCTCCACACTATGATAGTCTCCAACGAGCTGAACGTAGACTACCATGTCGAGACGGCGCAGATGCTGCTGGACCTCGTTGCGGAGATATCCCAGAAGGTCGGGATAGCTTTTGAGTTCATCAATGTAGGCGGGGGCATCGGGATACCATATAGGCCCGAGCAGAAGGCCTTGGACCTCGAGGAGCTTGCAGCAAAGACAAGAAAGATATTCGAGGAGGCGGTATCGCAGAAGAGGATACCTGCAAAGCTGAAATTCTACATGGAAAACGGGAGGATGGTGACCGGTCCCTACGGGTACCTCATCACAACTGCCCTGCACCACAAGGAGATCTACAGGGACTACATAGGGGTTGACGCCTGCATGGCGAACCTCATGCGCCCAGGAATGTACGGCGCCTACCACCACATCACGGTTCTTGGCAAGGAAGGTGCGACGAAGGACCACAAATACGACGTTGTGGGCGGCCTCTGCGAGAACAACGACAAGTTTGCGATCGAGCGCATGCTGCCAAAGGTCGAGGACGGGGACATACTGGCGATCCACAACTCTGGTGCTCACGGCTATTCGATGGGCTTCAACTACAACGGAAGGCTAAGGAGCGCGGAGCTGCTCCTCAAGGAAGACGGAAGAGTTGAGATGATCAGGAGGGCGGAAACCCCATCTGATTATTTTGCGACGTTCGACTTTCCAGGATCCAAGATCAAAATGCAGTAGACCGATGCTAAAGCAAGGATTCAGGTAAGATATCCCTTCGCCTTCAGGAGCTCTGCGTTCAGTATCGCCGCTCCTGCCGCGCCCCTCACAAGGTTGTGGCTCAGAACCACGAACTTGTAGTCAAGTATGCTGCACTTCCTTATCCTCCCCACAACTGCGGCCATCCCGTTCTCGACAGCCAGGTCGAGCTTTGGCTGCGGCCTGTTCTGATGCTCCGATACGATCACGGGCCTCTTCGGGGCGGTCGGAAGTCCCATCTTTCCGAGCGGATTAAACGACTCCATTGCCTCTGCTATCTGCTCTGGGCTCGCGCTCTTTGAAAGCTTAACGCTGACGCACTCGGTATGGCCGTGCCTGACAGCGACCCTGTTGCAGCTTGCGCTGATCCCCATCTTGGCCTCTGTCACATTCTCCCCCTCCAGCCTGCCGAATATCTTGAGCGGCTCGCTCTCCATCTTCTCCTCCTCTCCTGATATGTACGGTATCATGTTGTCCACTGCATCAAGCGATGCTACCCCTGGGTAGCCAGCCCCGCTGAGGGCCTGCATCGTGGTCACCATCACCTTCTCTATCCCGAACCTGTCCATTAGGGGCTTGAGCGCAAGGCACATCCCTATGGTCGAGCAGTTCGGATCGGTGACTATGAACCCCTTCCAGCCTCTCTTCTTCTGCGCCTCGACCAGCTTGAGGTGATCCGGGTTGATCTCCGGTATTATGAGCGGGACGTCCTTGTCCATCCTATGGTTCTTCGCGTTGCTCGACACGGCGTAGCCCTCCTTTGCGAACTCCTCCTCTATGCCATGGGCCACCGAGGAATCGAGCGCTGAGAATACAAGGTCGCAGTCAAGGTTGGGTTTGCACTCCTTTACCTTCATATCCTTGGCGAATTCCGGCATCGGCCCGGCTATGTTCCATCTCTGCCTCATGAGCTCTCCATAGCTCTTTCCCATCGATCTTTCCGATGCTGCGAGCTCCGTCACCTCAAACCAGGGGTGTTTGTCAAGCATGCCAACTATCGTCTGTCCGACCATCCCGGTCGCGCCCAATACTCCCACCTTTATCTTGTCCATCCTAACTACCGAAGAATGCCATGTGGAGCCTCCTTACGGCCTCGTCGGCCTGCTCCTCCTTGACCACGAAGCTCTGGTTGACCTCCGAGGTGCTTGAGGACATCATCTCCACCTTTATCTCGCTCAGCGCCTCAAAGAGCTTCTTGAACAGATCCGGCATGAAAGAGACCTCGTTGCCGACAAGCGATATCTTGGCCCTGTTTTCCCTGACCTCCACCTTGGAGATCTTCTCAAGCTCCCTCACGAGCCTCTGGAGGTCGTGCTTCCCGTCTATGGTGACGGATACATTGACCTCGGATGTAGATACCATGTCAACCGAGAACCCGAGATTGTCGAATATCTCAAAGACCCTTCTCAGGAAGCCGTGCGCAAGGAACATCTCCGGCGTGGAGATGTTTATCACGCAGACGCGCCTCTTGCAGGCGATTGAAGCAAGCCTGCTCCTCGTTTTTATGTCCCTAACTATCGTCGTTCCCCTGTGGCTCGGGTTGAATGTGTTGAGCACCCTGACTGGTATACCCTTCTCTATCGCAGGGAGTATCGTCTTCGGGTGGAGGACCTTCGCCCCCATGAACGCCAGTTCCGATGCCTCTGAGTAGGAAACGCTCTCTATGCTCATTGCGCCCTTCACGATTCTCGGGTCTGAGGTCATCACCCCATCGACATCGGTCCATATCTGTATCTCCTCCGCGCCGATCGCGGCCCCCACTATTGATGCCGTGTAGTCGCTTCCGCTCCTTCCCAGCGTGGTTATCTCTCCCTGTCTGTCCTTTCCGATGTAACCGGTTACCACGCTCACGACGCCCTGCTCGGGCTTGAACGCCCCCCGTATCATATCTGCAGTCTCGGGAAGGACGTCCGCATCGCCGAAATTGGAATCCGTTAGCATGCCGATATCATAGGCGTTGCGCGCCGCCGCCTTCACGCCGTTTGCTTCCATGTAGCTTGCTATTATCTTGCTCGACATCCTCTCCCCGAAGGACATCACCTTGTCAAGTGTCTTTGGGGTAAGCTCGCTGAGAAGGGCTATCCCGTCCATCAGCCTTTCCAATTCCTCAAGTTCCCCTGCTATCAGGTTGCCCTCGAGACCCAGCTCCTTCATCGTCTTCAGGTGCCGGTTCCTGACATCATCCAATTCTCCGTTCGGTTTGCCCCCCTTCGCCTTCCTAGCCAAATCTATCAGCGAGTCTGTCACGCCCCCGAACGCGGATACCACCACCACCGGATTCCTAGCAAGGTTCCCCCTGACTATCTCGGCCATGGCCTTTATCCTACCTGAGTCTCCGACTGACGAGCCGCCAAACTTCATTACGATCATGCTATTCCTCCATAACTCCCGTTATCACGTCATCGAAGCTGTAGAACCCCTTCTTTCCGTTAAGCCACTGCGCCGCAAGCAGAGCCCCTTCCGCAAATCCGGTCCTGTTCCTTGCTGTGTGTATCAACTCCATCGTGTCCGCCTCCCCGTCAAATCCGACAACGTGGGTGCCCGGGATGTAGCCTCCCCTGATGCTGCCCACATGCAGCTCGTCTGGCTCTATCTTCCTGTCATTTATTCTGTCGAACACCATCCTCTTCTTGCGCTTGACGTTCTTGACAACTATATCCCCCAGTATCTTCGCCGTGCCGCCTGGCGCGTCGGTCTTCTGGTTGTGGTGTATCTCGTAGACGAACGGGTCGTACATCGGGAATCTGTCCATTATGACGGAGGCGTCCTTTACCACCCTGAAGAAGAGGTTCACGCCTATCGAGAAGTTGGGGCTGTATACAAATCCTGCCCCCCCCTTTGCCACGGCCGCCTTCGCCCTCTCCATGCTGTCGTACCATCCCGTGGTGCCGATGACCAGGCTCTTGCCGAGCGCCGCCACCTTCTCTATGTTTTCAATCGCTGTCTTGGGGGCGGTGAAATCTATCACGACATCCGCCGCGCTTAGCGCCTCCTTGGTTATTGCATTGCTGGTCGCGCCCTTTTCGGTCGGGTCTATTATCGCTGCCACCTCCACCCCCTTCGACTTGGCCATGGCCTCCACCGCGTGGCCCATCTTCCCATATCCCAATATCGCGATCCTCATCGAATCACACAATCTTAAGCTCCTTGTACTTCAGGAGCACCTGCCTTAGCTTGTCGAGGTTCTGCTGCTGCAGCCCGCATAGCGGCAGCCTAAGGTCGCCTGATGGCATTCCTGACAGCTGCATGGCAGCCTTTATCGGTATCGGATTGGTCTCCACGAAAGCCCCCTTGAATATGGGCATCAGCTCGTAGTGCATCCTCCTGGCCATCTCCATGTCACCTAAGAGCGCGGCATCAACCATCCCGGAAACCCTCCTCGGGAGCAGGTTGCTGACCACCGATATTACCCCTTTGCCTCCCATTCCAATCAGCGGGAGTGTGAGGTTGTCATCCCCGCTGAGCACGGCAAACTCCTTCGGCTTCTGGTCGATTACGTCCATCATCTGCGCCACGCTGCCGGACGCCTCCTTCACTCCTGCTACGTTATGGAGCTTGGCAAGCCTCATCAAAGTCGGGGTTTCTATGTTGACTCCTGTCCTCCCCTGTATGTTGTAAATTATGATGGGTATCCGAGCTGATTTGGAGACGGCCTCAAAGTGCCTGTAGAGTCCCTCCTGTGTCGGCTTGTTGTAATAGGGCGAGACCACCAGAGCCGCATCCGCACCCAGATTCTCCGCCTCCTTCGTATGCTCCATTGTACTGTGGGTGGAGTTTGTTCCTGTCCCGACTATCACCGGCACCCTCCCCCTTGCCTCGGCCACCACAGCCTCTATGATTTTCTTCCTCTCCCCGTCCCTTATGGTGGGGGACTCGCCCGTGGTTCCCAGCGGCACTAGGGCCCTCACTCCGTTGTCTATCTGAAACCTCACGTTAGCCCTAAGGCCCTCATAGTCAACCTCCATCCCCGAATCGAACGGAGTGACCATGGCAGTCATGCAGCCCTCTAGCTTTAGCATGCAACCCCTGATACAATATGACGCGATTCTATATAAATTATCTGTCCTCCTAGGAAGGTTCTTTATAACCCTCCACCCAAATGAATACTAGGGGGTCGGATGGCGGTCAGCCAGAGCACTAAGGAGTATGTGGTAATGAAGGAGCTCCTGGAGGGAAGCGAGGCGCCCGGGATGGAGATAGTAGAGCGCAGGAGGGGAGGGGCAAAGTGGTTCGGGATAGCCCACGCCTACGCGACAAACCACAGGATAATAATAATCAGGATATATCCTTTCGGATTCAGGACAAGCCTCAAGATTATAAAATACAAGGACATAATAGAGGTCAAGGTCGAGAGGGGCCTATTCTACTGCAAGATACACTTCGCGCTCCAGGGCGAGGGCCAGGAGGCGGACGACAGCAAGAAGTGGTTTCTCGGTCTGAGGTACAACGAGGCGGTTGACCTGATTAAATTCATAAACAGGATGGGCGTAAAGCCCCAAGTAAGCAGCTAATTGGCGACTACCATGGAGAAGCAAGAGATCGTATTCCTGAATTCGGTGTTCTTCGTACTGGGCTTCACCCTTGTCTTCTCGATTATAGGGATACTTCTCCAGACGCTCCTGCTCCACGTATCGTTCGGCGCCATGGAGGCGATAAGGATCGCTGGCGGGGTCATAATACTGGTCTTTGGCCTCCTACTGATCGCATCGACGCGCTACATCATACCATTCTTCTCCCAGGGCCACGGCATAAAGTTCAAGAGGACCGGCAACAGCTTCGTATCCTCCTTCCTCTTCGGGCTCGGCTTCGCCATGGGCTGGACCCCCTGTGTTGGGGCGATACTCGGCTCGATATACGTGCTCGCGGCTTCCTCTCCCGGGGTGGGCTTCCTGCTACTGCTATTTTACTCTCTGGGCCTTGGAATACCATTCCTGATCTTCGGGGCATTCATCTCCAAGCTCTCCGGCTTCCTCAAGAGGATAAGGAAATTCCTCTCCTACTTCAACATAATCGCCGGAATCTTCCTCATCGCAATAGGCCTGATGGTCGTTACCGGCTACATAGGCCTCCTCGCCGTCTTCCTCGTCGGACCCGGCGGATCTATGTCCCTGGGCGGAAACCTCAACTTCCTAGTCGCCCTGATCGCCGGGATACTGACATTCTTCTCACCGTGCATACTGCCGCTGGTGCCGGCCTTCTTCTCCTACATGGCAGGCACCTCGGCCGAAGAGGCGAAACAATGAGCGAACAAAAGAAATCCAAGATGAGCACCTACGCCCTGGTATTCGGGGTCCTTGTGGTGATAATAGCTGCAGCTGCTCTTTCAACGCTGATATTCGACATGCCAGCCAACCAGGGGCTCTCAGGGTCCAACCTTTCCGACTACGGAGCCGCCCCCAACATCGTTGGCATATCCGCCTGGATCAACTCCCCTCCGCTTAACATCTCGAAGCTGAAGGGCAAGGTCGTGATTGTCGACTTCTGGACCTATTCATGCATAAACTGCATAAGGACCATACCATTCCTCAGCGCCATGCAGCAGGAATACGGAAACAACGGCCTCGTGATAATCGGTGTCCATACTCCCGAATTCCAATTCGAGCACAACCTCACCAATGTCCAAAACGCCGTGAAGAAGTTCAACATCACCTACCCCGTCGCGCTTGACAACAACTATTCCACCTGGGATGCGTACAAGAACGAGTACTGGCCGGCAGATTATGTGATAGACGCAAACGGAATAATAAGATACGAGAGCTTCGGGGAGGGGCCGGACGCATTCAACCAGATCCAGCAGGCCGTCAGGAAGCTGCTCATCCAGGCCAACTACGCCCTGCCATCAAATATCATGAACATCAACGACTCGCTAAACTTCTCCCAGCCCATAAGCCCGGAGATGTATCTTGGCTACCAGGAGCTGGACATCGGGAGGGCCAACTATTTCGGCAACCAGGGCGGACTCCAGCCCAATGTTGCCTACAATTACACGATTCCCAACGTCTCCCAGCCAGATACGATATATCTCGGCGGCCAATGGTATGGTGCACCCGACAGCATAATAGCAGAGAACGGCTCGGTGCTTCTGCTAGTATACCGTGCAAGAGATCTCAACATAGTCGCATCCGGCAACGGCGCCAACACGAGCCTGGAGGTCGGGCTGGACGGCCAGAACCTCCCTGCCAACGACCTCGGTACAGACGTGCACCTGCTCAATGGGACCGCGGTGGTGAACATAGGCGCATCGAGGCTCTACAACCTTGTATCGGCCCCATCCTACCGCGAACACATAATAGAGATCAAGGCCAACAGGAACGTTAGGATATACACATTCACGTTCGGGTGATTAAATGGCAAGCGAATCTATCGTGTTCGGAGGGGGCTGCTTCTGGTGCACAGAGGCGGTGTTCAGGCTCTTTGACGGAGTCACCGCAACAATGCCGGGGTACGCGGGCGGAGACACCCCCGACCCGACCTACGGCCAGGTCTGCGACGGCTATACCGGCCATGCCGAGGTCCTGAAGATAGACTACGACCCCAAGCTCATCGCGCTCGACAAGCTGCTCGACGTGTTCTTCACCATGCACGACCCTACCACTCTAAACCGGCAGGGCGCAGACTCCGGTACGCAGTACAGGTCCATAATCCTCTACACAAACGATAGGCAGAAGGAGGCGGCGCAGCTTTTCATCAAGAAGATACAGCAAAATTACAAGGACCCTATAGTGACCGAGGTCAAGAGGCTCGGCAAGTTCTATGAAGCCGAGGACTACCACCAGCGCTACTACGAGAAGAATCCCGGCCAGGGATACTGCTCAGTGGTAATCGGGCCGAAGATCGCCAAGGTCAAGAAGAAGTACGGTTTGGCCTAGCATTATTAAAATGAGCGCCCACAATTATGCCGTGATTACATGGATGCTAAATTAGTCTCGAAGGGAAGCGTGGTAAAGGTTGGGTACATAGCCAAGGTGGACGGGAAGGTTGTCGACAAGAGCGAGGGCAACTGGCCCCTCGAATTCACTGCCGGCGCGGGGGAGTTGATAGAGGGCTTCGACGAGGCCGTCATCGGCATGAAGCTCGGCCAGGAGAAGACCGTTACCGTACCGCCGGAGAAGGCATACGGAACCGGCAAGGCTGATCATCCGCTCGGCGGAAAGACAATGGTATTTTGGATAAAGGTAGTCGGGATAAGCTAACCCCTCAAATAATCCTCCTTCACAAACGACTCCTTAATTTTAAGAAGCATCGCGCGACCGCGCCTTTTCAATTCGGCCGCGAATTCCTCTCTGTGCTGATCTGCCCAGCTCTTCCAAAGTTCAGACTTATATCCCAAAATATATTCCGGATGGTTATCTCCTGCAATGGGATTTCTTACCATCTCATTAGTCCCGACTGCAAATTGTACTATGAATGCCTTTTCCCTCCAGTCCAGATTCTCAAACATGTAACTCACGTTGCTTCCCAAATCCCTGAACGCCTTTACTAACTCAAGTTCGGATTTGAACTCTCCTTCTCTAAGGTTTTCGAGCAGTTTGAGTGCAGACTTAATTTCCCGGCTTTGATCCTCAAACTTTTTTATATCTTTGCGCAATTCCCTGACCTTCCTATTCTCCTCGAGCCGCTCCTTGCTTCTGCCCTCTAGGACGAGCCGATCGTTGTACAATACTGTCATCTTTGCTGCTACCGTTCTCCCAAATTCCCCTCTGGCCTTTTTGGCGTCATCTATACTGAAGATGCCGCCAGTCACCTTAAGCATCATTTGGTCAAAAACCTCTTTTCCCCTTGAACTGCCTCTTCTAGATTCGCTGTATTCCAACAGCACCTCGAATTCGGAAGGATTAAGGATCGACTTAAGTCCCTCCGCATCCTTTCTAGTCAACTCTCTTACGTCCGAAATGACCTCTTCCATAACCCTCCTTTTCTTGTCGAACAACGATTTTACGCCAGCAAACAGTCCCGCATTTTTTCTAGCTGTAATTACCTTCAACCCGCCTCCCTCCAAATTAAGGACTTTTGGGATTCCATTCTCAAGTGCATCCATTGTCCTAAGTGCCTTCTCTATGGATCTGGCGCCTCTGTACTCTTTGAATTCCAAAATCTTCGGGCCCCTCAAACCAATGTGAATAGCCTGCCGGCTTACCTTTGCAACTAATTTCTCATCACAAACCGTCTTGCTCTTCAAGCTGAACCCTCAACTAGCTGTCAGGTTTTTATAATATATATGGTTTGCGAGTTTTGTCGCGATCAGTCGTCAATGGACCTGGCGAACTCGGAAAGGCCCTGACCCACCAGGATGCCGTCCGCGCCGCCCTTTACCTCGTCTATGTGCCTAATGAAGCTCGCCTGGCAGAGCCATCCCTGCCATGCCTCCCTCGCCTGCTCGAAAGTCTCGGGCTTCGGCTTTCCGGTCGTTATGTCCCTCGCGTTCCATACGACCTTGAATGTGTCAGGTATATCCCTAAGCTGCTTTAGGTTCATCGGCTCGATCCACGCTATCTCATTGTGGACCTCCGGCACCCTCCCGACAACAAGCACATAGTCGGCGCCCGCCTTCACCGCCTGGTCAACCAGCTCGTCGGTCTCGTGTATGCCCTTGGCGAGTATCGGTTTCTTTGTCAGCGACCTGGCCTTCTTCAGCTCGTCAAAGCTTCCGCCCCACCTGCTGTCCGTATGAACGGCTATTATGTCACCTAGCTCGTCGGCAAGCTTGAACTGTTCTTCCCAGCTGCTTTTTGAAATGAAGCCGAAGGGAGACTTCATCTTGACCTCTGCGACTATCGTTATTCCTCCGAACATATATCAGATAGTTCGCGTCAAGGTATTTATAACCTTAGCCGGGTCGGATAGTAATCCTCCGGGCCGCTCAAAAGCAGCCTTCTCGCGAGAACCGGATCTATGCGGGCCTTTGACTCCTCCTTTAGAACCCTAGCCTTGTAGTGCGGCCCCAGGAACTCCTGCTCTTCCATGCTGAGCCCCGCGAATGTGACTCCCTTTCCAGCAGATACGACTGCGACCATCGTGCCGTCACCCGTCTCCGCGACCTCGAGACCCAGCGGCGCGAATAGTATTATCCTGCTGCGGTGCACCACCAAATTGCTATTCGGGCTCGTGAATACCAGCACGTCTCCCGTCACTCCGTGTTTATATCTCCTGACATATTCCGGAAGCGGATATCTGTCTGGTGAGTTGCGCACTCTCATACCTATTCTCGCTTCAGACATCGGCATGGCCTGGTGCCGGCTTTCGACCTGGGCCTTCTGCCTTGCCTCCACGAGCTCTGCGCCCTTCCTCTGCATAAGCGAGAAGAGCGTGGTGCTGCTCCTATTGTCGCCGTTTACATACTCGACCTTCATGTGCATAATTCTCTCAAAGCTCAGGCCGCCGTTGGTCTTGGCCTTGGCAAGTATGCCCTCTGTGGTCTCTATTGGAAGCCATCCGGGGCACTTCGTTGCCGCTGCGATCTTGCCCTCGAGGAGCTCGATCTCGTTCTCTCCGATAAAGAGCCTGCTTATCCTACGCCTGGCCTGTATCGCCTCCATCACCGTTGAAACCGTAGGGGTGTTTGTCATCCAGATGTTGGCGTGTATGGCGTCGTGGTTCCTGTCGAGCACCTCAAAAACATGGTCCCTTGCCATGTGCATCTCGCTCGGTATCCTTGAGAAGCTGCGCGGATCTATCGCCCTGAATACCTCTATCATCACTTGCGGGCAAACCTTATGTCCAATCTCATCGGCGAGCTTGCCATCGCCTATGCGCCCTATCACCTGGTTGAAGAATATCGATGGCTCGCGATCCATCGTGATCTGAAGCCTGAAGTTCCCCTTCTTGTCATGCCTTGCGTCTGTGCCTCCCCTAACCGTTTTGGGGACCGGATTCGTTTTCGCCTCGGCCCTTGCGATAAGTTCATGCGCTAAGCTCTCCCTATTTGGCGTTTCAGAAGGAATCTGCCGCAGGCCGATTGATTCCTTTATCTCAGAAGCAGTTGTGTGGCCGTTGCCGCTGTGGTGCCCGCGCTTTCCTGCCGGGCTGTCTTTCTGCAAGGATTTTGCAGATGCCATTGTACCCCCGAAAATGCTTGAGCTATTCAGGTATATAAATCCTTCTCCAGACGGGCGTTCAGAAAAGTGCCTTGAGCCTGTCGAAGCCGTAGGAGACTATCACGCTGCTGCCCGTTATCGTTATTATCGCCGGTATCGGGTTGAGCGTGAGTATCGAGGTGGCTATTCCGCTTGCCACCAGTATCTTCGAGAGCGGGTTGTTGACTATCTCCACTATCTTGTGCTTGAGGTCGCTGGTGAGTCTTGTCTTGGCGTCTATGTCCAGCAGGCAGATCCCGTCCCTGAAGACCCGAACATGCTTGTCCTCCTCGCTAGCGAGCACGCAGACTATGTTTTTCATCTTGCTCGTGCCGGCGGCGAAGGCATGCCTCTTGCCGTGGCCCATAAATGTGGTCTGCCTCTTCAGCGTGACTCCGAACTCCCTCATCCTGCCCTTCCCGTCGACTATGGTGGCGCCGTCAAGCGCCGAGAGGTGCTTTATCACGGTCCTGTCCTTGGCCCTCATGACCGAGAGGCACCTCCCGCCGGAACCCTTTATCGTCGGGAATACCTTGGTATAGTATCCGTTGCTGCCCTTTCCGTTGAGCTCGATGACAAATAGGCTTCCGGCTTCCACCGTGTTGCAGGCAAGGTCGAGGCAGGTCTTTATTATCGCCCTCTTTGCCACGCGTTCCTTTGGCAGGGAAATCCTACTTCGTTCCAGAACGCTGCTCACGGGGTCGTCCATATCTCCACTTGTCGTCGTAAAAGTTGGAAGGGTCGTCAAACGGATCCAACTGGTCGCTAATAGCTACATTGCCTCTGTATTTAAATCGTTCGTATAGCTTTTTGTAGCGGAAGTAAGAGAAGGGGTCCCCGCCTGCTTCCCAAAAGGGAACTTCCCCCGCATTTGCGTCAAAGAAAACGAGAAGGCCTGAGCCGGGAGTCGAACCCGGTCTAGAAGATCCACAGTCTCCCGTGCAGCCGTTACACCACAAAGGCCATGTGATTATTGCTTTTAATTAAGGTCTTATATAAGCCTTTCACTCCCTCTTTCGGCGGGCCCCGACCTTCCTGAATATTTCCCTGTAGATTGAAAGCAGGTTGGAGGTGTAGAACTCCTTCATCCCTTCCCTGTTCGGGATGTAGTCCTGCTTCCTGCCATTAAGTATCTTGGCCGCTGTCTCAGGGAGCACCCGCTCGTCCGCCACGATGCACATCCGCTTCACGTCCTCCGGTATCGGGGTGTAGCTTGGAAGGAGCACTGGAGTTCCGAGAGCTATGCTCTCCAGGGCGACTGTGCTGAGCCCCTCCCTCTCCGACATGTGCAAAAACAGTCCTGCCTCCTTTATTCTCCTAAACAGCGCGCTCTTGTTCGCCCCGCTGTAAAAGCCCCTCAGTTCGACCTTGCCCTGCAGCTTCATCCTACTGATCTGGGCCTTTATCCTTGGGACCTCTGGCCCGTCTCCTATTATGACTCCCTTCGCCCTTGTAATCTTCACCGTCTTGGCCACCACGTTGAGCCATCTGTCGAGGCCCTTCTCCTTTATCAGCCTGCCCGCGAACACTATCTCCCTTGTTTTTCTGGTGGCCTTCACCGAGGACATCATCATGTCGTCTATTGTCGGCGCGTAAACAGTTATCCTGCCCGCCGGGACGCCGAGCTCCTCAAGCTTCCTCCCCGTATCGCTCGCGTTCGCTATGTAGTGGTCCGCCATGGTTAGCGCCCAGTTGGCATAGGCGTTGGCAAACCACCCCATCGTTCCCCCCAGATAAGTGGTCCAGTAATCTAAGTCCCACACCTCATGGGCGTCCACTAGAAGCTTGCAGCCTGTCAGCATGCAGTAGAATTTGAGGAGCGGCAGCTGCAGTATCGGGAACTCGTTGCTGTGGACCACATCGAATTTGTACCTGAAAATCCGGATAAGCCCGAAGGCGAAGAACACGGCCTCCCTTATGGAGCGCCTGTTGTGCCTGTAGAAGCGCTTGCGGTCTATCTCATGGAAAGTGTGGTACACGATCCCGTCCTTCTCGAACTTTCCCTTCATCCCTGGCCACCTCAGGGAGAAGAAGTGCAGTTCGTGCTCCTTGGCCAGCGCGTCCGCTTCCGCCCGCTCCAAGGTCTCAAGACCCCCGAAATTCCAGGGATACACAGAATCTGAGACGAAGGCGATGCGCATAATCGAGATTTCTGGTCTATGCTATTTAAATCTATACTAAGTAATCTGACTGATGCGAATGGCGAGTGGAAAGAGGGAAACCCTCGGTATCAATGTGGTCCCAAGCAACTACAAGCTTCTGCTCGACACGGACATGAAGACATTCAAGTACGGTGGGAAGGAAACGATAACGGTAGCGATAGACCGCCCGACCAATGCCATAACGCTCAACTCCAAATTCATAAAGGTGCTTTCCGCCTCCGTAGTTTCAAAAGGCACATCCTATCCTGCAAGGGTCTCCTACGACAACAAGCTTGAGCGCATAACCCTGCGGATCCAGAAGAAGATCTCTGGGCAGACCAAGCTGGAAATCGACTTCCGTGGGGAAGCCCAGTACAACATGCGCGGCCTCTACAGGAGCAAATACATATACAAGGGAAAGGAAGGCTGGATACTCACCACCCAGTTCGAATCGACCAATGCCCGCAACGCCTTCCCCTGCTTCGACGAGCCTGCGATGAAGGCCACCTTTGACCTCGGCCTTACAATGGATGAGGGCCTAACGGCTGTCTCCAACATGCCGATCAGGTCAGAAGCCAAAAGCGGAAAAGGGCGGAAGACCGTGACGTTTAGGAAGACCCCCATAATGTCCACCTATCTCCTATACATCGGGATCGGCCCCTTCGAATATGTGAAGTGGAGGGAGAAGGGCCTCGACTTCAGGATAATCACCACCCCCGGCAAGTCCTCCAACTCCGGGCTTGCAAGGGAGTTCGCCCCGAAGTTCATAGAGTTCCAGCAATCCTACTTCAGGGTAAAGTACCCTCTGCCGAAGATGGATCTCATCGCGATCCCGGACTTTCAGGCCGGAGCGATGGAGAACTGGGGCGCCATAACCTCGAGGGAGATAGGGCTGCTTGGCGACAATGCGACCTCCTCGGTCCCGATAAAGAGGTACATAGCGATAATAGTGTCACACGAGCTTGCGCACCAGTGGTTTGGCGATCTTGTCACGATGAGATGGTGGAACGACCTCTGGCTCAACGAGAGCTTCGCCACCTTCATGGAGGAGAAGACCATAGAAGCGATATACCCGAAATGGAAGATGCGGGTAGCCCACATAGTCAACGACACCGCGGGGCTCGCGATGACGGCAGACCAACTCAGGACAACGCACCCTATCCACGTCGAGGTCAACAGCCCCAGCGAGATCGAGGAGATACTGGATGCCATAAGCTACCAGAAGGGATCCGCGGTGCTCAGGATGCTCGAGGACTATGTCTCCCCAGAGGTTTTCAGGGCCGGGCTCAAGATATACTTTACAAAGCATGCCTATTCAAACACCGCCAAGGAGGATCTCTGGAACGCGATAGCCAGCACGGGCGACAAAAAGGCGAGGGAGCTGCCCGGAGTGGCGACCTTCTGGATAGAGAACGAGGGCTTCCCGATCATATACGTGGACAGCATGAAAGGCGGCGCATTCAGGCTGAGGCAGGAGCGGTTCACCATCCTCCCCTACGAGGGCGCACGCAGGAACTGGCCGATACCGGTCAGGTACCTAACCGACAAGGGCGAAGGTTTCATAATGATGCGGGAGAAGGAGCAATTATTGAAGGTGCCGGGTGCGACATTCATAAAGCTGAACCTCGGCCAGACTGGCTTTTACAGGGCCGCATATTCCGAGAGCAACCTGAAGAAGCTCGGGGCAGAGATAAAGTCTGGCAGGCTCGACCCGCTCGACGCCTGGGGCATAATAAACGACATGATTGCGCTCGCCCGTTCGTGCAGGATGAAGATCTCGGACGTGCTGGACTTCATAGAAGACTACTGCATGGGGTGCGATTATCCGGTCAACTCAGCCATAGCGAGCTACTTCACCGGGCTATCTCTGAGATTCTACAACAAGGGCGCCGTCTACAACAGGGCGAATCGCCTCGAGGCCGAGTTCGCCAGGAAGAACCTCACTAGGCTTGGGTGGAAAAAGGGTAAGGACGAGCCTCAATACCTCACGACGTTGAGGAGCGGCGCTATTTCAACCCTGGGGCGAAACGGGGATAAGGCGGTGGTGACGAGGGCGAGAAGGATGTTCCTAGACTCCATCAAGAATGGAAAACCGATAGACAGCGACCTCAAGGTTGCGATCTACTCCATCGTTGCCGCAAATGGCGGCGCCAAGGAGTTCAAGCGATTCACTGATATGTACGTGAAGACTGAAAGCCCCGAAGAGCAGAGAGCTGTCTTCGGCGCGCTCGGCAGCTTCATGACAACCGAGCTCAACTCCAAGGCTCTAGAGTTCTCGCTGAGCAGGCATGTGAGGCCGCAGGACAAGGGCATACTCAAGTCCTACGTATCTTCAAATCCTGTGGGCAAGGAGCTGACGCTGGAATGGACCAAGAGGAACTGGCAGAGGCTCAGGAAGCTCTATTCTGGCAACACCAGCCTGATCGTCGACCCGATAGAGGACCTCTCGATATTGCAGACCGAACGGGATCTAAAGGAGGTCAAGAGATTCTTCTACCTCAAGTCCAACTACATAAGCGACATAAACAGGGCGCTCAAGAACACGCTCGAATACATAGAGTCGAACGCCAGGTTCGTCGAGTATAACTCATGAGCGGCTTTGTTCTGCCTGCTCCACGAGCGCACCAATTTCCGCTCTGGCAATCGTGTCTGCCGCGATGAGCCCTTCGTACGTGAAGTAATCTAGGGAATGCTTCGACTCCCAATTCTTCATGACCTTCTCAACGTAATCGCCTATCTGCAAGAACCCTATCTTTCGGTCAAGGAAAAACTTTACGGCCTCCTCATCCGCGCCGTTGAGCACGGCTCCCATGACGCCCCCTCTTTCCATCGCGAACCTGGCCATCGATATGCCCTTAAAGGTCTCGTGGTCTATCCCAAGAAATTGTAGGCTCATTCCCTCGACTTGCGGCCTCTCGAGCGCATTCAGCGGCCTCTCAGGGTAATAAAGCGCATACTGTATGGGGAGTCTCATGTCTGGCACAGCCACCTGCATAATCATCGACGAGTCCTCGAACTGCACCATCGCGTGCACCTTGCTCGACCTGTCGACCACCGCCTCCACCTGATGTGGCTCCACACCATAGAAGTACCTGGCCTCGATAAGCTCGAACCCCTTGTTGAAGAGGGTCGCAGAGTCTATGGTTATCCTCCTTCCCATATTCCAGGTCGGGTGCTTGAGCGCTTCATTAGGAGTTACACGCAATAACTCGTGCCTTTTCCTCCCGTAGAACGGGCCACCGGATGCAGTTATGTAAACCTTCTCTATCCTATTGTTCTCGTTGCCCCTCAGGCATTGGAGTATCCCGCTGTGCTCGCTGTCAATCGATATGATTGCCGCCTTCTTGCGCTTTGCCGTCTCCATGACCAGCTCTCCTCCTATTACTATGCTCTCCTTGTTGGCAAGCAGGAGGGTCTTGCCAGCCTCCAGCGCCTGCAAGGTCGGTATGAAACCGGCAACCCCGACCGCCGCATTGACAACCACATCTGTGCCATCCCCTATACAGGCACTTCTAATCCCAAACTGCCCGCTGAATACCTGGATGGACGGCCCTAAAATTTGTCTGAGCTTATGCGCGTCTTCCTCCCGCTCAACTGATACCGCTCTTGGCCTGTATTTGATCGCCTGCTCGGCAACTTTAGGTATATTCCCTCCGCAGGCGAGCCCGGTTACCCTAAAACGCCCGTTGCTCCTATCTATGACATCCAAGGTCTGGGTGCCTATGAAACCCGTTGAGCCTATTATAGAGACGGATTTGGCTGCCATACTACAAATCATTTTAATCAGATATATAATACCTCTTCCATTTTCATGGAAAAAGCGACAATCCGCGTAACAATACACAATGCTTATAAGTGTATCCTCCGATTAATTACCAGTTAAGGACGAACATAGTCAGGTAAGTTGATACAATGAATACTTCTTCAATCATTCGGGGTCTGGCAATACTATTGGCCGATCCTTTCGACACTATTCATTTCTCTCCTTGCCTAGCCACTGTCCGTTCTTGACCCACAAGGGGTTATTGAATGGGAAAAACTTACATAGACGTAGTAAAATACATGGTAGAGGCCAGATTCGAGGTCTCTGGGCTTGCGGAAAAGCCCGACATAATCGGCGCGATATTCGGACAGACTGAGGGCCTCCTTGGAGGCGGCCTAGACCTCAGGGAGCTCCAGAAGAACGGCAAGATAGGAAGGATAGAGATTGAAGTTTCAACATCTGGGAACAAGACGCTCGGAAAGCTTTTCCTGCCATCATCGCTCGGAAGGGTAGAGACCTGCATACTCGGCGCCACAATAGAGTCGGTGGACCGGGTCGGGCCGTTCGAGACAAATTTCAAGATAAATAGGGTAGAGGACACAAGGAACGAGAAGAGAAGGAAGATAATCAACAGGGCGAAGGAGCTGCTCAAGACGCTGCTCACGACTGAGATGCCTGACAGCAGGGAGATCAGCGAGCAGGTCGAGGCGGACGTCAAGTCCAGCGTGGTGACATCCTACGGACCAGAGAACCTGCCGGCCGGACCCGACATAGACACCAACGAGGAGGTCATCTTCGTTGAGGGAAGGGCGGACGTGATAAACCTGTTGAAGAATGACATAACCAACTGCGTTGCTGTCGGAGGCGCGACCGGAACGATACCAAAGACGATAATAGACCTAAGCAAGTCCAAGGAGACTGTACTCTTCCTGGACGGGGACAGGGGAGGCGATATGATCCTAAGGGGCCTCTCAAACGTCTGCGAGGTTGACTTCGTGGTCAGGGCTCCAGACGGAAAGGAGGTGGAGGAGCTCACAAGGAAGGACATAATCAAATCCCTAAGGGCGAAGATACCCATAGAGCAGGCGCTCTCGAGGCTTAACCACGGAGGAGGCCATGGCGGCAACGGAAGGCCGTCTTCGTTCGCAAGGCCGCAGCGCTTCGAGCAGAGAAGGGACTTCACACCAAGGCCGGATCAGCAGCAGCACCCGCCCCAGATGCAGCATCCGGGAGGCGCGCCGATGGAGCAGAGGAGCGAGCCTGTGCTTAGCCCGACTGAGATATCAAGGAACATGTTCGCCAAGGGCCCCATCGACAAGAAGGTGGAGCAACCGATAACCTATGAGGGCATGCTCGAGGAGGTCACATCGGGCTCAGAGGGCACGATAAAGGACATGGACGGCAACGATGTGGACTTTACCCCTCGGCCGCAGCCCCAGAGGATGCAGCGGGAACAGCCAAGGCAGGAGAGCCAGGGCGCCAGGCCACAGACCCAATCATCGCCGGCAGATCCCAAGTTCACCGCCGCGCTTGACGAGCTCCACAACACGCTTCGTGGCAGGATATACGACTCATCCGGAACGCCGGCGGCAGAGGTCCCGATAAGGGAGCTCATGCCGAAGATGCAGGACCTGGGAAGGGGTGACGTCGTGGTATTCGACGGGATAATAACCCAGAGGCTCATCGAGCTGGCCCACAAGATCGGCGTCAGGGCGATCTACGGAAGCCGCGCCAGCCAGATAACCAGGCCGTTCGAGGGCATGCTGCTCTTCACGAAGGAACAGGGTGTCGTAGGGAGGTAATCCCTGACGCCAAAATCCATACGCCCCAGCGCAAGCCTTGAGCCCCAAAATAACGATACCTTTAAGTATATTAGGATAAATATAATATAGTTTAAATTTAAACCATATGTGATCCTTTGAAGGCAGCTAACTGGTCTAATCCGGACAACTTCATGACGAAGGACGTCAGGCGGATAATGCTGAAGTTCAGGCTCCTGCACGAGATATCAATGAAACCCTCCTACTCCTATGAGCTCTTCGAGGGGCTCTGCAAGTCCGCAGCGGCTTCCAAGTTCTTTGGAAGGAGCAAGGGAGAGATAAAGAATGACATATACAACACGATAAACGCGCTCGAGGAATCGGGCTATATAAAATCAGTCAGCAAGGTCAAGGACGGGAAGCTCAAGAACTACTGCTACATAACGCCGCTGGGAAAGAATACGCTAAGGAAATCCAAGCTCTTCTTCCTCAGGTCGGTGAGCGAACTCGCCAAGATCGTGGGATAATGAACGAATATGCCATTGAGATACAGAACCTGGTCAAGCGGTTCGACAAGCTGACTGCGGTCAACGACCTCAGCCTCAACATAAAGAAGGGCGAGATCTTCGGCCTCCTCGGCCCGAACGGCGCCGGCAAGAGCACAACGATAAGCATGATTTTGGGCCTGCTGGAACCAACGTCCGGAAGGGTGCTGGTAAACGGCGTAGACATGCAGAAAGAGCCCTCAACGGCCAGGAATGGGATTGGCATAGTGACACAGGAGACCGTTGTCGAATCAGAGCTGACTGCGGAGCAGAACCTAATGATATTCGGCAAGCTCTACCACATCCCCCCCTCAGAGCTCCAGAAGGACATAGACTTCGCGCTCGATCTTGCGGACCTAACCTCCTTTAGGGATGCATATGCGGGCACCTTCTCCGGCGGAATGAAGAGGAGGCTCGAGACCGCCAAGTCGTTGATGCATGCGCCTAAGGTACTGCTGCTCGACGAGCCCACCACCGGCCTTGACATCCAGAACAGGACGAAGATCTGGAACCTGCTTAGGCAGATAAACAGGGAGCAAAACATAACCATACTGCTCACCACCCAATACCTGGAGGAATCCGACCAGCTCTGCAACAGGATCGGCATAATCGACCATGGGAAGCTAATAGCGCTAGGCACGCCAAGCGAGCTGAGGCAAAAGATAGGGATGAGCAATATAATTGAGGTATCCGCCGACAAGGACGACCTGCAGAAGGTCGCCACCGTATTTAGGAGGGTCGGCCTCGAGCCCCAGGTTCTCACCAACAAGGTCTTGGCCCCTGGGGGAAGCAATGCCATCGAGAAGGTGGAGAAACTAATCAAGGCGATAAGCGCCAACAAGATAAAGATATCCAACATAAGCATGCACGAGCCGACGATAGACGACGTCTTCCTCAAGCTGACGGGCTCGGAGGTGAGAGATACGGCGGGCGAATTCACGAGCGCAAGGGGAAGCATGGTGATGGGGAGGAGATGAGATGAGCTTGCTCGGAGACACATCAACGCTCTTCCTCAGGGAGATGCTCATATTCAAGAAGAACCTGCGGGTCAACTTGATTCGGTCTTTGATATTCCCGATCATATTCGTGCTCCTATTGGGAAGCTTCGGCAGCACGCCGAAGAATATCCCAATAGCGGTGGTGAACTACGACAACGGCGCCGGCGCGCTGAATTTCATAAGCACGCTCCAGAGCGGCAGTGGGGTCTTGATAGCTAGCCAGACTACGCAACAGGATGCCACAAACCTCCTCTCTCAGGGCAAGGTCGCGGCGATTGTGGTGATACCAACCGGATTCACAAGCGGCGTAGACAAAAAAATATACGTTTACCTTGACAACTCGCAGCCGCAGCCATCAGAAGTCGCGGCCGCCACTGTTGATTCGGCCGCCGCGCAGTTTGGTGCGGTTGCAACAGCCTCCTCAGTTCCCGGAGGAGGCCGCAGCGCTGTGTCTGTAGTGTCCAACTACGTATACGGGGCGAGCAGCAATTATCTTAGCTTCGTGGTGGGCGGCATCCTCGTCATGGTGGCCTCATTCGGCGCCGTGTTCACCTCCGGCTTCACGCTGCTAAGCGACAGGGAATTGGGCAACCTCAAGGCCTTCCTCACCACCCCCATAAACAAGTTTTCAATCCTGCTTAGCAAGATAGCATACGGCACCTTCCAGTCCATACTCTCCGCCTACATAGGCCTCGCGATAGGGCTGCTCTACGGCGCGACCATAGCGGCCGGGCCGATAGGGTTCTTAGAGCTTCTCTGGGTAGTCTTCCTTGTCGGTTTGGGCTTTAGCGCGCTCGCCATAGCGCTTGCCGCGCGAATGAAGCAGCTGCAGACCTACGCCCTGGTCGCACAGACCCTCACGCTCCCGCTCTCATTCCTGGCCGGAGCGTTCGTCCCCGTCACGCTGCTGCCGAGCTTCCTCAAGCCGATTGTCGCCGTAAACCCGCTCTTCTACGCCGTAAACGCGGTCAGGGACATAATGATAAAAGGGGCCCTTCCGGTAAGCACATTGATATCAACAACTCTGATACTGCTCTCCTTCACTGGGGTGATGATGGTGCTGGCCTACTTCTTCTTCAACAGCTCCAGCAAGAAACTATGATGCATTATGATTATTGGTGAATAAATGAAGACAAAAATTTTCCTTTTGGCGTTTGCCGCCGTTGCGATGCTCAGCGGCATGGTTGGCGCCCAGTACTCCGGAGCGCTCTCGATGGTCAACCTCTCGGTGTCGCCCAATCCGGTCATGGCCGGGGGCAATGCTACGATAAGGTTCCAGCTGTACAATGCCTATGAGAGCTGGCTCTACGGAACCAGCCTGCAGCCCAGCAGCGGCTACCCGATTTTCAATGTCTCGCCGCTGTCCAGCCGCATTGTGGGGCAGTTGAACCCCGGTCTAGATGCAGCATACTACAACTACACGATAGCGATACCTAACACCACGCCATCGGGGGTCTACACTATCAACTACACTGCCAAATACTTTGTGTATGCGGCCACCGGAACCGTTGTTGCGGCCTCGTCAATGCCTGTTAGCTTCTACGTTAACAACAGGCCGCAGATAAGGGTTGTGGCATCAAGCCCCCAGCCCGGCGCACTATATACCGGATACAACCAGACCGTTAATCTCATGATAGAGAACATAGGGTATGGCACTGCCCGCAACGTGACCGTTGTCATAAGCGGCGGACGGGGGATCAACGTCCTCAGCTCCGTAAGGTCCTTCTTCATATCCAACCTAACTAGGGGCTCCATGGTGAGCGAGCCGATCCTGGTCTCCGCCAAGAACCTCAGCAAGACATACCTGGTGGCCAACGCAACCTACTATTCATCCAGGTTCCAGCAGATGTACAGCGGCTCCCAGAATGTCAACCTATCGGTAGCGCCATCGGCGCAGTTCACCCTGGGCTCGATGAATTCGGGGGTTAAGCCAGGAGCGACAGATGTGCCGGTGCATATCATTGTCACCAATAACGGGACCTCTGCCGCAGAGCAGCTGCAGCTGAGCCTGCAGACCACATATCCGATAACGCCGGTCGCCAGCACAGCCTATGTAAGCGACCTGCAGCCGGGATCTTCCACGAACGTGACATTCCTTGTCAGCGTTGACACCGCAGGGGTGCCGGGCAACTACCCAGTAACTCTCTACGAGCAGTGGAAGCAGCCCACTGGGGCTACCAATCAGCAGTTCTCCGGGTCTAGCAACTACTTCGTTACCGTCGCAAGCGGCGGTGCCGGAGGCTCCACCATAGAAATAGTGGTGGCGGTTGTGGTGGTTGCCATAATCGTTGTCGTGATGGTCAGGAGAAGGATGAGCGCGAGCGCATCGAAGAAAGAGAAGGCGTCCGCCCAGAAGGACAAGAAGTGAACCTATGGGAAAGCTCAGCGGCGTGACCGCGAAGCTGGTCGACAGCGCCATGGACAGGTACGGCGTGCCCGAGTGGGCGCGCCCGTACGTCTACAAGTACGTGAGCAGGAACAAGGCCGATTCCATAAGGAAGGCGATAAGCCTAATCGGCTTCGGCAGGAAGAAGGGGCAGATAACCGGCGACAGCGCGGTGCTGCCTAACGGCATGAAGTTCAAGCTGGGCTCCATAGTGGAGCTGGTGGCGCTGTTCTTCCATGGCGAGCAGAGGCTCTCCGATCTCGAGGCATACTGGGCAGCAAACCACTCCATAGGGAACCCCGAATATGAGAACGGATACGCTGCCCTCGCCGACATAGATGGCAAGGGCGCCAGGGCGATGAAGAACCTGGTGGCAGGGCTCAAGAAGAGGATGCCGGAGGACAACGGGTCCCTTGACAGGCTGTTCGGCAGGCTCAGCAGGCTCGATAGCTGGGAGGAGAGGGTATTCGCCAGCGGCATAATACTAAACCACTGCTACATGAAGACCTTTGCCGGGATGTTCATGAGAGTGTTCCAGCCAATAGTGCCGGAGTTCATGAGGAGCTTCGGCAAGGCCTTCACCTTAAGGGAGCAGGCCGAGCGTTGGGACATGCTTGAGGCGCGCAGGCTAATCGCCACCGGGAAGCTAAGTCCGCAGAGGGCGCTCGCGCTCTCAGAGGAGCTCCTGGAGCTCATCTCCAGATCAATAGACGACAACATGGGGATCGCGAAGGAGCTCGGAATAAAGGAGGAGATTTCGCTCCTCAAGGAGATATCGCTCGCCTACCCCTATCAGATTCTTTCCGAACTTGGGGTCAAGCCCCGCCAGCCATCCTGAGGGCGCAAAGACGTAATCAAGGTATATATAGCTTAGTTGCGCAAACAGTCTAGAGCAACACTGAAGTGATACCATGAGCAACGAACCAACAGCAGTAATCGGGACAAAGCCAGAGAACACAGTGTATGTGGGTAAGAAGCCGACGATGAACTATGTGCTAGCTGTCGTCACACAATTCAACAGCGGCCAGAGCGAGGTCACCATCAAGGCGAGGGGCAACTCCATATCCAGGGCCGTGGACGTGAAGGAGATAGTTGTCAACAGGTTCCTTCCTGACCTCAAAGAGAAGGCGATAAGGACCTCCTCCGAGGAGCTCACCAACGAGGACGGCACAAAGTCAAAGGTAAGCGCCATACTGATAACCCTCGGCAGGTAGGCGCACGCTTCTGCAGGAGTCTCTTCCTTTAATCTTTCCAGTGCTGGCCCATGAACAAGGCAAAACCCAAATCAATAAAGTTCTACGACGACACGGGAGAATGGGGGTTCATCTCAACCATGTACCTCTGCCCGATAGAGATCGGCGGCGTCTTATACAAGAGTCTGGAGCACTACTACCAGAGCACCAAGCCCCTAAGCGAATCGAAGAGGAAATGGATAATGGACTCGGCGACCGGCTACGAGGCGAAGGCGAGGCTGCATTCGCTCGGTCCAGAGGAGTACCCCAAAAGGCCTCCCGAAGAGAAATTGACCGTCATGCGCAGGGGATTCACCGCCAAGTTCGCCCAGAACCCCGATCTCGGGGAGAAACTGCTCGCCACAGGGGACGCAATCCTCCTGGAAGACAGCCCAGACGATCTATTCTGGGGGGCGAGGGGGGAGAACTGGATGGGAAAGCTGGCGATGGAGGCAAGGGAAGCTCTCAGGAGATTGAGCCCCAGCCCGTGAGCCTCCACCTCTTCGCGAGGTTCCTCATCACCGCGACCTTCATCGACTTGTCCGTGCATACCGGATGCTTGAGCGTGAATTCTATCGTGTCCTTCCTCGCCTTCTTCACATAGCCGAGCACCGTCGCCGTCCCTATGCCAAGTATCATCGGCTCGTTCTCCACCATGTGCTGCTCCGGCACGTCGTCCCTGGGCAGCTTGTGGTACTTTATCGTAAGCGAGCTGAGCACCGGAGGCATCTTGTCCTTTAGGCCTATTAAGCTGCCCACAAGGCCATCCGCCTTGGTGAAGGCAGGGTCCATCTCGGTGGAGACGCCTATCAGCCCTCCCGGCACCGCATCGTCAATCGCCTCGGTGCCGTTGCTGAGGCTCGTTATGGTGGTTGAGACCGACTCGTAGGCCTCCTTCTTCGCCTTGTTGTTTATCTTTATCCCGGGCTTTATCTCGACCCTCTCACCAGCCTTGAATCTTCCCTTCGCCACCGCTCCGCCCAGGACCCCTCCGAGCATCTTGGTCGGGTCGGATCCGGGCTTGTTGACGTCGAACGATCTGACCACATACATCAGCGGGTCCGATTCGAGGTCCCTTTTGGGCATCTCCATGTTCGCTATCCTGTCGAGCAGGACGTCTATGTTCACGCCGAGGTTGGACATCACCGGTATTATCGGGGCGTTCTCTATCGCGCTGCCCTTAACGAACTCCCTTATCTTGTTCTGGTGCGCTATGGCAGCCTCCTTTCCGACTATGTCTATCTTGGTCTGTATGATTATGACGTTCTTGATCCCGAGTATGTTTATTATCATCAGGTGCTCCTTGGTCTGGGGCATCGGGCAGGGCTCGTTGGCCGCGATCACGAAGAGTATCGCGTCTATTATGCTGGACCCGACTATCGCGGTCGCCATGAGTGTCTCGTGCCCCGGAGCGTCGAGCATAGAGAACCTGATCAGCGGCTCCGTCTTCGTGCCGTCGTTGGCGCACTTCTCAAGCGTCGTGTAGGCCGCGCTGCCCTTGCAGGTGGGGCACTTCCTTATCACAGCGTCGGCGTAGCCGAGCTTTATCGTCATGTTCCTCTTTATCGACTCGCTGTGCCTGTCGGTCCACGCTCCCGTGACTGCCCTGGTGAGCGATGTCTTGCCGTGGTCGATATGCCCGAGCGTTCCTATGTTGAGCGCGCTATGCGTTATGTCCCCTCCCAACTTTCCTTCCAAACTTATCATCCCTCCTTCGGCGCCTCATCGGCCTTCTTCTCCTCCTTCGCCGGCATTATCTCGCCGATCGGCTTCTCCCCGTATTCCAGTATCGAGAGATTGACCTGTGCGGTGTCCTGGGATATTATGCCTCCCCTGACGCTCTCCCTCCTGTACTGGCCCTTGCTCTTTCCGGAATCCGCCAGAAGCCTCATTATCTTGACCTTCCCGGTTCCCTGTATGCTCCTGTTGAGCGGGAATCCGCTGCTGTCGCTTCCCCCGGTCACCTTCAGCTTGTATCCGCCAAGGCCGAAGGCGCTGCCCTCGATGGACTCGCCTATATGCCTTCCCACGAGAGTCGCCGCTGCGTCTGCCGCTACCTCCATTCCCTTGGACCTTCCGCTCTTTGGGTCTGAAACCACTATCTTCATGATATCACTAACTAAGCGTTACCTGTACATGTTCTCCGGTTCCTCCTTGAACCTCTTTATCCTGTCCGAGAGCTCCTTGGGTATGGCGGGCCTTACCTCCTCCAGCGCCTTATCGAAGTCAGCCTTGGTGACTATCTCCCTCTTCGCCCTTATGGCGCTCATCCCGGCCTCCCGCACCACGTTCTCTATCTCTGCGCCCGTGTAGTTCTCACTCATCTCGGCAAGGGTGTCGACTGACACGTCCTTGGCGAGCGGCATCTTCTTGGTGTGCACCGCGAAGATCGCTGCCCTGGTGTCCTCGTCGGGCATCGGTATCTCTATTATCTTGTCGAACCTGCCGGGCCTGAGCAGCGCCGGGTCTATGGCGTCAGGCCTGTTGGTCGCGGCGAGCACGAAGACGTTCTTGGTCTCGTGGAGGCCGTCCATCTCGGTGAGAAGAGTGTCAACAACCCTTTCGCTGACCATCGAATCGGTCGAGTCGACGTCCCTTATCGGTGCGATCGAGTCTATCTCGTCTATGAATATTATGCAGGGCGATGCCATCCTCGCCTTCCTGAAGAGCTCGCGCACCGCCTTCTCGCTCTCCCCCACGAACTTGTTGAGCAGCTCGGGCCCCTTGATCGATATGAAGTTTGACTCCCTCTCCGTCGCCACCGCCTTCGCGAGCAGCGTCTTTCCGGTTCCGGGCGCTCCGACAAGCAGGATTCCCTTTATCGGCCTTATCCCTATCTTCTCAAACGCCTCGGGGTGCTTTATCGGGAGCTCTATCGCCTCCCTGAGCTGCTCCTTGACATATTCAAGGCCGCCGACGTCGTTCCAGTGTATGTTCGGGCGCTCGACGAACACCTCCCTAAGAGCGCTAGGCCTTATCAGCGAGAGCGCCTCTGTGAAGTCGTCCATGGATACGTTGAGCCCGGCGAGCACCTCGCTGGGCACATATTTCTTGTTGAGCACCTGGGGTATGACCTTCCTAAGCTGCACCATCGCCGCCTCCCTCGCCAGCGCCGCTATGTCCGCGCCGGTGTACCCGTGGGTCATGGCGGCCAGCTCATCGAGCTTGACATCCTTGGTGAGCGGCATGTTCCTGCTGTGTATCTGAAGTATCTCCTTCCTAGAGTTCCTGTCAGGCACGTCGATCTCTATCTCCCTGTCGAAGCGCCCCGGCCTCCTGAGCGCCGGGTCTATCGCGTTGGGCCTGTTGGTCGCGCCGATGACTATGACGTTGCCCCTCGCGCCCATCCCGTCCATGAGGGTGAGAAGCTGCGATACCATCCTCCTCTCGACCTCGTTGGTCGCCTCCTCCCTCTTAGGGGCTATGGCGTCTATCTCATCCATGAATATTATCGTGGGCGCCTTCTCCTGCGCCTCCTTGAATATCTCCCTGAGCCTCTCCTCGCTCTCCCCCACGAACTTGCTAACCAGCTCCGGGCCTGATATGTATATGAAGTGGGCGTCGCTCTCGTTTGCCACCGCCTTCGCGAGCAGAGTCTTTCCGGTTCCCGGTGGCCCGTACATCAGCACTCCCCTGGGGGGCTCGATCCCGAGCTTCTCGAAGAGCTCCGGGTACCGAATCGGGAGCTCCACCATCTCCCTGACCTTCTCTATTTCGTTCTTCAGTCCCCCTATGTCCTCGTAGTGGACCTCGCCGATCCTGACCATCGACTCGGAGACCGGCTCGCTCTTCACCACGACCTCTGTCTCCTTGGTGACGCGCACGACCCCGTGGGGCACAACCTGGACGACTATGAAATTGAATGCGTATCCAACCATGGCGACCGGCACCACGTCCCCCTTGACGAGCGGCTTGTTCTCAAGCCTCATCTTGGCGTACTGGGAGAAGTCCGGCGACATCGGGTTCCTCTGGTTCGGCGGAGGCGCGAGTATCACCTTCTCGGCCGTCTTGACGTCCGCCTTGCTTACGTGGACGCGGTCCCCTATGCCAATGCCAATGTTCTGCCTTATCCATCCGTCTATCCTTATGAAGTCGAGCCCCTCGTCCTGCTGGTGGGCCTGCCACACAACGGCCGCTGTGGACTTCCTCCTTCCCTTTATCTCTATCACGTCGCCCGATATGACGTTGAGCACCTTCCTGGCCTTGGAGTCGATCCTGGCGATGCCTCTCCCGTCGTCCGTTACAAGCGCACCTGCTACCGTAAGCTCAACTCCATCAGGCAATCAAAAACACCGTTTACAAAGCAAAAGGCCGTCGAGCGGCCCAAGCAGTATTCTATTAATTGACAATCCCTTTATACCTTTCTAAGGTCTTGCCGACTAGGATAAGCGCGGAAATGGCGGCCCCTATCAGGACCAGTCCTCCTCGTCTTCATCGTCTTCGTCATCATCGTCGGAATCAGAGTCGTCGTCATCGTCATCGTCGTCTTCCTCGATCTTCAGGACGCTGTCTCTGAGTTCGTCGTACTTAGTGATGTTCATGCTTTCACCATGACTTCAGAGTGTTATAAGCCTACCTATTTAAATATCTTTCTGGGGTCCGCCCGTTTTCATGGCAGGGAAACATATATATCCTTTAATAGCAAGATATGCTCGGTGTATTTATGATAGACAATCCCGGCAAGAAGGCCCCAGAAATCGTGAACGTTGTGGTCGAGATACCTAAGGGCAGCAACGTCAAGTACGAGTACAGGCCGGAGACGGACATGATAGAGGTTGACAGGATACTCTTCACCGCCATGACCTACCCGTTCAACTACGGCTTCGTGCCCGGGACGATGGGCGGGGACAACGACCCGCTTGACATAGTGGTGCTGAGCAGCGCAGCCTTCAGCACAGGGACCCTGGTCCAAGCAAGGCCCATCGGCGTGCTCCTCACAAAGGATGAGGAGGGGGTTGACAGCAAGGTGATAGCGGTCCCGACCGAGAAGGTCGACCCCGAGTTCGCTGGCGTCAAGGACATCTCGGACCTAAACGACGCCGTAAAGAAGAAGATCGGCCACTTCTACTCCTACTACAAGTCCATCGAGCCCGGAAAGTGGGTCGAGGTGACTGGGTGGAAGGGAGCCGCGGAGGCTAAGGCAGAGGTCAAGAAGGCAATCGCGGCGAAGAAATAAGGCCGCTATAGCCTCTCCACAACAACAGATCCGTCCGCCCCGCAAAACGCCTGTAGTTCAAATCCCTTAGCGGCGCCCCAGTTCCTGTGGTCCCCTGGGGTGGGGCTGACCATGCAGACAAGCCTACATCCCAAAACCGTCCATCCCAGCAGTTCCCGCGCCTCCCCAATGCTGCCGCACCTTGCGATTATAAGATCCGGAACGAAGCCGATCCTATCCATGCCCTCATAGGTGCATTCCCCGAGCCTCTTCAGGGCTACCTGCATATGTCCCTCCTGGAGTTCATCGCATCCGACAAGGGCGACGATGATGCCCGGCTCCTTCGCTAGCATTCCCGCAAGCCTTTTCGCCCCGACCCGGCTGCCATATATGAGGCAGCTTGGGCAAGCTCCCATCTTACTCGGCGCCTCTTCTCCCTCCATGGCCTCTATCCTGCGTTTCAAGGGCGCTGATTCTGCCCTCGCCCGCCGCCTAAGCGGTGGGGCCACCAGCCCATGCAATTTACTAAAGTAAAAGTTCATATACAAAGGTAAATTTGTGTTTATGCTCCTATATTAACCTATCGGTGGGTTCGGCAAAATGGCATGCGCTACCAAATCCTTTTAAAGCTTTATTCAGAATTATTACCATGCCTAAAAGAGAGAATGACAAGGACGAGATCTGGGTGCTCAGGAAGATAATAAGCAGGCCCAACTATGCCGTCATAGCTCTCCTTCTGCAGAAGTCCCCCCGCACAACGAGGGAGCTCTACGCAATCCTCGAGAAGAAGTTCACCAGGAAGACGCTCATCATAACGCTCAGGGAGCTTTCGCTCGACCTGAATGTCATACAGCCGACCCACATAAGGACCGACAAGGGGTACGGGCTCGGCTACAGGCTCAACCCGAAGGTCAAGGAGATCGCGAAGAGCGTCCAGAAGTTCTCCAGGACCATCGAGGGAATCAGGGAAGTCTGACCTCCTTTCCAGCAAGTTTAAATATAACCTCGATTAGAGGTTAGCCTATGACTACCCATCCGGATTTAGTAAGGCTTGTGAGGAAAAACAAGATACTGGTGGTGACGGACTTATACGGCACCCTCTTCGATCCCTTGGCGAGCAAACCGCTGCCAGGAGCTATCGATCTCCTCAAGGAATGTAATAGGGAGAGGCTGCCGGTGATGGTTTCTACGGACTGCGAGGCCTCTGAAGCAGCAGGGCTTCTCAACGTCCATGGCGTGATGGGCCTGGTTCGGACCATCGTCGGATTAGAGAATAGCCCGATAGACAGTGGGCGTCTGGATCACGCCATTCGCTCGTTTGCCTCCATCAAGACGGGCATCCCTTTCTCTGATCCCCAGGTCGTGGTGATAGACGATAACCCTGATAGGGTGGGTATGGTGGCAAAGAGGGGATTCAGGTTTATAGGCGTCTGCACAGGCGGCGCCGAGAAAGTCGACTTCGAGTGCGGGCCCTACAAGCCATCGCTGGTAGTCGAAAAGCTTACAGACCCAAGGGTAATGGAAACTATACTCGACCGGCGCCCGACCACCAGGCAGGCGCGCATGAAGTCCACCACCTAGCCTTCCTCTTTCACTCCGACCTTCTTCTGCATCCTAAACATCTCGATTATCTCCTTGGTCGTGGTCGCCTCCTCTGGGCCCTTGTCTCCCCTTATCGTCTCATTGCCGTAGAGCCTGGGGAACCTTAGCGCGTATCCGACGCCTTCCTTGTCCTCCTCCTTCCCGCAGGTGTGGGTGGGCGACCTGGTTATCTCGTCAGCGTTTATCGTCACCACATACTTGGGCTGGACCCAGAAGTCCGGCTCCACCAAAGCATCCACTCTCGCCGGCCTGTTCGCGGACTTTATCTTCGAGAGTGTGGCCCTAAGCTCCGCCATCTGCTTCTCAGTGAATCCGGTCCCGATCCTCGATACAGTCTCAAAGAGGTCCCTCTTCTGGTTGTAGACCGCGCAGAGGAGCCCGCCGAAGCCGAACTCGGCCCTGCTCCCCCTTCCCAGGTAGTAGCCGACAATCACCAGGTCGACGGTGTCGCTGAGCTTGTTCTTGTAGCTCCTCTTCAATTTGACCCAGGAGAACTTCCTGGCCCCCGCTATGTAGGGGGCCCTAAGATCCTTCGCCATTATCCCCTCCAGTCCTCCCTCGATGCTCTCCTCAAAGAAGCGCTCCAGCTCCTTGGGGCTCGATGTCAGGATCCTCTTTGTCGGGCCTATCGCCTTCCCCTTCCTAAATATCTTCTCTATCATCTCCCTTCGCTCCTTGTAGGGCTTCGAGAGGCAGTCCTTGCCCTCATAGTAGAGCACGTCGAAGGCGAAGAGGTGGAGCGGCATCTCTGTAGCCTTCTCCTCTATCCCATGCTTCCTCTTCCTTTGTATCGTCTCCTGGAACGGGAGGAACTCCCCCGTTGCCTCGTTGTATGCCAGCGCCTCCCCCTCAAATATGATCCTCTCGCAGTCGGCCTCCTCGATCACCGCCCTTATTATGTCGGGGAACATCTCGGTTATGTTCTCCAGCCTCCTAGAGTACAGCCTGACCTCTTTCCCCTTCTTGTGCACCTGTATCCTAAAGCCGTCGTACTTCTGCTCCACCGACACCTCCCCCCCAAGCCTCTCTATTATCTGCTCTGCGGTCGGCAGCCTCTCCGCGAGAGCCGGCCTAACAGGCTTGAAGAGTGCGACCTTCATGGCTTCAACCTCCTTGATTCCGCCTTCCGCCACGGCCCGGCCTACCTCTCCCAGGTCGCTGCGGATGTTGTAGGCTCGCTCAAGCTCCTCTTTGGCGTCCCTTCCTCCTGCATAGGCGATGGCGAGAGCCTCTAGTATCGTTGAATCGCCGACTCCCATCCTCAGGTTGGCGAGCGGGTAGCGGACGATGTACCTGGCTGCCAGCGGGCTGGCCGACGCGATCATGTTTGCAAGCATCCCTATCTTCTGGTCCTTGCTGCCCTGCCCCGAGGCCCTTGCCACCTTTACCATCATCTCGTATACCTCCCTTACCGAGTAATCGCTCTTTGCTATCTGCTTGAGCTTGGTGGCCCTCTTCAGCTTCTGGGCCGCAACGCCCAGGTCCCCCGCCTTCTTGTATTCTAAATGGACTTGCTCCTTGGTGTAGCCGGTTGCAAGCGCTATCGCCTCCTCCATTATCTTCTCAGCGACCCCGAACTCCAGCCCCTCGAATGGCGGCAGTAAGATGCCCTGGGTCATGTAGACCGTCTCGACGACCTCCCCCTTCCCGCTCTCCTTGAAGAGCTCGGAGAGTATCTCCATCATCTTAAGCCTCGATGAGACTCCCTCTAGCATGTCGTAGTACTCAGCGAGCCTGCCGAAAAGCAAAGAACCATCTCAGCATGATTGTGAAGAGGAGGTGAGCCAGGTGCAGTTCAGCGCCGAGCTGCAGGAGTTGCTCCCGGAATCAACCATCCCTGTGGAGTTGCGCGAGCTCCCTATGCACTCAAGACCCGCGCTCTTCCCGAGGAGCGTCAGCGATCTGAAGTTCCCTGGGGATGTGGCGTTGAGCACCAGCCCGTAGAGCGTGGTCGAGTCCGCATAGTCATTGGCCATCTTTACCGCGACGGAGTTGTAGACGTAGTAGCCCGTCCCGGTGTAATAGGCGAAGTTGTTCTCCATGTCCTCACCCAATGCGTTGTAGACTCCGAAGGCGATCTTGCCTCCGGTTACGTTGTTCTGCAGGATAGACCCGGATCCGGTTCCCGAAACGAGGATCCCGGTGGAGGTGCCGTTGCCGGCTATCGTATTGTTGTAGATCTCAACAGACCCGTTGTAGTCCTCGATCGCGGTGCTGAACCCCTTGAGGAAGCAGTTCTCGATGAGGACGCCGTGGGTTCCCTTGGCGACCTGCGCGAACACTCCGCCGCTGGTCGATATGACTGTGTGGCCGTTGCAGTTTATCGTGCTGGCGTTCGAGAGCACGGTGAAGCATGTGGCTCCGTATGGGTACACATAGTCGTACTGCAGGGTGAAGGTGTCAGGCTTGGTTATCGCAGTGCAGGGCGGCGCCTCGCTGACCTTCTGCACCAGCGCCATCCAATTGCATCCAACCTCCGAAGCCCCAAAGTCAATCCCTCCGTATTCGGTGTTGAGGCCGAGGTTGTTTGACCCGCAGAAGTAGTCCTGCTGGGAGCTCACGCTTGCGGTGTTGTTGGAGAAGGTGTTGTTGTTCGAGTGGCCGGTAAAGGAGAATCCGAAGGCGTATTGGGAGACCGTGTTGTTTAGGAAGGTGTTGAACATGGAGCTGTTGATGACGATCCCGCTCGCGCCGGGTCCGTAGACCAGCGTGTTGTTCCTGACGTTGGTATAGTTGACCCTGGTCAGGAGTATCCCGTATTTCGAGCTTCCGTTCACATAGCTGCTGTCTATCGTTGAGTTTGAGCTCCCGTTGAGTTCAATGCCCGTCGCCCCGCCCGAAATCCCGACGCTGGTTATGTTGACGTTCCTTGTCCTGTAGGCGAACACGCCTCCTGCGCCGAAGTTGCCGAGGGTGCAGTTAACTACTTGGACGTTGCTCGCGTTCTCGATGGTGATCCCGTATCCGGCGCTGGCACTGCCGGCCTGGATTCCCTTGTTTTTGCAGTCAAAGATTACATTGCTTGCCCGTATAGTTATGCAGTTGTCACGCGCGGATACCAGGTCAGTTTGAAGCTGATATAACCCTGGCTGCGAGATGGAGGCGCAGGCGGTGACCGGGTTGTATCCTAAGTTGGCCTGAACAAAAGTCTTGCAGGGCGCCCAGTGGGCGTTCGTCGTGCCGCAGGTCATGCCGGAGACGAACTGGGTCTGCGGCCCTGAAAGGTTAGCGTCGGAATACACGTCTATGTTGCTGTTGTTCATGCTGGTTATCTTGTAGAAGTTGTTGCCTATCGATGATCCTGTGACGTAAAGGCCGTAGGTGTTGAGCGAGGAGTTGACGCTGAGCAGGTTGTCGGACTGGGAGTTGTTGATCACGATACCGGAGCCGCTGTCCGAGACCGAACTGTTGGTCACGTTGTCAAATGTAGTGTCCTGGATCAGCACCCCTCCGAGCGCGGCCTTCGATATCGTCACGTTTGAAACCGTCGAGTTGGGGGAGGAGATCATCAGTATCCCATATCCGGCTGCGTCGGCTATTTTACAGTTCGACACCGTGCTACCGACTGAGTTGTAGATCCCTATGGGGTACGTGCTGTTGTAGATCCCGTAGCCGGCGCAGTTCAATGTCACGCCTCCTGATTTTATCGATATGCATGGTATCGAGGCGTTCAACGCTGCTCCGTTGGAGACGTTGAAGTAGTCCTTCATCTGGATGTTGCCTTTGAGCTGGTAGGCCCCCGGATTGACTATCGTGCCGCATCCCATGACAGTGCTTGACAGGATGATCTTCGAGATGTTCGCCGGTATGTTTGATCCGGAGCATGAGAGGAAGGCGCAGCCGTAATTGTTGAAGCAGGTGTTCCCGCTGGCCTTGCTGGCTATGGGGTAGCTGTACTGCGGGCTGCAGTAGAACCCGAACGCTCCTGTGCCGTTGACCTTGTTGTTTGAGAATGTCTCCCCGCCCGAGCTGACGTTTACGCCGTAGAACTGGTTGTGCGAAACCGTGTTGTTCTGTATTAGGTTGTTGCCAGAGCCATTGTAGAGGAACAGCCCTCCCTGCCAGCTGAGCGAGCGGGTTAAGTAGTTGTCCTTTACCGTGCTGTTGGTGGTGGCGTTGAAGTATATGTTGGACATGTAGTTGGATGATATGTTGCTTGCGAGCACCGAGACCCCGCTCGAGGAGAACGATGCCACCCCGTAGGAGAAGTTTGATATCTGGCAGTCAAGCACTGTCACGTTGCTGGCGCCGGATATCCTGATTCCATAGCTGAACGGCAGCACGGCGGAGAACGGCCCATTTCCGATTAGCTTGTTCCCGCCGCATGATATCTTGACATTGCTTGCCAGAATGTTTATGCAGGCGCCCTTTGGCGTGACATCCTTGATCCTGAAGTTGACGTTGTAGCTACCGGGGCTGGTTATATTCGAGCATCCACCGAGCCCAGACTGCAGCACAGAGCTGGTCGTTGATCCTTCCTGCCCGACAGTGGTCGTAAAGCTTATGGATGTGGTGGATGTTGCGGTATGCGGTATTAGAATATAGGAGCCCGCCGCAATGGCGATCACAACCACCACGAGCGCCGCGATTACTATGTCCTTGATGGGAATCGAGCCGATCCCTCCCTTGTGGGGCGGCAGAGCCAGTTCTGCCTGTGGGCCCGACCCGCCGGCCGAAGCAGACCGAGAATCAGGACTAATCTGCATGAACATGACTCCAACCTCGCTGTAATATATATCATACTGTATTAAAACCTTTTAGGGGCTTAGTTATTACAGTCAGCCTAATTGCCTCGGTAACTCAGTGGTAGAGTGCCAGTTTCGTAAACTGGAAGTCGAGGGTTCAATCCCCTCCCGGGGCTCGTATTTTTCACGACGTTAAATCGACGACAAGACTGATGAGTTTCTACACGCACAACTGCTTTTACATCAAGCACCAAGGTGAGGGTACTGACCGTAGGGCATTAGAACAAGTTCTCTTATGTGCGCATCTGTGCTTATTGCAAACACCACGGCTTCCCCGACCTTTTGGGGCTTGAAGACAGGGAAGGTTTCCTCTGTGTATCGATAGCCAAAGTCCTCTGAGGCAACCAGCATCGCCTTGAACGTCTCTGGATCATCATAGAAGCCCGTATCAGTGATTCCTGGCATTATCTCCGTTATGTATATTTTTTCTTTGGTTAGGTCTAAAGCTAGGCTTCTTGCCATCGCATGGATTGCAGACTTCTGGATCGCATCCAATGTATGGAACCTTTTTGTCCTTATTGCGCTTATCGCGGAGATTATTACCACTTTTGATTTTTCTTGCTTTTCAAACACTTGTTTTAGAGATTGCAGAAGGTTTAACAGAGATGCGCAGTTAGCTTCTACAAGTGGTGCCACCGATTCGCTTGGTACCTCCCATGGGTTAAGTGCCACTGTCTCTTTTGGAAGGTTCACTTTGGAGGCCGTCCCTGACATGCCACCATAATGGACGAGATGTACATCTAAGCCTTTGCTTTCTTTTAGTTTGGCGATCTCTTTTACAACCTGTTCTACTTGAGACCGATCCAACATATCGATTTTCTTGTAGTGATACTCATTAGCCATAAAATTACTGCCTATGTACTCCAAGCAGTCCTCGCAGTCTCCGATCATGTATACAAGGTATCCGGCCTTGCTCAGCTCAATGGACACCCCTGCCGGGGAGTTGAGCTTGCACATCTTACCATCTTTATTTACTATTTCCGCCGGATCTGGTGTCTTGAAACGCTTTTTTGCCTCTCTTAGGCCGACCCCAGACACAATTACAATTCCCTTGTAGCCCATTTAGCTCACCATTCCCCCCAAAGACTTGCAAGTGGATTGAATCCAGCATCTGCGTGGACTGACACAAGGTTTGATTTGGCCCTCATCCTGGCCAGTGCATATTTTCCTCTTTCCATCCAGTCTAGACCGTTCCATGAGATTTGCGCCGCTTTGTGGATGTATGGCCCTGCTGCGATTTCATATCTTGGGAACTTGGATATCTCTTCAGCTCTTAAGAATCTGGAATGATGTAGAAGGGCAGGCATCGCCGCTTCCTTTATTTTAATCATGAGGTGCTGGTCGGCCAGCTTTGGATAATCCGGGGCTCCATCTTCTGAAACCATAGAACTGTTGATAAGGACGCTGCTTATCAACATTCCGGCAAAGGCGTTTTGTGATGTGTTAGGCCGCTTGGCAAGTTCCTTGAGCGCGTTGAGCCGTGTCTGGTGATAAGCTGGAAGTATCATTCGCAGGGCGCTGTCGTCTCCCGAGTCCTTATATATTTCATTGGCGACCCTCTCCGCTTCATCAACAGGCGAATATGTATGTGTTACCTCGCCATTGGCCGTAATATTGGCCATATTGTTCTGGCTTTCCCTGTGTAGCCTTCCGAAAACAGCGAATCTGCTCTCTAGAGGTGCATTTTCTAGCATCTCCCTTGGCTTTTGCCCCGGAGCGATTGAAATCTGGTCTATAAGCTCCAATGGCAGCCCACCCTTTGCAAAAAAGACGGCATAGCCCATTCCGTTCTGATTCAGTGGTTGGCTTGGAATCGTTACTTTAAGGCTTGTTCTTTTCATGTCTATCTGCAAGTTATACTTTGGCAAGTGGCCCTTTGCCCTTGCTATTGATCCTGTCTTTGCTATCTGATCAAGGATGGACAGTATCGTTTCGCAAGGCAATTCCGGGTCGAAGACCCTCAATGCCTTCTGGTAATGCTCGCCGTGGCTGTTAGCATGGTTCAATCCTGACGTGCCATCTAATATATCCAAACTCCATTTTGTCTTATTTTCTATTTCAAAGTAAGACAGACCGCCCTTTTCAAACGATATGATTGGAGCATGAGCATTTGCAGATTTTATAGCTCTCATTAGTTCCGTATTCGGCATTCCCTCAATGTTATGGGTTATACCTACTATGCTTGCTATTTCCAGACCGGAATTGAACGTGGCAGTATATCTGTCGTCATTGAAGTCTCTTTGGGAGACTAGCATTATTACATGTTCAAGCCTGATTCCTTTCTCTACCGCCACCTGCGCCATCAGAGGAGGGTGAAGGTTGCCCGGTGGTTCCAGGAACAGGAGATCATGGCTCTTATCCCTCAATGCTGTGTCAAGTGCTTGACGCATGTCAATGATAGTAGGACAGCAAACAGAGGCGAAAGAAACACCCGCTGCATTGTTTCCAATCCCGTATCTCCCTGCATCAAGTGCTATGTTTGCGCTCTCAGCCACGAATGCCCCTATGCGGAGACGGTGGTTGGATTCTGAGGCGCTTCTTATCAGGCCAATGAGGGTTTCCGTCTTTCCAGTGCCATACTGTCCGGCTACGATTATACCCTTAGTTGCCGACATGCTTTTCATAGCTGAATATATATAGTTATTAATATTTATACTTTTTGTTAATAACTAGAGACGCCAATAGGACAAGATATCTTGAAGATTAATTCTAGGTCTGGCAAGAAAGGTATAAGAGTAGCCCAGTATCTCACTTTTGGAACATCCGATTAAGAAGCTTGCCACCCAACCAAAATGTGGTTGATTGACATGGAAAGCACTTCGTCTTCTGCCGAAGTAGACCGAAAGGATATATATACGGGTAAATCCCCTCCCGGGGCTATATTGCGGCCCAAATAGAGCCGCATGCAATTACGCTAAAGCATAGGCAAGATAACATGACGGAGAAATCAAAGTGCGGGGTAGTCATCCTAGCGGCCGGCCCAAGCAAAAGGATGGAAGGGGCGGACAAGGTATACGGGAAGCTGCTAGGCAGATCGGCGCTTACATGGCCCGTCGCCACGTTTGAAAGCCATCCTGCCGTTTCAAAGATAGCGATTGTGGTATCCAAGGGCAACGTTGGGTGGGTCGACCGCCTGAGGAAGAGCGAGAACTGGGGCAAGGTATCGGAAATTTGCGAAGGCGGCGCCCGAAGGCAAGATTCGGCAAGGGAAGGGCTAAAGCGCCTCCAGGGAGTCGATGTGGCAATAGTGCACGACGGCGCCCGGGCATGCGTGAGTAGCGATATAATAACCAGGGGCCTCTCTGCGGTCAAGGCAACCGGAGCCGCGGTCGCAGCGGTGAGGATGACTGACAATGTAAGGGTGGTGAATGAGCGATTCGAGGTCGTGGGAAGCTACCCGAAGGAGGGATCATGGATAATCCAGACCCCGCAGCTTTTTTCCTATGATCTGATAATGAAGGCGCACGAGGCAGTAAGGGAAGAGGTTCTCGATGATGCCTCAATGGTAGAGAAGATAGGCGGAAAGGTTGTCCTATTCGAGGGCTCCTATACCAACATAATGATAACGAGGAAGGCCGACATCTGGATAGCCGAGCACATACTGAGCTCAAGAATAACCCAAGCCGTCCCAAGAGGAGCGCCGCCTGCTTAGGAATCCAGGTAATAGTACATCTCCATCGGGTGCGGGTACATCGCCATCGTCCGCGCCTCGCCCCTCTTGAGATCTAGGTACTGGTCTAGCGTCTGCCTGTTGAAGACCGGCTCTAGGAAGGCGCGGTCAGATTCGAGCTCGTCGAGCGCCTCGTCAAGCGACCTGGGCAGCTCTCCTATGCCGAGCTCCTTCCTCCTTTCCGGACTGAGGTGGTATATGTTCTCCTCGACCGCGCTTCCGGGGTCCATCTTCTTCTTGACCCCGTCCAAGGCGGCGCAGAGCATCGCGGAGAAGGCGAGGTAGGGGTTTGAGGAGGCGTCAGGCGCCCTGTACTCCACTCTCTTCGCATTAGCCACTCCCTTGTGGTAGGCGGGGACGCGTATCACAGCGCTCCTATTTGACTTGCTCCATGCAAGATAGACCGGGGCCTCGAAGCCAGGTATTAGCCTCCTATAGCTGTTCACCGTGGGCGAAACAATCGCCGACAGCGCCCGCGCGTGCGCGAGCAGCCCCCCTGCCGCATACCTTCCGACCTGGCTAAGCTCTGCGTAGCCGTCGCTGTTGTCATACATGAGGTTCTGCTCCCCCTCCGAGTTCCAAAGGCTCAGGTGGACGTGCATCCCGCTTCCGTTGTCGCCGAACATCGGCTTCGGCATGAATGTCGCTGTCATCCCGCTCTTCGCGGCTATGTTCTTCGCCGCATACTTGAGCGTCTGCACCTTGTCGGCCGAGTCTACGAGGGTCGAAAACTTGAAGTCTATCTCGGCCTGGCCCGCGGTCGCCACCTCGTGGTGATGCGCCTCAACCGAGAATCCAAAGTCCTTCACCAGCGAATTGACTATCTCGAGCCTAAGGTCCATGGTCTTGTCGACAGGGGGCGCCGGATAATAACCCTCCTTGAACCTCACGACGAATGTGCCCTCGTCGCTCCAGGGCGACTCTCGGGCCTCTATCTTGTATCCCGTCCCGCTGTGCGGGTTGGATACGTCCATGCGGACCTTGTCGAAGAGGAAGAACTCCAGCTCCGGGCCGAAGAAGCTCTTGTATCCGAGTTCGCCTTGCAGCCTCTCGGCGCTTTCGGCTATGTTCCTGGGGTCCTTCTCGAACCTTCCCTTTCCGCCTCCCCAGTGGACCTGGCATATGATCCTTGCAACGTTGGGCGTCCAGGGGATCATGCTCATGGTCCCGCGCACGGGCATCAGTATCATGTCGCTCTCATATATCGAGGTGAAGCCCCTTATGCTGCTGCCGTCAAGCTTCCCGAAGCCCTCCTTGAATGAGTCCTCCGTGAAGTCAGAGGACGGTATCGTCACATGGTGAACGGTGCCTGGCAGGTCTGTGAACTGAAGGTCCACCCACCTTATGTCCCTCTCCTTGAAAAAAGTGCCCACGTCTCCCGTTGCGCCATCCATAAAACCCCCATCATATTTTTGGGGTATATTCTAAAAAGCTGATGCCGCAGCCCCAGTAATACTATACAAGAATCCGGAGGGCGGTATCTGTGCAGCTATGGCTTTTAAAGCTCTTTGCTTGCAATCATTAATCATGAACGGCAAGACGGTCGCGGGAGCGATAATAATCATAATAGCTATAGTAGTGGTGGCTGCGTACGCCATAACATCCATGGGCACCCACAGCGCCACAACGACAGTCGCAACGACTGTTTCGGCAACCACCGCCAACAGCACAAGCACAGTGGTCGCATCGACCCAGTTTGCTGCCGGCTGCAACACCATAAGCGGCTTCTCATGCGCCAACGCATCGATCAGCACATACGGCCAGTTATCCCTCTCACTTCTGCAGACCACCAACACGGTGTTCTACAACGTACACGTCGCCTGCATATCTTCCAAGAATGCCAGTGCGACACCTGTCAACGCTTCTTCGTGGTACTCTCTTACCTCGCTTGGAACCACCAAGCAGGCCAACTACAGCGGCACCACGCTATACTCCGGAACCGCCGAGAGCATATCCAACCTGCAGTGCTACAGCACGTCAGGGCTGCCGTTTAGCACGATTGGCAACACGAGCTTCAGCGGCGTTCTGTTGCTGAACTACACCTCGACTTCGGCCGCGGTCAACTCCAGCAACCCCTGGATTACCGACATTCCGCTAACCCTCAACCTCAACGCCACATAATCTGGTCGATGGGTTGGGCAGCAATCCCAAGGTAGCGCCAGGAAGGTACAGGCACTACAAGGGCGGCGAGTATGAAGTCCTTGGCGTCGGCCGAGCGGAGGAAACACACGAGAAGCTTGTGATCTACCGTGCCCTCTACAGGAGCGAGGAGTTCGGAGACAACGCGCTCTGGGCCCGGCCCCTATCCTCATTCATAGAAAGCGTGACCGTCAATGGAAAGAAGGTGCCGCGCTTCGTCAAGGTCGGCTGACAAAACGGACCGAGACGCGCTCCCCAATCGAGAAGTTAAGCGGAAGCTTGGAATACAGCTCAAGGACTTCGTTGCCGTAGGCGCATACCGTGCTGGTGTTCTCCGGCTTTCCATAATAGGCCTCTGTTATTGTGTTGCCGGATATCCAAGCCTGTAGCAGCGGCTGCGGCGTGTTCTTCATCCAGAAGCACTCTGTTCCGTTGTACGGGAATACGAACAGCATGCCGTTCACGCAGGCCCCTGGGGTGCTGCACTGGAATGTGTAATTCATCAGCCCCTGCACCCACTCCGACTGGTTGAGCGCAAGGAGAACGTTATAGCTATAACCGCCAGCCTGAACCGAGGCTCCATAAGGTGGTTGGTACGACCTTAGGTTTGTAAAGATAAATACGGCAACAATCACGATTGCCACGGCTATCAGAGGAAGAACAGGCGATCTCTTTGCCACCTTCCTTTTCCCGGGCATGATGTCTAGACCAGAAACACTTTGCATCCTTTCCCTACTGGGGTTGTGACCCTTATCCCTACCGAATCTCCAGCCGATGCGGCCTCCACATCCTTCCTGTCTATCTGCATGCTAAGGACCTCAATTCTGACCGGCTCAGGGCCTCCCTCTATCTGCACGGTGTCTCCCACCTTGAGGTCTCCGCTGAGGTGGATCGCAGCCACCCCGATCCTGTCGAAGAAGCGCTCGATCTCCCCTATCTCGACCTTCTTCTCCTTCGGGTAGAGGTCTACGTCATCCTCCTTCTGCTCGGTCTTGGTCGACTTGTTCTCTTCCTCCTCATCGGCGATGAGGTCGTCAATGTCTCGCATCAAGATGGGATGGAAGTAAAACTTAAAAAGGTGTTCGCGTCAAGGTGGGATTTGGCAGTCTAACCCTTCTGCCCCCTAAATTCCCTCTTTGTCCTCTCGGCCAGCGAGTTGAACGCCTTTGAGGAAATGGGCCTGCGCTTCCAGACCTCTATCTTTATCCGGTCCCCCTTCTTTCTTGGTATGACATGGAAGTGCGAATGCGGTATGAACTGCCCCGCGGTCTCTGAATTGTTCAGGAGTATGTTGTACCCCTTCCCCTTCCTGGAGTAGAACATCCCTATTGTCGAGACATGCTCGATGAGCTCTGCCTTGATCGCCCGCGGGATGCGGTGGAACTCCTTGAAGTGCCTCTTCGGTATCACTATAAGATGGGCCTCGCCGTTTACCGGGCTGTCCAGCGAAAGGAAGGAGAGCGTGTTTCTCGTCTCGTGGTTGACGATGAATGGGTATCCCTGCCTATGCTTCATCACCGTGCCATCGATAAAACCGCAAAACAGGCATCGCATGCCTATCTTAAAGGAAAAAGCGGCTAAAACCCTTTCTGTTGGCGATTTTCCGTTCTAGTGAGTCACGCTGCCGAAGCTCGTGCCTGGCATTACCCCGCTCGGCGGATAGGTCGGGCTGTAATAGTTCGCGCTGCCGCTTGACCAAAGTGCGGTGTAAGAGCCGCCCCCATCCTCCGAATAGTCCAGCTCCACCCGGTATGCCCCCGCGGATGTCGAGCCGCTGTTGTATTGGGTTGGGCCCTGGACAACCCATCCCGAAACAAGGTTGTTGGGGTTGCTGCCGCCCCCTAGCCACGCCGACCCGGAGGCGTCCCCTCCTGTAGTGGACAAACCCAGTGCTATGTTGTCATCTGATAGGACCGAAAAGCTGGTGGACGATGAGAAGTCGGCCCATCCCACCGCCTTTATGAGCCACGAGTTCCCCGTGTTCGAAACGGGTGGGTTGGGGTAGGCGGCCCCTCCACTGTCGCCGCTCTGGTAGTTCATCACGACATAGCTCTTGCTGTTGCCGTTGACGCTCTGGGTGGAGCCCGAGCCGCTTGTGGTGAATGGCGAGGTGCTCGAAACGAACGAGGCGCAGCCGGATATGGTGATCGAGGAGCCAAGCTTTGCAGTGTACAGGTTGCTCTGGTAGAAGGTGCTGTCGCAGGTGCCGGACGAGTCGAAATAGATCTGGAACTGTAGGCCGCCATTCATCACATGCGCTATGTTGTCGTACTGACCGAACGTAGAGGAGAGCTGCGGCGCCTCGCCTGCGTATAATCCGTCATACTCGGTGCTCGTCGGCAGGAACACCATGTTGGCCACAATTATGTTCCCGGAGCCCGCGGCTCCAAGCCCCGAAGGTATGAGGACCCAGAACACCGCCGTCGTGCCAGAGTTGCTGCATCCGCTCTCGCACCAGCTGTAGAGCTGATTGCCGCCCTGATAGAAACGTATGTTACCAAGGTCGGAGGCCTCATTGGAGGTGTAGGTCGAAGTGGAGAACGTGATGATCTGCTGGAAGTTGGATCCTGTCCCGGAGTTCTGGTTGTTGGATATCGTGATGGGGGCGAAATAGTTCCCGTTGTATTGCCCGCTTCCCCCTCCCTGCTGGCTTACTGAGGACACGGTGGTCTGAACCTTTGCGACCACGGCATAGGTGTTGCTTGATCCTGGCGTATTATACTCGATCCATAGGTAACCGCTGAACTTAGTGCCCAGCGCCTCTGTCCCCGAGAAGCATGAAGAAAAGTTGAGGCTTGCCGTCTGCCCCGATGATAAGGTAACAGGCGATATTGTGTTCATCGCAGGCTCCGCGGCGGTGGTGCCACATCCCACCGCGCCTATTGTGACTGAGCCTAGCCCTATCTGTCCCACCGTTGCGCCCAGCGTTCCTGTGGTCGAAAGCGTCACGCGGGTGCATTGGTATCCGGACTGCGCCACGCAGGCGCTTGCGCCTCCGGAAGAGGGGCCGTTGAATACTCCCAGCGCGAACAGGGCCGCAATGACAACCATGATCACAAGTATGGTCCATCCGTAGGTCATCAGGTATTCCATTGCCGACTGCGACCTGGGCATCCTTGTAAAATGCATGATGGTGCTTCTCCAATAAAGGATAAATTACTTTCCAATCTGGTATCGGCCTTAACGAGAAGCCCAGAGGGGCTCCTATGACCTCGAAGCTAACTCCCCAGACAAGAAACGGCTATTTTTAGCTGGGACCGTAAACGATGTCCCGGAAGGCATCTGCTGACTTTATCACTCTCCGGCCTTTCTCTGTCACTATATAAGCTATTATTCTCCTCCCAGCCCTGGATCTCCCCACCGCCTCTTTGATGGCCTCCAACGCAAGGAGCTCATTTAGCCTCTTGGTGACCGTCGCCGAGCTCAGCCCCTTATTCTTTACCCTTATCTTTGTAAAATCGTCAAAATGCTTAGGCTCCCCATTGCTCGTCAACTTCAATATCTCAAGGAACCCTCTGGCCATCGGCATGTTAATACATTGAACACCTGCCTATATAACACTTTAGTTTCTAAAGTTTATTTTTAGACATACATATTTTAACAGAAGTAAAGTATTATTTAAAATAGCAAAGTAATATATACTACGATAAACTAATGTAGCTATAAGGGTGAAGACATGAACAACGAGACAAGCGAGAACAAGAACTACAAATGCCAAATTTGTAACAAAGAAACGGCAAATCCTGTGGATGCTATGACGCATTACCTCGATCACGGATCAACGGCCCTCGCGGCAGTGAATGCCATGATAAAGGACCAGAGGACCGGGAGCGTAACTACCGAGGACAGGGCAAGAATATCCGCGGAGAACAAGGCTACGGAGAATAAGGTTAGGGTTCAGGACGTTAGGGGGTAATTACATAACAAGAGGCTTAGGCCTCTTGCCCTTTTTTGATTATAGTGCATGTTTCCGTGTGATATCGGGGCTCCATGCACATAATAGTGCGCAGGGGAGGCAAATCAATGATTACGAGGCCTTTCCGCGCACTTTAAACATTGTGATGAAATGATCCAAAAACAATCGCGTGGCCACCGGGGTTTCCATGGGACATAAATCTTTAGGCATCCTCCTGACCAGTGCGGGCTATCTGGTGAGCGGACTTCTATTCATACCATTCACGATAGGCGCATTCAGCGCTTATCATCCTGGGGTGCTAAATTCAAACAGCCTTTTACAGCTCGGCGCCATAACATTCGTCCTTGTGCTGATACCGATCCTTCTTGCCTACAGTGTATGGAAGGGATACAGATTCTCTTGGTGGCTCGCAATAGTGTTTGCCGCCTTCAACATAGTCCTCTACCTAGTCACCTTTGCATCCCTGGGCATAACACTGTCCAACGGCCCGCTGATAAGCAGCTCGGCTATAGGTCCATTGGGCTACGCCATAGCATACGGGGTGGTCTACATCGGGACCTACTTCGTGGTGGTTACAGACATCATCCTCAACCTAGGGCTGATATACTTTCTTACTAGGAAGAAAACAAAGCAGCACTTCGGGCTATGATGCCCTCACGTCTTATTTAGAAATCGTAAGTGCCGCTTGAAGCTCCTTCGCCAGCTCCACTACTTTCTTGCCTTTCTCGGTTGTCCTGTAGGCTATGACCCTTCTTCCCGTCTTAGACCTAACTATTACCTCCTGGAGGACATGCACGGCCACAAGCTCATCAATCCTTTTTGATACTGTAGCGGAGCTGAGTCTCTTGTTCTTTATCGATATCCTGGTGAAATCGTTGAAGGATTTCGGTTCGCGGCTATCCGCCATCTGCAATATCTCCAAAACTCCTCGTATAATCGTCATGTTATTGTATTAGACCATCTAGTATATAATACCTCAGCATCAGCCAAAATGCTTTAGAATCTAAAGTTTATTTTAAAATATTTATATTTTAATAGAAGTAAAGTATTATTTGAAATAGCAAAGTGTTATATACTAAGATAAACTAATAGATACTTAAGGGTGGAAATATGAAGAACGAAGTAAACGAGATATCTCATTTTGAGATTCCTGCAAGGGATCCGAACAGGTTGAGGCAGTTCTACAGCGAGGTATTTGGATGGAAGTTCAAAAATTCCGCTTTGAGGAATCTCCAGTATTGGAGAATAAGCACAGGAACTAAGCATCTTCCTGGCGTTGAAGGGGGACTATACAAGAAGGGCAGCAAAGCTCAGACCCCGCTGAACTATGTTAGCACGCCTGACATAGATGAATCCATGGCCGAGGTTGAGCGCGCCGGCGGTCACATAACCGTAGGCAAGAAGGGAACGCCTGACCACGGATTTACCGCGATAGGCACAGATCCTGAGGGAAATCCTATAGGACTGTTCGAATCCGCCAACAGGGGCATGTTCAGGGAAAGGGGCAAGCAAAGCCAGAGCGGAGCAGCTAGGATAAAGTCAAGCAAAAGAAACAACGAGACTTTGGACAGCAAGTAATCATATTGCATAACATGTGTTATGTGGGTTTGGGGCAGGTTCTGAGGGGGGTTAGCGCTCGCGAGTGCGCCTCTCTCAATCACCCAGGCAGGTTCAGGTAAAGCGGCATGGTGCAGTTTCAGATGAGTGAAATATTCAAGATGGTCTTATGGCAATAAAAACAGGGCACGGGATCGGGCTGCTCCTAACTGCGGTTTTGATCATATTGATACTATTCTTTGTTCTGCCACTTACGGGTGGCTGGCTCTACGCGCTTGTGGCCAATACCATAATCGGGTTTATCGTTATATTCCTTGTAAACGCCATTTTTGGCCTAGGAATCAGATACGACCTCCTCGTGTTGATCTTTGTCGCGGTGTTCGGGCTGCTCGCGGTTGCAATATTGATAATATTGAACCTGATGGGCGTGTCAAGCGATAGAAGCGTGACATCAAACAGAAGGACGTGATAATATGTTGTTGCTAGCTATAACCGTGGGTTCCATTGCATCAGAACTACTGGTCATAGCGGCGATTCTGCTTGTGCTGTTCATAGTTTTCAAGCTAGGAAACCTGATATTCGGCCTCATACTAAACAGCATACTGGGCCTAATTGCCGTATGGGCGGTAAACTCACTGTTCAATCTCGGAATAGTATACAATCTGCTAACCATCATAGTGGTCGCAATAACCGGGCTGCCCGGGGTCGCGGTCATAATAATCCTCAAACTGCTGGGAATTTCAATCTGATAATGGTTAATTGGTGAAAAAATGAGCGAAAAAAGGGAAAAGTTCTATACCGTTTCGGCAAGACTTGTTTTCTCTAGCATCATGGTGGTGCTAATAGTGGCAATAGTACTGGGCACCTCATCTTTGATAAACAAGGGCCCGATACTCCCCCTCTTCGGGGTAATAGGAGCGGGCGAGGTTCCCGCTCACGGCATCGGAACATCCAACGCGCCAACCGGAAATACCGGCCAGGTTGTGTCACCAACCGTAGTCGAAGCGACATGCTCACCTACAAACACAACTTTCGCCTGCCTATATCCATACTTCAACTATAGCACAGGCATCTTTACAGTTGCAATAAAGCAGGACTCTGGATATAACTGGACAAGCGTGACGGTGCTTTTCGTTCCTACTGGGGCGCAGTACTCAAACGGCATACCTGTCCTTTCCTGGGCTCCTCCGAGGGCGGTCAACGTGACCGGCGGGTTGTTGAACGGCGTAACAAAGTACATCAACATACCGATAGGCTCGGGGCCGGTGTCAGTTGGCACAAACATAACGGGGACCATATGGGCCAAGTACCAGGTAACCCTGGCATCGACGTCCCACTATGCAAACATGTCTTCCGCTGTGATAGTGGTTAAGCGGTGATTGCTGAAAAGGCATGACCAAGAGTTGGATAAAATGGCTGGGAGATTAGTTGGGAAGATGACGGCTGCAAGGCGGCATGCTGCAAAGAAGAGCTATGCGCTGGCTGGAATCTTCCTGCTATTCCTGGTTATGATGGCATTGCTTGCCAGCTGGTAATTTATGATAAGGTGAATATATGGCAAAGAAAAGCAGAGGGGGAAGAATGACGGCCGCGAAGGCTCGCGCCGCAAAGTACGGGAAGGGCGACAAGAAGCAGCATCCTCGCATGGTGAAGAACAGGCCAGCGGGGAAGAAGATCATGAGGACCTGATAGTCCTCAGCTTCTTATCCATAGTGGGTGTATCATTTGGGGAAAAATTTTGAGACGAAACAGGCCATCTTAAGCCTGCTTGTGTCCCATAAGCCCACTCTTACAGACATAAGCCGAAGGGTCGGGAAGTCACCATCCACGATAAAACAGCACCTCATCGAGCTGCAGACCCTGGGGATGGTGCGCCACGTCAGCGGAACCCACCTTGGCAGGTGCAAGTATTACGAACGCATGCCCCAGATGGAAATTATGATTCCTATCCCCTCATCACCTAACATTTCAGCGCGCAGGGCCTGGAGCCGATAGGACTGCCCAAACCTAAGCGTCGGTTGTTGTGCTGCCTTATTATAAAAGGCAGTGAGGGGGAAGCGGTGTGGTATCATGGAAAGCGGAGTAGAACGAGCTATAGAAGATAATCATCCAAAGCGGCATGATCCCGGTAGCCCGAATGCCGCGTTAGAATCATTGGAGACGCTTCCATTTAGGCTCCAACACGGGGAAAAGATAATAAGGGAGCTCAAACCTCAGTTCTTCGGCTTCATGATGACCAAGCTGCTTGGCAGCTACCTGATGATATTCGGGCTTGCTGTTGTCCTGGCTGGGGCCATATTCATATTAAGGTCCAGCCTCGCCGGCTACTGGAGCGAGACGATACTGCTGCCGTTCTTCATAGCTCTGCTGGTACTAATAATCTCATTGAAGCCGCTCATCCAATACGGCAAGTCCTGGTACTGGATCACCAACCATAGGGTCATCGGAAAAAGGGGGTTCCTTGGGTACCGCATCAACTCTGTGCCATTGGAGAATGTTGCCGACGTTGTGCTCACCAGGACCCTATTGGACAGACTGCTCGGCCTCTCGTCCCTGATAATCGTTTCGATGGGCAACGCACCGCTATCAGGGAACATCGAAGAGGACAAGGCCGAAAATCCTAACTTCTTTCCTGCGTTGACGGAGAATACCGCACGTGAACTGCAGCGGGTCCTCTTTAACCTGAGGGACGACATGAAGGTTAAGGACGCAGTTCCAACCGCGGTAGCGCCCCCAATATTGGTGCCTACCCCTGCAGCTCCACCAAAATCAACAAAAGATCCTGGGCAAGATGGCATCCAGCCAAGGCGAAGCGGCTCCAAATAGCAGAAGACCACAGGTTATTCTAATGAAGTCAAAACTTAGCGTCACCGAGAAGATAATCGAGAAGTACACCATCTCAAGAACTGAGAGATTCATAGAGACTATGAGGCTGGGGTGGAACGCCTACAACTTTATTTTCTACATAGGGAGCATAGCGGCTATATTGGGGGTACTCACCGGATGGATCGGGGTCTTCTATGTAATCATCACCATGCTGTTCTTCTATTACGCCGGAAAGTTTAAGGAGAAGGTGGAATTGGCCAAAGAAAGAAACAAGTTAAAAAGCAAAAGAAAGTCCGGCGCCCAAAATAAAAGTATAAATATTGCGAATCCAAACGAGATAAGATAACAATGGCCCCAAAACAAGGAACGAAAAATCACGGGGCGTTATCCATCAATCAACTCAGGTCTTTCGGGCCGTCTCCTTCCAAAATGGCGGTTGGCGTCTACTCTGCCGGTGCCTTTGAGGCGCATGGAACCGCGATACTTCCAGATATCGACAACCGGCAGGGCATTAGAACCGCGGTAACCGTCTGTGAACAGGCTGGATTTGCCTACAGGGGGCATATCCCATATTCAAGCGATAGGGCGGGCGAGGTAGCCAGGGACTGGAACGGCAACTATGTCGGCATGGCCAAAATGACAAAGTTGGTGGAAAGGTTCATCAGAAACGACATCGAGGTTTACAAGAGGCACGGGATACCAACCTCATATGCCGTAGTAATCAGCGGCCATGGCGGAAACAATTTCCTAAAAGACAAAGAAGCTAAGATATCAAAAGCCATAAGGATCCCCTTCCTCTACGTAGCGCCTTTTGATGGAGTATCAGTGAAGTCAGCTAGGCACGGCGTTGTAAGGATAACACACGCCGACCTTGCCGAGCATTCAATCGCACTCTACCTAAACGCATTGGACAAAAGAAAGCTGGCCAGGATCAATGCGGTTGCAAAAAGGGACCCGCTTGAAGCCCTAAGGCAGAATACCGCAATCATGGGCTTGGGCTTTTACTGCCTTCCCGAATTGGGCGGAAAGCGTTACAACAAGCTTAGGAAGTCTAAGTTCTTTAGTAATACCACCGAGGCCGAAAAATTCAAAAGGAACAGGAAGGTGGAAGCTGACTATGAGATAGGGAGGCAATTCATCCAGAAGAATGTTAAATCCGCAAGGAAAAGAATAGAAGAATTCCTAAAAACCCAAGAAGATTAGCCCGATTGAGTACGGCCCTTAAAGCATTTAAGAATGCTTTGGCTCCCAAATTACCAAAGGCGCGGTTATTTATTGTTGCTCGGAAAATATTATACTGGTGTGGATACGCATGTTTTGGAATTAGCTGGGGTTGATTCAGGCTACAATGGTAAGCCAGTACTGCATAGTATAAGCTTTACCGCTAGGGAATCCTCAGTCTATGTTGTGCTTGGCCCAAACGGGGCCGGCAAGACGACGCTCTTTAGGACCATTGCCGGCATACTGGAGCCGTTGAATGGCAAAATACTGCTGGACGGCAAGGAAATAGGTTCATCTAAGGAGCTAAGAAGCAGCATAAACTACCTATCGCACTACAACGCCCTGCCGGAAGAGATGACTGTATACAATGCCTTAAAATTCTACTCGGACATGGAAGGCGGGGATCCAGAGAAAGTTATAAAACTGCTCAACCTCAGCGAACTACGCAACAAACGCGTATCAGATCTTTCGCAGGGGCAGAAAAAGAGGGTGTCGATAGCTAAGGTGTTCCTTAGGGAAAGGGACATATACCTGCTTGACGAGCCAACCGCGAACCTCGATCCGGGACTCTCAAAGGAGATACGAGAGCTGATACTAAAGCTGAGCAAAGATAAGCTAGTGCTCTACTCATCCCACAATCTTTATGAAGCCACCGACATAGGCATGAATGTCATACTCATAAAGGACGGAAAACTGGCAATGTTTGATAAGATCTCCAACGTGAGGCAGAAAAATTACAGGATGGGGATAAAGGCGTCAAAGGACATTACCAAAATAGTTGATGCAACTAAAGACTCCAACGGCTATTATGTGATCACAGTATCGAAGCCAGAAGAAGCCGGGCTTGCGCTTAGGAAAATCGTAGAGAAAGGTATACTCGTGACCGAGATGCGCGAGCTTGACAATCCTCTCCAGGAGCTTTTTGACAAAGAGGGCAAATGATATGGCAAACATGAAAGAGGGAAGGAAAAGCGGGATCTTAAATTCCCCCACCGTCGTCACGGCTAGAAGAGCGTTTGGGATCACAAAGACCTACATCGCAATTGCGGTTTTCTTTTCTGTGATGGCAATCGCCGTATGGGGCAATGTAATGTACATAAATTCAGGGGCGGTGGCCAACACAACATCTAATAGCACTTCCTCAAACTCATCTGCGGTGAATGCGATATCTTACAATGCAGTACTCGCTGGTGTCACTTCAGGCTCAGGTTCTGGGACGCCGCTGCTGGCCCTGCCTCTCGACATGATCCCATTTTTGATGCTTGCTACCCCTGTGGTGTTGCTCTTTGTTTACGACAAGAATAATGGGGTGTTAGAATATATGCTGTCCCTTGGGATGACGCAGCGTGACATATACATGCAGTACTTGAAGGCAACGCTTCTGATCACGTTTATATATTCCATAATATTCGTTCCAGCGGTTTTGGCATTCACCTATGTAACGCAAGGTGCAAGCACAGTGGCAACTATACTTCCCATTCCGTTGCTCGCAATCCCTTTTTCATTGGCGGTAGTCACATTCCTGGTTATCTCCATGATGGGATTTAGCGTGTTACAGAAGACTAGGGCTGGAAGCAACCAGCCCCTTGGTCTGGCCATAGGGTGGGCCGTCACGGCCCCTGCTTATTTGGTGGCTTTCATATTCCCATTTAATACCGCAATATATGCGGATCTTGTGGTAATAGCAATGATATCTGTTATATCATTTATTTTCCTGATGTCAGCCGGGAAATTGATAAGGAGAGAGAAATTTCTGCCGTGAAGACCCCAAAAGATTATTTTCTGATCAAAACTCCTTTGAAAGAGTTTTGGAAGCCCCTGTAGGTGGTTTAACCCCCGGGTTAAAAGTCCCTTATATTCGGGACTTGCTGTTGCATTATTAGATTTTCACTTACTCTATCTATGTGGTGGATTTATGAGCATTCTCAACGACTTTAAGCTAACCGGCAAGGCAGCGATAGTGACAGGCGCATCAAGCGGGCTTGGGGTTTCTTTCACGGAAGCGCTCGCAGAGGCAGGCGCAGATGTAATGATATGCGCAAGGAGAGTCGATAAATTGAAGGATAATGCAAAGCGCATATCTAAGGCAACCGGGAAAAAGATAGTCCCTTTCAAGTGCGATGTGGCAAACGAGGAAGACATCCGTGCAACCGTAAAGGCGGCCGAGAAGGAATTTGGAAAGGTCGATATATTGGTGAACAATGCTGGCGTTGCTGTCATGACAGACACAATACATCTAACCAAACAGCACTGGAACGACACGCTCTCGGTTGATGTGACTGGAGTGTTCTTTATGGCAAGGGAGGTGATAAAGAGCATGATCGCCCACAAGATCGCAGGCAGCATAATAAACCTGGCATCCATATACGGGCTGGGCGGCGACACCGTAGCAGTCCCGTCATACTATGCAAGCAAAGGGGCTGTGGTAAACCTCACAAGGGCGCTGGCCGCAGAGTTCGCGCAAAAGAATATAAGAGTCAATGCAATAGCACCAGGATTCTTTCCAAGCGAGATGACCAATGTGGCCCTCTCAGACAAAGGCTTCCTCTCCCATGTGGTAAGCAAGACTCCGATGGGCAGGGTGGGAGATCCTAAGGAGTTAAAAGGCGCGGCGGTATACCTCGCATCAAAGGCCTCTGGCTATGTCACTGGAATCATACTGCCTGTAGATGGCGGATGGAGCTGCGTTTAATGTGTTGACGATGCAAAACAAGTTCAAGGTAGCTACTATCTTTGACCTTCGCCAAGCAACAAAAGAGCGCGACTTGAAATCATCGAAGTGGGATAATGGAATGGTAGTGGTTATAGGCGGCGGAAGGTACTACCACGGTGCTCCCGCCCTTGCATCCAATGCAGCCCACACGATGCTTGCTGCACTTAGGACCGGGGCTGGCTATGCCGTTTCATATGTTCCAAAACGCGTCGCAACTGCCGTGAGGAACGTCTCGCCAAATGTGATAGTGAAAACTTTCTCCAAAGACTCGCTTATGGCATCTGATTTAAAGGCCATTAAAGAGGGGACAATAAGGGCAGGATCCGTTGTTGTGGGCCCCGGACTCGGAAACGAAAGCAAAACAGCTGGAGCAATAACAGAACTAATAAAGATGCTGTCAAAAAGGGGAACCAAAACGGTGATAGATGCGGATGCACTCAAACCCGTTTCACGACTAAATTCCAAACTGGGAAAGAACTTCATCTTGACCCCAAACGAGAAAGAGTTTGGGAACTTCTACAAAGGACGGCTCACCATGAAAACTAAAGATAGGGTGGATGCTGCTGTTGCAGTCTCACAAAAATTAGGTGCAGTAGTACTTTTCAAAGGCCATAGCACTATAGTTACAGACGGTACGAGGGTAAAGATAATAAATTCCAAGACAGCGGCGCTTGCGACAATGGGAAGTGGTGATGTGCTATCTGGCATTATAGGCGCATATGCCTGCTGGAACGACGATCTGTTTATGGCGGCAGTGGCAGGGGCATTTTTGAATGCAAAGGTGGGTGACTATCTTTATTCAAGAATGGGCAATCACGTCATCGCATCCGATATTTATGGGGAAATCCCAAATTGGTTAAAGAAGCATGGGCTTTGAACCCCAAGTGAATAGCCCCGGGAGGGGATTGAACCCTCGACTTCCAGTTTACAAAACTGGCACTCTACCACTGAGTTACCGAGGCAGGCACGATTACTATAACGATTAAGATATAAATACCGAGCTATAGTCAATTCGAACTAGGTTTCATCTCGCGAATATCGCAGCGTAGTCTAAGATTCTGATGAAAGGCGCGGATATCTGCCTGCTTCCAAACACCTCCCTTAGGGACTTAAGGTCCTTCCTGCCTACCCCTCCAGCCAACGCTACCAAGGGCGGGTAGAGCAGAAGCGCGACCACCAGATTTGCCACAATCGAAAGATACCTAAAGTTCATTGCGGCTGCCACCCCGTAAAGGATTATGAACAGCGCAATGGCGGCAACGGTGATTCTATAAGCCTTCGAGAGGTTCATGCTGATCCCAAGCTTCTGCTTTATCACCCCTCTATAGATTATGTTTATCACGATCGGGGAGATCACGAACAGGGAAGCCAGCATGCCCGCTATCCCGAATATCGGGGTGAGCACTGCGAGAAGGGCGATCTGTATCGCAGCCGCACCCAGCTGGTACTTCACTACGCTTTTTGTGTCCCCAATGCCAAGGAACAGCACGTTTGCGTAGTTCCACACCATCCCAAGCACTATACCGAAGCTCATTATGGCGAGGTATGGGGGCGCCAGTATGTAGGCCTTGGAGAAGAACAGGAAGATTATCGGCCTTGATAGCGCCGCTACGAACGCCACCGCCGGTGCCAATATCAGCGCCGAGAAGTATATGGTCCTGTTGAACAGCGGTTCCATCTTCTTTGCCCTTCCTGCCTTTGATGCCACTGCCGAGAATGCCGGGAGTAAGACAAATGTCATGGAGTTAATTATTATCACGAAAAGGCTGCCGAGCTTGTAGGCGTTGTAGTAGTTCGCTACCACGGACGCGCTCACAAATGCCCCAAGCAGCAAGATTCCAACGGTGTACGCCCCCTGCAGCGCCAGCGTCGATATGAATACGGGAACCGAGAATCCGACTATCTCCTTCATCGTATCGGTGTCCACAGACTTCCTCTCTATGCTCAGATCCCTTATTATGTACAATATTCCTGCAACTATCCCTGCGACAAGGCCTATGCCAAGCCCGGCCACCGCGCCCATAATCCCGTAGCCCATTGCGACCAGAAGCGGGGCCGCGGCAAGCTGTATAACGGAATAAATGACATCGACTATCGCCGACTCCTTGACCCTTCCTATCCCGACGAGAATCGCTATTGTTATGTTGAAGAGCGCCCAGCAGACTGCGAGAAGCGAGGCGAGCACCAGCGCGCCGGCTATCTGGGGCTGGTGGTATATCTGGTTCGCGACCAAGCTGCTGGCCGCAATCCCTATCAGTGCGATGAAGAGCGAGAAGGACAGGGCGATTAGGTATGCGCTTGATATGAGCTTGATCCTGCCTTCCCGTCCCCGATCCTCCGCCAGCTTCTTCCTCATCGACGTCCCCATGGAGAAGGTCGCGAATATCCCAAGCAGGGTGTAGAACGAGATCACAATGGCATAGAGCCCCAGATCGGACGGATGCAGCTGCCTTGCCAGTATTATAAGCGTGAGAAAGACCGCAAGCGATCCGATCATCTGCCCCGCTACATAGATAATCCCGTGCCGCGCGACCCTTGCGTTGGACGATTCCTTCGGCATGGGTCAGTCCCTCAGCATGAACTGCTCGAGCTTATCCTTCGCCCGCTCTCTTCTGGCCCTGTGCTTCTTGAGGTATGCGTTTATTGCCTCTGCGAGGTGGGCCTTGTGCTCTCCTGCAAGCAGTGTCCCGCTCCGCTCGCCATCAAGTATCCTCTTTAGCTTCTGGTCATTCGGCTCGAAGAAATATTTGTAGTACTGGCAGACCACGCACTTGTCAGGGTCCCCGCCGTGCTTCCTCTGCAGCTCGGCGGTTGCCTGCTGGCCTGTGAATGCCTTGCCTATCTTCTTCCTCACTGTTTCTTCATCGTCGTTTAGGTAGACCGCTCCAACCGAGTCGCTCGACGACATCTTCGCCTGCCCATCTAGGGACGGCAGGAATTTGGTGTAAATAGAGGCCGGCTTGTAGTAGCCCAGCTTGCCGATCACGTCGCGCGCCACCCTGAAGTGGACGTCCTGGTCTATAGCCAGCGGGATGATGCACGGAACGTTCCTTCCCTCCTGCACGGACCTAAGGAACGCAGGTACTGCCTGCATGCTGGTGTAGAATATCTTGCCTATGTTGGAGTCGTTCCCGAAGCCGAACGCGGCCTGCATCGTGGAGAACGTTATGTGCTTGGAGACCCTCACCGCCTGCTTGTACATGGTCTTCGCGTACTCCGTGTCCAGGAATATCTTGGTGAGCCCAGGCTTGAACCCAAGGGCTATTATGTCAAGCACGTTGTCCATGGCCAGCTTCTTTATCCCGTCCGGGTCCGGCGCATCCTTGGCCAGGAACTTCTCCTCGTCCGGTATCTGGATGTAGACCTCCGCACGGAACTTCTCCTGGAGCCATCTCGCCATGACGAAAGGCAGCAGGTGGCCCACATGCATCTCGTGGGACGGAGCCCTTCCGGTGTAGACATAGAACTTGTTTCCCTTCTCGTACTCGTCAAGCAGCCAGTTCATCTCCCTGTTGGCGTAGTATATCTTCCTCTTCAGCAGGAAGTGCAGCGGGCCTGTGTACTTCTCGATCCTCTTCTCCAGCTCTGGGTCCATTAGCTTGAGCCCGTAGCTCTTGGCGAACTGGTCGTAGTCGACCTTCCCCTCCACCTTGTAAGCATCAACGACAGCTGGCTTGTCTCCCATTCAAACACGTCAGTCTAACTATGGAAAGTCATTATTAAATAGGGATTCCGACCTCTCAGCTACGCAATCCCTCAAGCTTCTTCAAAAGGCCCTCCGACACAATTTTCCTCTTCCCCTTGCTCAACCTGAAAAGTTTTTTGGAGATCATCACATTGGAGACTGTAAAAATGTAATTTAGCTTTATGACGCTGTCCTTGACTGCACCTTCTGAAGTGGAAAGGGGGATGCCCCGCATCTCCAAATTGCTTGTCACCCCTGCCACCACCACGTTTCCCAGCTCCTCAAACAGTACAACCGCAGGCCTGGTCTTAACCTCAAAGCTGTCTGCAAATTGCACCTTCGTCAGTATAACGTCCCCAGGGCTAAACATTTTCCCATGCCTCGTCCTCGCTGTTGTCCCACAATTCCTTCATCTTTGATTGCTGGACTGTGTGAAGAAATTCATCATATTGGCTGCCCCTGCGACCACCTTTTGTGGCCTCTATAAGCTCCGTTATGATCTCATTGTAAGTCTGCCTTCTGTATTTCTTTACGGTCTTGAGTGCCCTAACAACCGACTTGTTCAACTGTATAGTAGTCACCTGTTCCTCTCCCATCTCTACCACAATATATAGTTTCTATATAACTGATGTATAATTAATTATATAAATCTTTCCATGAATGGGGGCTCCTGCGGATACTGCAGGACGACAGGCTGCGTTACTCCTGTGCCGTCAGCCCTTGCAGCCTATCACCACTGCCGCAGGTCCGAAGCCTATACCCCTCTTCTTTGCCTCCTTCATCGCTTTCACTGTGTATTCCGCCATCTTCTCCGCAAGGATTGCCTTCAGTGCGGCGCTGGCCTCCGTTCCTCCGTTTACCGCTCCAGCCAGCTCCATTATCTCTGCTAGGTTGCTCTCTTCGAGAGCTTTTGCGGCAAGCACCTTCATCTGGAACTCCCTGGTGCCTACCACTCCAAACTCCTTCTTTCCAGTCATCCCATCCACCCCCGTATGCTATTACGGCTTTCCATATATTTAAGCTTTTTTGCGGAAGTGAGGCTGCAGAGAAGCTAGATATACCAAATCATCCTTATCCTCTGCGTTAGCGTCGTGGCCTTTGTCAAACTCCCTATCGGGTAGTTGTCATACCTGCATTAGATTTTAAGTTCCAAGGCCCAATTAATGGTGTGGCCCCTCTAGAGATAACAGACATGACGTCCACGCTGGACAGGTCTAAACTGGGCATGAACAGGCCGGAATGCCTAGTGGTGCATTCCACAAGGTCGTATCCTAAATTCGATGACCTGCTCGCCTTCCATAGGAAGCGCGGCTTTGCCGGCGTCGGATACCACTTCTTCGTCTCCTCATCGGGCATGGTCTGCCAGGCGAGGCCGATAGGTTTGGAGGGCGCCCACGCGCTGGGTTTCAACAGGAAATCAGTCGGCATCTGCGTCTACTCAAAGGACGGGTCTTTGAGCACCGGCACCATACAAACCTGCAAAGAATTGATCCTCTACATAAAGGAAGAAGCTGGCGTGCAGGCCGTCCTATCCCATACCTCGGCCCAGCTGCTCCGCATCAATGAGCTTCTTGAGAAAGAGGGTCTTCCAGACCGCTTCGAGATCGACGAAGAGGTTACGGAAGATAGGGCGTTTACTGAGATGAAGCTGCGCCTCCAGAAGTTCCTGGAAGAGAAACCAGATTGCGGCGAGGAAGCGCGGCGCATCATAACCGGCTTCAAGAACTGCCCTGGCCCTCTCTTCGGCAAGCTACTCTAAAACATCCTATTTGCCAGCCTTTGAGATGGCCTCGTTTAGCTCTTTGCCATCCACCACGAGCCTGTACTTTGACATGATGTTCCTGAGAGTCTCGTCCTTGGTTTTGCCTCTTTCCTTTGAGATTATCGCTTTGAGTTCCGTGCCGCTGAGCCTTCTCAGCCCGAGCTTTGCTATTGCCGCATCGACCCTGCCTCCCTTGATCAACTCTCTTAGTACCGGGTCTATTGCCTGCTTTGTTATCTCGTCCTTGTGATAGGCTTCAAACAGCTCAACTATCTTCTGCTCGCCGATCGCGTCGCAGTCGATCCCGTCCCTCTTGAGCTCCGTGAATTTCTGCATGAGCACATTCGCGACCAGCTCCGGGTCCACCTTGCTCTCCTGGACCACGAGCTTGAAAAGCTTCAGCCTCGGCGAAAGCAGCAGCTGCGCGGCCAGGGCATCATTCTTCACCATGGATCCAAGCCCCTTCTTCTCCGTCTCCAGGTCCGGCGCCGCCTTCTTGGCGGCCGCAATCATCGCCTTGGTTATCAGTATCGGCCTGGTGTCGGTTTCTGGATACATCCTAGAACCACCCGGAAGCGGCCTGAGGAACTTCGAGGTGCAGAGATCCCCCGAGCTTGCGCCCCTGGTCTCCTTCGGAACGCCCTTAATCGCATGGTCGGCCCTCCAGAGCGCATGCTCCATCGATTTCCAGGCTCCCTGCCCCTCACCTGCTATTAGTATGAACCCGTCGTCCGTTCCCATGTTGAGCTCTGCCCTTATCCTGTTCACCTCCTCCTGCGATATGCTGTACTTCTTGAGGTCCTCGTCGCTGTGTATTATGCCCTTGACTCCTCCGAGCTTGGCATAATCGCTTATCTCTGTCCCGAGCCTCCTTGATGGGTTTATCTCCCTTCCGAGGATGCCCGCGAATCCTGAGAGCTTCGCGCCGATCACGCAGCCTGCGGATTTTAAGATCACCGACTCAGTGCCCCTAAATACCTTCGTGAGGTCGACCGGTCCTCCCACACGGGCCTTCCTCTTCTGCAGCTCCTTTACTATCTCAAGCAGGGAGACCTGCCTGTTCACCTCGTTCTCGATGAACTTGTCCATGAGCGCCAGCTCCTGCATGCCCTTGATCTCCACACGGGCCCCTCCCTTTATCGACATGTTGACATCCTGCCTTATCGATCCTATGCCCCTTTGCACCCTCCCTGTTACCCTAAGAAGGGTGCCTATGTAAAGCGCCACCTCCTTTGCGGCCTTCGGATTCGGTATCGTCGGATCGGTGTCTATCTCTATCAGCGGAACCCCCAGCCGGCTCGTGTCATATGTCACGCCGCTCTGGCTTCCCTCAACAATCCCGCTTGACTCCTCCTCAAGGAATAGGGACGGGATGCCGATTTTGTGGCCGCCGACCTCTATCTTCCCCTCAAGCGCGACAAGAACGGTCCTCTGGAATGCGCTGGGGTCGCTTCCGTCAACGACCGCCTTCCTCATCGGCTGCATCTCCTCGACTATCTTCATCCCCATCGACTGCGCAAGCGACATCGTGGTCTTGAGCGCATCCATGTTCATCGGATGCGGAGGCTCCTCGTCTATGTCCACCAGGCAGGTGTTTTCCCTAAACACCTTGTAGGTGAATATCCTCTCCTTGCCCTCCTCGATCTCCGCAGACTTGTCGACCTTGCCGAGCTCACCTGCCACTGCCCTCTGCCTTCTTTGCACGGTTGCAATTTCATGCCCCTTGTCCCGTATCTCGGTATGGCACGAGCAGAAGAGCTTCTCGTCTGTAGCCAGCCTCTGGTGTATCTCCAGGCCGCACATGAAGCCAAGCTTCTTGTAATAATCAAAATCCACGCTACCACTAATTCAGGAACTCGTCCGCCTCCGTCCTATCCTTTATCTCGCCGGCAATGTTCTTCGCCAGCATCTCCGTTGCCTTCTCGGGCTTGTGGTTGCCGAGCAGCCATCCCAGCTTGACGTAGGCCGTCTCAGGGGTCATGTCCTCGCAGTAAACCACCCCGAGGTTGCTGACCAGCCTCAGGTTCCTGTAAACGTCAGGGTGCACGCGCCCATAGAGGCACTGGGAGGTCATCCCGACCACGACGCCCTTGTCTATGGCCCTCTTGATGTGGTCTAGCCAGAGGTATTCCTTGTGGATCGTGGATGCCGGCACATGGCCAAGCCCCGTGCCTTCTATTATGATGCCCTTAAACCCCTTCTCCACATAGGCGTCTATTATGGTCGGATCGAAGTTCGGATGGCTCTTTATCAGGGCGACCTTCGGTTCGAATCCTGTCACCGCCTCCGCCTTCTCCCCTGCTGCCTTCGCGTAATCGTTGTTGTATTTTATCCTCAGGGCGCTGTCGACGTATGCGAGGGGCCTGTCGTTTATCGCCCTGAAGGCGTCCCTCCTAGATGTGTGCATCTTCCTCGCCTTGCTGCCCCTGATGAAGGCGCACCTGTCGTCAGAGCTGGAGTTGTGCATGCAGATGCCGACCTCCGCTATGTCAGACTCCGCCGCGATCTTCACCGCGCAGGCGAGGTTGAAGAATGCGTCGCTGGAGCCCCTGTCGCTGGACCTCTGCGCCCCTGTTATGACAACCGGTCCCGCAAGCCCCTTAAGCATGAAGCTCATGGCGGCGGCGGTGTAATGCATCGCGTCGGTGCCCATCGTTATCACGACTCCCCTCGCGCCTTCCTCGAATGCGGCTGCGGCCTCCTCTGCCATCCTCTGCCACTCAAGATATGAAATGTCCTCGCTGGCGATGCTGAAGAGGTGCCTTATCTCTATGTTGGCCATCTCCGCCAGCTCAGGCACCTCGTTGAGCAGCTCACCAGGCTTTATTAGCATGTAGACTCCGCCGGTCTTGTAGTCTATCTTGCTGCCTATCGTCCCTCCCGTGTATATCATCGCGACCTTTGGCAACCCGGCCCTCTCCTTTATGGTCGCGCTCCCGAACTTGGGTGCGCCTGTCCCCTTCGACACGAGCTTCACCTTTGAATCTGTGGAATGCCTTATGCCGACATTGTAGCCGTTGTCGAGCTTTATAACATAAGTGTCCTGGTCCCCGACCTCTGTCTTCGGCATGAGCTCCCCCACCACCTTGAAGTCGCCGGAGGCAAGCTCGAACTTGTCCCCTATCTCTATCTTCTCCTTCTGGAGGCTTTTGAGTATCTTCTCGGAATATGGCATCAGCACACCTTTCCGTATAGCACATTCGCCGACACCCTATCAATGAGAACCTCTCTGCGTTCCCCTAGTTTCGGCTCTGTACCTCCCTTCATGACAACAACCTGCCTATAGGACCCGATCCTGCCATTGACTGAACTTTTGGCGGACTCGGTAAATAATACATCTACTCTGCTGCCTATGTATCTTTCGTTTATGTCCCTCTGCACCGCCCTCACGACCCTCGAGGCCTCCTTGCTCCTCGCGTTTATAGTTTCCGTTGGCAGCTGCTCCATCCTCGAGGCCTCCGCATGGGGCCTCGCCCCGAACCTTGATATGTTCACGACCTCGAATCTAAGCTCCCTTATTAGGTCTAAGCTCTCCTTGAAGTCTTCATCCGTCTCCCCCGGAAAGCCCACGATCAGATCGGTCTCAATTCCCACGCCATTGACATGGCTTCTGAGGTAGTCCACCCAGGCCCGTATCTGCTCCGTAGTGTAGCGCCTCTTCATCGCGCCCAGGACGCTGTTGCTGCCCGCCTCAATCGGAATGTGGACAAACCTGTAGAATCTTCCGGAGTCCAGAATCTTGGCCAGCCCTTCAATATGTCCGCCAAGGTGCTCAGGATTCATCATCCCTATTCTTACTCTGAAGTCGCCTTCGAGCGCATCTATCCTGTTCAAAAGCTCCAGAATGCTCGTACCCCTATCCCTCCCGTATGCAGCCATGTCCTGGGAGGTGAGCTGCACCTCCTTCGCGCCAGCCAATACGTTCTGCTCTATGGCTCTTATTATTGTGCCTTCGTCGAAGCTGTGCAGCGGCCCCCTGGCAATCTTGGTCTCGCAGAAGGTGCAGGCGCTCAGGCAGCCATCGTTTACCGGCACCCTTGCCACAACCCCGCCGAAATGCGTAAGGAGGCCGAGCCTATCCTCTAAATTGCGCTTCACCATCACCTGCCTGGAAGTGGACGATGCGACATCCGCAATCGACTGTATGTTCTGCGTGGCCACTATGCTCGCGCTTGGTACGTACTTCTCTATCAGGTCCCTGTTGGCCGAAGCCATGCAGCCGGTGACTATGATCCGCTTGTTCTGCCTCTCCATCTGGCCCAAGCGATAGAGTATCTTCTGAGCCGTTATGCTCTTTACCGTGCAGGTGTTTACGATCGCAACGTCAGAAGCGCCCTCACCCGAAATCTCGATTCCGCTGTCAAGTAGTATCGATTTTATTATGTCGCTGTCCGCATGGTTGAGCGTGCAGCCGTAGGTCCTGATGCTGGCCTTCAAGGAATCCCCATTTAATTAATGGGGAAAACTATAAAACGGGTAGCGTTCAGTACTTTTTTCCTCCGTAGCCGCCTCCGCTGTGGCCCTCGCCGCCTCCATGTCCGTGGCCCGAGCTGCCGCCCCGCTTCCCTCTAAATCCGCTTCCTCCCCTCCTTGCGCTGTGGAATCCGCCGCTCCTTTGGCCTTCTGGCCTGCCTCCTCTGCCCCTAAAGCCGCCTCCTCCGAACCTCCTCTCCTGCCTCTCTGGCAGCTGGACGCTCTCGAACTTCTTCGTATCGAGTTCGAGGTGGTTCATCTTTATGTTAGCAACCCTCTGGGTCGCGTGGAGGAGCTCCTTCTGCTCGAATCCGAATAGCGTGAACGCCCGCCCGTCCTTCCCCATCCTCGCGGATCTTCCGACCCTGTGGACATAGGTCTTGGGGTCGTCCGGCGCGTCGAAGTTTATGACGTCGCTCACATCGTTGATGTCTAAGCCTCTGGATGCGAGGTTGGTGGATATGAGGAATCGTGCATGCTGCCTAAACTCCCTAAGAGAGTGCTCCCTCTTCGCCTGGGTGAGCCCTCCGTGCATCTCTATGGCATCGAAGCTGTTCTGCACCAGGAACCTATGTATGAAGTCGGCCTCCCTCTGCGTTGAGGTGAAGACTATTGCCTTCTTCGGCTGGAACTTGTCAATGTAGGCTAGCAGGGCGTGGAACTTGTACCTTCCGTTCGCCACGAAGTAGCTGTGGGTTATCGTGTCGACTGTTATCTCCTCCTCCTTCCCCACTGTTATCTTTGCGGTGTCCGGCTTCATGTGCTTTCTTGCTATGTCTATTATCTCCCTAGGCATCGTGGCGGAGAAAAGCATCGTCTGCCTGTCCTTTGGCGTCATCGACATTATCGTGCTGACGTCCTCTATGAATCCCATGTCAAGCATCAGGTCGGCCTCGTCGAGAACGAGGAACTTTATCTTCCCGAGCCTCAGGGAGTTTCTGTCCACAAGGTCGAGTATCCTTCCCGGCGTGCCTATGACTATGTTCGCGCCCCTCGCAAGCTGGTCCATCTGTACGTTTATGGATGCGCCCCCGTAGACTATTACCGTGTGCAGGCCCATCTTCCTTGCCAATTTCTCGGCGACCGCATGTACCTGTATCGCGAGCTCCCTTGTCGGGACTACCACGAGCGCCTCCGGACCCCTTGTCTTATCGGCCATCTGGAGTATGGGCACCAGGAATGCGCCTGTCTTGCCGCTTCCCGTCTTCGACCTGACTATTAAGTCCCTGTGCTGGAGCACCACCGGTATGGCGGCCTCCTGCACCTCTGTGCTGTCCCTGAATCCGATCTGGTTCAGTGCCTCAACTAGCTCTAGCTTGAGGTTCATCTCTTCAAATTTCTTCAACTTAAACACCTAGGAAAAGCAATTCCTTGCCTCTGTTATCCTTGCTCAGGGAAACTATTAATACCTTCGTAGGTGTTCCTAATACGCGTTAAAAGGGCGGATCGGGTCTATGGAAGACATAAGGCAACTGAGCATAAACGACCTCATAAAAAGGCTCCACGAATCGCTTAGCGGCTTCATCACTGGGATGGAGAGCGTCATAGGCATGAATCAGGAGGCTCCGCCCTCAGAGATAGCAGACCTGCGGGACCACATCACGGAACGGCTGAAGAACGGTGAGGAGATCACGGACAACAAGCGCCTCATCGGCCTCCTCGACCTCCTCTCGAAGGACCAGGCTGTGCTTGGCCTGGTAAAGGAGGACGCCAAGGACTGGCTTGACATAATCGAGACGATAGAGAACCAGATGGAATCGAGGCGGCCGCTCTCGTCCGCCGAAACCAGGCAAATAAAGAGGATAAGGACGATGTCGTCCGAGCTCAAGACCCTGATAAGGGCGTGAGGCTCAGACCTTTACTTCGCCAGCGTTGATCTTCTTTATCATCGCCATGGGTTCCATGTCGTCGCACTTGACCCCCATGCTCTTGCACGTGCCCAGGACCTGCTTTACCCTGTCCGCGAGCGTGTTCCCGTACATCGAGGACTCCTTTGCGGTGGCTATCTTCTTCACCTGCTCAAGCGTCAGGTTGCCGACGGTCTCCTCCTTGGTCTTAGCGCCGCTCTGAACGCCGAGCTCCTTTAATATGAGCGCGCTGGTGGTCGGGGATCCGACCTCTATCGTGAATGTCTTCGTTCCGGGGTCCACTATGACCTTGACCGGTATCTTGATCCCGTCAAACACCTTGGTCTTCTCGTTTATCTCGGCTATAATGCCGTTTATGTTGACCCCAAGCGGCCCGAGAGCCGGACCCAGAGGCGGGCCTCCTGAAGCCTTTCCCCCTTCAACGATCGCCGAAATAACAACATCTGCCATGGAATTACCTTACAATAATCATTACGCCGCTTCCTCTGTCTTCGCCTTCTTCATGATCTTCGCGATGTTCATCTTGACGGTGAGCGCAATCGGAACTACGACGTCGAGCCTCTCGACTATCATGTTGCCCTTCGCCTCGTCTATCTTGAGGACCTTCGCCTCGTAGCCCTTGAGCGGCCCGGAGGTGAACTCCACGATGTCGCCCTTCTCTATCTTGACCACGTTGGACCTGGTCTCTATGAGCTTCTTTACATCATCGACAGGGAGAGGCGTCGGAAGCACTCCCCGCACGCTCTTGCCCTTGGTGGCGAATTGCCTGACGGAGATCTCGTCCTCAGCCTCAAGTATTATGTACCCGCGCATCCCGTCGACTACCATTATCGAGTAGATCGGCAGGTCGCTCTTGGTCATCTTGTTCTGCAGTATGTTGGCTGCTATCTTCTCCTGACCCGAGGTTACTTTCACTACGAAATACAAACAAACCACTTATTCGTTTTAGAATACCTGGACTATAGTCAAAGCTAAGGGTCCAAATAAACATTAGTGTTAAGAATGCAAAGACTAAAAAGGTTATGTAAGGGGATGGGTGGCAGGATGCCTAAAGGTCTAAGCGGAAATTCCGGGAAAAGCAAGACGGGATACGATCTCCTGGGGAAGACTGCGATAATAGAGTTCAGGGGCGCCAGGCAGGCGGCAAAGAAATCCGCTCTTGATCTGATGAGGTTCGACGACAGGATAGAGACCGTGCTGCTGAAGGCGGGGCCGGTGGAGGGCAGGTACAGGACCAGGAAGCTCAGCTATCTTACCGGCGCGAAGAAGTACATGGTGGAGTACAGGGAAAATGGCTGCCTGTTCCGTTTTGACCCAAGGAAGACCTTCTTCTCCAGCAGGCTCTCATTCGAGCGGTCTAGAATACTTGCCGCAGCGAGGGACGGTGAGGGCGTATGCGTAATGTTCGCCGGTGCGGGTCCGTTCGCGATCGAGCTCGCGAAGAAGTTCAAGGGCTCTATAGTAACCGCCATAGAAGAAAATCCGGCTGCGGTCAGGTACATGAAGGAAAACATACTGATCAACAAGACGCCCAACGTCATCGCCGTAAGGGGGGACGTGAAGAAAATGGCAACGGACTACAAGGGATCGGCCGACCGCATAATAATGCCGCTTCCGTGGTCGAGCCTAGACTTCCTAGACGAGGCCTTTGCAGTGGCAAAGAAATCCGCAATTGTGCACATCTACATATTCGGAAAGACTGCGAATCTGGAGAAGCAATCTTGGAAAAAGATAGGTGCCCATGCCAAAAAGAACGGGTATTCAGTCAAGAAGCTTTTCACAAGGGTCGTAAGGACTTATTCCCCTACTGAATCGGAAATAGTGATTGATTACAAGATAAGGAAGCGCTGACTTACCACTTGAACATGCCGTCTACGCCTCCTTCTACTGAAAATGCCTCGATTCCCTTCTCCCGAAGCTGCCTGGCTAAGAATAAGGAGGTTATCCCGTGCTCGCAAACTAGGATGGGGGCCTTCCCGACCAGCTTCTCGGGGCTCTTCAACTCAGCCATCTCTTCCGGATCAACGCTGTGCACGCTCTCTGATATCTCCTGCAGGGCGGCGTGCCTCCTTGCATCCAAGCTGCCAAGCACCCAAAAGAGCTTCGACCCCTTTGCAGCCATCTCCCTCGCGCACTTGGCGTCGATCTCTATAGGGCTGTTGAATACGGTCATTTGTTGTACCTTGCCTTGTTTATCTCCATCTTCTCCGTGAACGCCTTATCAAGGTCGATTTCAAGGAGCGAGGCCATCCTGAATAGGTAGTACATGACATCCACCATCTCGTGTGGCACCTCCCTCTCCAGGTCGTCGCTGGAGTGGCCCGCGGTGTGGTGCTTCCTCCTCACTATCTTCTTTATCAGATTCTGCAGCTCTCCCGCCTCTCCGCCAAGGGCGAGCGCCAGGTACTGGAGCTCCATGTCCCTGTCAGAGTATTCGGTATCCTTGCTAAAGTGCCATGTCTTCCCGGTCTCCTCTATCATCTGCTTGACGTCCATGCTCCCACGCTAGCATTGCGATAGCAATTTATATATTAACCACCCATCTTGCATGTGTCTTCGACACGGCGGGGTAGCTCAGCCTGGTAGAGCGCTAGACTCATGTGCTTAGCACTATGAGTAACGAGCATTCATTTGCTATGAAGAGAAATCTAGAGATCGTGAGTTCGAATCTCACCCCCGTCAAGTTTTTATGGCTATTTCTGCCACAATAACGGAAACTTGTCGTCGAAGACACTACCAAAATGTTGAGTCCAATTCCGGTCCGAAGATTTGAACTCGTAGTCCAAATCTTTTCCTATTGGTCTATGGCTGAATTACAACGCTATCCCCATTGTACTTTGTAGGGATAGAACGAACAAAATCTGTTTTGGTAATTATTATGGAAAAATTTGATCCATGAGCAACATAAATGTATTTCCCGTCGCTGCTAATTGCAATACTTCCAGGGCCATAGTCTCCAAGGGCAATTGAACTTATTTTGCCATCGCTTGTATTTACTATAAGTATAGTACCATTGAGAATATTTGCTAAATATATTAAATCGTCATTATCCGGGTTTACTGCGATGCTACTACTAATATCACCTTCTGATCCGAAACTGCTGTCATTGAAGGGGCGGCCTATTGTCATATTTGTTACTCTGTTATTTGTTAGATTTATAATAGAGAAAGAATAATTGTAGAACTTCATGCCATTAAAGTAAGTGTACCTAGCCATATTTGCCACATACGCAAATCTACCATCATTACTTACGGTTATTGAAAATGGGTCGCTCATTACTGTTATGTTGCTTATTATTCTACCAGTAGTAGTATCTATGACTGAGATTGTACCGTTGGCAATATTTGCGATGTACAAACTCTTACCATCCGGGCTAAGTGCCATATTAATTGGGTTTCCTACTGTTCGTATCCTATATATCAACTGATTTGTTGTTGTATTTATAACCAAAACTGATCCAGCATTCACACTTATATTTTGAGTCCCATATTTGCTATAGTTTATAGCGGACACATACAATCTTTGGCCATCAGGCGATACTATTATTGGGCCAAAAACCAAATTGTTTGGACCTATATTAATGGAATTTACAATGGCTCTTGTGCTGGTATCAAAAACCAAAACATTGCCCTCCCCAACACCAAATCCACAGCTTATGTATCCATACTTCCCATTCGGTGATATGGCCATCCCCTGTGGGAAAATATTATTGGCTATCAAGAAGCTCGTTCCGCTACTTAAATTTAAACCAAAAACAGTATCGTTAAGTGCGCCTATCACATAAACATCGGATCTGCCACTATTAGTTCCATTTTCAATGATTGCAAAACTAGTGACCGCTAAAAGTATTACGATTAGAATGACAGCTAAATATAATAACTTTATTCCACCTTTCATATCAGCACAGTCTAGTTGCTGTGGAAAACAATAAAAACATAACAGATATTACAACATAAGCTAGTTCTACATAACCAATGCTTATCATGGCTTCAAAAAGAGCAGATACCTTGTGATACAGATATATCTTTAAATCATCCACTCGTATCCCTTCCGTCAATGCAGTCAATGTCCAACTGCCACCCCCGTCAACTGGCAATTTGTTTACAGCTTGTTAACACAAGCTATAAATACTTTGTTTACATAATATTATCATGACCGAAGTAATTGCAGTAAGAATACCTAAGGAGCTCAAGGACGAGCTTAGCGATTTGAATATAGACTATGCGGTCGAAGTCAAAAAGCACCTTGAGAGAATGGTGAATAGAGACAAATTAAGGAAAATCAAACTCGAGTTGGACGAGTTCAGGAAGAAACTCGGCAAGAAGATAGGTAAGACTTCGGCATCTTCCGAGACAATAAGAGGCGACCGTGAAAATGCCCACTGACATCATTCTTGATTCATCACTGATTATTGCACTAGTTGTGCCAGAGGAGCATTCCTCGTGGGCCTCTGAAAGGATTTCCGAGTATGATTATTACCATATACTTGACTTAAGTTATTACGAGGTTGCGAACGGGATAAAGACAAAGGTTCTGAAGAAAGAAATCAATAGCCCTACTGCAGTTGAAGCGTTTACTAAGGCAGTAAAATTCATGAACCTTTGCGTAATCCACAGTTTCTCTGAGCTAATAGCAGATGCCCTAAGACTTTCCCTAGAACTTGACATAACGTCATACGATAGCGCATTTCTATCATTATCGGATATCACAGGCTCAAAATTTCTTACGCTTGATAGCAAATTAGCGCAAAAAATCAAGGATACCAATTATCATAAAGTTACTGTTTCGCCTCCAAAACCCACGAAGTAATAAGAAATGTGTTCTTTAGCCGTCAAACTGGCATACAGTTTCAAATCTCACCCCCGTCAAGCTGGTCTAATGCGTTTATAAACGTTTTGCACGTAATAAACGTAACATATAAATACTTGTGCTTTAATATAATCCTACTATAAACGATGATATTATGTCAAGCCTAACGTTGTCTATTACGGATCAGCTTAGAAAGCGGATGGAGATGTTCCCGGAGATAAACTGGTCGGAGGTTGCCCGACAGTCGATAGCGGAAAAGCTAAGTCTACTTGAAAGGATGAATGAGATGCTGAAGCACAGTACGTTGACCGAGAAAGACACCATAATGCTAGGACGAAAAGTTAACAAAGCGATTGCAAAGAGACTCCTTGGGGAGTAATCAGATGGAGCTGGTCGTAGATGCCAATATACTCTTTGCAGCACTCATAAAGGACGGTCTAACCAGGCAGATACTACTTCTCAGAACCCCATTTCCATTGACACTTTTCACTACTGCCTTTATCAAAGAAGAAACCGTCAAACATCTAGGATACCTGGCAAGCAAAACAAAAAGCACTGAAAGCGAGATATTGACCGCATTCACAGAACTACTATTTACAGCAAAGGTTGTAATAATTCCAGAAGACGAAATAAGACCATATTTCGCCGAGGCATTAAAACTATCACCGGATGAATATGATATGCAGTATTTTGCTGTTGCTCTCTTCAAGAAATGTCCGATATGGTCAAACGATTCAAGGCTTGCAAAACAGTCAAAAGTGCAAGTGGTAAACACCAAGGAAATATTGGCTATTCTTGGTTAGTGTATAGATTTGTGTAGAACGGTGCACACAAAGACCAAACTGTCCGTCAGGCACAAATCTCACCCCCGTCAAGTTCTCTGCTTCTTCTACGGTAAAATTCCGAAAATATGGGCAGAGTCCAAACGACTATCTACTCCGGCTTCCTACCGAAGACTAGGTAGGCGGTGTGCCAGACTCCCTTTGTGGATGGCCTGGTGCCCTCCTTCCTTGTTATTATGTCCCGGGCGATTATCTCGTAGGTGTTGATGTCCACGAACTTCATCCTGTTCATCGCCCGTATGAACTTCTTCATCTGCTCTATGTGGGGCAGGTAGCCGAATATGTGTCCTCCCTTTTTCAGCGCCTTGAAGGCATTCGGCACAGCCTTGTCTGAGTCCGGCATGTCAAGCGTCACAAGGTCAACGTTCTTTTCCGAGATCCTCTTTATAGGGTCGCCCTTCTTTATCTTCAGATTCGAGAGGCGCTCGCTGACGGCGTTCTTCTGGGCCAGTTTCATGAACTCATCGCGCATCTCGTAGCTAGTGACCTCCTTTGCCACCCTTGCCAGAGACACTGCGAGCCATCCGCTCCCAGTTCCTGCGTCAAAGCACTTGCTCTGCTTTGTTATCCCAGTATAGGCAATCACCATCCCTATGTCCTTGGGCAGCATTATCTGCGGACCCCTCTTAAGCCTCCTGTATGCCGGTGGTATGTACATCATATTACCTCTTTTTTCTTCGCCCTCTTCGGCTTAGCCTTCACGGCCACATTAACCTCCTTCTTCGCCTTCTTGGGTGCTGCCTTTTTCTTTGGCTTCACCTCCTTCTGGGAAGCCACTGCTGGCGCAACCGCTGCCTTTTCCTCCTTCTTCTCCTGTTTTGCCCTCCACTTGTCCTTGGTCTTGCACTCCGGGTCAAGGCACATCTCAAATACCCCTTTCCCTGACCTGATCACCTTTATTATCGGGGTCTTGCAGAACTCGCAAATCTTGCCGGTGCCGACTATCTTCGCGCCCTGCGGCAGCGAGAACGTCGTGGTGCACTTGGGGTAGTTGTTGCAGGCGGCGAACTGCTTGCCCATCTTCGACCTCCTTACCACTAAGTCGCCTCCGTCCTTCGGGCACTTTCCAAGGCCGATGTTGCTCTCCGCCAGCCCCTTCTTCATCGCCTCTGTTATCTTCGACTTGTTCGAGTCGAAGAGCTTGAGCGCGTCGAGCAGCATCTTCTTTCCTTCGCCTATGACCTCGTCCTCGGTTTTCTTGCCCTCCACTATCTTCTCCATGTCCTTCTCGAGCTGCCGCGTAGTGGCCTCGTCAAGTATCATCGACACGTTCTCGTGGAGCGCGTCGTAGACGCTCATCCCGAACTCGGTCACCTTTATCGGGGCGCCATCAAGGTAGGCCCTCCTGAATAATGTGTCTATGACGGCGGCCCTCGTCGCCTTCGTCCCGAGGTCCCTCTTCTCAAGCTCTGCTATCAGCGCCGCCTTGCTAAACCTCCTGGGCGGCTGTGTCAGCAGCTCCCGCTGCTCGACATTGGATGCCTGGACCTTTTCAGCCTTCTTGAAGTCTGGAAGCTCCTTCTCCCCCGATGGGGCGAAGCTGTAGTAATCCAGCCATCCTCTCTCCATCACCTTGGTCCCGTTGGCCGAGTACTCCTCCCCGCCTGCCTCCACCAGGACCCTCGTCTTCGCAAGCTTTGCGTAGCCGGCGAAGCAGGAGAGGAACCGTTCCGCTATGAGATTGTAAACGTTCTGCTCCGTCGTGCTCAATTCCTTTGGCATCACGCCCGTGGGATATATCGCCGGGTGGGCCTCGTCCGCCTTCACACCCTCATTCGGCCTGAACCTCTTCTCCTCGATAAGCTTCTTCGCCTTCGCCTCATACTTGGGGTTCTTTGCCATCTCGCCTATTATCCTCGGCAGCCCCAGCGTTGGCGGCAGCTTCTGCGATGCGGTTCTGGGGTATGAGATGTAGGACCTCTCATAGAGAGCCTGGGCAACCGCCAATGTAGCAGACGGATCATACCTAAGCACGCGGCTCGCCTCAAGCTGGAGGGATGTGAGGTCGAACGGCGGGTATGGCCTTAGGAGCTGCTCCTTGGCCTCCACATCCTTGACCTGCGCCGCGCCCGAGGCGGCATTGGTGGCGCGGTGCGCCGCGTCGGCCGCCTTCTTGTCGAATATCTCCCCCTTTGTGTTGACGAACTCGATCCCCTTGACCGTTATGAAGATCTTCCAGAACGGCTGGGGCTTGAAGTTCCCTATCTCCCGCTCCCTCGTCGCGAGCAGCGCCAGGGTTGGGCCCTGGACCCTTCCTACGCTCAGCGCCTTGCTATGGTAGCCGGCCACAGCGCTGGTGAGCGCCCTGCTGAAGTTTATGCCCCACAGCCAGTCCAGCATGTGGCGGGTCTCGCCCGCATAGAAGTTGTTCATGTCGAAGGGAAGCAGGTTGGAATAGGCCTCCTTCAGGTCGGCGGTTGTCGTCGTGGAGAACTTCATCCTCTTGGCGCCATTTAGTCCGTCCTTGGAGACGAACCTGATGACATTGGTGCCTATTACAGTACCCTCCGTGTCGTAGTCGCAAGCGTTGACATAGGCGCCAACCTTCTTCGAAAGATCCTTCAGCACGTCAAGGTACTTCTTGGTGAACTCCGACTTGGGGTTCGATTCGTAGGAGGGCGCCCACTTTATGTCGAGAACAGGGTACCCCCGCTCGTGCTTCGCCTGGACAAGCGTGAATATGTGCCCGACCGCGGGCGCGATGTAGATCCTGCCCTCGGGGTTGTCTATCTGGTAGTAACTAACCCCGTTGAGTGACATCCTCTTCTGCCTGTTGTCCCCAAGGGCTATAGCAAGCCTGAGCGCGACGCTTGGCTTCTCAGCGACGACCAGAGTGTCCATCGAGATTTACCTTCTCCTTTTCCTTACCTTAACCTTAGTTTTCTTCGCCGGTGACGCCGTTCTGGGCTGCACAAGCCTGCCTCCCTTGGCTATCAGCCAGGCGTTGGCGAATCCGATGATGAGCGTTACGACTACAATCGCGTAGAAGAGCAGGCGCGCACCATATAATATAAATACGGCTATGCAGAATATAACGAGGATAATCGTAGCCAGCGACGTTATCATCTCGGTCTCTATGTAATCCAAGGCAACACCAGTGGTTCGATGAGTATATACGAAGTCATGCTTTTAACACTTATCGCGGCACTTGTCTCGTCGTTCGCGCAGTTCATGTTCAAGAAGTCGGTCAAGAGGATAGACTCATTTAGGCACCTGTTCGGGCTTTTCCTAAACCGCGGTGTCGTATTGGGCCTAATCGGCTACGCCGCCGCGCTGGTCCTCTACATAATCGCGCTTTCAGGCGGCCAGCTCTCGGTGGTTTACCCTGTCTTCGCGAGCTCCTTCATATTCGTGGCGCTCATATCAGCAGCCGTGCTCAAGGAGAAGATAACCCCTGTAAGGGCGATAGGGGTGCTGCTGGTGTTCATAGGCATTAGCATAGTGGCGATAAGCTAGGTGCGCATGATGAAGACCAATATCAGGGCAAGCAAACGGCTCCTCTTCCTTATGCTGGTTCTCTCCGCATGCCTTGCCGCCACCGGCCAGCTTCTCTTCAAGTTCGGCGTGATAAACGGCGTTTCGCTGCTCTACCTGATAACCGGCCTCGCCGCCTATGCGGCCGCCACGGGCATATACTTCGTTGTCCTAAGCAGGAGCCACCTGAGCTGGGCATATGGCCTCAACGGCATGAGCTACGTCATAACAGTCTTCCTGGCCTTCTCCGTGCTCCACGAGACCATACCACTGCTACGGGTCGTTGGGGTAGTTGTGATCGCAGCGGGCGCCGCGCTGATAGGATTTAGCTGAAGGAAGCGGGATTCTATATGCTAAATATCTCAGGCAGGGCGTCCCTTACCCTGAGGCCTAGGAGCTTTGAACTTGTTTGAGCGCTTCCCTGCTTGGCTTCAGGTATCTTCCCTAGCGGGACCTTGGCCGTCGTCGGCCTTGCGGTCCTGAGAAACCCTACGGTCTCTGGACTCAGGCGCTTGACCTGCATCACTGGCCTTAGGTATAAGGGCCCCTGAATAGGGGTCTTTCCCTTAAGAGTTGAGCCGCTCATCTGATCAATCACTTCCTAAGCTGCACCGAAACGCTTGCCTGCTGCACCTGCGAGACTGGGGCATGCTCCTTGCGCTGTATGTGGCTGATTGCAGCCAGGGTTCCTCCGAGCACAAGCACAGCTATACCCATCGGCAGCGCCCTTTCGACAAGCGCCTTTGTTACCCCATTCTGGTTCGACTTCCTGGCGCTCTCCATATAGCCGCCCACGAACTCGCTTCCAACACCCGAAATGCTCTTTGTGCTCATCTAATTCACAACATATATTTTTCTCTTTCCAAATATATAATGGTTTATCCCATGTCCGTCTGATGTCATATGCCATGGCTGATTTGTCATTGGTAAGTAGAAAAAGGTGCGGGAACAAGTCCCGCACAGGTTTGATGCAGGAAAGTCCTGCACCAGGTTTGGATGGTGGGTTTTCAGTACTAAGTACTGAATATCTGCTTTCGGCGAACCGAAAACAGATAACAAGTATTTGAACGCCCATATATATATCCTGTTCCCCATTTGCTGGGACTACCAGTTGGCCATATGCTGAAAAAGTAGCGGAATAACCCCAAATTAAGCCTATTCACAATAGTTAACACACTCATATTTAACTAAAGATATAAATATTTAATAGGTTAATATCTACTTGTGGCTAGGAAGGCGACGTCAAGATCGGTCCCTGCAGCTGTGCGGGATAGGTACGAGGCCCTAAAGCGCAGCTACGCCTTTCCAATATCATTGAAGCGGATAAGCGGCCATTACTATGTGTATAAGCAGCTGATAAGCTGGGATAGGGAGAGCAAGAAATACAGGTGCGTCGAGATGCGCTACCTCGGCTCCATCTCAGAGAGCGGGGAGTTTCGGGCCCGGAGGATGCGCGGCGACGACATAGAATCGGCCAAGGCTGTGATAAGCGCGCATGGGGGCAAGGTAACAATGCCATCGGCCGCGCCGCAGCCGGCGGGAAGCCCAAGGGTCACTGCTTTTGACAGGGAGATACTGACCGCGCTTACGATGGATGCCAGGTCCCCGGCGCCACAGCTAGCCGCGAATCTCGGCGCCGACGCCAAAAGGCTAAGCTACCGGTTAAGATCCCTTGAGAATCGCCTCGGAATAGAGTACAAGCCGAAGGTCTTAATCGAGAAGCTCGGCTACCTCTACTTCATCGTGTTCACCAAGTTCGCCTCCTCGAAGCCCGACCCGGATGTGCTGCAGCGCGAGATGAGCGCCAACCCCGCTGTCCAGTTCGCGGCGCTCTCCCCGAACAGCAAGTACGACATGATCCTGGTGATTGCGAGCGTGAGCGACTACAACGCCATGGAGGAGCAGAGCCTCCCTGCGATACTAAGGAACATAAGGATGAGCCCATCCCTCAAGGAGGTGGAGTCGGAGTGGTACGTCTCCTATTTCGACGTGGTCAAGGGCTTCATGCCGCTGAGACAGGTATTCGTTGAGGAGAGGATAAGCAAGTCGGTCTGGGCCAGGAGGCAGGAGAGGAGGCCGACATCATTGTCGAGGAACGAGTACGCGGTGCTCTCTGCCCTCAACCAGGATGGGGCCTCCTCCTTCAGGGCCGTGGAGAGGAGTAATGGCATGGCCGACGGCTCAGCGAAGTACAGCTACGAGAGACTCTTAGAGCGGAAGGTGATCAACGGCGTCACCATGTGCATGAACCGGATCGGGGCGATCTACAACGCAGTGCTTTTGATGGAGATCATAGACGAGGCCCGGTATGCGGCGACGAGGAACGCCATCTGGCAGATCGAGACGACGGAGAAGCCCGACTACATAACCAACAGGATGACCCTGGTCGCTAACATGGGCGCGCCCTATGGCGCATTCTTCATGGTCCCGGTATTTAGCGACGGGGAGCTCGAGGAGCTGGAAAGGGAGTTCTACTCAAAGCTCAAGGGGGTGCGCATAAGCACCATGGTGCTAACAAAGATACTCTGCGGAACCGTGCCATACAACAGGTTCGACAACACGAAAAGCGCGCAATACGAGAGGATGATGTCCTCAAAAGCGCAGGAAAAGCACTAGTCCTAAAACTAGATCAAAACAAAAAGTCAATTATCCGACTTCTCCTCCATCATCCATATTCACACCTCAGTTAGGATTCAATAGACAGCTTTAAATAGGTTGTGCGCAAGTTCGGCAAACGACAGGGTCTGCTTACCTAGACTTGCTGGCAAGGTAGGCGTTTACGAGGTCGACCGCCTTGTCTATCGCCTTCTTCACGTCCGACACCTTCCTCGCCCCGGCGCAGACCATGTTGCCGTTCTTGAAAAGCAGGATGGAGGCCTTAGGGTCCTTCACCTTGAGTATGGCGCCTGGGAACTGCTCCGGCTCGTAGTCTATGTTGTGGGACATCCTGGCGAGGCCGTAGAGGTCGAGCTCGACGTCTAGCTTCGCCTTCGTGACGATGTTGACAACCTGATAGGTGGGCTTGAGCTTCACGTGCTTGTGCACAGGAGAGTTGCCCCTAGAGCCGGCCATGTACTTCGTATAAGGTTCTATCGGAACATATAAATACCCTAGCCCGGTCCGGTTCGGCCGCAAGGGATAAGCTTTATATACATAAAGAGGAGAGATTAATCGTTCCGTGATAGTTATGACAAGACGCTCAAGAGGTTTATTCTCAAGGCACAGCAGGCACCTGGCAAGGCACAACATGCCCCACAAGATAGCCGTGAGGGAGATAATAAAGACATTCAAGCCAGGGGACAAGGTGGCGATAGTCCCCAAGTCCAACATGAAGAACATACCTCACCCCCGCTACAAGGGCAGGATCGCCAATGTGATCGAGAAGAGGGGTTCCGCCTATGTCGTCGAGCTCAAGGTCTTCAACGCGACCAAGAGGCTGACGGTGCCGGGACTCCACCTGAAGAAGGCCTAATCAGATCTGCAGCTCGAAGAAGTTAAGGCTCCCCTTAGCGGGTATAGGCTTTTTGAACCTCACCGCGTCCTTTATCTGAAATCCGTATCTTGAATCGCCGAAGGCGTCATAGGTGGCGAGGTGCAACTTCTCGTCTGCCACGAACTCCCCGACGCTATCATACTCCTTTACCCCGTAGAGCACGGCCTTTCCTATCACCGCACCCCTCGCAATCCGCGTCGGGTCGACACCAAACTGCCTGCATGCCTCTGGGTAGATGTTAAGCGAAGCGTGTATCAGGAATTCGCCCCTGAAGCGTGTGTTCCACCTGCGCAGCTCTATTCTCTTGCGCCCGCTAACTAGCAGCTCTGCGAATGGCTGCTTGAGGGAGAGGCATTTCATCTAATCGTATAAGAATAGCAGAAAAGGCTAAAATCAGGTTCCCTTCAGTAGAAAGTCTCTTATATTATGCCATGAATAAGGTTATATGGTGAAATGGCATGGTGAAGACAACTATAAATCTTGATACTCAGATATATAGGGAGCTGGTGAAGGAAGCGGTGGAGAAGTACGGTACTACCAAAACCCTCTCAAAGCTGATAAATGAAAAGCTTAGGGAGGCATTGGGGAAAAAGAAGAATGAGGATATACTTAAAAAAACATTCGGTGTATGGAAGAGTACCGAGACAGGAGTTGAATATCAAAGGCGCATAAGAAAAGAATGGGATCGAAAGGTGTGGTAATTGCAAGGCATACTGCTTGATACTAACATACTCATAGACTATCTGCACGGTGTCGAGAAATCCGGCGAGTTGGTGAGGCGCATTAGGGCAGAAAAGAGCTATTGTTATATATCTACCATAACCGAGGCCGAAATCTTCTCGGGAAAAGATATCAAAGGGGCGCAAGACATGAAAATGATCGATGAACTGCTAAACCTTTTCTTAAAGGCAGAATTGACCTCTCAAATAGCACAGACCGCCGGTCTGATAAGAGGACACTACAACATAAAGCTTGCTGACGCCGCCATAGCAGCAACAGCTGTAGTATTGGGTTACAAGCTTCTTACGAAAAATATTTCAGATTTCAAGAGAATAAGCGGTTTAGATGTAGAAGAGCCGTACTAGTGCCTGCTTTGCAAAGGCGTCAGAACCTTCCGGGGATCTTCCTGTAGGGCTTGGTGAACATGTAGAAGCGTTCCTCGCCCTGTAGCTCCGCTATGATCCTCTCCTTGATGGGTCGCGACGGGTCCTGCAGCTGCGGTATCCTCGCGGATATGTCGGCGAAGCTCTCGAACTTCTTCTGGTCCCTCGCCTTTAGTATCGCCTCCAGGTGCTTCTTCCCTATCCCGGGGAGCAGCTCTAAGGCGTGCTCCCTTATGTTAAGCGGCCCGGCGGTGTTGAATATGTCTACGAACCTCTTCTCGTTCGTTTGTATGATCCTAAGGACTATCGCGTCTATGTCGCCCTTTGCGGCCGTTGTGAGCTCGTCCCAGGTTATCCTTGACTTGATGAGCAGTATCTTCTCTCTCTCGTCCTTTCCTATGTAGACCCTCTCCCCGACTGTCATGGTGACTCCGGGCTTCGCGGTGGCCTCAAGAAGCGTGAACTTCTCCTCCCCGATCATCTGGGTGAGCGGCTCGGACCTGCTCGAGTGGGACTTGCCGCTTGTAAGATAATCAAGCACGTAGGCATACTCCTCTCTTCGTTCCTCGCGTTCCTCCATCCAAACCCCCGTTATTTGCTTGCCTTGATAAGCTCCAGTACCTTGTTTAGGTCCTCGTCCGTGTAGGTCCTCTTCTCCCTCGAGAGCACCTGCCTGAGGGTAGCCATGTTCTTCGGCCAGACCTCCAGGACCTTTATCACGCCCGACTCGGACATGAGGTTGAGACCCTCGAGCGCCTTCCTTATCTTCTCCGGGGTCTTGCCCTCGGAGACCTTCTTTGCGTGCTCAAGCGCCACCGTCTGCTCGTAAGTAGGCGAGGCCCCCGAATTGTCCTCTAGTATCTTTTCGACCTCCGTTATGGAGACCGGCTTGCTATCTTTCACTTCCTTCCCAATCATGGCTACCACTGAGGCTTTTCTAATCGATTTAATAAGCCTTCTATACAATTCCTTACTGAGGTTATAAAAGGTTATCTGATGGATGCGCCAGCGGCCTGGCAGGCCGTGCTAGGGGAAGTAAAGAAGCACATAGCCGGCAAGACGGACGTGATAGAGCTGATGTTCATAGCCCTCATCGCCAACGGCCACGTCCTCTTAGAGGGCATGCCTGGGGTCGCAAAGACAACCATGACCAAGGCGCTGGCCGATTCGATAGCTGCGGACTTCAAGAGGATACAGGGAACACCGGACCTTAACACCGGGGACATAGTCGGATTCACCTACATGGACGAGCGCACCCACAACGTCATCCTCAAGAAGGGCCCGATCTTCACCAACATGCTACTAATCGACGAGCTCAACAGGATGCCCCAGAGGACCATAGCGGCCCTTCTAGAGGCGCTTGAGGAGAGGCAGGTGACGATAGCTGGCGCGGACGGGTCCCTTGACCTGATGAGGCCCTTCATAGCCTATGCGACCCAGAACCCTATTAGCGTAGAGGGAACAGTTGCCCTGCCGAAGGTGCTGTCGGACAGGTTCCTGATGCGGGTCGCTGTCAATTACCCCTCCATGGCCGAGGAGGTGGAGATGCTCAGGCTCAAGGAGACCGAGCTGAAGGTCGTCACCAACAAGGTGATAACGCTCGATGACATACTACAGATGCAGCAGGACGTGGAGAAGATCAAGATGCCCCCGAACATCATAGACTACGTCACCAGGCTGGTGGACGCGACCAGAAGCGACATACACGTCATACTGGGGGGAAGCCCGAGGGCCGAGATAAGCTTCATGAGGTGCGGCAAGGCGAGGGCGCTGATACAGGGGCGCAGCGAGGTCAACATGGACGACATAAAGTTCCTGGCCAAGCCGGTGCTGAGCCACAGGCTGGTGGTAAGGTCAACAGGAGGAATAGGCGTCAACGGCATAATAGACGGCATCGTGGCGACGCTGCCCGGCGTCTGATCTGATCCTGATTGCTTAAGCTGTAGCTCCCGGTGCGGGGCCCGAGGGCGCCTCAGCGGTCTGCGGGGCAGGCTGTGCCTTAGTTTCTGCCGCTGGCGGAGTGGCAGTTGTGCCTGCCGCTGCTGGCGCAGGTCCTGGAGCCGCTGTTGTACCTGCAGCAGCAGGCGCTGGGGCCGGCGGTCTAACCTTCTTTCCATTCTGCTTCCCCCAGTAGTAGAGGCCAAAGGCCACTAACCCACCAACCACGGTCCTGCCCACGAACCACTTCGGCACCTCATAATAAGCTGACATGTCCGGCTTATTCCTATAGCTTCCGGGTCCCGGGGTTTCCATTCCCACTCCACTTCCACCTCCAGAGTTTCCGCTTCCTGCCACCTGTTCGTTCATGGCCAAAAAGTCCTGGTAGCTCTCGAACTTCTCCGCCTTGGTAATTGGAATGTTGTGCTTCGGCCAATAGATCGGCCTGTCAGGGTTGAAGTTCTGCTCTGTGACGCTCCATGCGGGCATGGGCCTAAGATTAGACTGAACTGTTCCCTGCCCCTGCACGCTGGTGCTGGCATCAGATTGATCTGTCTGCGACTGCTGAGCTGCGGTTGTTTGCTGCTGGTAGACTATCTGGGGCGCTGCCGCAGGCACCTGAATAACCTGTGGCACAGCCTGCACTACGATAACCTGCTGCGGCTGCTGCAGATATATCGCCCTGCCAAGCCCATAGCTGTTGTAGCTGCCCCCATAGTATGGGCTGACATACAACTGCTGGCAGTACCTATAAGACCCAAGACCCAAACCCGAGGAGTAGTTTCCCCCAACCTGCACGAATCCACCTTCACGCCTAGACATCTGCTGGACCTGCCTTTGCACAACGCGCTCCCTGTTTCCATTAGAGTGCCTATACTGCTGCGCGTTTGCCTCTGCGCCGCAGCCTACCATCGCAGCCACGGCTGTTATCATTACGCCAGTTCTCAACTGTGAGCTTATGCTCTTGGTTTTTTGCACCATTTTGACACCCAAATGACTATTCCTACGCTATACTTCCCGCATATCCAGATATATATGGCTATCGCCCCTCTACGTCTGTTTTAGAACCCTAATCACGACGTCATCCAAGTTGCCAGAAACCCTTAAATAGCTTCAAAAAAGAAGGGGATGGTGATAGAATGGGAACGGTAAGTGTCAGCGCACCGAACGGTCATGCTATTAGGAGGGTACACCTTCATATGCCCCGCCTCAGGCGGGTGCCCGCTTCGATGATCGCAAACCCTGAGAACTACGATGCCCATCTTCGTTTGCTCAACAACTCCCTTCTCTTAGCCTCCGCGCTCGGCCGGTTTTCCGAAGCCGAGATGGCGCTGAGCCGGGACGCCATTGTCGATGCGGTGGATATGGACCTCAACACCGCCATGCATCATGTTTCGATACGCGGATTCACCATTTTCGGGGCGCGGCTTCTCGACGGGTGGGATGCGCTGATAAACCCGAGGAACAGACAGGATAAAACCCCGCTTGCGCTCTGCTCTGCGGCTGGCAACGGCGGAACTGTGAAGATGATGGCCGTCAGATATCCAAATTCCGTAGACGCCAAATTCGAGTTCCTTGAGGCGGCTGAGCTTGCTGAAAAGTACGGTCAGGAAAGGATAGCGGCGCTGCTTAGGAGGATAGCCAAAGAAGGTACCGGATTCCTTAAGATTCGAGCTCCAAAGCCCGCACGAACCGTCTCCTCGCCGCACGGTCATATCGCAGCTCGGTGAAGTAGAGCGCCAAATTGGGCCCTATCCTCGCGTTTCCCTCCCTCCAGTTTAGAAGCTCCTCAAGCGTTATCCTCCTTACTTTTATCTTCTCGCCGCTGTCAAGCTTCTGCTCGGCCACCTTCCTGCAGTCAATGGCTGCAAAGAGGTAGATTCCAAATGAGATCTTGTGGCTCGGCTCTGTGAAGCTCTTTAGGAGCTTCCATTTCCTCGCCACCATTCCCGATTCCTCCAGCAACTCGCGCTTTGCCGCATGCAGCGGCTTCTCTCCCCCGTCCATGCGCCCACCCAAAAGGCTCCTAAATCTCGGCCTGTTTGGCTGCGACTGAATCGCGGTGGCGATCTTGCCATCGACCACGGCAATCACCTGCACTGAAGATGGCCTCTCCATCCTCTCGAAGGTCTCATAGCTCCCGTCAAACATCTTCTGCCTCCACTGGTAAATCCTAAACATCTTGCCCCTGTAAACTAGCTTTTCCTTTCTGTTCATTATTCTCCCTCCCTATACCAGATTACCCCGTCTTTGGTGTCCTCTATCACGAAGCCCTTCTGCTTGAGCTCGTCCCTTAGCCCGTCGGCCTCCTTGAACTTCTTGGCCTTCCTAAGCGCCTCCCTCTTCTCTATGGTTTCCAAAGCCGCCTTGTCTATCGGTTTCTTGTAGGCGTCTCCTTCAAGTATCCCGAAGATCCCCGCCAGCCTGAGAATGCTTGCCATCGCGTCCTTCTTGACCTCTTTTCCTACGCCCTCATTCGTGCTGGCGAAGGCGCGTATCTTGTTTAGCGCCACCACGAAATTGGTAAGCGCAAGCGGGGTGTTGAAGTCGTCGTTCATCGCGTCCGCAAAGCCTTCCTCCAGTTCGTCTAGTATCAAAACGATCTCGTCGTCCTTGCCGCCTTTCGCGACCGCCTTCATGTTGTAGAAGAACCCAAGTGCGATCTGCAGGTATCTGAGCCTCTTTTCGGCCTCCCTTATGCTCTCATCTGAATAGTCTATCTCCTTGCGGTAATGGGTTGAGCAGAACAGGAGCCTTATCGCTTCGGGCGAGTGTTTCTCCAGAGCCTCCCTTATCGTCACGAAGTTCTTGAGGCTCTTGGACATCTTCTGGCCTGCGACGTTGAGGACGCCGGAATGCAGCCAGTACCTCACGAAGGGCTTCTTCCCGAAGGCCGCCTCCGCCTGGGCGATCTCGTTGGTGTGGTGGGGGAATATCAATTCGTTGGCGCCGCCGTGGATGTCGTATTGCGGGCCGAACTTCTCGTAGGTTATCGCCGTGTCCTCAATGTGCCATCCTGGCCTCCCATCGAGCTCGACGTCCTTGCCCTCTACCTTCACGATTATCTTCCAGCTCGGCTCGCCTTCCTTCGCGGCCTTCCATAGCGCGAAGTCGTATTGGTGTACCTTGCCCTCCTTGGGCTCGATCCTGTGCTTCTCAAGCTCGTCGAGCCTGATCCCTGAAAGCTTCGCGTAGTCGGCGAATTTGGAGACATCGTAATAGACATCACCGTCAAGGATGTAGGCATAGCCCCTGTCCAAAAGCAGCTGTATCTGGCTGGCTATCGCCTCTATGTAATCATGGGATCTCGGGAAGTCCGTGACTCCCTTCTTGACACCCAGCCTGTCAAGGTCCTCAAGCGCCCTCTTCTCGTAGTTTCTTGCGAGCTCCACCGGGTCTATCTTCCGCTCCTGGGCCCTCTTTATTATCTTGTCGTCTATGTCTGTTATGTTCTGGATGTACTCGATCCCATAGCCCAGGTGGCGCAGCCACCTCACTATCACGTCGAAGTTGACGAAGGTCTTGGCGTGGCCGAGGTGGGCGTCGTCGTAGACCGTGAATCCGCATACGAACATCTTCACCTTCTTTGCGGCGGGCTTGAATTCCTCCTCCTTCCGCGCAAGGGTGTTGTATAGCTTCATTTGGACCACTAGCTAAAGCATGCTAAAATGGTCTGTAATATTATTAATACCATCATGCAGGCCTGCCGGCAGTGCCAACCGCCTCGGAGATGCTGGAGTAGCCATCTCTTTCCAGCAGCCCTGCAAGGCCGTAGTTTATCTCTCCTATGAGCTGCGGGCCCTGGTAGATCATCCCGGTTATCAGCTCGACAAGATTGGCCCCGAGCTTTATCTTCCTGTAGGCGTCCTCGGCGGAGAAGACCCCGCCAACCCCGACAAGGACGAACCTTTTCCTGTAACCGAGGTTCTTCTTGTAAACATATGAGAGCAGCTTGTTCGCCCTCGCCTCAACCGCCTTGCCCGACAGGCCCCCTTCTCCCTCGTCATGCCTCTTGGTAAGATTCGTGCAGACAAAGCCCGCGATTCCATACCTTGCCGAGATCTCTAGTACCCTGTCTATGTTCCTCTTCGTTAGGTCAGGGGAGAGCTTCACCAAAACCGGCTGCCGGAGCCTAAGTGCCTTTACTCTCTTCGCGAGCCGCTCGAAGAGCTCGGGCCTTGCGAAGTCCTGGCCGCCGAAGGCGTTCGGGCAGCTGATGTTCAGCTCGAAGATGTCGGCCACATCCCTAAACGCCTTCAGCGTGAAAATGTAATCCTCCAGGCCTATCCTGGGGTCCGTCGTCTCCCTGCAGTTAGTCTTTGCGGCGCTTACAACCATCGGTATGCCTATCTTCGTTCCCGCAAGCGTTGAGCTGATCTTAGCCGCGCCCCTGTTGTTTAGGCCTAGGTGCACCAGTATGCTCTTCCTCTCGCGAAGGCGCGTTAGCCTGGTCCCCTCATTGCCTGCGCAGGGGAGCGCAGTGACGCTTCCCACCTCTGTGAAGCCGAAGCCCACGCTTCCCATTATCCTCGCCGAATCCCCGTTCTTATCGAAGCCGGCAGATAGCCCCACCGGATTGACGAACCTAATGCCCATCAGCTTCTGCTCAAGCGAAGGGTTCCTGTACCTAAAGGCGAGGGAAACAATTCCTCTCGTGACGGCATTCGATCCTAGGGCCCTCCCCGTCGCGATCATCGAGTTGTGCACCGCCTCCGGATCGAACGTGAAGTAGATGGGCTTTGCCACGCTTGCGTAAAGGCCTCTTGAGACCCTCATCCGCAGCGGCTCGGTCATCTACCTCACCATGCACTCCATAACATGCTTCGCGGCCCGCTCCCTTATTATCTCGAACTCCGCGTCGCAGTAGGTCTCCCTTCTCTCAAATTCCGGGTCCAAGGTGACCTCGTTCCTGAACTTCTGGAGGAAATAGCGCCTCGCCCCCTTTACCGACCCTGCGATCCCCTCGATGTCCTCCGGCGAAAGCTGGCCCTTCACCACCGTGGTCCTGAACTCGTAGTCGACGCCGCTCTCCCTTATGATGCTAATGCTCCTCCTTATCGCGTCCATGTTGGTTTTCACCCCAGTTACCTCCTCATATCTATGGAACGGAGCCTTTATGTCCATAGCCACATAGTCGACCAGGCCGTTCACCAGAACCTCGTGAACCATTTCGGGGTTCACCCCTGTGGTGTCAAGCTTCACTAGGTATCCCATCCCCTTCACCGTTGCGAGGAAGTCCGGCAGATCCCTATGTATGGTCGGCTCGCCTCCACTGACCGCAACCGCATCCAGCTTGCCGATCCTCTTGCTCAGGAACTCGAGGACCTCCCAGTCAGGTATATGCTTCACGAACCGCTCGGGCAGCACGAGAGCGGGGTTGTGGCAGTAATGGCATCTTAGGGGGCAGCCCCTTGTGAAGACGACCGCGGAGACCTTCCCGGGATAGTCGATCAGCGAGGCCTTTTGCAGCCCTCCGATTATCACAGCTTCACCGTGTAGGTCTTCCTGTCTGCGAACTCCGCCCTCTTGCCCCTGTTCCACTGGCGCACCGGCCTTAGGTACCCGACGATCCTAGAGTAGACCTCGCACTCGGTCTCGCACTTCGGGCACTTCTGGTGCTCCCCTGCCATGTATCCGTGGTTCTGGCAGACGCTGAAGGTCGGGGTTATGGTGAAATAGGGTAGCTTGTAGTTGTTGCAGACCTTCCTGACCAGGTTCTTGACCCCCTTCACGTCCGATATCTTCTCGCCGACGAATACGTGCAGCACCGTGCCGCCCGTGTACTTCGTCTGGTACTCGTCCTGCAGGTCCAGCGCCTCGAACATGTCGTCCGTGTAGCCGACAGGAAGCTGCGTCGAGTTGGTGTAATAGGGCTCCGCGCCATTTTTGTACTCCGCCTCGTTGGCGCAGGTGATCGCCTGGTAGAGCTCCTTATCCTTCTTGGCGAGCCTGTAGGCAGTGCTCTCCGCGGGGGTGGCCTCAAGGTTGTAGTTGTTGCCCGTCTCCTTCTGGAAGTCCACAAGCCTCTCGCGGATGTGGTCCATTATGCTAAGCGCGAACGCCCTGCCCCTCTCGCTGTGCGTCCCCTCCTTCTCCCCAAGCAGGTTCCTCACCGCCTCGTTCATCCCGACTATGCCAATGGTGGAGAAGTGGTTCTTCCAGTACTCGCCGAACTTGAGCTTCGTGTCCCTGAGGTAGAACTTGGTGAACGGGTAGAGGTTCGCATCGGTGAACCTCTCTATAACCTTCCTCTTTATCTCAAGGCTCTCCCTTGCCACCATCATCGTCCTGTCGAGCTGCTCCTTGAATTCTGCCTCGCTCTTGCTGTTGTAGCCTATCCTCGCGAGGTTCACTGTCACCACCCCAACCGACCCCGTCAGCGCGTTTGCGCCGAAGAGCCCGCCTCCCCTCTGCTCCAGCTTGCTGGTGTCGAGCCTAAGCCTGCAGCACATGGATCTGGTGTCCTCCGGCTTCATGTCCGAGTTGACGAAGTTTGAGAAATAGGGGATCCCGTACTTGGCCGTCACCTTGAAGAGGAGGTCTAGCTTCGGGTCGTCCCAGTCGAAGTCCTTGGTGATGTTGTAGGTCGGTATAGGGAAGGTGAACACCCTTCCGGATGCGTCGCCCTCCAGCATCACCTCCAGGAAGGCACGGTTGAACATGTCCATCTCCTTCTGGAACTCCTTGTAGGTGAGCTCCTGGAACTGCCCGCCTATTATGACCGGCTTGTCGGCCATGTGCTTTGGGACGTTGAGGTCGAGCGTTATGTTCGTGAATGGGGTCTGGAATCCCACCCTCGTCGGGACGTTCATGTTGTATATGAACTCCTGCATCGCCTGCTTCACCTCTGCATAGGTGAGATTGTCGTACTTTATGAATGGCGCAAGCAGCGTGTCAAAGTTGGAGAACGCCTCCGCCCCCGCCGCCTCCCCCTGAAGGGTGTAGAAGAAGTTGACCACCTGCCCTAGCGCGGTTCTCAGATGCCTCGCCGGCGTGCTCTCTATCTTGCCCCTCGCGCCCTTGAATCCGCTGACCAGTAGGTCGTTGAGGTCCCAGCCCACGCAGTACACCGCGAGGGTGTTGAGGTCGTGTATGTGGAAGTCGCCGTTGAGCTGCGCGTCCCTCACCTCCTTGGGGTATATCTTGTTGAGCCAGTAGACCTTGCTTATCTCTGAGGATACATAGTTGTTGAGCCCCTGGAGCGAATAGTCCATGTTGCTGTTCTCGTTCACCTGCCAGTCTATCTTGTCAAGGTACTGGCCGATGAGGTCGACGTTGGCGGTGTTGATTATGCTCCTCATGCTGGCATGCTGTTCCCTGTAGAGTATGTAGGCCTTTGCGGTCTTCCTGTACTGGCTTGACAGTAAGATCTCCTCCACCGCGTCCTGTATCTCCTCCACTGTGGGTATCTCCTTGTCGCTGGTGGCCACGAGAAGCGCCACCGCCTTGAATGCCAATCCCTTCGCCACGTCGCTTCCGAACTCCTTGGTGGCTAACCCTGCCTTCGCTATCGCCTTGACTATCTTGTCCTGCTCAAATTTCACGACCCTTCCGTTCCTCTTCAATATTGCCTTAAAACCCATGCCCCCGTTTCCGCTCTCAATCTTTCCATCCATGCTAGCACCGGGACTACTGCGCAGGAGGCTAATTTAAAAGAAAAAGTATCCACATGGATAGCTCGGCTATCCTGCTGGGAACCCAGCACCGGGAGCCGCTCTAGGACGTCAAAAAGACAGCCTAAGAGGTGGCCTTCAGAAGCGGGCAGAGGTGGCACTGGCGGTTGGCGCAGTGGTTGTTCATGTTGTACATGCAGATGCCCAGGTCCTTGGCAGCCCTTACGAGCCCCTCTACCTTCCTCCCGTCCTCAGTGAGGGAATATTCAGTGTAGCGGACTCCGTCGTTCCTGATCTCGACCCTCTTGACCATCTTCGCCTCGGCCAGCTCCTTTAGGCTCCTGCTGAGGTTCTTGGGAGTTATGTCTACGAGGAGATGCTGCATCTCGTTGAACTGCAGAGCCTTGTTCGCAGGATATAGGAGCTCGACTATCGGTATGGTCCACTTCTTTCCGATCGTGTGCATCAAATTTAGCGTTGGGCAGGATGTAGCTTTTCCGGTCATGATGGTATTATGCAGGCGCAAATATATAATACTGCTACCCAAAAGGCGATTCCCCTATGGTTTTGTCGTCGTAAAGGCAGTTCCCAAGTGGATAGCAAAGATATTTATCCTGCTTCCGCCTGCTGACCCGATTTGTGGGACCTAACTATCCGATCAGACCCCTAATCCTTCTTTGAAAGCTCTTTAGTGATCGCTGCAGCAGTCCATTCGATACCCACCGCAGGCTCGTCACCAACAACCCATCCATCGTGTCCAGCCGGCACAGAAGAGACATCCCCCGGGCCGATGTCAAATTCGGTTCCGTCCTTGAGCTTCATATGCAGCCTTCCAGATATCTGGTACTGGAAATGGGCAGCTTCGCACCATTCTGTCTTGACCATGGGCTTGATGTCAGTTGACCACTTCCAACCCGGCTTCAATACAAACCTGGCAACCTTGGCACCTGCAACATCCACCGCCTCCACCTTGGCGCGCTCCATTTCCCTAACCTCCTTAGAGTCGGATATATTCCGAACTTCATAGTTTCCCACAAATCCACCTATACTGTTGGATATCACGCGTTATAAATATTTTACGTCAAAAGCCATGCCCAACAAGACACTACATCTATTTATTATCCTTGCACCCAATTGAAAGCATGGCTTCAAAGAAGCTCAGGATTGGGTGGTTCTCTTTCACCTGCTGCGAGGACAGCACCATGATCTGGATAGAGATGATGAACAAGCGGTTCTTCGAATGGAAGAACCTTCTTGATATAAGGCATGCCCGTGTCCTAAAGAAGAAAAACACGATGCGGGGCATCGACGTCGCCTTCGTGGAGGGCGCGATAACCAATGATGCAGACGCGAAGACGCTTCTCTCCATAAGGAAGAACGCGAAGAGGGTCGTCGCGATAGGTGCATGTGCGGCCAACGGGATGCCGGCAGCGCAGAGGAACACATTTCCCCCGGAACTAAAGGAGGAGATATACTTCCTTCTAAAGAAGTTCAAGCAGGCCGACAAGGTAAGGATGGTCAAGGAGGTAATACCAATAGACGACGAGGTCCAGGGCTGCCCGATGGAGGAGGACGTCTTCCTGAAGGTGCTGGACAAGTATCTCAAGGAGTTCGGTGTTGTTAGTGCATAGGTTCGAGGATGTCGAGGGCGGTGGGGACGACCATGACGAAGTGGAGCACATACATGTGGACCACATGTCAAAGGTGGAGGGCCACGGAAAGCTCGACATAAAGATCAAGAACGGGAAGGTCGAGTACGCGAAGCTTAAGATAACGGAGAGCAAGCGGTTCTACACCCAGGCGATACGAAACAAGTTCGCGCTCTCGCTCCCGCTGATGACATCAAGGATATGCGGCACATGCAGCATAGCCCACCTGACCTGCTGCTCCGAGGCGGTTGAGAGCGCACTCGATTACACTCCGAGCGACCAGACCATCCTGCTAAGGAAGCTATCCCTCTATGGGATGATGATAAGGGACCACGCGCTCCACCTCTTCATGTTCTGCCTGCCCGACCTATTCGGGAAGGACTCCATACTCGACTTCACGGAGGACCAGGACGAGCTGGTGAAGAAGGCGTTTGCGATAAAGAGCGCGGGGAACGAGCTGTCAAAGGCTGTCGCAGGAAGGGCCGTCCATGCGACCTTCGCCGAGGTCGGCAAGTTCTCCCACATCCCCGATCCGGAGGCGATCAAGAAAGTTATAGTCGAGCTGAAGGCTGCGCGAAGCTACGCCATTGACGCTATAGAGCTATTCTACGACTGGGACGCCAAGCTCGAGATGGAAACGGACTTCGTGGCGCTTGCGACAAAGGACTTCTCCTTCTTCAAGGGTTCCATAACAGACTCCAGCGGGATGCAGACCCCGGAGGACAAGTACTGGGATTATCTGGAGAGGGTGGTCGTTCCGTACTCCCAGGCGACGAGCTACAAGTTCAAGGGCGGGAACTACATGGTCGGCGCTCTCTCGAGGCTAAACCTCAACAGGGAGGCCCTACACCCCGACACCAGGCGCGACGCATCGAAGTACCTTTCCGCATTCCCATCAAAGAACATATTCCACAACAACCTCGCCCAGGCGATAGAGATACTCCACTGCATAGACCACTCCATAGAGCTCCTCGAGGCGAACCAGTTCAAGGAGGAGGTGCACAAGCCGGTCGTGGTGAAGGCCGGGGAGGGGGTCGGGCTGATAGAGGCCCCGAGGGGCACCCTCTACTACATGCTATCCATAGACAAGGCGGGGAAGGTGAACTACGGGAACATAATAGTGCCGACCCAGCAGAACCAGATAATAATGGAGAGGAGCGTTGCGAAGCTTGTGCAGGACAACCTATCCGTTGACAGGCACGCGCTGGAGCACGGTATAGAGAAGCTGATAAGGGCCTACGACCCCTGCATGAGCTGCGCCAGCCACTTCCTCAAGGTAAACTGGAAGCAATGAGCGCGGCGCAGAGCTGTTCCAGCGCCTCCTTCTTGGAGATCATCATCGGGACCCCGAAGATCTTGACGCTGTCGATGAGCTTCAGCTTCTTCAGCAGCCTGAGGGAGTATCCGAGGTCGAAGTCATGCATCGAGATCCTGGGCGAGGGCTCGATGGAGTCGATGTCGATGAGCATCGTCACTTTCTTTATCCCCTCGATGGTGTCTATGATGTTAAGCTCCCTCCCCTCCCTCTCAATGTTCTCGTTGGGGTCGAACTCCCGGAACTCTATTTTTGGGAAGGCCTTCTGCAACTCGGGGATGAGCCGTATTGGAAGGCTGTCAAACTTCAATATCGGATTGCCGAACACGAGGATCTTGGTCCTTTTTCCCGCCATTAACCCACCGCCCTTGATTTGGTCAGGACGGATCTCCTCAGCGCAATCTCCATCCTCTCCGCCGTCTCCCTCGATATCCCGACCGCTATCGTCTTCCTATGGACTGCGACTATCGCGCCCTCCCCCATCCCCGAAGCGAATACCCTGCTGCACCATATCGGGCCAATTTGGGTCTCAACCCTTGCGAAGTCGCGGTCGATTTTGGATATCGTTCCCGGATAAGTCTTGCAATCGTTTATTTCGGATCTCGTGGAATGTCCATCTGCAAGGTCCCTTTCGAGGCCTGCCGAGTGCCTGAAGAGGAAGTATTCGAGGACAGAGGCCTCGTCTATCCTCTCCTTGCCCTGCTCATTGGCAACCGCGGAGCACATGAGGTAGGCCTTGGCGAACACCCGCTCCACCGCCTGCTGCGGGGCGACGCCCCGGGAAACCTGCTCTATTATTGCGGCCTCCTCCCTCGGCGTTATGCGGAACCTGTTGATCGGGCTGCCGCAGCACTGCATGCTGAACTTCAGGAATGTTATCCTCGCCCTGTCATCCTCCATCTCCCTTAGTTGCAATCCCATACCAATCCCATTTCACGCCGCAGAGGAATAATTGGGCGCCCTGTTATTTATTATCGCTTATCCGCTGCGGCTAGCCTATCTCTATCATCTTGCTATAAGACTCCAGCGTCCCCTTCGCCTGGCCCAGGCCAATCCTCTCCAGCGCCTCTCGCACCCTCCTCTCACCCTCCGGATTCTGCGGCCGCTGCACCTCGACATGGCTGCTTAGGTGCTTGACATCGGTCCCGGTGCCAACGGCGATCCCAGTGTCAAAGGTTAAGAGTATGCCGTCGCGGTGCGAATAGTAGATCGCCCTCTCATCCTTCAGCACCACCGCGATCGGCTGCTTGCTGTAGATGCTGGAAAGCAGGTTCTCGGTCTCCTTGTCCACCTCAAAGCTAAAGACGTACCTCCTGGCTTCTTTCTGGTCACCGACCCTGGGGCCCTTGTAGGTGAATATCGTCCTCTCTCCTTCCTGCCTGATACGAACCGCCTCCCCTGTAATGGTGAAGGTTCCGTCCTCCGGAGCGAAATACCTGTCCGACTGCTTCACTGAGGCAATCCAGGTGAAGCCCGCCTTCCTGAGCAGCTCATGGGTCACGTTCGGTGCCGGGTACTTGACCTGGACCTGGCTTGCGCCCGCATTCATCGACTCTATCGCAGGGCTGTACTCGTTCTTTATCACTATGTCCGCTGACGCCCTTGTGGGCAGCACATGTGCCCTATACATCGGCTCGGCCACCTTGGTGATGTAGCGTAGAGTCCTAAAGGGCGCCCATTCCCTCTCCTGGGCGTCCCGCATCAGTCTCCGAATCATCCTGCCGTGGGCGCTTGCGTCCACGAAGGCCGTGATGTCTCCGAATCCCGCTATCTTCCTGTTGAGCGCGAAAAGCCCCTCGACTATGATCAGCCTCTTTGGCTCCACCTCCTCTAGATCCTGGTTCCTCTTCGCGGTGACAAAATCGTAGACGGGCTTGTATGCCGAGCGCTTCTGGTTCTTTAGCAGGTCCAAGTTCAGCTTGAGGAGTTCTAGGTCGAGCGCCCCCGGCTCATCTAGATTGAAGCCGTGCGCCCGTATGTACTCCCCGTCTTTGTAGTAGTCGTCTATCGATATGAGGACAGAGTCGTCCCTGAACTTCTCATGCAGGGCCACCGCAACCTTTTTCGTCTTCCCCGATGCCGAACCGCCCGCAATGAGCACGACGATCGGTCCCTCCCTCTTCCTGCGCAGCTCTAAGACCCTAGAGCAGAGTTCATCAAAACCCCGATCCAGCTCTGATTTTAGTACAAGCCTCTCGGTGATCGGGCCCCTCCTGAGCGCAAGAGCGCTGTTCCTGTAGGCATGGTCGTGGGTCACCTCCCTTCCGAACCACCAGGGAGGCCTGAACTTAAGCGCCTCCTTGCGCGACTTGAACTCGACCTCCGCGGTCACCAGCCCCTCCAGCCCGCCCTTGTAAACGTCAAGATGTGCGGTCCTCCTTCCCATCCGGACAAAGTGCCTTGTCTTAGAAAGCTTGTCCTCATTATGGGAGTCCCAGAGCGTGTCAAACTGCTCCCTAGTCAGCCTTATTTCGGGCTGTCCTCTTACCATCCCCTGGCCGTACTTGACTGTCAGGTAATAGGCGTCCGCCTCCTGCCTAATCCTAAGCTCGTTCTTGCCCTCAGTTACTATAAGATAAGATTGGGTTATGTCCTTTTTGGGCAGCGAGGCGAGATCCATTCGGTCCGGCAGCGTGGTGACTAGGAACTTGCGCTCTATCTCCTCACGGCTGGACCTGCGCCTGTGCATATACCCTTACCCGATATCCTTGGGCGGGCCTAATATATATAAGTTTGCACCCGTTTGTCGTCGGGAGTCAGCTCCTGAGCCTTATCCTGCCAGCTGCCTGATTCGAGGCCGCGACCATCTTCCCGGTTCGCTGCGCGGCAAAGTGGACCGAAAGCCCTGAAGGCGTAAATTCCACGTTCTGCCTCCTAAGCTCGGCAACCTTGTTGTTGAGCTGGTCCGGATTCGGGGCGTGCCCGAGTTCCTTCGTCATGCTCTGCTCGAGAATCCTTCGTACGTTCCCTGACAGAGGAACTTCCGCATGTGCCATATCCTACTCACCGAGAAGTCTTACGACCTGCATAATATATATTGTTTGCGTTCCTGCGGCAGAATTGGAACAGCAATTGTTATATATCTCCGAGACAGATTTACCTGGTGGTAACTTGAAGGGCAAGACCAAGTCTATTCCTTCCAACTCTTCCGCACCTTCCATGCTCCGCACTGGCTCGGGAAGGGACGATGCGATAAAGGATAAGTGCGGCATTTTCGGGGTATGGGGCAGCCCCAACGCAGCCGGGCTTGCCTATGTGGCATCCATCATGCAGCAGCACAGGGGCGAGGCCGGAGCCGGCATAGTCACATCCGGTCCGGACGGATTCCATCAGCAGCATGGACCCGGGCTCGTGAAAGATGTCTTCACCAAGGCCGACGTCGCCAATCTTGGCGGGACCTCTGCCATAGCCCATGTGAGATACCCCACGAGCGGTCCTCAGACAGACGCAAACCTCCAGCCCTTCATGGGGTACACTGGGGGAGAGACGATCGCGCTTGCCCACAACGGAGAGTTCGCAAACCACCAATCTGTTAAGGCGCGGCTGGAGCAGAATGGAGCGGTTTTCTCCAGGACGAGCGACAGCGAGATCCCTATCCATACATTCTTTGCATCCAGGGAGACTGAGATAGAGAAGCGGGTCGCCGACGCCTTCGCCACGCTGCAGCCGGCCTATTCGATAGTGATGCTCACCAGGAACGAGCTTATCGGGCTGCGCGACCCGAACGGGGTGCGCCCCCTTGTGCTGGGAAAGCTCGAGGGCAACATATTCGCCCTCGCATCAGAGACCGTGGCCTTCGACAAGATCAGGGCAAAATACGTCGGGGAGGTGAACCCGGGCGAGATGATACTAATCAACAACAACGGCATGAGGCGAATCCAGCTCTTCTCCCCCGGGCAGAAGCTATCCTGCATCTTTGAGCACATATACTTCGGCAGGCAGGACAGCCTGCAGTTCGGAAGCAAATATCCGAATTCGGAGATAAGGAAGGAGTTCGGGAGGCAGCTCTACAGGGAGCATCCCGTCAAGGCCGATCTTGTGTCACCGGTGCCAGATTCCGGGATTCCCGCTGCGCTGGGATTCAGCCAGGAGTCGATAAAGTCGGGGAACCCGATTGAATACGATGAAAACGGCCTGGTCCGCAGTCACTATATCGGAAGGACATTCATACATCCCACCCAGGAAGACAGGGATGCGAAGGTGGAGATGAAATTCAATCCCAACAGGGCCCTAATCCGAGGAAAGAGGATAGTGCTGGTCGATGACTCCATAGTGCGCGGCACCAGCATGAGGAAGATAGTTGAGATGGTAAGGGAGGCAGGCGCCGCCGAGGTGCACCTTAGGATAAGCTCGCCACAGTACGTCCATGGGTGCTACCTGGGGATCGACACCCCCGAGAAGAGCAAGCTAATCGCCTACCAATTGGGGCTGACTGAGCGGATAAGGTCATATTTGAAGGCAGACTCGCTTGGCTATTTGAGCCAAAGGGGCATGCTAGAGAACGGGAAGCTGCCACAGGGGGGCTTCTGCACATTCTGCTTCGACGGGATAGAGCGGATAAGTAGGAAGTAGGGCCAAGGCTATTATTCAACTGTGCCCAGCTTGGGCTCACCCCTCAAAAAGAGGCCCCAAAGGTCTGTACCGCACTCTGCGGACACTACCCTTATGCCGAGCCGTCCAGGCACCTCGTAATGCTCCTCAGCATCCCTCTTCATCTGGGCAAGGTCGGATTCTGAGTACTTGGACTTCGTCACCACCACCAGGGTCTTGTTGAATCCGGTGCTCTTGAAGGCCATAGGCTATGGTGGCGGGAAGGTAATATTTAAATCCAGCGATACCAGGCAGGATAGCCATAATCTCTTTTAAGCCTTGGCCCCGTAAATAATATGTGATTTCTATGACCAAGAGATACCTATTGCTGACACTGAACAAGGATCTGCCGATGCCGGCCGACCCGCAGCAGAGGGAGGCGGGAACGAAGGTGTGGAGGGACTGGCTTGCCGATATGACCTCCCAGGGCAAGATCGAAAGCGCGCTCCCTGTGCAGAGGCTGGGGAAGGTGGCTCGGAAGAGGAGCGTAAAGGACTACAAGCCCAAGACCAACGATGTCACCGGGTACATCATAATAAAGGCGGACTCGATGGAGGAGGCGGTGAAGATAGCCCAGAGCTCCCCGCACGCGAGGGCGAACATGGGCCCAACGGTAGTCAGGGAATGCATCGATATGCAGATGTAGCTGTTTTGGGGCCTTCAAGGCCCTTATCTTATTTCAACCCAGCGGAGCTTAGGCACAATCAAAGTATGTTCTCCTTCCTGAAGCTCTTCACCCCGATGTAGAGGATGAGGGCGTCAACTATTATCAGAGCGAGTATGACCCACGAGAAGAACGAGACCGTGAGGTTGGCAAGCCCGAGTATGGAGATGAACGGCATTATCAGTATGGGGAGCACCAGTATCGTGCTGACCTGCTGCGCCTCCTTGATGCCCTTGACATGCGATGAGACAAGAACGACAAGCCCTATCGCGGCAACGGCGAGGAAGGGCGCCGTAAGCAGCATCATAAGCCAGGGGGCGGTGGGAAGAACGCTTTGGTGGAAGCTGCTCACCGCAAGGTAGTTCACCACCAACCCATATATGAGGAATATCATCGCGGTAAGGAGAATCGCGGGTATCAGCGAAGCCGTCACCTTCCCAAGCAGCAGCTCGCCCGTGCTCACCGGAGTGGCGAGAAGGGCCTCAGAGGTCTTCCTCTCCTTCTCACCAGCGAAGCTGTCGGCAGCTATTACGGTTGCCGTAAATATGGGCATGGTGAGGAAGATCGGGCCGAGCACGCTGACCGCGAAGAACGACATGAACACCAGGCCGCTGGCTGCCGATGACCCGAGAAGGGCGACAGGAACGGCGGCTATCTTAGATGCCAGCTGCGGAGCCCCGTGCTGTGCGACATAGAATGTGAGGAAGGGAAGCACCACGGAGAAGAAGAGGGGAACCCCGAGCATCGGTCCGTATATCGATGGGCTGCTGAAAACCTCCACCAGGTCCTTGACAGCAATCGCCCTAACCTTGCCCAAGTCCATAGCATCATCTTGAAAGGTCGTCTATCAGGTGCTCTATGTAGTCAACGCTTGCTATGCTCGCACCGGAGCCCATGAGCGATTTCAGTATCCTGTTTATCTCCCTGTAGTTGTGGACCTTGAAGCTCAGGAAAGTGGCATTCTCCGAGTTCGCGCCCGCGAAGCCCCTAATCCTGCTGGCAAGCTTGATATCAAGAGGACGCGCCAGGCGTATGTCTACCTTCACCTTCTTGAGCACGAAGTTGTAGAGGCCTTCTGTGCTGGTCTCGCTCACTATCCTGCCCTTCCTTATTATTGAGATCTTGGCGTTGAACCGTGTGACCTCATCGAGCTTCTGGGTGACAAGAAGCACGGTCTTCCCCTCCTTTTCATAGTCCAAAAGTATCTGCCTCATCTGTTCTGCCGAGTGGGCGTCAAGGAAGGCGGTGGGCTCATCAAGCAGAAGCACCTCCGGATCGTTGAGCACGGCCCTGCAGAAAGCTATCTTCTGCTTCGTGCCCCTGCTCAGCTCGGATACCTTGCGGTCGATGTACTCCGATGCGTTCAGCTGCGCCAGGACGTCCCTGGCGACCGCCATCGTATCCCTCTCCCCAAGGCCGTAAAGCCTGCCGAAGAACTTGAGGTTGTCCCTAACGGTAAGGAAGTCATAGAGCGCGTAGTTGTCAGTGAGAAGGGAGAGGCGGCCCTTCATGCGGTTATTCTTGTAGGGATCCTCCCCAAGAACCCTCACAGTGCCGGAGTCGACATGGTAGAGCCCGTCGATGCAGCGAAGGAGGGTGCTCTTACCTGCCCCATTGGGTCCGAGTATCAAGTTGATGCCCTTAGCGGAGGAGAAATTAACTCCCGAGAGGGCGGTGGTTTTCCCGAAGGATTTCCCTATAGAGTCTACCACTATCGAGCCTTGCATGCCAGTTATCCTCAGGATCGTTATATATACCTATTTGGGTAGCAGGCACTCAAGCAAGACGTCAAAATGATTTGG
>CAWBEB010000005.1:0-82995 GCA_963787745.1 uncultured Microcaldota archaeon | reverse complement strand
GGAGTAGGCCAACTTAGATTACAATGGCAGTTGGGTTTTGTATATACGTTGATATACATTAGGTTGTGCCCTATGGCATTAAACATTAACGATATACAGCTCATACCTAATCCGAATTTGCAAAATCAGATAGTTCTTGTAGCATGTTTTTGATGTATGCTTGCTTATCCTTCTTTATGAGTGGAAGTACGGTCTTATAGCCTTCGTCTAGATTTTTCCCGTATTTAACGGACCAAAGGATCATTTCAAGGATCATAGGATAAAGATCGATTCCTTTTTGCGTGAGTTTATAGCGATCCTTACGCCTATCGTTCTTGTCAGGCGTCTTTCTGAGGATGCCAACCTGTTCAAGCCTACTAAGCCTATCCGCAAGGATATTGGTTGAGATTTTCTCATCGGACTCTAAAAACTCGCCATATGTGCTTTTTTTGTGGCCTATGATGTCTCTTATAATCAAGAGAGACCACATATCACCAAATGTCTCCAATGCAAAGTTGACTGGACATGTAGAGCGATATTGTCTATTCTTCATCATGCTAAGAGTTTTGGCAGATATGGCCATGTTAATATTATATGCCGGGGCACTTAAATACTTTTTCACTTGCTAAATGCAAGTATTTATATATCTTACTTGCAAAATACAAGTGATGTGAGACTATGGATAAATCCACGAAACATTCGATAGCGCTCGTCACCGGCGCCACGTCAGGGGTAGGTTATGCGGCAGCCTGCATTCTTGCCGGAGAGGACTGGCGCGAGATCATTGTCACTGGGCGTAGCCTGGCTAAAGCCCAGGAAGCGGCCGCCCAGCTCGCAGTTGAGACCAAGACACAGGTCTTCACGCCGATGGAACTGGAGCTGGACAAGCCGTCCAGCGTTCAGTCCGTCCTCGCCAAGCTAGTCAAGCGAGGTCGGCCAGTCGATCTCCTACTGCTCAATGCAGGAATTATGGGACGTAAGGATCGCGTGCTCACCGCAGCTGGCATAGAAGTGTCTCAGGCTCCACTAATTGGCCATCATCAACTGACGGTCGGGTTGCTCCGCGAGAACCTGCTGAGCCCCAACGCGCGGATTGTCATCGCCAGCTCGGAAGCTGCTAGAGGGGACGTACCCTTATTCAGCTACACTGATGTGGCGACGCTTGCGGCCACGCAATTCCACGGCGATCGGAGCGCAGCCGTGGAAGCCCTGTTGCATGGCGGGCCGAACGTGAAATATGGGCCCAACCGGGCGTTCGCCGACGCGAAGCTCATCATCGTTTGGTGGGTCGCTGCACTGGCGCGCCGCCTACCCTCCGGCATGGCCGTATACGCCGTCTCGCCTGGTAGCGCGCCCGACACCAAGGCAGTGCGAAACGCTGGCCCGGCCGTGAAGTGGCTGTTGATTCCGCTGACGAAGCTCATCCCCGGCATGTCTCACACTCCTGAGACCGCCGCCCATCGATACCTCCAGGCATCGGCGTTTGGAACCGACGTCTCGGGGCAATTCTTCGCCTCGGCGCCCAAGAAGCTCACCGGCCCAATCGAGGCGATGCGTCACCCGCACTTTCACGATCGCGCCAACCAGGAAGCCGCGTGGCAGGCCGTCGTCAAGGTCTCCGGCGTCGACTTGTCTACAGTTAAAAAGGTAAAAGATTGATAGAGCAACTTGGAAATGTGAAAATCTAAATTTCCAACTTTCTGAGTCTATTGGTATCCCCAACGAAGTGCCACTCGTCGACAAGCATGAATGGGGAGTAGGAGATTTGAACTCCTATCTCCAGCGCCCAAGGCTGGAAGTCTGCCAGGTTAGCGTAACTCCCCATTAGAAGAAAGCTGTATATCTTATCCGGCGTAAAGTTATTAAAGCTCCTTTGCATATTAATATCGCTTGTTTTGTGGTTAGATGATAGACCTCCCGTGGACAGAGAAGTATAGGCCGAAATCACTCGGTGATGTTATCGGCCAGAAACTCATTGTCGATAGGCTCAAGTCCTTCGTGGAGCGGGGCAACTTCCCCAACATGATCTTCGCCGGCTCCCCGGGGGTTGGAAAGACTGCCTGCGCCGTCGCGCTTGCCCATGACCTCTATGGGGAGAGCCTAGAAGGCGCATTCAAAGAATTAAACGCTAGCGATGACCGGGGCATCGATGTCATAAGGGGCAAGGTCAAGGACTTCGCCAAGACAATCTCAATAAACAGGGTCCCTATCAAGGTGATATTCCTCGACGAGGCTGACGCGCTCACTGCAGACGCCCAGCACGCCCTCAGGCGCACCATGGAGATGTTCGCCGCCGAGACGCGCTTCATACTCAACGCCAACTACGCATCCAAGATAATAGAGCCGATTCAGAGCCGTTGCGTCGTATTCCGCTTCAAGCACCTCAACGAGGACGAGATGAAGATATACATAAAGAGGATCGAGAAGGGCGAGGACCTGATGATAGAGGACGCCGCTGTTGAGGCACTCATCTACATAAGCGATGGCGACCTTAGGAAGCTTACCAACACGCTTCAGAGTGCCGCCCTTCAGAACAAGACGATAACCGAGCAGAGCATATACAACGTCGCCGCAAGAGCCCGCCCCAAGGAGATAGTGGCGATGCTCAACTTCGCAGTCACCAGCAAGTTCGACCTGGCAAGGGGCGAGCTTGACAATCTAATACTCCGCCACGGCATGAATGCGGAGGACATACTCACCCAGTGCTACCGCGAGGCCCAGAGCCTCGATATCCCGGAGCGGACCAAGCTAGAGATAATGCGGGAATTGGGGGACTGCAACTTCAGGATAGTCGAAGGTGCCAACGAGAGGATCCAGATGGAGGCGATGCTGGCCAGCATAGCTCTCCTGAGCCTGAAGAAGTGAGCCGATGGGCAGGCTGCAGCTGTTGGCCGCATTTCTCCTGGTTCTTTCAGTATCCTCAATCGCCGTATACTCATCAACAACCCTCTCCCTTCAGGGGAATTTCAGGGCCCTTACTGTTCCCGCTGTAAATATATCACCGTCCGGCGGCTACGTGTTCATAAACATGAACTGGTACGGCGGCCTGCAGCCCTACGATGCAAAAGTATACTACGGATCCTCGCCCACCTGCGCCTTTGACACGGTTCTCTTCAACGACACCAACGACATAATCCTTCCGCCGAACCCGATGGGATACAACCCAAACCAGCAATATGACAACTGGATATATGTCGACATGGCAAACGATTCAAACTCGCCCCAATACGACGGCTACTATTGCGTCAACATCAACGACTCAACGGGCAACGAGTCCTGGACAAGCTATGGTACATACCTGAACATGTCCCTCTACACCACGAGCACCTCAACAACCTCCACTACGACAGTCCACACCACGACATCCATCACCACCAGCACCATCAGCACGAGCACCATCCTCTCATGCATTCTGGGGCACATCTGCGGAAATTTGGATCTGGGGTGCGCCGAACTCGGGCAGGTGTACAATTGCCCGAACGAACCTGTACCTAACACCACATCGACAACGGTCCAAACCACCAGCACGACCACAAACCAAGTCACATGCGGCTGCGTCTGCTCCGGCGCGTGCGTGCACCCGGTCAATGGAAGCCCCTCCGGCCACAATTCGTCAACAAGCTCAATTCCGACCACGACAGCGCCCGGCTCAACGATATGCAGCCTACCCAACATACCATTTGGCTGCGTCTGGATCTCTACTGCAAACTCCACCGCGCCATGCGCAGGGCATCTCTCCTGCACCTCTCAACCGGCAGGCCAGGAAACCTCCGCGTCCTCCACCATAGAAGCGCGGATAATAAGCGAGATAAGCTCGATAATCAGCAACATCCTAAGGTTCCTGTAGCTCTGATCAGGCTACCTTTATGACAAGATCGCCCGAGTAGCTGTGGTCCGGCGCCTGTATGTAGAAGCCCATTATGTATCCGTTGGGCGCGTCCAGCTTTACCGGAAGCTTCGGCTCGGTGCTCGCTATCTTGAATGGGAATTCCACATCAACGCTGGTGACCGTGTCGCCCGAAGACATCGCCTTGTAGAGCTGGACGTTCTCGACTATTATCCCGTTCTTCTGGACGTTTAGCATCCTGGCCGAGGACTCTATCTCAGTCCTCTTACCCTTCCATTCCAGGATCGTCTTGGCGATCTCTATATGGACAACCTCCTCTGTTGCGGCCTCCAGGCTTACAGTAAGGGGGCCTGTGTAATTGTGCTTCGGTGCGTTGAGCCTAATCGTGAACTCGACCGATTGGCCAGACTTGATCTCGATCGGGGCCTTCGGTTCCACCTGAACTATGCTAAACGGATCAGATACCTTGACCTCTTTTATCGATATGGGCTTTCCTTCCTGGGCCTTGAATACGCCTGCGTCCGTGAGCATGTCGCTGTGGACCTTGTTCTTGAAGGGTATCTTTATCTCTATTATGCTCTCCGCTGACTCGAGCCCCTTGAGCTGGTGGACCGCACCCTGGAGCCTTATGTTTATCCCTGTTATAGTAGTCTTCCTCTTTCCCCCGAACAGCCCGAACATCGAGATTACCGATTATGACTTATATGGAGCCGTGAAGCTATATATAGATTCAAGTCGTAGGGAATGAAGTGGTTGCATGCTTAGCGTAGGTTCCGATGCGCCGGATTTCAGCCTGATCGGGTCGGATGGGAAGGAGCACAGGCTCTCTGACTTCAGGGGGAAGAAGGTCGTCCTATATTTCTACCCGCGGGACGACACCCCGGGCTGCACGATTGAGGCGAAGGAGTTCAACAAGCACCTTTCAGAGATTGAATTGAAGGGCGCGATGGTCATAGGCGTGAGCCATGACGACATTGAGTCGCACGGCAAGTTCAAGAAGAAGTTCGGGCTCGAATTCCTGCTCCTCTCTGACCCAACGAGGAGGGTCATAAAGCTCTACGACTCCTACGGAGACAAGGGCATCTTCGGCATGGGAACTCTGAGGAACACATTCATAATAGACGAGAAGGGCAAGATATCGAAGATATTCAACAAGGTCAGCCCCGCCGGCCACAGCGGCGAGGTTCTCTCCTGCCTTTCCTGAACCGTCATAAATCGCGCGACCCATCTTGATAGTAGTCGATAGAAAGTCTTAAATAATTAATTATACATAATTATATTACTTGGGTGGGTTTATCCAAACGGCAACAAAACCGACAAAAGAAGTCCTGCGAACCAATGAACTGCGAAGGCTCCTTCGCAGGAGGTCCGCCAGGGCCTATTATTTCGGCTGCGCTCTGACTGGATCAAGCCTGGTTTTCGGGCTAGTTTCGGGTGCGGGTATTGGGCCTGCCGCCGAACTTTCGCCGACGAAGATCTGCGTGATAGCCGGGGTAGGTACCATTGCAGGAACTGCCGCGATTCTCCGGAGCCTCAAGTGCATTGAGCAATGCTACAGGTAGCCCAGCTCCCTTAGCCTTTTCTTGACGGCCTCCGCCTCATAGTCCGCCTTTGGGTTTCCGCCCTCGCTGAGGATGGTCCTGAGGACGAACGCTACATAGCCTGACACCGAAGGGAAGCCCGTGCCGTCTATGTGATTCTCGATCTTCTTGAAGAGCGTGCTAGGTATCGATATGCTGGTGAACTCTATCCTCTTGTCCCTCTTTACCTTCATCTAATCACTAACTTATCAAAGGAAAGGTTTATATATGTAATTATGCATAATTTCCTTAATTATAGATAATTAAGTGAGAGCATGGCAAAGAAACCCGCTTCAAAGGCCCCGGCACAGGGGAAATCGGACATAATAGCGCAGCTCGAGGCGAACCCGAGCGAGGAGAACTGGAAGAAGGCAAGGGCGAAGATACTCAAGGAGGGGAAGTACTACTACACCTTCTACCCGAGCGGGGTGCAGGGTTCGATGAGCCTGAAGGGCGCATATGTGATAATCTACGACAAGAGCTACAAGAATCTATACAAGATCCCGATATCCAAGAAAGTGGGCAGAGATATAGAGGGGGCTACATGGTATCTCAAGGGCCTTGAGATAAACAGGCGAATAATCAAGGGTTGATACTATGATGGAACAAGATATCACCAAACTTGAAGAGAAATCGATCTACATACTGAGGGAGGCGAAGTCAAAATTCAAGAACGTTGCTGCTTTGTGGAGCATGGGGAAGGATTCTACCGCGATGCTTGGTCTCGCACGCAAGGCATTCCTCGGTAAGGTTCCTTTCCCTGTAATCCACATAGACAACGGCCTCGATTTTCCGGAGTCATACGAATTCAGGGACGGCTTGGCGAAGAAATGGGGAATGGAACTTATTGTCTCAAAAAGTGAGATAAAGGAGGAGATGTCCGGATTCGCCTGCTGCGGCGCCAACAAGACCGACGCACTCAAGAAGACGATGAAAGAGTACGGATTTGACGCGCTGATAGTGTCAATAAGGAGGGATGAGCACGGCATCAGGGCGAAGGAGAGATACTTCTCCCCAAGGACCAAGGACTTCAAGTGGGACTACAAGAACCAGCCGGAAGAGCTGTGGAACAACTACAGCTCCAACGAGAAGGGCTCGTCGCACCTGAGGATCCATCCGCTTCTCGATTTCAACGAGGTAGACGTCTGGAACTTCATAAAAGTAAACAAGATACCGATGAATCCTCTCTACTTCGCGAAGGAGGGTTACAGATATAGGAGCCTGGGCTGCACCCACTGCACAGTTCCATTGAAGTCGAACGCAGACACCCTTGACAAGATAATGGACGAGCTCAGGGGAACAAAGGTGGAGGAAAGGAGCGGCAGGCAGCAGGATAAAGAGCGCGAGTACGTGATGGAAAAATTGAGGGCGCTCGGCTACATGTGATCAGATGGAAAAGCACATAATCACAATGCTGGGGGAGAAGGACCATGGCAAGTCCACTCTGATAGGGAGCATGCTCATAGCGACCGGAACCGCCACGCAGCACAGGATAAACGAGGCGAAGAAGTACTCCAAGGGCGGCAGGTTCGAGCCTGGTTACATCCTTGACAGCTTCGAGGAGGAGCGTGCCCAGGAGATGACGATCGACACCACACGGGCCGAGATGCTCTACAAGGACAACCTCTTCGAGTTCATCGATGTTCCTGGTCATCTGGAGCTCATAAAGAACATGATGAGCGGAGCCTCCCACGGGGAGATAGCGATACTGATGGTCTCAATGAAGGAAGGAGAGGGTCTCCAGCCGCAGACAAAGAGGCATGTCTACATAGCGAACATGCTCGGTATAAGGGCTCTCATCGTGGCGATAAACAAGATGGACCTGGTGGGCTACGAGAAGAAGGCGTTCGACAGGGCAAAGGCCGAGATCGCCACCTACCTAAAGGCGATCGGATTCACTAAGCCAGTATCCTACGTCCCCGTTTCAGCATACGATTCCCAGAACCTGATAAAGAGTTCCGAGAAGATGGAATGGTACACTGGAATGCCCCTCATAGAGGAGCTTGCTCTGTTCACGGCCAGCAGGAAGGTCTCCACCACGAAGAACGGGCTAAGGGCGATAGTCCAAGACGTGGTTGACCACGAACGCAAGGAGATGATATTCTGCCTATTAAACAGCGGAACCATAAAGACGGGCCAAAAGGTGAAGCTCGAGCCCATCGGCGCTATGGCGAAGGTGCAGGAGATATACCTGAAGGGCGAGAAGACCGAATCCGCCGGCTCCGGGACCAACATTGCCATCGTGATAGACGGCAAGGAACACGCAAAGAGGGGTTTCGTGATCTGCGGTGCGGAGGACAGCCCCCACAGCACAAAGGAGTTCGAATCGATCACGTTCTTCATAAAGCCCGTAAGCAAGGACGAGAAATTCGACATAAAGATAAACAACAACACGGTTCCGGTAAAGATGGAGGCGGTCAAGGAGTTTATATCGCCAGTAACCGGGGGATCGAAACCGGGCGCGGCCAAGATACCTGCAGGCACCGCCGCGCGGATACATCTAAAGCTCGGTGAGAAGTATCCGATAGAGCGTTTCTCCGACTACAACGAGCTCGGGCGGTTCGCGCTCTACTCCAAGGGCGTCTTCTGCGGGATCGGGATCGTGGTATGAGGGCTAAAAGAATATATATTTGAAAAAAGAGAGAAAAAATGTGATATAATGGGAGCTACTACAGCATCTAAGGGAGAAAAAAATGGGAGCAGGCCAAGGATAGACTACCACGGCGTTGAGTGGGCGATAACCGATCTCCAAAATGCGAGAAAGAACCTGCCAAGGATGGCCCCCGAAAGCAAGATGCTCACAAGGATAATCGCTTCTCTGCGTGGAAAGGAGCAGAGGATGCTAAGGCGCGAGACTACATCGGGCAGGATCTGCCCATAAGATCCTGTTCTGCTTCAGCACATTAAGTATATCTTATTTCGCCCCTAATCATATTAGGCGGTATCGTGGGGCTCGTCCTGCTAGTCGACATGGACTCATTCTTCGCCTCCTGCGAGCAGCTCAAGCGGCCAAACCTCAAGGACAAGCCCTTCGTGGTCGGGACTTCTGAGGAGTCGCGGAAGGAGAGGGCGGTGGTCCAGACCGCCAGCTACGCGGCAAGGAAGTTCGGCATACACAGCGCCATGCCCTTCTCCATGGCATTGAAACTGAAGCCAGATGTCATCTATCTCCCCTCTGACGATAAGTTCTACGAGGAGACCTCGGAGAAGATCGTGGCCCTCCTCAAATCCTGGGGCCTGAAGATGGAGGTCATGAGCATAGACGAGATGGCTCTCGATTTGGGCACTGACGACTATGACAAGGCGTTCAAGCTGGCCGAGTTGATGAAAGCAAGGATAAACGGCCAGATAGGGCTGCCTTGCACCATAGGGATAAGCACCTCGGTGGTCTATGCCAAGATGGTGTGCGACGCCTTCAAGCCGGACCGCATAGGCATGATAAAGCATGAGGAGCTCAAGGGCTTCCTTGCGGACAAGGACGTCATAGAGATACTGGGAGTAGGAGGAAAGACGAAGGAAAGGCTCAACAAGATGGGTATAACCAAGATCTCAGAGCTTGCCAAGGTGCCTGCGACCCGTCTGATCGATTCCTTCGGGAGGTTCGGGGCGCAGCTGAGCAAGATCGCGAACGGCAACGACGATTCCGGCGTCGTGGAGGGCGCCCCGGCAATCTCCATAGGCAGGGAGATAACCCTTGACAAGGAAACGGACGACATCGAAGACGTATCCGAGGTGATGGCAAATCTCACAAAGGAGGCGATAGCCGAGCTAGGAAAGAGGAAGCTCTGGTACAGGAACGTCTCGTCCAAGGCGAGGTACACGGATTTCAGCCTCAGGACAAAGGCAAGGAAGCTGCCGAACTACACCGATTCCTATGACACGGCGCTGAATACGTCAATGGAGCTGCTAAAGGAACTGATGGCGAAGGGGAAAGTAAGGAAGGTGGGTGTAAGATTATCAGAATTCTCCAAGCAGGCCGGCCAGTCCAAGCTCTGACCCGGCGAGCCGCCATCTATGCTCTTTCCCTGAACCAGTCCGTGAGGAATCGCACAAACTGGTTGTCCCAGATGCCCTCGCTGAGCGTGTGGCCGGCTCCCTCTATGACCCTCAGGGTTGCAGTGCCCGATGCCCTTGCGGCATCCATGTACTTCTCTATCACCGAATGCGGTATGATTGCGTCATGCTCCGACTCCACGAGCAGAACCCCTCCCCTGAAGCCCACCGCCGGCGCCAGAACCCTGTCATATTTCGGCTCCAGACGCACGGCCTTCCTCTCTTGCCTGGTAAGGTTGAATGCCCCATCAGGATAGATCGCCGGCGCCCTGAGCACCAGCGACTCTAGCCTCCTCTGGGACAGCATGGAGGCGGAAAGGTAGCCACCGTAGCTCGTCCCCACAATATGCATCCTGTTGCGGTCAACCTGCTCCTGACCGGCCAGGAAGTCGTAGGCCGCCACCACATCCCGGAGATGGTCCGATATCGTTAGCCTCTCCCTCTCGCCATCGCTGCTTCCATGGCCCCTAAGGTTGAAGGTGAGGCAGGTGTAGCCGAGCTCGTTCACGGCTTCCGCGCGGCTGGCATAGTTCTTCTCGCTGCTCTTCCAACCGTGCACAAAGAGAACTGCAGGCTTGCTTTCCCTCCCGGAATCCTGGAAGATGGTACCCCTGAGGAGCTGCCTTGAACCTGTTGCAAACTCGATAGTTCTCTGAGCCATCGAACTCCCTTCACACCAGGGCGATCCCGTATAGGTAGGACCTCGCCTCTATCGCAGCCTTCGCGCCGCTTCCAGCGGCCGTGACGGCCTGCCTGTAGAGATGGTCAACGACGTCGCCGGCGGCGAATACGCCCTCTATCTCGGTCTTTACCTCATCCTGGGTTACAATGTAGCCCTTCTGATCCAGCTTGAGCTGGCCGTTGAGGAACTTGGTGTTCGGAGAATGCCCTATCGCCACGAAGATCCCGTCGATCTTCATCTCCGTCTTCTGCCCTGTCTTGAGGTTGTTGAGCCTGACTCCCTCCACCTTGTCCTTTCCCAAGATCTCCTCTATCGCGCTGTCCCAGATGACCTTTATCTTTGGGTTCGCAAAGGTGCGGCCCTGCATTATCTTGCTTGCCCTGAAGGCGTCTCTCCTGTGGATTATTGTCACGCTGTTCGCGAACTTGGTGAGGAACTGGGCCTCCTCCATGGCGCTGTCGCCTCCGCCCACAACGATCACCTCCTTGCCCTTCATGAAGAACCCATCACAGGTAGCGCAGCTGCTTACCCCGTGGCCTATGAACCTCGGCTCAGATTCTATCCCCATCCAGTTGGACGAGGCCCCTGTAGAAATTATAATGGCCTTGGCATAGTAGGACTTCTCACCCACCTTCACCTCGAACGGCTTTTTGCTCAGGTCCACCGAGGATACGTTATCATCAACGAAGCGGGTCCCGAACTTCTCTGCCTGCTTCCTCATGAGCTCCATCAGCTCCGGGCCCATCACGCCTTCCGGGAACCCGGGATAGTTGTCAACCACGCTGGTGAGCATCAGCTGGCCTCCCTTGCTAAAGCCGCTTATCATCAGCGGGTTAAGGCTCTCCCTCGATGCATATAGCGCCGCCGTGTAGCCGGCCGGGCCTGAGCCTATTATTATGAGATTCTCCGTCTCCATCACTGATTTATTGGATTATAAGTATAAAAAGCGTTCTTCTGTTTTCCAAACCGGCTACCCAAGTTGAAACCGATGTTTTTAAATCGGTTTTTTGCGATGCATTCCTATCATGCTGCGGTTCAAGAGTTCCACCCACATCCACACACAACAACCCCTGCAATAAATGACGAAAAGCGGCCCTAACCTCACCAACCGGCGCTTTCTGATGCAGGGGTTGCATTATCCTCTCTTCAGCCGCGGCAAGGATTAATCCTTTAGGGCCTTCGGGAGCTTGACCCCACGCTGCCCGGTGTAGCTGCCCTTGCTATAAGATTTCTCCACCATGCTGCTGGTCTTCACGAATATTATGTGGGCGAACCTGGTCAGCGGTTTTATCCCGATCTTATAGGGGGCGTTGTTAATGACCTCCAAGGTGACGGTCCCGCTGAAGCCCGCGTCTATTATCGTGGGCGGCATCGAGAGCCCGTGCCTCGCCCAGGTCGACCTGAGCTCCACCATCCCCACCAGGTCGTCCGGAAGGGTTACATGCTCGAGCGTGCTGAGAAGGACCTGCTCCTTCGCCCCTATCACAATCTGCGCCACATCCTTCTCTATCTTATAGGCGCTCTGTATCATCTGCTCGTTGGAGGGGTCCATGATGAACGAATCGCCCATCTTGGTGCTGTGCCTTCCCACTTCGGGGGCGAGCCTAAAGTCTAGCCCATTCTCCCTCACTATCTCCTCTATGAAGGGATCTATCTTCAGCCTGCCGCTGCGTATCACGTTTGCAAGGTCGAAGTCCGAAAGTATCACTGTTTCACCCACCGCACTGTTTTTATATAGGATTGCGGTAAAGACTATATAAAACTTGCTCCCATCGTCTAGTTCGGCCAAGGACGCGGGGCTTTCAACCCTGAAACTCGGGTTCAAATCCCGATGGGAGCACCTTTTCGACGGTAAATCGACGTCATACACCCATATTTCTATCCAATTTGACCGAAAGGTATTTATAATATTTTGTTATAATATTATTATAAGGTGTCAATGTGCCAAATATCAATATAGAACTAAAGGGTTACGTGGCAGAAGTCATAGACAAAATGCTGGATGACGGCTATGCCAAGACCAAAACAGAGGCCATACGGCTTGCTTTGTTCGAATTCGATCAGATACACAAGCTTACTGAGGAAGAGCTTTACGCCAAGGCCGCCCAGAAGATGCTGAGCGACATCAGGTCTGGCAGAGAAAAGACCACCAAATATGTACTAAAGCAATACGCCTGATCCAATGGAGATAGAGAAGACTGGCGAGTTTGACAAGGATACGAAGAAGCTTACTGCTAAAGACAAGGAACGCCTAGACAAAGTCGTATCAGAGATTGCATACTCCAACAAGAAAGGAAAGCAAATGCACCATTTGAAGGACGTCTTTTCAATCAGGTTTGATAACAAAAGACTTGTCTATCGACTTACAGAAAAAGAAAATAAGCTCATACTGCTTATGCTTAAGAGCCGTGAAGGGGTTTACGAGTATCTAAAGTAGGAAATCAATATCGCCTATTTTCAAATGTAAAAATCGTACAAACATACTCATCGCTTTTTATCTTGTCTTTCTTAACCAACCTTAAACCGTTATCTTTGAACAAGTTTTTGTAGAATTCCTCCTCTCGGTCATAGTCTATTACTGTTCCCATTTCTGGAATCTCAACATAATGTAGATACTCCTTGTACTTCTTACCCTTAAATTCAACAATATTTTGTTCTATAAAAAGATCACGTTTAGTCCTTAATTTCTCCCTTAAATACTCCTCATCAGAGACTACTAAAATAAACTTTCCATTCTTATTTAGCATTTTGGATATTTTCTTAATAACTTTACGTAAATCTGCTTCTATGAAGTGGGGAAACACATATATTGCAGTAATGAAGTCAAATTTTCCATCTCGATCCTTTGGTTGTGGCGCAGAAGATAGTTGATAACCTCAAAAAAGCCAAACCAGACGAGGAACAAATAATACGGAGAGAAAAAGCAGTTTAGCCTTAATGCAAACTTTCCGTAAAATTGTGCATTGCTAATCCAGCGAGTAACTAACCTGATATGTGATTATTATAATAAACAATAAATGACCTTTTTGTTTATTATGATACACAACATTTAAATACCTGTTCTTTCATTATATTACCATGTTAACCAAACCGCTCTTGCGCAGCGTGATTGAAGACCAACTAAAAGAAATCGAGAGCTTCGGCCAAGCAGTACCAAGGACCGTCTTCCCACAAATTGTCTCGTATGGTGGTTCTTCCGCCTTTGTGATAAAGGGCGTACGCAGGTGCGGTAAGAGCACATTGCTGATGCAGCTAATGCGGACTAAATTTGCTAGTAACTTCCTTTATTTTAACTTTGATGATGAACTTCTGGCAGGCATAAGGTCTGAAGACCTACGGTCGGTAATGGAGGTCCTCATCGAGGTTCTTGGTGATAAAAAGACCGTATTCTTTGACGAGATTCAAAATGTTAAGGGTTGGGAACTTTTCGTTAACCGATTAATGAGGCAGGGATATTCGGTATTCATTACAGGTTCCAACGCGGATCTTCTTAGCAAGGAACTGGGCACACACATGACAGGCAGGCACACCGATGTGGAACTCTACCCATTTTCATTTGCAGAGTTCTTGGCGGCGAAAAGCCCGGCCACGATTAAACAAGGTTTATACTCAACCAGTCAGGTTGCGTTATTATCCAGGTTATTCAAGGATTATCTGCTTAAAGGCGGCATGCCTGAATCTGTGGTCCTTTCAAACGAGCGTATATTGACGGAGGTCGTGGACGACATAATAAGGAGGGACATACTTACAAGGTACAGCATAAGAAAGCCTACAGAGCTAAAGTCTGTTCTCCGGTTTCTTATTGCCAATTCTTCAAACATGATAACATACAGGTCAGTGGCAGGCAACTTTGGGGTGAAGAGTTCTGTGACAATAGAAAAATACATATCCTATGCAGCAGAGGCGTATCTTCTCTTCGAGGTGCGAAAATTTGAACGTAAGCTTAAACTGATCGACAAGAATCCAAGAAAGATATATTGCATAGACAGCGGAATATTGGTAAAGAATTCGCCGTCAGTCCTTGAGCATAAAGGCGCAATCTTGGAGAATGTCGTCGCCGTCCACCTAAAGAGACTTGGGAAGGAGTTTTATTACTATAAGAACGATAAGGGGCATGAAGCAGACTTTGTGATCCCTTCAGAAAAGACCGTAATTCAAGTATGCTATGAAATCAATTCTGGTAATACGGAAAGGGAGGCTGTTGGTCTATTGGAGGCAGCGTCTGAAATGAAGGCCAAAGAGGCATTTATAGTAACACTAGAACAGGAACAGGAACTACAATACCGCGACAAGAAAATAAATGTAAGACCGGCCTGGCGTTGGCTTTTGGAGACTGAAAGGATGGAAAACATTACCACTAAGGCTTTCGGAATTGCTAAAGGTGCAGGTCCATTTATAAGGGAAAACGCAGATAGGATATAACAAGTTTCAAGAATTGTATATCAGCATATATACAATTAGCATCATGTATTGGTGCTGAGAGAACGATGGGAGCACATCTATGCAGGGCCTTCCCCTTTCCTGAACACTATTAGCCCGTTCATCTTTGCCAGCTCAAAGATCGGGTGCCTCGTTCTCATCTCCCTTGCCACCTCCTCCAGCTCTCCCTCCTTTGGGTAGCAGCTCGCCATCCTCCCCTCCCCCTCCGGCTTCATCACCATGAGGGACCTCTCCATTAGGTTCACCAGCCCCTCCCTGACATCCCCTCTGAAATTAAGCCCGAAGAAAACCGATTCGGGGAATATGACATAGTCGAACTTCCTGTCGAAATTCGGCCAGCCGCTATGCATGTCAAATCCCCGGGACACGAATCCTTCCGGCAGGAGCCTCTCCTTGATGTCAGAAACAGTTATCTGCGCGACCGATAGTCCCAGCCGTTCCACCATGAACTTCTCGAGGGTTCCGGTGCCTGTGCCTACGCTCAGCATCTGCCTGCTCCCAAGCCCCATCTCCACCATCACCTTGTCCGTGATGAGGCCTGTCGAGAAATGCCAATGGGCGGGGAAGCTCTGCGCCCTTTCTGACCTGCTGAATCCTGATGCCTGCGGAATCGGTCGCGGCCCCTCCTTTCGGAGTATCTTATCTAGATACTCCAGGCTGCATGGTGCGGCCGATGCGCGTATTCCCTGGCTTGTGCAAAATGCCATACCAGAATATGGGCCTCTTTCAAATATTTAAAGTAATCTATAAATATCTGAATCCGTTAAGGGTAATGCTATGGGGGATCTGAACGGCTTTCTAAGGGGTGTGCCGGAGTCTCAGGACTACACCATATGCTTCATTTTCGACGACCGCAACCGCACCCTCCTCAAGCTGGCGAACAGGGGCGTGAGCGAGGGAAAGTGGAACGCCCCCGGCGGCAAGTTTGAGAAAGAGGACGCCCGTGACCCATTCCGCAATGCCATCAGGGAAACCCAGGAAGAGACTGGCCTCTCCCTTGGCAGGATCTTCTACCACGGGCTCATACACGCAACCTACGAGGGCGTGGCGCGGCTCGACTCGGTCCACATACTTTCCACAAGGGAGTTCTCGGGGAGACTCAGGGGCTCCGACGCCGGTGCGGTTCGATGGTTCCCGCTCTATTCGCTTCCCATGCACCAGATGTGGCACGACACCCACAGGTGGTTCGACAAGGTGGTCTCCCTGCAGAAATTCCCGCATGATTACTATGCCCACTACGACAAGGAAAAGGCCAAAGTCTTACTTTCCGGGATAGTGCTGGAACGCAAGCTCCACATAACTGGGGGATCCGAGCTCCCGCAGATTCTTTCCGCAAGAGCGGCAAACCCCACTCGAAACAGGTCGGTTGCACGGGCCTAACTCATCCTGGCCCGGTGCGCTTTCTCCTTGCCGATGCCCTTTATCAGCCTTCCAAGGGCCATGAGCGGAATTATCACTATCCACATGGCGAACCTGGCGGGGATCCCAAGCACCTGTAGCTGCCAGAAGATTGGCACCGCGGATATGAACATTATCGCGGCTATCGATATGCTACCTGCCCTTATGTAGAGATACTTCCTGGGGAGCGTCATCCTCCTGTTTGACCGCATGTCCGCCCTAATCAGCAGGGTTATGAATACCGATATTATCGACATTATGAGCCCTATGTCGATCGCGTAGGCCGAGGATGCGAATCCGAGGACCGCCGCGGAGGTGGCGGTGTGCAATATGTCGTAGAGGTAAGGCTCGATAGCGACTAGAAAAAGTATTCCCGCGCCCAGCCAGATCACATATCCCTTCTGCCTAAGCTGCGGCGGCATATCAGACAGTATTGCGGTGTATCTGGTCCAGACAAATATCAAAATGAGGAAGCTGAAGCCGAACGTGAGTATGTTGGACTCTATCTGGGCCGGCGTCCCTATGTTCGATATCGCAAGGAGCAGCGCTCCTATGGACAGTGCTAGGCCGAAGACCATATCGCTTAGCGACTCGAGCCTAACGCTCAGATGCCGCTCCTCGTTTCCTTCCATTGCTATCTCTTCGGTAAGCCGGATTTTTATAACTTGCCGGTGGAGTCAGACCACCACATCAGGAATCTTTTTAAGCCTTGTTTGAGAACATCCCGCATGGCTTATACGTACAGGGAGAAGTTCAGGGACTTCACCAACCAGCTCAGGTACTACTTCGCATGGCTTTCTGTCAGAAAGGACACGCCGAAGATATGGTTCAGCGGAAGCTACAGCTGGATAAAGGTGGTGAGGTTCAGCCTGGTCATATTCTCGCTGCTCAACTTCGCTGCCCTCGCGCTCGGCTCTCCAAACTGGAACGTCGCGAGCTTCTACAGCCTCTGGCTCGGTTTCGCCTCCGCAGCGTTCATACTAATAGCGATAATCTACTTCCTCGGCCTGAGGATGTGGTACGGCCCAGTAGCTGGCTTCCTGATAATAGCCGCGATAATAAACTACATCTTCGACGCAGCCGGCGGGCCGGACGCACTATCCCCGATCAACAGGCCCAGTTTCAACGATCTGATCGCACTCACATGGCTCTATCTTGTGGTGGTTGGCATAGTGATAATGCGCTACGACAAGGGCTCCAAGCTCAACGAGCTTCTCAAGCAGAGCTGACGGGCTACTAAGGCCCACGACCCATACAAAATCTATATATATTACCTGACGGCATAAGTTCGCCTGTGATAAAGTGCCAAGTTGCAAGCAAAACGATGGCCAGCCTAGGGAGCGGCAAGTTCTAAGGAGGACCCTCAGGAGCAGGGACGGAAACGTTACCGAGGTCATAATAATGGGGTCGCACCCCACCGACATGCCGAAGGAGAGCGTAATGGGGATGATGATAGCGCTCGCCCTCAGTGACATGCAAGAGCAGCTGAGGCGTCTCACTGCCAATAGCACCCAAGAGGGCTTCTCCGCGGCCGCCAAGGCGGACATAGCTGAGATAGGAATGAACTTGGCCGGCTACCTGCACGACAACAAGATTCCGACAGCGGTCTTCGTTGACCGGTCGGCGAGGATGGGGTATCTCCCATTGATGAAGGCATGGGAACTAAAGTATCCGGGTGAGAAGAAACCTGAAATATATTTCATCAACCCCGATGGCTGCAATAGAGTCCTCCGATTTAACATTGCAAGAGAGTTCAAGAAGCAGCACAAGTACCTCTACCAGAGGTCCAAGCTTCCGGTCGCAGTGTTCGACACCTGCGTCCACCGTGGCAACACGATGAATAAAGTGACCGGATACCTCAAGGGCGCCGGATTCAAGGACATACACGCATGCATAGTTAGCCCGGACATCCCTGAGAAGGCAAAGGGGGTAAAATACGCCTCGATGCTCCGCCGCGAGCCTGACCTGGGCTGCACCCCCTTTGCCACGCTCTTTGCGGTGACCAAAGACAGCGGCCTAGTCTCCCACAAGCGCCAGGATTTCTCCTTCCCTCCTGGCCATGTGATGCGGCTGAGGAACGACATATCTGGGGTATTCCGCGGTCTGGAGAGACCTCAATAAAAAGAAAGAGCCCGGCCAAAAGGGCCGGACGGCAGAATTGCCCTTACTTTGTGGCCAGCTTGAAGCCGCCCACTCCGTTGCCGTTGACCTGACCTGTCTTGCCGTCTCCCTGGAAGAAGTAGAGCGGGTAGCCATTGTATGTCGTCTGCATCGCTCCGCCGCCCCTGCTTATCGTTCCGAAGCTGGAGGCGTTGAGGCCCGGTGCGAGCACAAGGTTCGCCGTGTAGAACGGCGGCCAATTTGCCGCGCATGAGCCTGCGCAGGCGCTCGCGTTGCTGTGCGCCACGTCATTGGTGTAGGTGTACAGGGTGAAGCCGGTTCCGTTTGCAAGGTACCAACCCAGACTGGAGCTGTTCTCGAGCTCAACCGTGTATGCGGTGTTGCTCGTCATCACCGAGTTGCCTGCCATGCTGGAGTTGGTCCCGTTCACAGTGTTGGCCGGAATCATCGGGCTTGAGGATGTGCTGTTATTGGCCGGAGAGATGGTCGTTGCGGCGACCGTTGTGGAGGCTATGCTGCTCGAGCCAATAGAGGTCGACGTGACCTGCGCGCTCTTGCTGCCCGAGAGGACGTAAGCCACGCCCACTATTATGATCAGGAGCACTATTACTGCTCCGATCGCTGCTGCTTTGTTCATAGATATTCACCTAAGTATAATCAGCCCTTCATAAGTCTCCAGTCCATCAGGAGCCATATTATGTCCGCCAGCGCTATCACCACGCCGAGCACAAGCCAGGTCATATCATAGTAGCTGGTATAGGTCCAGTACAGGTCCGCTACGAGGATCACTATCCCCATGAGGATCGCAATCCACGACTTCATGCTGCCCTTCATCTAATCACAATAATAAATCCCCGGCAAGGGATTAATACCTATCTGAATGGATAGTGGGAACCTATAAAACCCTTAAGTGAGATGGGCTTTGGGTATTGTGATGAGGACCGAGTCAGACTCCCTGGGGAAGGTAAGCGTGCCCGATGGCGCCTATTATGGCCCAGTGACCCAGAGGGCGATCGAGAACTTCCCGATCTCGGGCGTTCCCTTCCAGTCCTGTTTCATAAAGTCCTATGCGATGATAAAGCGATCCGCCGCCATAGCAAACTCAGAGCTGGGCGGGCTGGACCAGAAGATCTCCGGCGCGATAGTCAAAGCCTGCGACGACATAATCGCGGGCAGGCTCGCAGATCAATTTCCCGTAGACATCTTCCAGGCCGGCACAGGCACCTCCACCAACATGAACCTCAACGAGGTGGTGGCCAACAGGGCGCTGGAGATAATTCATAGGAAGAAAGGGGACTACAAAACAATAAACCCCAACGACCACGTCAACATGTGCCAGTCCACAAACGACACCTTCCAGTGCGCCATCAACATTGCCGCCCACATAGCGATAGAGGAAGACCTCGTTCCCGCCCTTTCAGAGTACCAGGCAGCGATAATGAAAAAGTCAGGGGAGTTCTCCAAGATAATCAAGTCCGGCCGCACGCACCTGATGGATGCTGTTCCCATAACGCTGGGCCAGGAGTTCAGCGGATACTCGATCGAGCGGGAGATGAGGATGATAAGAAGCGCATCGCGCGAGTTACTGCCTTTGCACATAGGGGGGACAGCAGTCGGAACCGGGCTGAATAGTTATCCTAGATACCCTGCTCTCTTCCTAAAGGAGCTAAACAAGCTCTCCGGCCATAGCTTTACAAAGTCCAGGAACAATTTCGAGATGACGCAGAACCTTCCCGCCGTCGCCGAGGCGAGCGCCGCCCTTAGGCAGCTCTCCCTCAAGCTCATCAAGACCTCCAACGACCTCAGGCTGATGTCCTCCGGCCCCCACACCGGGATCGGGGAGATATCCCTCCCGGCGCTACAGCCAGGATCATCAATCATGCCGGGCAAGGTGAATCCCTCCATGCCTGAGGCGCTCACCATGGTCTGCTTTAGGGTGATCGGCAACGACACCACGATAATGATGTGCGCCCAGGGCGGCCAGTTCGAGCTCAACATCTTCGGCCCGCTGGCCGCATACTGCCTCCTGGAATCGATAAGCACGCTTGCCAACTCACTTAGGGTGGTCACGAGGAGATGCATATCGGGCATAAAGCCCAACAGGGCCAGGCTGGAATACTACTTCGAGCACAACTCAGAGCTCGCCACGGCGCTCTCGCCGATGCTCGGCTACGCCACAACGGCCAAGCTCGTGAAGGAGGCAGAAGCAACTGGAGTAAGCATAAGGGATCTTGCACTCAAGAAGAGGCTGCTGACAAAGAAGGAGATTGACAGCGCCCTAAGCCCGTCTCGGCTCACAAGCCCTGATCTCCCGCTGAAGAAGTAGGGTCACTCCCACTCGACAGTGGCTGGCGGCTTGTCGGTCGTGTCGTAGGCTACCCTGACTACCCCGGGCACCTCATTTGTTATCCTGGTCGATATCTTCCTTATCAGATCCCATGGTAGCTCTGCGAATTTGGCCGTCATCGCCTCCCTGCTCACCAGCGCCCTGAACCCTACCAGATATCCGTATGCCCTCCCGTCGCCCTTGACGCCTGTGGTCATCGTATCAGTCAAGACACCAAAATACTGCCAGAGTCCCCTGGCCAGCCCTGCCTTCTCTATCTCGCTCGTCACAATGTGGTCGGCCTCCCTGACGATCGCCACCTTCTCCCTAGTTACCTCACCCATTATCCTGACCGCCAGCCCGGGTCCTGGGAACGGCTGCCTGTTCACCACCGCTTCCGGAAGGCCGATCTCTCCTCCTACCTTCCTGACCTCGTCCTTGTAGAGGTCTGTAAGCGGCTCTATTATCTCCTTGAACTTTATGTCGAACGGGATCGCCTTGTTGTGGTGCGTCTTTATGCCCCCTGCTGTTTCTATGGTGTCCGGGTAAATCGTCCCCTGGACGAAGTAGTCCGCCCCTATCGGAGCAGCCTGCTCCTCAAAGATGCGTATGAAGGTGTTTCCTATTATCTTTCTCTTCATCTCTGGGTCCCTTACTCCCTTTAGGGCATCGAAGAACCTGTCTCCTGCGTCCACTATCCTCAAATCCGTGCCGAGTGCGGTGAATGTTTCCCTCACCTGCTCTGTTTCGCCCTTCCTCATCATTCCGGTATCGACATACACTACCACGAGCCTCTGGCCGCCGACCGCCTTCGCCACCAGCGCAGCTGCAACGCTCGAGTCGACTCCTCCGCTCAAAGCAACCACGGCCTTCCCGCTCCCTATCCTCTCCCTCAGGTCCTTTAGGGACTTGTCCACAAAGTCGTCCATCTTCCAATTGGGCTCGCACTTGCACTCGTCAAATATAAAGTTCCTGATAACCTGGACGCCGCCCTTCGTCTGCACCACCTCCGGGTGCCACTGCAGACCGAATATCTGCTTGGTCCTGTGCCTGAACGCAGCGACAGGGGTGCTCTCTGTATGTGCCAGAACCTCGAAGTCTGCCGGTATGTCGAACACGGTGTCACCATGGCTCATCCATATCTCCTCCTTGCGCTTAAGGCCCTTCAATATGCAGACGGGATTGTCTATAACTGCAGTCGCGTCCCCGTATTCCTTCCTCAATGCCGATTCCACCCTTCCGTTCGACATCTGGGCGATTAGCTGGTGGCCATAGCAGAGGCCGAGGACAGGGATGCCAAGATCAAGTATCTTCGGGTCAAATCGGGGCGCCCCCTCTAGGTAGACGCTGTCGGGGCCACCAGAGAGTATGATGCCCTTTATGTTGGTAGTGGAGCTCAGCTCCTTTATCTTCTCGGCGCTGATTCCAAAAGGCACGATCTCAGAATAAACGTTGTTCTCCCTGACGTTCCTGCCGATAAGGTGGGTGTACTGGCCTCCGAAATTAAGGATCAGTATGGTGTCTCGGCCATTGCCCGCAGTCTTTGCTACCGCAACCTTGGTCCGCTCCCCCATATCCTACTATCTACGCAGATTTATATTTAAATCTATCCCAAGCTACTCAAAGGACCTATGCACCGGCGTCTCCTCTAGCTTCTCTATCTCTCTTTTCAGCGCGCCGCTGACCTTTGGAACCTTTCTTATTGATAGCTTAACCCATCCGCTCCTGTTCGGGGTCGACACTATGTTGACCCGGAATCCCTCCTCGGCAGCAGGATAGTCGGTCCTGTAATGGGCGCCCCTGCTCTCCCTCCTAAGTATCGCGCTTTTCATGACCGCCTCGCAGAGCGCCAGCATCTTTCCTGTCTCTATCGCGAACTTTAGCTTATGGTTCCCCTTCAGGCCCCCCTTTTGGACCTTGGCGCGCCTGAACTGTGCCTTGAGTCTTTCGATCTCCTTAAGTCCCTCCTCCAGCCTCTTCTGGTCGCGCGCTATTCCTGCATAGGCCCACATCGTCCTCTGCATCCCATCCCTTATCATTTCCGGATCAGCGTTCCCCTCTCCAAAGAACGAGTTCAGGTACCGAACCTTGCCCGCTATCTGTCCGCTACTCGGCTCTACTATCTTGTTTGCCTTGGCGAATCTGGCCGCATCTTTGCCCACAATCTTCCCGAAGACAATCGTCTCGAGCAGGCTGTTGCCGCCCAACCTGTTCGCCCCGTGTATCTGCCCCACCGTTTCGCCTGCCGCGTAAAGCCCCTTTATCATTGTCCTGCCCGCGAGGTCGACGTCCACACCTCCCATCGTGTAGTGCGCGGTCGGCGCCACCTCCATCTTCTGCCTCGATATGTCCACGTTGTTGTATCTTTTGAACTTCTCGTACATCTTAGGCAGCCTGTCAAGTATCCTCGACTTCGGCAGCATGGTTATGTCAAGCCAGACTCCGCCGTGCCTAGTCCCCCGGCCTTCCATTATCTCTGTGTATATCGACCTGGCAACGAAGTCTCTGGGGCCGAGCTCCATGTTCATTGGATCGTACCTCTTCATGAATCGCTCCATCCTGGCGTTGAGCAGTGTGCCCCCCTCACCCCTAACCGCCTCTGTCACAAGCGATCCAACCATCGACTTGGGGTAGACCATCCCCGTGGGATGGAACTGGATCATCTCCATGTCAACCAGCGGCACCCCCGCCTCGAAGGCCAGCGCCGCCCCGTCCCCATGGTTCTCGAATCCCCTAGATGAGCTCCTCGAGTATATCTTGCTGTAGCCTCCGGCCGCAATCACCACTGCCTTAGCCCTGAAAACAACAATCTCCCCCTTTGCAAAGTCTACCGCCAGCGCGCCCGCAACCCTTTTCCCGTTTGTCAGCAGTGAGACAACGAAGATGTCTCCAAGGAAGCGTATCTTTCTTTTCCTGACCTGCCTGACCAGCACGCGCATTATCTCCTTGCCAGTCTGGTCACCAAAGAAGCAGGTCCTCCTGTAAGTATGGGCGCCGAAGAACCTTTGCGTCAGTCTTCCGTCCTTCTCCCTGTGGAACCTCGCACCCCACTTCACCAACTCGTTGACTGCGTCAGGTCCGTTCCTGCAGAGCGTCAATACAGCCTTTGGGTCAGCTATGAACCAGCCCTCCTTCGCCGTGTCGGCCGCGTGGACCAGGTAACTGTCCTTCTTGTCCATGGTCGCAAGGGCCGCATTTATCCCGCCTGTCGCAAGCACCGTGTGGGCATCGCCCCTCCTGCACTTGCCTATGACTATTATGTCCTTGACTCCAGAGTCATGGGATTCTATCGCGGTCCTAAGCCCCGCAGCGCCGGAGCCTATCACAAGTATGCTGGTGTCAATTGTCTTGTAAGATGCCGCTTGCCCCATGCCCTCCCTGCGTTAGTTGGAAAGAACCGAAAGTATAAAAGGGTGGGGACTGAAAAGGGCTACCTCCTGCTGCGCCGGCGCGGCCTTGTGGTCCTTTTGCTCCTGCCCCTCGGCCTGCCGGCACCGCTCTTCTTGCCCTTTCTAGCCCTTCTTGACTTAGCCGCCACTTTCTTACCCTTCCTAGTTGCCGCCGCCTTGGTCTTGGCCGCTGTCGGCTGCGCCTTCTTCTTCCTTGCGAACATGCCCTTCTTGTATGCGACAACAATGGCCGCAACGACGATTATCACAATGACGGCCGGTATCAGGTAATCATAGATGTTGAACGTGGACTTTATCGCGCTTATGCTGACTATCTTTGCGACTCCCTCGATTATCGTGGCGCCCGTGGACCCTCCGCTTGTCGAATTGGGTGCGGTAACGACCTGAAGTATGCCGCTCCAGGAATAGCCCGGCTTGTTGGTGCCCCCCGGCATCCTGACAGTGAGGTTTATGTTGAGTTCCTTTCCTGCCGGTATCGTGGCAACCATCGGATTCGCTGTAAGGTCCGGCGTTATGGCATTGGCGTCGGTGCTTGTCAGCGAGGGGAGTATGACCCTAACCGGAAGCGGGTATGTCGCCTCGTTTATTACTGTTATCTGGATCGAGTTGCTGCCGCCTATGCTTACATTGAAGTGCGGCTGGCCTGCGACTTCGCCAAGCTGCGCTGTCGAAATGGAAGAAAAAAGGAATAGAAAAGAAAAAAGAGAAAGAACGGCAAGCGAGGTCCTATTCATTGGAATCCGCTCAGCACGTTGTTTCCAACACTATGTTTGTGGTGTATGTGTCCGCCGCTGTCCCGCTCGGCACTCCCATACCAAGGAATACTGTGTTTGATGTGGAAGGGTTTGCCTGTGATGGGGCAGTTAAGAGTATCGGCGTTATCACCAAAGCGTTAGTAACCTTGGTTGCGCTGCCGTACGCTGTGTTCAAAGTGGCGCTCCAAACTGTGTTGGATATGCCTATCTGGTTGGCAACGCTGGTGCCCAGCCATATCCCGTTGTATGGGCTTAGGCTTCCAAGCCCTCCTGCTATTAGTATGTTAGACGCGGTGTTTCCGCCGCTGTCAGTAAGCGTTACCACGTTCTGGGTTCCCACGTTAGTTCCAGGAGCCAGAGATCCGAAGTTCACTGCCGTGTTGCTGACTGTGGTGATGGCGCAGACCGCCTGCACCCCTACGGTTCCTCCAATCGTGTTGGTGGTAGTGCCAGCACCAAACGATATTAGGCCTCCCAGGTTCAGCAGCGCGCCGAACAGGAAAGCCACCGTCGCCATGGTGAGCATGCCTCCCAAAATCATTCTCTTCAAGTCCATCTGATCGCCTTTGATAATATAGCAAAGAAACGCTTAAAAAGCCACCACCTTTAAATTGATTCCTATTTTCTTCGGCTCAGAGATACTTTCAGGCACATTTTCTAAGCGCAAGTCACTTTTTAGGTAGCACTTTTCCAACGGGCCGTTCAGCCTTTCAACAGGTGATCTCTATCACCACATTCGTGGTGTAGGTGTCCGCCGGCGTGCCCCTTGGAATCCCCATGCCCAGGTATATGTTGTTCGATGCCGAGCCGCCTCCGGGAGAGGGTATCTGTATCTGCGTGTCGACCGGGGTGTTGCTTACCCTGGTTGCACTTCCATAGGCGGTGTTGAGGGATGCGCTCCATACCGTGTTCGATATCCCGATCGTGTTGCCCGCGCTCGTCCCTTTCCATATGTCGTTTGCCGGGTTTATCACGTTTCCTATTCCTCCTTCTATGAGTATGTTGGCGGCGACGCTTCCGCTATTGTCTGTCACGGTCACCGCGTTTTGCGTAGGAACATTGGAGCCCGTAGTTATGGATCCGAAATTCACCAAAGTGTTGCTTACTGATACGAAGCAGCTGGCCAGGGAGAACGCGACGCTGATCCCGTTGCCCACCACTACTGTTCCGGATGCCGGGCTGGGGATGTAGGTGCTCCCCCCAACCACCTGGCTGTTCACGGTGTAGGAGGCGCTCCCTAGCCAGATAGTATTGAATACCACGTTTGCATTGTTGGGCGAAAGCGAGTTGTAGCTGAGTATTCCATTGTAGACCACGTTCCAGGTTGTTCCGCCCGGAAGGCCAGTCTCGAGGAAGGTGGTCAGGCCGTTGTAGTTGGCGGTAACAACAGAGTTCCCCTCTACTGTAAGATAAGTGTTGGATGATGTGGACGAGGCGACTATTGTGTTAACCGCATTTTTTACGGTCCAGCTGCTGAAGATGAAGTTGGCATTCGGGGCTATGGCGTTTATGGTCCCAGTTCCAAGTAGCCCGGCGACCGCGTTCGCGGTTTTCTGGCTGACCCCGTTGGTCGCGATGCTTCCTGTCCCGGGTATGTCGTTGAAAGTAACCGTATAGGTGGGGAAGACGAAAATGGAGGTGGCTATTATCGCATTCGTGTTTATCGCGTTAGTGCTCTCCTTGTAGGTGCCTGCCGGGAGGGAGTTAAAGATCCTAATGCCAGCCCACACATTCGTCAGGCTGTTTCCATACACAACGTTTGCGAGCGCGGAATTGACCGTGAGCCAGTTGGTGGTTGCATTAAGGCCGTTGGATATCCCCGACATGACTATCACAAGGCTGTTTGCCGTGGCGACGGTGAAAGTCAGGCTGTTCGAAGAGACCTTCAGCCCGTTCCCGACGAATACCTTGCTGTTCGCTTCCACCACATTGGCCGCCACCCCGACGATAACCATGTTTCCGGTGTTGGCGGTGGCAGCCGGGTTGTTGTAGGTCGCTGATGGCTTGGTCGACCAGCCGGTCGACACTATGGCGTTGGCATTGTTGGGTGCATTGACCGTGAGAAAGGCATTGGAGGTCGAAGTCCAATTGAATCCAACTCCGGCCCTGGCTCCTGATAGCGCATTGACCGCGAAAGCCCAAAAGTAGTTGAACGAGGGCTGGGAGGAAAGCAACAGGGTTATGCTGTTCTGCCCGGTCACTGCCGCGTTCGCCGGGCCCGGATACGTTATCGCATAGGTGGAGAACGAGTTGGAAACCGCCGAATAGAAGAAATCGCTGGAGTTGAAGCCCACTACCGAAGTCTGGAGCGAGATCCAGCTCTGGCTCGAGTTTATGTACTTGAGGAGGGTTATGTTCTGCGGGGCGATTCCCTGCTGGGCGAGCCATCCGCTTTGGACCTGAAAGTTGTAGGTCACGTTTGATATGTAGGGATCCACCGAATTGGTGGTGTTGTAGACCGTGTCGTTTATCTGTATGTACTGGTAGACCAGCGCGCTAGGTGCCGGCGCCATTGCCGGCACCTGAGTTCCATTGGCCACGCTGACGTTGAACCTCGTCACGGTGCTATTCTTGAATCTAACCCTGACTCCGTATAGCACCGATCCGGTGCTTATGTTCAGGTTGGCGCCCCTCGATCTTACTGCAAGGCTGGTCCTGGCGAATCCTCCCCTTGCGTTTATCAACGCCGTGGATGGACCTCTTACCGTGTTTCCTGTTCCGTTCAGGATGGGGATGCCCGGTGACCTTGGTATCAGGGATGGTATGTTCGATGTCGTGCCGTTCAGCGTAGTGGTAGTGTTGAAGATGTTGATTGTGGAAGTCGTGTTTACAGTGCTGGACGTCATTGTGTCGACTATGCTAGTTGTAGAGGTAGTGTTTACAGTACTGGATGTCGAGATTGTACTTGTGTTGACTGTGCTGGAGGATGAGCTTATTGAATTGAAGGTGTTGCTTGTCGTGGAGTTGGTGACGTTCGCGCCCATTGCGACCCCCATGTTCAGCACTCCGAGTGCAGCGATTACAATGACAAATATCGCGGCCGCCTCTGCCGAGTCTTTGTCCACGCTCGCCACCTACTCCTTTACCGACTCCGCTATCCTGTTCCTTCTCCTAAAGCCAAGCCAGGAGAGGATCATCGCAAGGATTCCGGATCCGCCCATTCCGATGTCGTATCCCGCACCGATCTTGGCTCCGTACCTCCTTGAGGTCTTGCCTATGCTGATTGAGAAGCCGCTCCTCTGGTTGAGGAGGTACGCCGGTATGTGCTCGGCTATGCTGATCGGCACCACCTCATCCTCCGGTATCATGCCGGTCACCGTGCCTTCGTAGGACTCCTCTATCTCCTGCATGCTCACCTCGTACTTCTTGTTCTTTATCCTATTGGCTATGAGCGAGTGCTTGAGGCCGATCTCGTCGTAGACGTGGGCCAGCCTTATGGCGCTGGTGCAGGAGGACATCTCCGGCGTCGTGACTATTATGGATTCGTCGAAGCTCTTGAGGTCGGCGAAGTCCCTGTCCGGCAGGAGACCTGGCGCAGTGTCCACCAGGACGAAGTCGTAATTCAATTCGCGCAGTTTCCTGTAGAGGTCCACCATCTCCTCCGCGCTCGGGGTCTTGACCCTGGACGCCAGCCTCCCCGGAAGGACATGGATGCCGCTCGGCCCGTGTGGCACGATGATCTCTTTGAGGTTGGTCTTTCCCTTAATAGCGTCTATGTAGCCCCGGCTCGCCTGCTCAAGCCCGAGGTGAAACCCCACGCTCGGATTCGAGTAATCCGCGTCGACGAGAAGGACCTTGTAGTTCAAGGCGCTAAGGACCGCCGCGATATTTACCGCAATCGTGGTCTTCCCGACACCCCCCTTCTGGGAAGAAATCCGTATCACATAAGATCCTTTTCTCATCTCATTCTCTCTCTCTTTTTATCTGCTCCTTAATCCTTACCAACCGCCCGGCCCTCTCTGAGGAATATGTCTGCCTTCCTCCGAAGCGGCTCCTGAGCAACGCTATTACTATGACGATTAACACTATAAATATTGCTACTCGGAGATAAAATGGGATCAGCGGGGTGCTTTGGCTTGGCTTGAACTGCGGCGGAGGGTTTATCAGTATCGGTATCCCGTAGCTCAGGTTGGCGCCCAATGTTCTTATGTATAACTGCAGTATGAAAGTGCCGTTGCTCGAGTGCCCGATTATCTTGAACTGCTTGACAAGGAGCTCGTTGGGCACCGCGCTCGCATTCTGGGTGTAGTTCTGAAGGGTTATCTGCGGAGGCGGAACGGCATAGAAGCTGACGTTCGCCGGCTTGGTTCCTGTGTAAAGGACCGACACCGTTATGATCCCTATTGAATTGCTGGTAACGGTCGGGGCGCTTATGCCGGCGAGCCTGAGTATGCTGGAGGAGTTGGTCTGCGAGAGCGTGTAGAACTCATACTGGGACCTTAGCATGAGCTGCGGGTCAATGGCTCCCTTTATGGAATAGTATTCGTAGAGCGTCTGGTTCCTCGGCAGGTTGCCTATGTAGGAGACGACCTTGTAAGTCCCGTTCTCCAATGTTATGACCGTGGGCAGGCCGTAGAAGCTGAGGTCTGAGAGGTTCGCCGCCACAGATGCCGGGATCCACTGCACGAGGGTCGTGTTGCTTATGTCCCTTCCGCGCGGCGCGATAATCGATATGACACCACTTGCTGTTCCTGTTGAGTTTATCCGGTACATCTGCGTCGAAATGGAGGGCTGGGTGGCGTTCTGCCTGAAAAGGCTGAAGGTGATATACTCGGTGATGTTTGCCATCCCGCCTCCCTGGTAGACCACGGAGACGTTGATCGGCACCGTGTATACGCCTGTCTGCAGCGTCAGATTCGGCTTCAGGAAGACCTGCACCGTCGTGCTCTCATTCGGAGCCAGCGAAACGCTGTAGGATGAAAGACCCAGCAGCCCAGAATAGACTCCGGGAACGCCGAGGCCTATCTGCTCCTCCAGCGGCCCGGTGTTCCTGAGCCCTATCTGGCTCTGCTCGATTGTGCCGGGCTGGCCCGAGATTATAAGGGGCATGTAGGTGAACACAAGGTTCGGCGGCAGGTTGGTCACGTTGACCGGCAGGCCTCCCGTAGAGGTGGAGACCGGGATGCTCTGCTGCGGCACGGTCACAGAGTAGGAAACCGTCGCCGGCGTCGAGTTCTCCGTCTGGCCAAGCGAGTTGTAGGTCGCCACCAGCGTCGCGTTATAAGAACCTGCCACTCCCGTTTCGTTCGCAAGCGCTATCGTGGTGTTGGAGCTCTGGCCCGGCGAAAGGGCGGAAAATACATAGACCGTATTGAAGGGCTGCGGGCCTGCGACATGGAGCGAGAGCGTTATCGGGCTTGATGCCACCTGCCCCACGTTCTGCAGCGATACAAAGAATGGAAGCGCAGCCCCTAGGCCAACTGACTGAGGCGCGCTGAACTGGGTTATGAGGACGTTGGCGTAATTGAGGAGCACGAAGGTATTCTGGGTGCTAGCGGTGTACGGTCCGACGTCGAGAGATAGCAGACCGGTGTAGCTGGAGTTGGCCATGTTCGACGTGCTGAACGAGACGCTTCCGTGCAGCTGCGGGTGCCCATTCCCAAGTATGCCAACCGGCTCCTGGTAGACTATGGCATTGCTGCTGGAGTTGAGGACCTTGAAGCTGCCGGTGAGGTTCCCCACTGCGCATGCCGATGTCGCCGTCGCGGTGTAATTGACGCTGATGATAGGAACCCGCGGATAGGTGGAAAGCATCGAAAGGGAGAGGCCGAAGGGGCATATCACTGTCACGCTGGCGTTCACCTGGGTGGCGGACCCGGCGAATGGCTGCGCTAGGACAAGCAACGAAGCTAACGCTGCAAGTGTCACAAACTGGTCAACCTTCATTGAGACACAGCTAATGATGCAACTAACAGAATTATAAAAGTAGGTATTTGGTCAGGATTGGGCCTATTCTCCTATCAGCTGCACTATTACCTTCCTCTTCCTCTTTATCAGGTCGAAGTCCAGCAGCACGACCTCGAGGCCGCTGTCGAGCAGCATCTTGCCCTCGCTAAACGGTATGGTTATGCTCGGCCCCATTATCGCGGCCCTTACATGGCTCTTCCCGTTGTCGTCGGCGCCGTAGCCGTTTATGTCGCCCACCGAGGTGTTGTGCAGGTAGTGGCCGTCCGACGGCGCGACCCGCTCGAGCGCCTCCCTCATGTGCTTTATGCTCTCCGGCGTGTACTCCATGGTGCTTATGCTGGCGGTGGTGCAGCCTATGAATATCGTGGCGATGCCGCTTTTGAAGTTCGAGCTCTTTATGGCCGATTGCACCTCCCCTGTTATCTTCGTAACGTAAAGGTCCTCCTCCTTCTTCTCAACCTGAATCTCGGCAGTTTTTACTCCCATGACAATCACTCAGTATAAAAGTCCCCTATTATCTGCACCACGACCCTCTTTACCTCAGAGACCTTCCCAAAGTCCCAGAGCAGTATCTGCTGCCACTTGCCCAGCATCGTCCTATTCTCCTTCACCGGTATGGTTATGCTCGGCCCGAGTATGGCGTGCATTATGCTCCTGTCGCCCGGCGCCTTCGGCAGGCCTAAGTGCTTGCCCTTGTGCTCTATGAAGCTCACGGCGGTCCCCAGCCCGCCGACGCTGTGCCCGTAGATGCTGTTGGTCTTGTCGGACTGCTTCTGCTCGAGCTTTGAGAGCGCATCCTTTAGGTCCTGTATGTTGCCCTCCTCGTAGTCCATGGTGCTTATGCTCAGACGGGGCGAGCTGACGTGAACTATCACTATGCCGTCCTTTGCCTTCGAGTCGATCACCGAGTGGTCCACCTGCCTTGTTATGTCCGTTATCTGGACCCCGGGCTCGGTCTTGTCGAAGTGCAACTCTACCGTTTTAACGTTCATGGGTCTCCCGTCGTCTCCTATTAGTGGATGGGGCTATTTAAAGCCCTATTCGGGGTGTTAGACAGGAGACGTATGTCAAATCCGTCATTTATTCCCATCATGAATTTAAGCCAGGATAAGCCCAGAAAAGGACTGGAACTAAAGATCAGACTCCATTACTGCACTGATGTCTTGTGCTGCCCTAGCCCTCTTACCTGCAGCCTTGACAGTTAAATATCTCGCACGGTCCTGATCTGCACCCAACAATTGGGAGTTTATAAGCAACGCCTGCTGTTGGGACCATACTTCATTGCTGGTGTGCTTTAGCCAGTCTCCATAAAAGAGTACGAATTTCAAGTTGCTTTTGAAGTTCATCCTCTTTTCCTCTTCAATCGCTTTTATTAGGTTAACGTCAGCTCTCATCGAATTTCACCTAAAATTTCTTTCACAACAGAATCTTTTATAGCTTTCCTTGAAAGTCTCACAACTGGATTTGCGCAGAGAGTAGCGCCTCTATTGGTATCAATGTCGCAATACTCCTGACCGTCTCTGCCGTCATCTGTTTGACGAAGCGGTCGATCACGAATCCGATCTGTTTGGTGCTCTTGAAGTTGCGGTTATTGAGAAGTTTATCTCGCAAAACGTTATGTACATACTCCTCTGGGTTGAGGTCAGGAGAGTATGGCGGCAGGAAAAGAGGTTTCATGTTGTCTCTTTCGTTGAAGAACTTGCCAACCCTCCAACTATGGTGAACCGCACCGTTGTCCATCACTATCAGCATTTTGTCGTCAGGGTAATACTGTTCTATCTTGTGAAGAAGGTGCAAGAATGACGGTGCTTTTGCAGATTTCCTCACCGTTTCAATTATCGTTCCCTCTGTGACTTCGACTGCGCCGAAGTAGTTTGCCCTGTCAACATGATTCTGCGGTGCATCAACGACAAGTCTCTGGTTGTATGTCCATCCGTATCCATTTCGTGCGGATGTCGATACTGACATTTCGTCGACAAACAGTATCTTTGTGAAGAATCCGTTCTTCAGGAGAAACACGAGATTCTGTGCGAATTCGATCTGCCTGTTCAAGTCGCCTTCTTTGTATCGAAGTTGCGCCTTTACATAGTGTGCACCAGTCCCGACAAGATGAATCCTGAACGTCTCTTCGTCGATGAATTTGCCTCTGTATTCTGCAAAGTACAGTTGCAGTTCTTTTGTTGTATAGGAAGATGCATTTATCCCGTACTTCTTTGGGTCATTTTCGTCGATAAGGCGGCGTATCTCTTTGTCGTCCTCTTTCGTGATTTTCGAAGGTCTGCCGCTCCTTGGTTTATCACGGATATTCTTGTCGAAAATCCACTTGTTTATCCAATCGTAGACTGTGGATTCTTCAACTTCTATGAAGTCTGCAACATCCTTTACGCTGCGACCTCTACTTACGGCGTAAAGTGCCTCATACCTTATCTTCTCCCGTCCATCCTTGCAGTTTCTGTACAGTTCTCCCAGGATGTTGGAGTCGTTTTCCAACATTGTCGTCTCTTGGAAGACGATGAGAAAGGATAACAACTTTATCAAAAGTTCAGAGTAGTGGAAGTTGTAACACTTTTTGGGTTAGCTATATACCTAACTGCTTAACGAAGACATCCAGCCTTTTTTTTGTCGAGTGTTTCCTTGAATACTGCATATAGGTGTGCCGCGTCCATGTAATCCTTTTCACTGCCCAAATATAACTTATAAGCGACCTGTAGCTCTATTGGGGCGATCTTTATGGTGTGCCTTTTATTTAACGTCACACTGACAGGATTATCCAAAGAATACGCGCTTAGCTTGTTCCGTGGGAATTTTAGCTCAAAATTAGGCTGAGCCTACCCAACCACAAGATATTTATATATTAATATACACCTATATACAAGTGGTTATATGGCCAAACTAATAGCAGTCTCTGAAGAGGCTTATTCCAGGTTAAGCAAGCTCAAGGGCAAGGACAAGTCCTTCACGAAGATAATAATAGAACTCACCGACAAGAAGAAAACAGACATAAGCGATCTGTTCGGTGCACTTAACATGAGCCCCGAAAAGGTAAAGGCCCTAAAGGAAACGATAAGAGAAGAGAGAAAGGGCATGTTCGCAAGGGGATAAATATGGCGGTCTTTGACACCAACATAATGATAGACTATCTAAATGGCTCAAAAACAGCTGCCGGCATCATAGATAAGCATCAAGGCTCTGGGGCCATAGGAATAGCTTCCATAACTGGTTACGAGCTAGTGAAGGGCATAGGTGATGCCGACAAAGAGCTCCTTATAACTCTGTTCGAAAGGGTAAGGGTATACAATATGGATCTGTCAGCTGCCTGGGTGGCCGGCGAACTGTATAAAAAACTAAAGGCATCCGGACTGAAACTTAGCGAGGCCGACCTCCTCATAGTATCTACGGCACTTTCCAACGGAGAGACATTCGTGACTCAGGATAAGGATTTCAAAAGGCTGGGGACAGAGAAAATAATAGTTGTTGAATAATCTTTGCGCATTAACCCGGCGGGTGAGCTCTGGTATATAAGCCAGGAAAGGGACGTATCGGGGAATCCCGATAGTTTATCGTTATAATCGGTTAATACGTTTTTTTGATGCTAAAGGTACTTTCTGATGTCATCCTTTGTCAATCCAGCCTGGTCTAATATGGCACCTAAAGTGCCCTGGTCCAAATCCCCGCCATGCATCGGCAGTGTTGTAGACTTCTCAAAATTAGTCAGGAATATATGACTTCCCTTCTGCCTTATGGGCCTGAAATTGTAGTATTTCACAAGTATCTTTAGAAGCTTAGCTGGTTTTATCACCAACCTTGACATGATTACCACTCATGCTCTTGCCGCCATGACCCTGGATGTTTTTATCTTCATAGATTTTAGTGCCAACATTCCCTCTACTGCCACGTCTATGGCCTCCTTCAAATTCCTTTCAAGAGACGGCATATTCTTTGCTCTGGTAACTACATGTAATGACGGCAGTTCAGCGACATACCACCCTTCGCTCTTGAAAATGCGCAAATCTGACATATAATCAAATATTTATGGGATTAAACTTATATATATCTTGCTTGTCAGAGCAGAAAGCTCGATCATTTCTGTCGTCGATTTGCCGTCGAAAAAAGCCAGGAAAGGGCTGTATAGCCACTAGGCACCCCCTTCTTCTGTTGGGGGTGGGTCATAAGAATCTACCGCAAAACCTTTCTCTGCAATAGTTTATAAGGTTTAGTGCCGATATTAAATGGGTCATTAAATGAGTTATAATCTAAGACTTCTTGGTCTTCTTTCTATTTTTATTGTAATAGGAGCTAGTTCTGTTGCTTTCGGAGGGTCAACCGCTAGGGCTTGCGTTGCGCCTGGTTCATTCTCATGCACAAATTTCAGCGTTTCTACATCAGGTACGTTGAGTTTTACGCTTATACAGGGGACTGGCGTCACAATATACAACCCCAAAATCTCATGCCTTTCTCTATCTAATTCCTCATATTCATCACCGTCAAATACTGTGATATATACCTCGCTTCAGCAAAGCTCACTGCAATCCGGACAAGCGATATTTGCACACGGTATAACGTGCTACGAACAGAGCGGTCCGATAGGGGGACCAGGCTGGGGGACAGGCGCTGTCTTTGGGGGTAATATATGGATTAATTATACTGCAAATCCCGGCGCACCATCACCCCAGAATCCGTGGATAACTGCTTGGGTTGCTTCTATAACCGCTCCCATTGGGACTCCCGGGACCTTGACGGCACCAGCACTAACCACATCCAACTATGTCCAACTTGGGTATCCACTGAGCTTCGCATTCAGTTGGTCTGGAGGGGTCGCTCCATACAATTTAAGCCTCATACAAACAGGGTCATCTACCAACTGCTCTGCAAGTGTTATAAAAACCTATAATGTATCATTAAGTGCTTCCTATGCTGTTATTGCAACCTATACGCTCCAACCCCTAACCCAAGCGGGAAATTACAAATATTGCGCTAAAGTGTCGGATTCTGTTGGAGATATTACTTATTCCCAAATAGTTCCTGTAAACGCTTCTTCAAGTCCTACAGTACCTACAACTACAAGCACATCAACTTCATCATCGAGCATCTCTAGCACATCCACAACTACAATATTAGGATCCCAGAATGCTTCATTCAGCGTAGGCCTGTTTATACTACCAACCCCAGCCACCAATGGGCACTCGAACCATAGGTTAAACTGGACTACAACAGCCGGAAATTACACGAGCCTGGAGGCGTATTGGATAGGGGGCAGGAATGCAAGCAATTATAACCTCAGTATTGTTTCTGGGCCTTCAGCCTCATGCAATAGCGATACATATACCTATCTTTCACTGGGAGCAGGAGGCTACACTCCCTATTCTTCATCTATAGAGTTCTTCGCAACATTCCCTCATTCGACCTACATGTGTGTGAAGGCAGTAAGCCCCAATGGCATCATTTATTCAACGCCCGTCGTAATAACAGTACCAGGTACGGCACCTTCGATACTGGTGCCGACGGTTGGGTTAAATCTGGCCGTGAGGCAAACAGGCACCACTGAATTTTTAAACGGGGCATGGGAAGATGCAATTGCACCCTACAACGTAACGTTCTACTCAAGCACTTCATCAACATGCCCGCAAGGGACTAGGACCGTGCTCTGGTCCAGTATAATGACCGATCCATACTGGTACCAGTCTAATGTGAAGCAGGTATACAACGTATCTGCATCTCCCTATTACTGCCTAAGCGTCGTCGCATCAAACGGAAATAAAACGCTTGTCGTACCATCCCCCGTGGCGCTCCAATCCACATCAACAAGCACAATTTCAGGTTACACAAGCACTTCCGGCACCACTGCGCCTAGCTCATCCACTGTTGTTCCAACCACTGCGGCATCAACATCGGTGTCAACAACAATAGCAACCTCGGGCAGCAGCATACCAGCTACGACCTCGGCTACCACGACTATGCCACAGGTCCAGCAGTCAAGCTTTCTGGGGATAATAAGCGAGATAATAAATTGGTTCAGATCTATATCCAAGTTCTGATTCATTAGGTGTATCACAATGCCCATTAGCCCACCAGTAGGCGGCCCGGTTCCAAACCTTGGTGTACAAGAAATCGAGATAACTGATAAAGAAGGAAAGTTTATAGGAACCGAGAAGATCCAAAAGCGACCACTACAACACTCCGACAAGATTCCACTCTATGCGAAGGTTATGGCTATAACAATAGTACTTTTATTGGTCATATATTTGATTTCTTTAATTATCTAATTCTGTCGTCTATCTGTCGCCGTAAAAAATAATTTAGCCAGGAAAGGGAGTTGCACCCTTCTTTTCCGCTCTGCAGGCGGACGCATAGCTGATCTGCCATCCTGGCGCTACTTGACTACTACTTATATACTTTGTTATTTATATCTAATCGGTTCGCAGTTTGCGTGGTGTTCATATGGTAGATATAGAGGAAAGACAGATTCCGAAGGAGCTTGTTTCTGAAGTTGAGTTTGTGGATTACAACTCCTCTCTCTCAAAGGCGGTGGAGGCGCGCAAGGGCGCACCTGCTGTCATTGTGACGAAGGACGGTGAGTACTACGGCCTGGTTGATTCAAGAATCCTCAACAGGATGAACTCCGGTAGGGCCCCGGCATCGGAGAAGATCGGGAAGCTGGCAATCAGGGCCCCGCAGGTCTCGGACAGCAGCTCCGTCGAGGACCTCGCATACTACTTCTACAAGCTCAGGGTGAAGAACCTGCCCTACACCCAGGGCGGCAAGATAACCGGCGTCATAGAGAGGGGCACGCTTTTGAAGATGCTGCTCTCGCTCCACGCCCTTGACGAGGCGAAGGTGTCCGACGCGCTCAGCTCGCCGGTCCTTGCGATAGGCTCCGAGGCGACCTTAGGCCAGGCGCTTAGCACCATGTCAAGCAACAAGGTCAACCGGCTGGTCGTCCTCGACGAGGGCCGGTTCAGCGGAATGGTAACAAAGAGGAAGATACACAGCAGCTACGGCTCCGCCGGTGACAGGCTCCCGGAGCTCAAATCGAGAAGCTCCAAGGCCTCCGACTCTAGGGTCGACGGCATCATGGACACCAACGTTCGGACCATAGAGCCCGGCGAGACCCTCGCTGATGCAGCGCGCGAGATGATAGGGGCAGGCGCATTCTCGCTTGTGGTCATAAAGGGCAGGAACCCAATCGGCATACTTACGATATCGGACATACTAGAGAACGTCGTCGCGAGGCGCAAGGTGGAGGAGAAGAAGGTCTTCCTGACTGGCTTCGACGAATACAGCTTCCAGTACGAGGAATCGGTGAGGGAGGAGCTCAAATCCTTCATGCACTACATAGAGCAGATGCACAAGCTGGACGTCGAGTACCTCGCCATGCGGGTGAAGGGTGTCAACCTCAAGTCCTACGAGATGCAGGCAAGGCTGTCCCTTGGAAAGAACGGGATGGTTCGGGTGCACTCCGATGGCGAGTCCTTCCATGACGCCTTCAGGGAGCTGATGAACCGCCTCAAGAAGCAGGCGACCAGGCACAAGGAGGAGATGATCACTGACAGGAAGAACCGGAAGGGCGTGAGGGATGAGGAATAACCGAAGCCTAAGGGGTCAGTCGAGCCTCGAGCTCCTGATAACCGTATCCTTCGCCCTGATAATACTTCTCCCGATAGTCATACTAGCATTCGTACAGATGGCATCGACCAGCTCAAACCTTGCCACCGGCGAGGCCCAGGCGGCGGCCACCAAGCTCGCCGAGGTCGCGGTCAACGTAGGCGCCCAGGGCGCCCCCGCCAAGCAGCTCATCCTCATAGACATGCCTCCCGACGTCCAGCAGATAATAATAGGGAACAGCCTCGCGGTCCCGGGCCTCGGCCACCAGATAATATTCGTCGTCAACACCAACGCAGGTCTCAGCGATGCCGTTGCCTACGTTCCGATCAATGTAACGGGCTCGCTCGCCACCGTCATATCGCAGGGAACCTATCTTGTCAACGTCAGCGCCCAGTCCCCCTGCACCTACGCCGGAGCCCAGACCCCCTGCGTCGTGATAGCACCGACCTGACCCCAGCATCGGATCAAAGGTGCAGTGAATAAGTGTTCCTGTAGACCTTCTTTCCCTTCTTCATTCCCCATAGCCTAAACGACTTCAGCGGCTTGAGGTCATGGTCCATGAAGAAATTGTTCGCCGCCTCCTTGTCGCTGACGTATATGTCCATCCCGTTGGTGACGTCCTCGGCCTTTGTTATGTAGCCTCCCCTCCTCTCCAGGTACCTGCTGAGCTTCGCCATCATTCTGTTCATCTTCTCCCTGTCTCCCCTCAGTTGGACTATCCCCTGATAATAACCGGAGCTGATGCGGAAGCATCTTTGGCAGGTCTCGTGGAACCTCTTGATCTCGATCTCGGCCTCGAACTTCACGTCCCCCTCATCCATCTTCTTGGTTATCGTGCATTCGGCGATGCCGTTCCTTCCGAACTCAAGAATCCCGACCTCAAATCCTCCCCCGATCTCGTGCATTATCGCCTTCCCGAGGACCCTCTTCTCGTTGCCCGGCTCCATCCATCCTTTCCCGACCTTGACCCTCTTGCAGAAGCGGCACTGGAAGACCTTAATCGACTTCGGCAGCTTCTTGCCTAGCTTCCCCGCTGTGCAGAACTCGCAGAACTCGCCCACGAATAGGCAGTCGTCGCTCGACCTGTTGCAGGTCGGGCAGTATATCGGCATGATGATCCACTAGCCTTATGTTTTAACCGTATAAATAGCTTCTAGCTCTGCTAAAGCGGAGTCACGTTGAATAGTGCTTGCTTATTATCGCTCCGTAGGCAGGCCTGGTTATCATGAATCCGAGTATCGCGCCTATTATCGTTGATTCCGCGAACCCGACCACGCTTACAAGCGATGTGGAGAAGAAGAGCGGAAGCATTACCACTATCAGCAGCATCGCGTCCCGAAGTATTATGTAGAACGCGCCGCCCAGCATGGACTTCGCCGATCCGCTCTCGCCCGTGTGCCTGAGCAGCTCGTCGGTTATTATTATCTGGGCGTCCACGCCCGTTCCGACGACCGCGATCATTCCGGCTACCGCGGCGAGGTCTATCGTCCCTAGCAGCCCTATTATTGACACTATTAAGAAGAGCTCCATGAATGTGGTGAGCAGTATCGGCAGCACGAGGAAGAGCTTCCTGTATCTTATCGTTATGAACACTGACACCAGCAGGATCGCGGCAACCCCTGCCACGGCGCTGTAGAAGAGGAACTGGCTTCCAAGAGTCGCCGGTATCGTTGTCGGCGTTCCCGCTATTATCGCCACCGGGAGGGCCCCACCGTTTAGTATGCTCTCGATGGTCTTGCCCGTCTGCGTTGCATAGGCCAATTTGGCAGCGGTCGAAAGGTTGGAGGGCGAGACTCCCGATATCTCATAGCTGTTCCCTGCGCTGCCGTTGGTTATCGATGGGTTGAGTATCGGGGATGAAAGCAGTCCGACCGCCGGCCATGCCTCCACTATGCTCTGGTTTGCGGAGATCGCGCTCACCTGGGGGGTCATGTTCGCCTTGTCCACCAGCTTAATCGTGTAGTTCTCCGCCTTCATCAGGCTTATCAGTTCAGGCGGAAGGTTCGAGCTTGCGACCACCTCGCTGTACTTGGCCCTGTCCTGCACCAGCAGCGACTCTGTCGCATTGATGCTGCTGTTGGAGCCGGAGACCGAGATTATCGGTATGGTCTGCTGCCCGAAGCTTAGCGCCTGCCTCATCGCGGACATTGAGGTTCCCGAGCTGAGCCCTGTCGAAAGGGAGGTCAATTGCGAGGCGTTTATCACCACTATCGCATTGGTCGGCCTGTCAAGGAACATGTAGAGCGGCTGGTTGGCCTGCCCTAGGACCGCCTTGTTGAACTGCTTCACACCGGAGTCCGTTATATAAAATGTGACTGCCCATTGGACCGTCCCGTTGATCGCCGCTGGCTGCACCGCACCGATGCTGCCCTTTAGTATCCCGGATCCGTTTACCGCCTCCCTTCCGTTGACGATTCCGTCGAATCGCCCCTGGCTCTGTATGATCGCTATCGTCTGGTTAATCTCGCTGCCAGATACTGCGGGTATCATCACATAGGCATGCGAGTTGCCAACTCCCTCGACCGTAGTCTGCTTGAGGCCGAAGGTCGAGACTCTCTGCTGCAGGGCGGATACGAGTGCCGACATCGCGGTGACGTTGACCGGATGCTCAAGCGTTATGGGTATTTGCGTCCCTCCGACGAACTCTATCCCAAAATGTATTCCGTAGGTGAGGTCTAGGATCCCGAGTGCGACTACCACCACTATCAGGACAAGTATCCTCCTGTCCATCAGGTAATCCTTCGCGGTGCTCATCCCTTAATCCCCTCCTTCCTCTTCTTGTACCAGAGTATGATAGGCGTGTTGGCAAGCCATGTGGCCATCAGGTCCGCGACCAGCCCTATTAGCACCACTGAAGATATCTCCGAATAGGTCGGTATGAATGCGAAATATGAAACCGCGAACAGGACCGCGAAGGATATTATCGCTGTCGATGTCATCGTGAGCCCTGTCTTGAATGTGGAGAACGCCCTTATCTCGGGCGTCGCGTCGTTCCTCTTGAGTATCCTAACCGCGGTAAGCATGTCCGTGTCTATCGAGAAGCCTAGCAGCATGAGCAGGCCTCCGACCGATGCGATGCCGAGCGGTATCCCGAAGAGGCCCATACCGCCAAGGGCGACCACTATGTCCGTTGTGGCGCCGAACACAACCGCAAACGAAGGTATCGGCGTCCTGAATATGAAGAATACTGCTATTGCGACCAGTATGAATGCGACTATTATGACGTTCTTTATCTCGCTGAGGAAATACGCCCCCAGAGTCGGGGTCACCTCATTGTAGGAGTAGGAGCTGAATTGGACGAGCGAGGATAGCTTTGATATCACATAGCTCTGGTACTTTGCGGAGGCGCTGGTATAGATGCTCTGCCCCTGGTTCACTAGAGCCTGGTAGTTGCCGCCGGTCACGTTCGCAGCCGGTAGCGAGCTCCCCCCAACCTGGGCCAGCGCCGCGCGCTCTAAGTTGTAGTCCACCAACATCCTTGCCGAGGAGCCATTCATCCCCTTTTGCGAGGTGGCGATTATCCCAGCAAGCGTTGAGTTTGATGGCTGCGACGAGTATGCGGCCGATGCGGTCGTGAAGTTCAGGTTGTACTGCGTGTAGTTCGAATAGTCGGAATACATGGCAAGCAGCGCGACCTCGCCTGATGCCAGGCTCTGGTTGTCGACCATTGTTATTGACAGCCCGCCCGGCGCCCTGGAGACGCTTGCCTGCGCCCCCGGTATCTCTCCGTTTATCGATGTGGTTAGCGCCCTCACGTTCGGGGTCGCGTTGGTCTGCAGCTGGACGCTTATGCCTCCCCTCAGGGAGGAGTCGAGCTGTATGTGGGGTATGAAGTATATGCTAATTAGCATCAATGCTACCGGAATGAGTATGAACAGCTTGTAGTGCTTGCTTTCGTAGATGTTTCTTGCCATGCGAACCTTCCGAGAATCAGCCGTGCTTTCGCATCAGCCTGTGGTGCAGCGACTGGGTGAAACCGTAGACGACCATGAATACGGCCAGTATTATGGCGGCCCATCCCGCAATGAATGTAAGCCTGGCGGCGGTTAGGCCTGTCACGACCAGCATGCAGCCGACCACGAATACATAGAGGGCCCAGAACAGGTACCGAAAGACGATCCACCCGGCCTCCTTCTCCTTGTAGCTCAGGCGGCGTTCCCAGTCCATGCTGGAGTCTATCCGCATTACGTTTCCGCGGCGTCCCCCCCTTTCTGCCATAAGAAGCACCAAATAGATATAGTAAAGGAAGGCTTATAAGCTATAGCTCGGATAAACCCCTCATGGCAAGGAAATGGAGCAAGCGCAAGCGCCCGGACCGCGACAAGCACATGATAATGGAGGTTTCGCAGCGCAAGGGCGGCATATTCAACGAGCGCACCATGAAGTTCCTTGCGAAATTCTACAACAAGGGGGTCATTGAGAAAGTAGACTTCGTGATATCGACCGGAAAGGAGGCGGACGTCTATCTGGCTGCGCCCGGCGCGTCAGAAATCGTCAAGTCGGGTCTCGTGGCGCTCAAGTTCTTTCGGGGAGAAGGGATATCGTTCAACAAGATGCGGGAGTACATAGAGGGCGACCCGCGCTTCGGGAACCTCAAGTCCAGCAGGACTGCGATAGTTGAGATATGGTGCCGCAAGGAGTTCGGGAACCTTGTCCTAGCGGGCGAGGCGGGGGCGAATGTGCCAACCCCCTACATGTTCAACGGCAACATACTCGCGATGGAGTTCATCGGGGATGAATTGGGGCACCCATCAAAGAAGATGAAGGACATAGTGCTAGACAACCCCGAGAAGACGGCCAAAAACATAATCAACCAGATAAGGCTCATGCGCAGGGCTGGCCTTGTGCACGCGGACCTAAGCGAGTTCAACGTGCTGATACAGGGCGAGAAGCAGAAGCCCGTGCTGATAGACATAGGCCAGGGTGTAGTGATCAGGCACCCGATGGCAATGGAGTTCCTGGAGCGGGACGTCCACAACATAGTGCGCTACTTCAACCAAAGGTACAAGCTGGATCTCGATGAGCAGGAGATACTCAAATCACTTTAGCGCTTCTCTCTTTGACTTCTTCAGGGTTGCGAGCAGCACGCTCTTCATCTTCATCTCCTTGCAAAGAGCGTCTATCTCCTTCGCCTTTGCCCTGAGCTCCGATCCCTTTATCGCGATAGAGCACACGTCCTTGTAGGCTGATATCGAGGCCCTGTAGGTGCCTATGCCACTGGCCAGGTCTATGATCTCCTGCTTGTCCATGCCAATGAGCGGCCTCAGTATTATCTGCTCCACTCCCGCCGAGCTCGCCTTGAGGTTCTGCATCGTCTGCGAGGCCACCTGCCCGAGGCTCTCGCCTGTCACTATGCAGTCCGCCTTCTCTGCGTGGGAGACCTCCTCTGCAAGGAGGTAGAGGAACCTCTTGAAGAGGACCAACTCATAGCGCCTTGGCACGCCGAGGGCGCTTCCCTGGAATAGGTGGAACGGGGCGAAGTACACCGCCGACTCGGGCGAATAGCCCTTGAGCGACTCCATCACCTTGTATATCTTATCGAGCTTCTTCTTGTCGGCTGACGGGAATCCATGGACATGCAGGTACACGGGCTCAAGCCCCCTCTTCATTGCGTAGTATGATGCGACCGGCGAGTCGATGCCGCCAGATAGGAGGATGACCGCCTTTCCGGAGACCCCGACGGGCAGCCCCTGAGCGCCCCTGTGCTTGTCGAACGAGACGTAGGTCTGCTTGGTCTGGGCGTTGACGTAAACGGTGTCGTCCGACTTGACATCCAGCGAGATCTTTTTCTTCTTGGAGAGCCTGATGAGCTCGGAGACAAGCTCGTAGGACTTGAAGGGAAGCCTCTTGTCCGACCTGTGCGCCTCTATCCTCACGGTCCTCCCCTTGCTCACCTCAACTACCGCATCGATGATCTCCTTTCTGCTGCTCTTCACGGTGGTGCATCCGCCGAACCAGCTTATCCCGAACACCCTGGAGAGCTTGCCTTCTATGCTTTTGTAATCGGACTTCTTGCCGAGGCGCAGCATGAACCTGTCCCTCTCGTTCTCCAGCTTCTCGTATCTCTCCTCTTCCAGCGCGGACACTATGTTGCTATAGAGCCTCTGGGTGAACATCCTCCGATTGCCGCCCTTGAGCCATATCTCGCCGAAGTGTATGACTATGAACTTTGGTTTCATCAAATCACCTAGCTTTCGCATTTGCGCTTAATAATCAACCGCTTACCACCGCAAGCGCGATCGCCAGCACTATCGCCACCACCACCCCAATCTTCTGGTGGGCCATCAGCTTCTCGCGCGAGACGAAGATCCCGAGCAGCACGGTTATTATTATGAAGCACTGGGAAATCGAGACCGCTATCGCTATCGGCAGGAACACGGTGGCATAGGCGAAGGCTATCCAGGCTACGTTGTCGGATGCGCAGAGGCACAAGAGCAATCCCGCCTTCCGGCCGCCGTCGATCCTCAGCTTGTGGAGCTTTGACTTGTAGGCGAGATAGGCGATACAGGCGACGGCAAGGAAGAGAGAGGTGAACCAATTCACCATGAGGGCCGATGTCTCCCTTGCGGCGATGCCGAAAAGGAAGTTTGTCGCGCCCATGAACACCGACCCTATGACCGCGAGCGCCACGCCCTTCTCCAGCCACATCCTCCGCTTGAGCCTAAATTGCCTCACCGATACGAGAACCAGCCCGACTATCAGCCCGCAGATCAGCAGGGTCTGGTAGAACGTTATCCCCTCCCTTATTATGACGAAGGCGAGCAGGGCCGCGACTGGTATCTCCAGCACGAACACCGGCTCCGCAACCGCGATCTTGCCCTCCTTTAGCGCCTCGAAGTCCAGCAGGGCGGCGGCAAGGAGAACAACCGAGGTGGAGAGCAGCAGCGCCAGCTCCCCCAGATTAAAGGCGAGCGCGGCAAGCTGGCCGTATACGAACGGGAGTATGACAATCGCGCCGAAGGCGGATATGTAGAACAGGGACTCCCAGTCCCCTATTCTCCGGGCGAACTTCTGTATGAGGAAGTCTCCGAACCCCCAGGCAACCATGGCTATGACTGCGGCTATGATGCCCAGGGCGAAGTCCATGCGGATCCAAACTCTTTTTCAGCAAAAGCTATTAAGGACAAATGCAAACCCTTTAATTGGTATACAACAAATACAAGCTAACGGTGTTCGCATCAACATATCAGAGAGCATAAAGAAGTTCATCGACAACTCCAAGCACGTGCTCAGCGTGAGCTACAAGCCCACCGATGCCGAGTTCAGGAAGAGCGCGAGGCTGATAATCTTCGGGATAGTGCTCATGGGCGCGCTGGGCTTCGTCATCTCGGTAATCGTATCCCTGATAATAAGCGGCACGCTCTAGGCGGTGCCTATGGGAATGGAGATAGAGCTCGATTACACCAAGTCGGCCTACGAGAATGCCGGACATTACTACGACCGGGCCAAAAAGCTGGGCCAGAAGCAGAAGGGCGCGGCGAAGGCCCTCAAGGACCTCGGCGCGCAGCTTGAGGAGGCGAGGGAAAAGGCCTCCCGCAAGAAGGAGGTCAGGGTATCGGTGATACTAAAGAAGGAGTGGTACGAGAAGTTCCACTGGCTTAGGGCGTCAAACGGCATGCTTGCGGTCGGGGGGAGGGATGCGGCGCAGAATGAGATGCTCAACTCCAAGTATTTCAGCGAGGCCGACCTGTTTTTCCACGCCGACATCTTCGGGGCTTCGGTGTTCATACTAAAGGACGGTGCGTCAGCGCCAAGGCCGGTCAGGGACGAGGTCGCCAACTTCGCGGCCTGCTACTCGAGCGCCTGGAAGCAAGGGCTCAGGGTGATAGACGTATACTCAATGAGGAGGGAGCAGGTGACAAAATCAAGCCAGAAGGGGTCGCTTGGAACCGGCAGCTTCCTGCTAAAGGGGGAGCGCGAATGGTATCGGAACTGCCCCCTGGAGCTCATATTCTCCGTAGACAAGAGCGGCTTCCTATCTGTTGTTCCAAGGTCGACGTTCGAGGCGCTCAAGTCTGACTCTGCATACGCGGCTGTCCTGCAGGGTAGGGACAAGAAGTCCGACGCCGCAAAGAAGATATCAAAGATAATCGGCTACAAGGACCTAGACCACATAATACGGGAGCTTCCGGCCGGCGACTTCTCAATAAGCCCAGGGCTTGCCCACAAGCCGATACACTCGGACTGATTGGCTTTAGGCCCTCGGCCTTATGCCGGTTGCAATTATTAGCCTAGCCGCGAGCGTTTCGGGCCGCATCGGGTTCTTTAGCGCAAAGCCGATCGCCGAGTCAGTGAATGCGTGGCCGGGATCCTGCGCCGACAGCGCCGCGGTCAAAAGGGCCCTCCTCAGGTTGTCGTTTACGCTGTTTAGCCTCGTGATCACATCATCCTTCAGGAAAAACCTCGCGCCCCTTGCGGATATCGCCCTAAAAAGCGCCTCGTGAGATTGCTGGTCCCAGTCGTCGAGCCTGCCGCTCTTGAGCAGCGAGAACACCCCATCTGAGAAAAGCTCGCCCAGTCCATGCTTCGTGGCTACCTCGGCCACAGAAAGAATCGCTGTCCTGGCGTTCGGACTAAGCTTGCTGAGAACTGTCAGATTCTTCTGGCTGGCGAAAGCCGGCTGCAAATCCGCCTCGACGATGGACTTAATCAGCCTCCTGGACGAATCGAAGTCCCATCCCCTCGCGGCCGACAGCTCCGTTAGGATCGGCGAATAGGTGAAAAGGTCGAACGCCCTCGCTGTCCTGGCCGTTGGCTTTAGGGACTGCTTGCCCTCAACCGAGCTGTTGTCAAGCATCCAGAGAAGCGCCTTGCGCGGCATCTCGTCCAGGGCGCCAAGCCTCTTCACCGTATTTGGGCTTTCCATGATTCCTCTCCAGGCGGCGAGCCTCTCGTCCCTGACTATGGAATCGAACATGGTGCGCGAGGCTATCGGCCAGCGGTTGATCATCCTGCCGATCCTATCCTTCCTAAGCATCCTGTCCGCCTTCTCGAAGGGCAGCGGAAGGGCGTTGCCTGCCCCGAAAGACCTAAGCGGCTGCTTCGTGCGATTCTGCTTGTCCATTTTATCCAAGCAGCTTCTCGCCGATTCAAATATAAATAGATGCAGGGAGAGAGATTTGAGCTTGGGGTAAGGTTTGGCGATTTCAACCCCTGCGTTTTTGTTTGTCATAAGCACTGAAAAGTCTGCTCATAATTGCCATTGACTTGCCACGTATTTCTTTATTATATTTTTGGCATGATTTACATTCATTCTGAATCTTGAATATCTCTTGGTCACTTAACGCACCAGTTTCAGGGGTCCAAATTTTGGTTTTATGTCTTTTACATAGATTCCATACCATCAACGTATCTTCCAAAGCTAAAAGCTCGTTTTCTGCAACTCTTATTGTTACCTTCCTCGTGGAATCACTCTAACCCAATTAACATCCAAGTTTCTATCGGTAGGCTTCATCATGATGCGTGAAAGATACCAGAATAATGGTTTTGGCACCTTCATCTATCCTGTACCTTAACACAAAATGGCCAATGTGGACCCTAAACGAGCCTTTAAGTGCGTTGCTTAGGGGCTTCCTAAAATGCGGTTCTATGCGCAGTTCATCGATCTTCTTTCCTAATCTATTGTAAAGCGCTCTATCACTTTTCTTTATACTAGCTAAGGATTCTTCAAATTCGTTTGTGGGCGAAATGGAATAAGCCATTCCATGCACGCTTAGCTTATAGAACGGTCTAGTTCTGCAAAGTTTCTAAAAGCACGCAGTTTATTCTTCGCGGACTTTATTTTATTGTCAAGCTTTGCCTCTTTTTTTAGGTAACTGGCCTTAAATTGGTTTTCGGGAGGATAGATCTCTTCTTCAACTATATGAGTCAATGCATCAATGCGTTTTATTATTTCATCAAGTTTAGACTCGATGGTTTTCTCGTCTTTCTGTATCTGGCTCTGTCTTTGCATCCAATCACAATATGTTTATCGTTCTGCACTTATTTAAGGCTTCCCGTTTAATTTTCAGATACGAAACCGTTGCTGCCAAAAATCCCTGAACGAATCAGAATAAGAAAGGGGGATAGTTTATCCCTGTCTATGTCCAAAGGCAATCCCCCTTAAAATTAAACTCTGTTTTAACTTTGATTTTTGTCTTCGTAATTTTGAAATGCAGGGAGAGAGATTTGAACTCTCGAACCCGCTAAGGGACTAGACCCTGAATCTAGCGCATTTGGCCAAGCTTTGCTATCCCTGCATTCAACCGATATTGTGGATGAAAGGGTTAATATATTCCTACTCCTTCTGATTAGCATGGCGGGTCGTTCGGGTCTTACTGGATGGGGGGTCGACGAAAGCAATATGGGAGATTCCCTCCCCAAGCGCAACAAGCTTGTGAGGGATAGAATACCAGAGATAATAAGGTCGACAGGCGGGAACCCAAAGACCCACAGAGCCGGCGCCGCGGAGTACAAAAAGAAGCTAACCCAGAAGCTGGTGGAGGAGGCGATGGAGTACGGCCAGAGCCGCGACCCGGAGGAGCTGGCCGACCTGCTCGAGGTTTTGAGGTCGCTGTGCGCCGCCAACAAGACGACATTCACAAAGATAGAACAAATTAGGGTTGCGAAGGCCAAGGCGCGCGGCTCTTTTAGCAAGCGTATAATACTTGACGAGGTTTGAGTGATTTCATGGAGGCAGAGGTTGGGATAATTGGCGGATCTGGTTTCTATTCCCTTTTGGAGAACGCAGAGATGGTGGAGATCGACACGGAGTACGGCAAGCCGAGCGACAAGGTCGCGATAGGCATGATCGGCGACAGGAAGGTCGCGTTCATACCCCGCCACGGAAGCGGCCACACGATGCCGCCGCACAAGGTGCCATACAGGGCCAACATAGAGGCGTTCAGCTCGCTAGGGGTCAAGAGGGTCATCTCGACTGCCGCCTGCGGCTCGCTCAAGAGGGAGTTTAGGATGGGGCACGTGGTGTTCTTCGACCAGTTCGTCAACATGACCTGGGGCCGCGACGACACCTTCTTCGACAAGGGGCAGGTGGCCCATGTGAGCACGGCCGAGCCCTACTGCAACGGCCTGAGGGGGAGGGCATCCTCCACTGCAACGGAGCTCGGCATAGACCACAAGGACGGCGGCTGCGTGGTTGTTGTGAACGGTCCGCGGTTCTCGACGAAGGCGGAGTCAAGCCGTTTCATAAGCAGCGGATTCGACCTGATAAACATGACCCAGTACCCGGAGGCCGCGCTCGTCCGGGAGAAGGCGATGTGCTACCTCGGGATAGGGATAGTTACCGATTACGACGCCGGAGTTGTGGCGCAGGACGGCATCGCGCCCGTAGAGTACTCAAGCATGATCGAGATCTTCTCCCAGAACGTGGAGAAGGTGAAGACGATAATAACTGAGACGGTGAAGGATCTCCCATCGGAGAGGATGTGCAACTGCAAGAACGCCCTCGATGGGGCGCTTGTCAAGGCCTAGTCCTTTTCTAGTATGCGCGTGAGCTTTTCCTGCTTCTTCGACATCTCCTTCCTGAAGTCCAGGCCGTACCTCTTGAATATGCTGTCCATGGTGGCGTTGCCAACCATCTCGCCTCCGATGCCGAGCCTATTGTAGAGCGACTTCACCTGGGCCATCGACTTTCCCTCTATCTCCATGAACGGAGGTATCAGGGGCCACTTGTCTATGGTTATGGTCGCCCCGCCCAACTCGTATACGTCCCTCTCGTTCTCGAAGTAGAAGATCTTGGATCTTGTCAGCCTGCTCATCAGCCTTACGGCGTCCTCAAAGTTCCCCGTGGAAATCTCGTGCTCGTCCATGGGCAGGTGCTTCCCCCTGAAGCGCTTAACAGTTATGGTGGTTTCCTTGCCGTCGGTCCTTACCCTCGCCCAGCTGTGGCCTCCGCCAACCTTGCCGTCTATCAGGAATTCTATTCTCCTATACCTCAGGTGGCCCCTGTAAGTGGCGCCCAGCTTCCTTAGCCTCCTCGCCGCCTCAGGCTTGTTTATCTCAAGTATGTCTATCTCGTGCTCCTTTGCCATGGGCTCACTTCTTGTCCGCGGGAATGAACTTTAAGGATATCGAGTTAACGCAGTGCCTCACGTTCTTGGGCGTGAACCCCTCCCCCTCAAAGACGTGACCGAGATGGGCTCCGCACCTTGCGCATTGGATCTCCGTCCTCTGTCCATCTGCGTCAGGGATCTTCTTGACCGCGCCCTTGACCTCATCGTCGAAGGAGGGCCAACCGCACCTTGCGTCGAACTTGTCCTTTGACCTATAAAGCACTGCGCCGCACCTCCTGCAGACATATGTGCCTTCCGCAATGTTGTGCTCGTACTCACCGCTAAAAGGCATCTCGGTGCCCTTGTGCACTATCACGTCCTCCTCTTCCTTTGTCAACTTGTTCAGCTTCACTTCATCCACCAAGCTGTTTGGGAGGATGATTATTTAAGGATTAGTTGCTTTCGAAGTTGTCCCTGAAGGAAGAACAAGTTCCATCTTCAGGTATGGTCCATCATCGCCTATGCACTGCCTAAATCCGTGTTTGTGGTAAAGCGCCTGCGCAGCGTCGTTAGAGAAGTTGACGTATAACAGAACCCTTGGGAACAGGTTGCGGCTTTTCTGGAGAACGTCGCTCATCAGCGCATCCCCGACTCCCTGCCTCCTCGCCCATTGAGCGACCGCCATTACAAGAATACCCTCTCCATAGTACTGCTGGGTTACTTCTGATACTCCGGCGATTCTGTTACCGATCGAGGCAACCGATATCGCGGCCTTCCTTTCTGCAGATGCATCTACCGCCCAGTCAACCCATTTTTCGGCACCGAACCTCTGGCTAGAACCGAAGAATGTGAGGCCTTCCCCATGGAGGGCGTTTTTGAATTCGAAGACCCTGTCATAGTCCGATTTGTTTGGCAAACGCAATTCTATGTAATCGGAAAGGCGGGGCTGCCTAAGCAAATGCACAGGCCCGAAGTGCTTCACTGCACCCTCCCCGGATGTCCGAGCAGTAATCATAACCCTCTATGGCCCGCTTGAAATATAAATAAGTGGCGGACCGGCCTCGCGCAAAAAGGGAGGGGCCTATCCCGCCCACCCGCATACCCTTTTAAATATTCTGGGACAAGATGCATCTAAATCAAAGTCCGGTGTTCCAATAGCTAACCTGTTTGCCGTCATACTTTTCTCCCTGATAATGGGCCTGTCTATATTCATATCCCTGCCCATTGTCCTGAGGCGCAAGACCAGCGAGCGGGTCACCAGGTTCCTGAACTCGGCGGCCATAGGCATACTCATATTCCTGCTGGCCGACATCTTCTCCGATGTCGCCCCGCATCTCTATGCGAGCGGCTCCCTCGCCGGGTATGGGGCAGACCCGTTCCTTAGCATCGTCTTCGCAGGCTCCCTTGCGATCGGCTTCTTCATGCTCTACGTCTTCGAGAACGGCTCAAAGACCGGCCTTACCCCGACTAAGATGTCGCTCATGATCGCGATAGGGATAGGCCTACAGAACCTTACCGAGGGGTTGGTGTTTGGGTCAGCCGCCAAAACATTGGGCCTGTTCTCCGGGATAGCGCTGGTGATACTAGTCGGCTTCATACTGCAGAACATAACAGAGGGTTTCCCTATAGCCGCCCCGATGGTGGGCAAGAAGGACAAGAGGAAGTGGATGATCCCGGCGCTCTTCCTGGTGGGTGGAATACCGACCATACTTGGCGGAACCATAGGCTTCTTCTTCAGCTCGACCCTGTTCAACATCATATTCGACGGCCTTGCGGTGGGCGCGATCCTCTACGTGATAATACCGATGATAAGGCACCAGGTCAGGGATGTTGACAACATGAAGCAGAAGCTGGTATACGTAGGCATATTCATGGGATTCATCGTCGGGTTCCTGGTGAACCTGATATGAGCGAGATCCTGGACCGGGCCGGCATCGAGTCCAGAATCCAGGAGATGCTAAAAGAGATAAGGGCAGGCAAGATCTTCGTCTACCCCACCGACACCATATATGGGATCGGATGCGATGCGACCCGGGGCGCCTCTGTGAAAAGGATCCGGGCGATGAAGCAGAGGGACTCCAAGCCCTTCTCGGTCGTTGCACCCTCCCGCGAATGGATAAACCGCAACTGCATTGTCAATCCAAAGGCGAAGGAATGGCTGGAGAAGCTCCCCGGGCCCTACACATTCATCCTCAAGCTATCAAAGAGCGGGGCAATTTCAACCGAGGTAAACGGGGGACTCGGCACCATTGGCGTCAGGATACCCGACAACTGGTTCGCCAAGGTAATTGCCCGCGCCGCAATCCCGTTCGTCACGACCTCGGTCAACCTCAGCGGCAAGCCACACATGGCCTCAATCGATGAGATAGAACCCTCAATAGCGAGATCCGTGGACTACATAATCGATGCGGGCCCGCTGAATAACAGGCCCAGCAGGGTTGTCGACCTCGCCGGAGGAGGGAAGACAGTCAGAGACTAATCAGCGTCTCCTTCTAGCCTTCTGCTTCGCCCGCGGTTTGGAGTCGCCCTTCTTTAGGACCCTGCCTGCGAGATAGATTATCTCTATGATAAGCGTCCAGATTACAATGTCGACTACCAGGCCGATAACGTATATGTGCCATGGGTTGTACTGGGGCGCCAGAACTCTCCTGACCAGCCAATAAATCGGAAATCCGAACCTCGTGGCTCCGATAAGGCCGTTGCTGTATAACCCCGTAATCAGCGTTATAACTACGCCTCCCGCTACGGATCCTAGTATTGATCTGCAAGTCCTCATGATTTAGGCTGGTATGCGCAGGAATAAAAACGTTGCGAACTCTAGCCCCTGAGCCCTATCTTTCCCGCGTACTGGCGGAGGCCTTCACCGTCGATCCTTTCCAGGTCCGGGAGCCCCACCCCCTCGACGTTCGCCATGAGCCGCGGCATCTCCTCATAGGATATCTGCCCCGGCGCAGATCCCTGCCCCATCCTCGCGAAAGTAAGGTAGCCCCCGTAAAATAGCGTAAGCACCCTGACAATCTCTCCGTAGCTGCCTTGCCGTTCGCCCCCCACCTGCTGCGCGGGGCTCATCGCAGGGGCTATTATGGGCTTGCCGCCCTCTTTAACGACAGAATCCGTGAAACGAAGGAACCTCCTGCTGTCCTCCCAGCTTTGGGACGTGGGACATATCTTCACCATCTTTACCTCCTCCTTGGCGGCCGCCTCCCTGTATGCCTGCCATAGCTTTTCGTCAGATGGCATTAGGGGAAAGTGCGCCGACCCGACAGCCTTTGCCATCGCAAACTTGGATATCGGGAAATAGGCCCCCATCTCGACGTCAACCATCTCTGCAAGGTAGCTAAAGCGCCTGAGGTAGAATATCCTGTCCCCTTCGAACCCGTTCTTGAAGCCGAAGGTGGCCCTGTCTGGGAATGCCTCCTCCATGCGCCTATTGGTTACCAGCAGACTGGATCCCCTGTGGGGCACTAGCAGCTCGCCCATGTTCTGGGATGAAAGGTTCCTTATCGCATCGAGCCTCAGCTCGATGACCGCAACCCCCATCGCATTGAGGGCCATGACCTGGTCCCGCGCCTCAATTATGGTCTTTCCGGTAGTCGGTACGGCTATCCTCTCGGCGAGCTTGTTCATAATATCGGATATTGGTCAGCCGGTTCAGATACTTAAATCTGCCCTGCAGCCCCCACTTTAAAAAGGTTGCCATCGATGTAGTTCCATGAAAGTTGGCGGCAACAGGATTGCTGGCTTCCTCGTAGCGGCGGGGATGGTGCAGTTCATGATGTTCATGATACTGGCCGAGATACTCTACCCGCACTATAGCGTCTCCACCAACTACATAAGCGACCTCGGCGTCGGTTCGACCGCTCCGATATTCAACGCCTCCATAATGCTTCTCGGCGCGCTTCTGGTGCTCGCGGTGATGCTGAGCTGGAAGACGCTCAAGTTTCGTTCCATGTCGATTCTCGTTGCGATAGTGGGCATAGCAGCGTTCGGCGTTGGCGCCTGCCCTGAAACGACCGGCATATTCCACTACACCTTCGCCGCCTTCGCCTTTGTGGGTGGGGGGATAACGGCCATCAACAGCGCCAGGATGATGAAGGGGCCGATAAGGTATATCGCGGCGGTACTCGGAGGTATAACCCTGCTCGCATTTGTTATTGCCGTGGGCTTCCACACCACGCTCGGCCTGGGCCACGGCGGGATGGAGCGCATGATCGCCTATCCCGTATTCCTCTGGGCGCTGCTATTCGGCGGCTACCTCCTCAATTCAAAAAGATAGCCCGTCGCACTTCCATTAATCCCGATTTAGGGTAGGGTTTAAAGACCATCCGAACTTGATATATTGAAGTTTAATCAACCAGCAGAAGGCATCTAAATGATATCAACCCAAACAAGAACCGCTAGGATTACCCTTCGCCAGGACACCCTGACTCCGGAGGCCCTGCTATTCTTCAAAGTGCCGAAACCAATCGAGAAGACCCTGAGGCGCGAGCAAAGCCCGCCGCCGGTCAGGGTTCTTTCGGACGAAAACTTCGTGGAGGTCCACAGGCAGCGCCTCCACCCGCTTGTGGCAGCCGCAAAACTGGACCTCCATCCAGACACTGTGGTAAAACGGCAGAGGAAGCTGAACCTGGAGCCGCATTTGTACAACGGGAGGTCGGCCAGCGGAAAAAAGAGGCTGCCTGACGAACAGTTCAAACTCGCACACAAAAGCAGGCTTTCCACAGGCGAAGCCGCGGTTCGCCTCCTGGTAAGGCCGTCGACCGTCCTATCCCGCTGGAAGAAGCTGGATCTCGAGCCTAAGAAAGACAGGCGGGTGAAGGTGACTGACGAACAGCTCATAGGCGCGCATGCAAAAAAGCTTTCCAGCGTAGAAGCGGCCGCAAAGCTAGGTGTTGACCCGTCTACCATCTCAAGGGGATGGAAATTCCTCGACTTGGTCGCCCCCGGAATGAAAAAGAGAGTGACTGACCAACAGCTTGCCGAGGCATTCGAGAAGGGGCTTGACTCGGAACAGGCCAGAAAGAAGCTTAAGGTCTCAAGATCCCTGGTTTGCAGGAGATGGAAGGAGTTGGGCCTGGTTCCCAAAGGTTCGCCCAACTACCAGGTTCCTAATGCTGCTCAAAAATAGCCCCAGAAGGTTTCTATTTACTCTGTTCAATCCCCAAACGCGATACAAAACCTTTCATTATTTATAGGCGAGGAACTCTTTGACCTGCTTATAATACTGTTTTAAGACAAATTCTACAAGAAATTTAACATGGTCCTTCTCTACTGATTCTATGAGCGCCTCAAAATAATTCTCCTTTTCAACAGAGACATTTAATAGCGGGAAACCCCCATCAAGTAAGGTTTTGTTGAATATCAACCTACAAATTCTTTTATTTCCATCAAGGAACGGATGGATCCTATATAGTTTGTAATGCGCCATTGCGGCCTTTTCTATCGGATTGAGCGTGCTGCTCCTGTACCAGTCAATAAATTGATCAATCAGCCCGCTTATCTTATCGGGGCTTGGAGGACGATAACTAAGTTCTATGCCCATCGGATTGTCCGCAGCGATTTTATGCAGGTATACCTGCTTATCTCTAAATTGCCCAGGATTTTTGGTCTCGAAGCTTGCCATTGTCATCCTGTGTAGCTCAAGCAGGTAATTTTTGTCAAGAAGATAGGGCGCTCGAATCGATTCTACAGCATTGAGCATATTTTTGCTTATCCTTTCCCTTTGCGTAAAAGAGGATTCTTTTTCAAATGCGTTCTTGACGTCATCTAAGCTTACCTCAACTTCCTCGGTTGTAAGCGTTGTGAGGGTAAACAAAACAGTACTATCAATATCATATTTGCGCTTCTTTAATTCTGTCATTTTTTTATATTTTTGGACGAATAAATCCCGAAACAGTAAGGTCCTTACGATCTCTCCTTTTTCAATCGATTCTGCAGCATAAGATTTGCCAGAAAGCCGTTTAATAATCTCTTCTTTAAAGCGGTTTTCAATTTTAGTAAATTCCTTTCCTGCAGGTTTCTTAGCCCCGATATATTTACTGAAGCTTCTTGACTTGTCGACCAAAAAATAGCTTAGAAAGGAGTAGTAATAACTTTTTCCTTTGACCTTCTTTATTACGAGCGTCATAAATGAGTTAGGTAGATGAAAATATTTAAATCTATCTACCTAACTGCCAATTAGTTAGGTAGATAAAATTACCAGGAACCATCTACCTAACCACCAATCAAAGCCCCAGAAGGGAATTGAACCCTTGGCCTCTTGCTTACCATGCAAGCGCTCTACCACTGAGCTACAGGGGCACCGCTATCTATCTAAGCAAGAGCATATAAAAGGATTTATGCCCGATTAATATCATGCAGGCCGAATTGTACGAGTTGTTTCCCGGATCATCAAAGCTGATGAAAGACCTATTTGAAACGGAGGAGGCCTACCCGAAGTTCAGGCGTGAATTCCATGACGAGATGGCTCCCGCGCTAAGGGAAATTGCAAGAAAGCATGCAGAGAGCGAGCGCGACTCGATGAGAAGGGGGCCCATAGCATCATTTGCCCAGAGGATTCTTAGGCGATAGCTGTACGGCCTGTCAGTGGTATTTAGCAACCGCATGAACAAGCCTGTTCCTCTGGCGAAGCTTTTCTGGAACCTTGCCTTTCCTTGCGACCGGCATGTATCTCCTTCCCTGCCTTTTCGCCCTTCCCCGCACGAACTCCAGGTCCGCCCTCTTTATGGTCCTCTTCCTTCCGGCATAATTGGCGTATACCTGGGCCTCCTCAACGAGCTCCTTCACCGTGTCGCTGAGCTCCTTTTCAAGGGATACCATAGCCTTCTCGTTCACCCGGGGCGCCCCTGCGTCCCTGAAGAATTGTTCCATGTCATATAAGCTAAATCCACGCATCGTCGCCAGAAAAACCCCCTCTTTAACCTAGCGCGATTCTATGTCATGACCGCCTTTTAAATAGCTTCTTTTGCAAGAGATTAGCGGCATTCCCATGCCGCGCAGAATCGTTTAAATACTGGTTGGTATGGCATGATAAGGGCAGGATTTCACCTATCGGTCGCAGGCGGAATTTACCACGCGCCCGAGGAGGCAAAGCGCATGGGCTACAAGGCTTTCCAGCTATTCGCATCGAGCCCCAGGACCTGGGGCCACACCGAGATTTCAGATGCCGATGCCGAGAAGTTCAGGGAGCTCTCAAAGGGAAGGAATGGGTTCGCGCACATACCCTACCTCTGCAACCCCTCCACCTCAAACCCCGATGTCTACGTCAAGAGCAGGAAGATGCTCATCGACAACATGTCCAACTGCGCGAAGATTGGGGTCGGAAGCGTTGTTATACACCTGGGCTCCCACCTTGGAAAGGGCGTTGAATACGGAAAGAAGAGGACCATAGAGACCGTCTCGGCCGCCATTGATGCGGTGGACGGGGTCAATGTGCTTCTCGAGAACTCCGCTGGCTACAAGAACTGCGTGGGGGACAAGATGGCTGACATAGGCGACATAATCAAGGGGATCGGATCGAAGCGGGTTGGCGTATGTTTCGATACCTGCCACGCATTCGCCGCAGGATACGACCTCACCAAGACCGAGGGGGTGACTCTAAGGTCGCTGACGAAATCACCTCAAATATCGGAAAGGAACGCCTAGGCCTAGTGCACCTCAATGACGCAAAGTTCGAGCTGGGAAGCGGGCTCGACAGGCACTGGCACCTGGGAAAGGGGAACATAGGGATTGAGGGGTTCAAGAAAATATTCTCGAACAAGCTCTTCAGGGAGGGGAACTTCGTGATGGAGACCCCAGAGGACGAGGTGTCGGACGACGTAAAGAACATGAAGGAGCTCCAGCGGATCCTTGCCTACTGCGGCCTCAAGGCCAACTCCTAGTGGTGGGATGGAGGAACAGGTTCTGGGGTTCAAGTCTGGCGCCGAATGGGAGCGCTGGCTCTCCAGGAACCACTCCCGCTCCAGCGGCATATGGATGCGGATGTTCAGGAAGCACTACACGGCCAAATTCATCAAGGGCGCCGAGGCGCTCGACGTCGCGCTCTGCTACGGCTGGATAACGGGCCAGGCACGGCCCTACGACAAGGACTCCTGCCTCTGGCGTTTCTGCCCGCGCAGGCCCAGGAGCATCTGGTCAAAGGTCAACACCGCCCATGCCGAGCGCCTCATAAGGGAAGGGAGGATGAAGCCGTCCGGCCTCCGGCAGATAGAGGAGGCCAAGGCGGACGGGAGATGGGCCAGGGCGTACAGCCCGCCCAGCACCGCGGTGCTGCCAAAGGATTTTATCACGGCAGTCGGCAGGAACAAGAAGGCAAAGGAATTCCTCAAGACGCTGAACCGGTCCAACAGGTACTCGATAATATTCAGGATCGAGAACGCGAAAAGCCCTGAAAAGAGAAGGGAGAAGATAAGATCGATAGTCAAAATGCTTGGGGAAGGGAAGGCCTTCCATTGAGCCCGCCGGCATCTAATCCAGTTCGTCAAGCTTCGCAGCACAGCAAATTATTTATATTACGCTACGCCGAGTCTTCTGGGGCGATAAGATATGCCAGCAAAAGAGGTCACAAGGAAACCCGCAGAGGTAATCGAGCGCTCGCCCTGCGATGCAGAACGATTCTACTTCAAGGTTCCGCTCAGGGGCATTGTCGACGTCTCCTTGACTACCAGCCGCTTCGGGATCGACACAGACACCGAACAGATAAGGTCCCTCCTTGTGCAAACCGGACGGAGGCGCTATTCCAGCATACACACCCATTTTACCGACCCGTCTTTCCCGAATTCATGGAGCTGCGGACCCAGCGCCAGGGACCTCTTCACCTTCATCTGCGACCGGGACCAGAGGGCCATGATAATAGCATTGAGGGACTCGCAAAACCGGCTCCGTTGTCGCCTATTCATTCACAAGAAAGACCGGACAGACGCCAAAGCCGCAGACGCAAAGGGAGAGGTCCGACCTGGTGAATTTCGTTTTCGAGGATCCGTATCTATGCGATATGAATGTCGGAAAGGTGATGACGGCGTACCGCCTTCAGTATGCATTCCTTGACCTGAACGCCCCCTTCGCCCTGCTGCGCAAAGTTGACGCCTAACCGAGTCCAAGCATCGCGCCGAGTATCACCGTCCCGATAGGGACAGCTATGTTGTCGTCAATCGGGATCTCTACGCTTTCTATGAGCGTAAGCACCAGAGCGATGGGCACGCCCCAGAGTCCCAGTATTATGACACCAGGAACAGCAGCGGCTATGAAGAAGCTGATGGTCCCGGCGAAGCTCTTCCTCCTGTTGTAGGGCAGCTTGTTAGACCTGTAGAAGCTGACGCCGGTCATGGTCGCGAGCGCGTCGCCGAAGAAGAGCGGGAATATCCCGAAGAGCGCGAGCTTGTAGCTCGCGAATCCGAGCAGTATCGCAAGCCCAGCGGCCAGGTGCGTCGCGCCCGTTCCGAAGTCGACGTCCCTCCTCTCGAACCTGGAGAGCTCCCTGTAGGCGATGCCGCTCTTGGATATGAGGTTGTTGAACAGGTATGCGAGGAGTACGGCGCAGAAGAGTATGTATAGGTAGCCCTGCTGCCATATCAGCATCACCACAAGGACCGCCACGCCTATGGCCATCTGGACGAGGTCCCTCCTCATCTCGATTACTGTCTTCCTCATCGTCCTGTCCTCCCTGCTGCGGTTGATGTAGCGCTCCGTGTAGAGCGCCCCTATCATGACGCCCAACCCGAACATCCCTATCGTCGCCATCCTGTCGAAGCTTATCGCTATCGCGTAGGCGACTATGAAGACCGCGAGCATGAAGGCCATCGGCCTCTTCCTGTAGAGCACCGGCAGCATGGCGGCCACAGAGGCGACCGCGACGGAGGTGAAGAAGAACCAGCTGAGCACCAGGTACTGGGAGTAGGCGACCGCCGTGACGATCCCCGCCACCGCAATCGTGATGACGATCGGCCAGATGTTCCTGCCCTCCCTCCTGTGGACCGACCAGTACATGAACAGCGCGACTGCCGCCGAAGCGACGACGGCGAACATCACGAACTGGGCGAACACCATCTCACACCACCGATATTACCCATGCGGCTATTATAAACCCTATCACTATTATCACGGGTACCAGGACCTTTGTGAAGTCATAGACCGACTTGGCGACCGTTATTATGCTCTCCATGCTGTTCTGCCCCCATATCATGAAGTTCTGCATGACATCGCGCCGATGGTACGCCCTCGCCTCCTCCATGTCCTCCATCGCCCTCCTTGTGCAGGCGTCGAGTATGGGCCTTAGCTTATCGAAGCTTGTCTTCCTCCCGACCACGTTGTCGGCCTCGAATCCAAGCGAGTTCACCGCATGGGTGTCAGTGGTGTATATCTCCGCCTCCACCTTGAAGCTCCGCTTCATGTAGGTGATCAGCTTCCTCCTCATGCTGGGTAGCATGTTGTTGCCGTTCATCTGCACTATCGCCCTCCTATAGCCGTTGAACCCGAATATCGCGACGTTGAGGTTGCCTCTTGCGAGGTCTGTCGGCGCGCCAAGCTCGTCGTAGAGCTCCTGCCGCGCGGCGCCGAACCTCATGGTCTTGGCGCTGTGCCAGGGCTTGCCCATCTGCTTCATCGCCCTCATGTACTCCTCCGCGAACCTGGACTTGAACTTAACCCCGTCAAGCTCCTCCTTCGGGGCGCCCTCAAGCCTCGAGTTGTGGGCGTCAACTATTATGCTCGTTCCGAACTTCAACTCCAGGACCTCGTTGAACAGCGCCGCTGCCGGCTGCGCCACATCCTCTGTCACCCGGGGCGCCCTTGTAAGCGTCACCACCGAGATCCCGCCGATCCCAAGCCTCGAGACCTGCGAGTCGCCGCAGACGCTCTCAGTGTAGGTGATCCCACTCTGCAGCAGCTTTGGTTCAGAGATCCCCTTCTCCAAAGAGTCGAGCACCCTTCCGAACTGGGCGCTGGAAACCGGGTTTGAGTCCATGTCGACCGCCCTATGCATTATGAATCCGGGGGCTCCGTACCTCTCCCCTATGTGCCTCTCCAGCATGTAGGGGAAGTCGCTCCCCCCTATTGTTCCGGCCGGGCCGTAGTGGAGGTCCGGCGCGAAGAAGATCGCCTTGATCTTCCCCTTCTGGTTCTTTATGGTCAGGGTGTCTGTGGTCACGTTGCCGGGCTTGCCGAACTTCGATCCGAAGGGCGCGCCGGTGTTGGCATCGAAGAGCCAGTTCTGGACCATCTGGGCGAAGGCGTCGAAGCTGTAGAACCCGAAGTTCTTCTTGTAGGGCCTGTCGACGATGTAGATTATGGTGTAGCAGGTTATGAGGAATATGAATATGCCCGCATAGAGCTTGATTATCAGTATGTTGAAGGGCGTCGCGAAGGATATGATCCTGCTGCTGTAGGGGATGTAGAGCAGCATGTTGAAGGTGGGCTGCACCAGCGCGAAGATCAGGTCGATTTTCTTCCTGCTCATCATTATCTTGCTTGCGAAGAACCACCAGCCGAATATGCTTGCGTCACCGACCAGTATCACAAGGCCGGCCACTGCGTAGTTGCTAAGGGTGACTGACACTATCGATGATAGCAGGATGAAGAGGGCGTAGCAAGTCGCGCCTATTATCGCGACGAAGATTATGTACTTTAAGTCTATGTACCTCTTGAAGAGCTTTATGACTATGATGCTAAGCAGCGCGGGCATCATTATTATGATTATCCCAGTCAGGGAGCCGCTGGCCAGTATGTAGTAGATGCTGGATAGGGAGTTGTGGTTTAGCAGGGCTGTCGCGCCTATCCCCATGATGATGCTAAGCACGAGCAGAAGTGCGATCAGCGGCATGGATCCCGGGAGACCGAACGAAAAGGGGTTAAGGCCATTAAGGAAGTCTCCCTTCTTCGCGGCCGGCATGCCCGCTCACTTCCCGAACCGCCTTTCCCTTGCGGTGTAAGAGTCGACCGCCCTCTTCAGGTCGCGCCTCTGGAAGTCCGGCCAGAACTTCTTGGAGAAGTATATCTCTGAGTAGTCGGTCTGCCACGGCAGGAAGCCCGAGAGCCTGTGCTCGCCGGAGGTTCTGATTATCAGGTCGACGTTTGGGATCGAGGCGGTCCTTATTTTCCGGGAGAACTCCTCCTCGGAGCCGGCTCCCCTCCCCGCGGCGTAGACAAGGTCGTCCCTGCCTCCGTAGCCGATGAGAAGGTTTATCGTGAGGTCCTTGTATGCCTTGGTCTTCGACTCAAGCGCGAGAAGCGCCTTCCTTGTGGCGGCTGGTATTAGCTTCAGGTTGCCCACGAACCTTATCCTTGCCCTGTTCTTGATGAGGAGGGCGAGAACCTTTGGGTCGGTTCCGAACTTCTTGTAAAGATGGTATAGTATGCTCAGTTCCGCCTTGCTCCTGCTCTTCGCGTTCTCGGTTGAGAGCGCCCAGAAGGTGAGCGTCTGAACGCCCATCATCTTCGCCCAGATGCTAAAGGAAATGACCTTGTCTACCCCTATCTGGTAGCCGTTTAGGATCGAAAGGCTATGTATCCTAGACCAGCGCCTGTTGCCGTCCGGTATGACCGCTATATGGGAGGGTATTTTCCTCACTTGTGGAGCTAGCGCCATCTCATCTTCCCCTACTGATAAGCATGGGTATCTATAAATATCCTGCGTCCGGGCAGCCAGGGAACCCTGGCATAACCCTGACAACCCGGATCCTTTGACCTTTTTGCGCAAAGCCGGCAAGGTAAAGGAAAGTGTGGAGCATAATTTATACTTTTGCGGCGAAGAGTTGCTGGGGCATTAGCATGGGGGAAAACAAGGCAGCATCAGCGAAATACCAGACACTAGAGGAGGTTCCGTTTGAGATAAAAGAGAAGCTTGCTAAATACTTCACCTCAGTCGGCGGCGACACCTTTGTGATGCACGGCCTGCCCGCGGAACTGACCGGCGGCGCCCTCGCCAGATATTCAAGGGCCCCGACAAGCATGCAGCTCACCATAATCAATGAATTCCTTGGCAGCGACGGCGAGCCCTCCCAGCAGAAGGGTTCCGAGCTCATGGATAGGGTGCTGAACGCCTACGGGGACGACTCGGTCGGCGAGCTCGAGGGCGTGCACGTCGGGCTTGAAAACATATCCCAGATACTCACGAAGACCATAGAGGATAGGAGGATAGGAGGGTCCCCAATCGAGCAGTCCACCCGCTATGTGCGCTACGACCAGAAGGATGCCTCGGGCAAATGGCGATACTTAAGGCCAAAGGAGGTAATGGACGCCGGTTTCGGCAAGGAATTCGAGGCGGTCAATGACAAGGCATTCTTCGTTTACTCTGAACTCATCGACAAGCTCTCAGAATACTTCAGGAAGCAGCTCCCGGAGGACAAGTTCGAGATCGAGGTCGACAGGGATGGGCAGAGGCTCAAAACCGGGAAGGCAGGCCTCGCTGGCCCAACGGAAGAGAAGGCGTTCAGGATCGCATACAACTTCACCATCCGCTGTGCCGCCCTTGATGTTGGGAGGTGCGTGCTCCCGTCATCCACGCTGACGCAGGTCGGCGTATACGGCAACGGCCGGTTCTTCTCCAATCTCATAACTGTGATGAAGAGCGGAGGCCTTGAGGAGGAGAGGGACCGCGGCAGGAAGCTGGAGGAGGAGCTAAAGAAGGTCATACCAACATACATTAAGAGGAACAGGGAGGACCAGAGAGTCACCGAGAAGAATAAACGGATGATGGGGCTGGCCGACAGGGTGCTCCCCAAGGCAAAGCCCGCCGCGGACTTTGTAAAGCTGGTCGAGAAGGCGGACTACATTACCGAGCTTGTCGCATCCGTACTATTCCCCTACTCGAAACTCTCGCTGCCCCAGATCCTTGAAGCCGTAAGTAAAATGTCGCAGTCGGAGAAGGAGGCAATCATATCCGAATACACTGGAAAGAGGGAGCACAGGCGCGACCGAACCGGCAGGGGCCTTGAGGCAGGATACCCAATCGTCTTCGACCTTGTTGGCGGATTCGCAGAGTACAGGGATTTAGAAAGGCACAGGATGCTCACCCAGCAAAGGCAGCTCCTCGGCTGCGAATTGGGATTCATAATGCCGTCAGAAGTTATCGAGGTCGGGATGGAACCCCGAGTCCTTGAGGTTGCCAATGAAATGGAGGCGCTAAATTCCAAGATAAGGGCCTCGGGTCTTGCAGCAGCGTCCCAGTATGCGACCCTCTTCAACCACAGGATGAGATTCATGTTCGGGATGAACCTAAGGGAGTTCCAGCACATGTCTGAGCTGAGGACGCAGCCCGCCGGCCACTTCTCCTACAGGAGCATGATGATGGAGATGTCAAGGCAGGTGCAGGCCAGGCATCCGTGGACGAAGGCGGTGCTGGGTTTCGTCGATTACACCGATCCAGGGAACAAGATCTCGAGGGCAAAGGAGCAGTCGCGCATAGCTGGTAAGAACCTCGCGAGCGGGATAAGCTCCGAGCAGGATCTCTGACAAGCTCCTTAAATTCGTATGCCCACATTTCTTCATAATTGGTTATTTATTTTAAAATGTGGACACACATTAGAGTTCCAATTCAGGGTAAAGTGGGAACCTCGCGCAGATCTCGAGTACGCCCTGCCTTACCTCTTTGATTTTCTGGTTGGACTTGATGTCAGCCTTGTACTTCTTCAGGTAGGCGTTCCTCTCATCCCTATCATCGGGAAGATTGTTGTCCTTGACCTCCATTATCGCCTTAGCGAGCAGGTCAGCGATCTGCACCATCTCGGGTTCCTTCATGCCCCTCGTGGTTATCGCTGGCGTCCCGAGCCTGATTCCGCTGGGATAGAACGCGAGCGACGGCTCGTTGGGTATTGTGTTCTTGTTAACCGTTATCCCTGCTTCGTCAAGGGCGTACTGCACGAAGACCCCTTTTCCCTTCCCGAACGGGGTGAGGTCGATCAGCAAAAGGTGGTTCTCGCTCCCGTCCGACACGAGCCTTATACCATTCTTCTTCAGCTGCTCCGCCAGGGCCCTGGAGTTCTTCACTATCTGCTCTGCATAAACCCTGAACTCCGGCTTTGATGCCTCCAGCAGGGCTATCGCAATGCCGGCGGTCGTGTGCTGGTGCGGGCCGCCCTGCAGTCCTGGGAATATCATCTTGTCGATCTTCTCTGCGAGCTGTGGGTCCTTCTTGAGCCCCCTTTCGGTGGCCATTATGATGGCTCCCCTCGGGCCCCTTAGGGTCTTGTGGGTGGTCGTTGTTACTATGTGCACATGATCAACAGGGCTTGGATGCGCCCCTCCGGCCACTAGCCCAGAAACGTGCGATATGTCGGCCGCCAGGTAGGCGCCCACCTCGTCGGCTATCTCGGCGAACTCCCTAAACGGCAGCTCCCTCGGATATGCGGTCGCGCCGACCCATATGAGCTTCGGCTTGTTTTCCCTAGCCAGCTTCCTTGCCTCCTCGATGTCTATCCTTCCGTCGGGTCCAAGGTGGTACTGGACGCTATTGAAGAGCATTCCCGTTGCGCTGGTGTTCCATCCGTGGGTCAGATGGCCGCCATCGGTGAGGCTGAGCCCCATTATCGTGTCGCCCGGCTTGCAGAGCGCAAGGTAGACTGCGAGATTCGCCGGGGACCCCGAATAGGGCTGGACGTTGGCATGGGGCACCTTGAAGAGCGCCTTAGCCCTTGCTATTGCAAGGGACTCCACCTTGTCAATGTACTGGTTGCCGCCGTAGTACCTCTTCCCCGGGTAGCCTTCCGAGTACTTGTTGTTTAGCACGGATCCGCAGGCCTCCAAAACCGCAAGGCTTGGGAAGTTCTCCGAAGGGATCATCTCAAGCCCCTCCCTCTGCCTGGCAAGCTCGCTTTTTATGAATCCAAAAAGTTCCGGATCGGCCTTCCTAACCTGCTCAAGCGCCATACAATCTCCCCGACCAGTATTCTCCGGAAAGGGCTAAACCACTATCCCCGGCGGGATTGTTTGGAACTACAACGGCGCCTTCCCGACAAGGTAGGACAACAAATAAATATATGGAAGCACCCAGTAGAGCCGATCACATGGCCGAGCGGAAGAAACCCATCTCCTTCAGATTCCTTGGCAGCGCTATGATGACTACCGAACTTCAAGATCAGCTCAGGTCGATGGGGGGCAACGCCCAGAAGGGCGTGGCGATGTACGGCACCACACCGGAGAAGATGGCCATCGCCATGGTCAGCGACGACCACAGGGTGAAATCCCTTCTCGCCAGGGCCGGCCACGACGGGCTTGTCTATGCATGCCTGCGCCTGAATCCCACAATCGAATTCGAGGTCGAGGAGAGACTGTACAAAATGGAGAGACAGCCGGTTTTCGCCAGCGCGCGTTTGAATGGGGAAGCCAGGAAGTCCGGAATGGTTTCGGGGAATGGGATCAATGCAAAGTACAGCATAAGGTCGGACGGCAGGGGCCGCATCGAGATGGACATCTCATTTTCGGGGCTCATGCGTTCGGAGCACAAGCTCAATTCCAGGCACGGCGGAGCAGGTACAAGATCCTGATTAACCGAGCACTTTAAATATTATCCAGCACAGCAACTTGTGCATATATCATGGACGGCGCAGGAACCCAGACCAGGCAAAGGACGGTCCGCTACCAATTGTCACCATCCCTACAGCTTCGGCTCCCGCTAGGCTCTGCAGTTGTCAGGCCGGCACCGACCCTGGAGGGCGTCAAGATACGCCAGCTCGAAACTTCAGACGGCCAAAAGCTCACAGACTTCAGGAATCAGCTCCACCTCGAGCTGATTAGCGGAAGGGAAAACTTCTCGTTCCTAACCTATCCTGTCCGCCTTCCCGAGACCCAACGCTGGGTATCGCGCTTCCTGGGGGATGCTGAGGAGCGCCTCGCGGTTTCAAGGGTCGCAGAGGCCGGAAGCGAGATAAAGGGAATCGCCTATGTATCCATCCTGTCGCCGAAGGCAGGCCCCACTCTCTCTATACACCTGCTCCATGAATACAGGGGAATCGGTCTCGGCAAGGAGCTAATGAAGGGTGTCATAGAGGACTCTTCCAGGCTTTTCAGGCTTGTAAACCTTTCGGTCCACACCTCCAACACGAGAGCGAAGGCGCTCTACGGGAAAATGGGATTCGAGAAGATAGGACCCGAATTCGAGCTCTTCGGCACCAAGTTCGAGAAGATGGTCCTCCTCCTTAGGCGTCCCGCCTAGAAAGAAAAAGGGCATGAAACCATGGCCCCCACCTGAGCCTCCAATAACTATTTTAACCCATCTTGGGTAAGGATTTCGGATCAGATGGCAAAGGCCCAGTCAGCAATGGAGTACCTGATGACCTACGGGTGGACTATCCTCATCATAGCGGTAGTGATAGCCGTCCTCTTTTCATTGGGCGTCTTCAACTTCAATTCGGGGGCGGTTGCCTCAGGAAGCTGCGTTGCAAAGTCCGGCTTTCTCTGCAAGACTCCAGTAATGGCGTCAAACGGTCTTCTTTCAGCAACCGTCGGATCTCAGGTAACCTTGCTTTCTTCTGTACAGACCGGCTGTGCCACTGGCACCGGCGTTCCGGCAAGTTGGAGCGGTGTCCAGGCCTCAACAATAAACCTAGGAGGCTCGGCCACGCTAAACTTCTCCTGCCCGCTCGCCTCAAATGTATTGGGTGCTTCTTTCACAGGAACATTATGGATAGAATACACCCAAAATGGGCAAACGATAGAAAGTCCGATAGGGTCGATAAACGCAAAGGCCACCCAGGTCGCCATCACATCCTCACCTCCGATAACCTACAGCCAAAACGGGGCCACCACCAGCGGCAGTTCCATATCCACCACCCTTCCATCAGGCTCAAACTGGTACTTCTGCACCACCGTAGGTTACCAGGGTTCATTCGGCAGTTCGTGGACATCAGATGAATATCCGGACTTCTGGTCGGACATAGGATACCAATCGGCAAGCCCCACATGCTCTGCCACCCAAACCGGATCGGCAGCATTCGCGATAGCGGGAGTAGGGGTCAACAATGCGATCACCTACGTCCGCAACAACAGGGGCTCCAGTACCACCACCCCCTATACCTTCACCTATTCGGTTGGGGATACGGGCCAGTACACATTCATAATGCTTAGCGGCGTTGTCTACTCAATGTCCAGTGTCGGCGTGACCCCATCTTCTGGTACATGCACCACAGCTGAAAATCAGGAAGACTCCGGATATGCCTACATCTATGTATGCTCGGGCCAGAGCCCGGGCACATACACCGTCACAGTAACCCCGAGTGGATCAAGCGGTTCCTATCCCTCTGGCTACGTTGTATACTCCGCTGGTTAATTGCTCAGCCGGCCGGGACAAGCTCGAAGATGCCGGCAGGCTCCTTTGACTGCCTACCGCCCCTGAGCATCCCACGGAGCCTCTGCCCGCGGGTCCCATCCTGGTCGCTTGCCTCAAGGACCGCCTTCATCCACTTCTCCCTCACTGGGCCTGAAAACTCCTCAGAGCCGTTGAACCTCTCGAACGCCCGTCCAATCGTGCCTGCGGCCTCCTTTAGGTAGGTGTTGAAGGTCTGCCCATTGGCGCCCGACCCAACAACCTCTCCCGGTATGAGCCTTGATACATATTCCCTTATGAAGCCCTTTATCTCGCTCTTGAGGTAAAGGTTCTGTACTGCTGTGACCACTACGTCCTGGCCTGGCTTGCTCGCGACAAGCCCGTCTATTATGGAAGCCTTCGGCTCTCCTTTCTTCAATGACAGTCTCGTCATATTGATCGTCGCTGCTGATGTGGGAGACAGATTATTTAAAGTCGATCCCGGATTTTCGATTAGCGGAATTGCGCGGACGATGGCCGCCTACGTCGGGTTATTTATATTACCCCGATCTAATCATGACCAAGCGACGATTGGCAGAAAGGCAGCACAGCGTGATAATATGGAACAGGTTAGACTGAAGAGCGAGCAAAGCGAAGGCGCGGACCACTCCCTAGAGGCGCTCATGAGCGCCGGCATTCTTGACCTGATGGTTCTCGGCGACCCCGCAAGGCTGGCCTCCAGCGCCTCGGTGGCGCTTACAATCGGGGCGCAAAAGCTCCCCGTCCGCACCATTGAGGAATTCATCGACGAGTCAAAGTTGCAGAGGTCGCGGATATTCGAGGCCCCCGGCGAGGTCCGCCTGCCAAGCCTGATGGTTTTGGAAAGGCTGCTGCGGGGTATGGATGCCTACTGCGGGGTCTGCATGCACGAGGAATCCCGAGGGCTGATGCGCAGGGAGATAGAAAAGACAAGGCTGCAGATAGCGGACCTTGCGCGCCCCTCAAAAGGAAGGACCAAAAACTGACGAAATCTACTTCGCCGGCTTCTTGTGGTGTATCATTATCTTGTTTCCATCAGGATCCGCCACCACCGCCATGAAGCATACTGGCGTCTCTGTCGACTCCACTATGAATTTGGCGCCCTTCGCCTTGAGATCCTTGAGCGTCGCGTCGAAGTCCTCAACCTCCACGGAGACCGATGCCCCTCCCTCCCCAACCTTGAAAGTGTCAGCTCCCGCCCCTATGGCGAGCGTGGTCGGGCCTATGTCGTATTCAACCATTCCGGACTTGTCGTCCTGAACCCAGACGCTTGTCGCCTTGAGCCCCAGGACCTTCTCGTAGAAATCCCTTGCCCTGCCGAGGCTTTCCACCGGATAGCATGCGAAGGCTATGTTTATCGCTTTCATAAGACCACCATGATGGAAAGGCCAGCTATCTGGCGTCTCCCGCCTTACTCCTCGGCGCTCTCCTTGTTCTGCTTCCTTCTCAGGAGGGAGAGTGCGCCGACCGCGACTGCCCCTGTGAGGAGCAGCTCGGATTCCTTGGGCTCCGGCACCGAGCGCGGCGAGTAGCCGTATATTATGTCCCCGAGGTCCTGTACCTTCACGCTGACGTTGAGGCCGCAGTCATTTATGTTCTCGGACTTGGTGAGCGTAGAGATGCTGTCTGACAGTTTCACGGTCTCGTAGAGGCTCACCGGCTTGCTGCCCTCGAAGAGCGCAAGGATGCTCGGCGATGTGAATGTCTCGGTGTCAGTCCAGCTAAGCGACTTGGACATGCTCTGCGAAGAGCCGCCCTTGAATGTGTAGCTTAAGGTGTCGACAGGGTTCCCGCCGTTGAGGGCGTCGCCCTTGGTGTCGAAGAAGGTGTTGAGCATTATGTCGAAGGTCGAGCCCTTCAGTCCGTTCTCCGAGACTGATATGTTCGCCGTCCCACTGAGCTGTATCTCGACGTAGTCGAGGGTCCCGAGCTTGGTGTTGAACGGATTAACCGAGTCGAGCTGTTGCGCGACCGGCTGGCTTAGCGTGAGGTCTGCGGTAAACTTGGGGAAGGCCATCTCGTTTGTGGAGACGACTGAGGCATTGGCGACTGGCATGGCCATGAGCCCTGCCGCTGCTATCGCCATTCCTGTCTTGGAAGACCCCCTCAGAGGAATCTGCGCAGGCCTTTCTGTCTGCTCCTGCTTGGCATTCCCTGAAGTCTTGTTAACGTTCATATATGATCACTAATGGTTCTGAAATGGGAATATATATAGCTTCCTGAATGGGTATCTGCCATCCCGTAAATTTGCCCATTCTTCCTGCAGGTTCGTCATCATCCTCTTGAACTCGATCCCCGTTATGTAGTCAGATGGCGCCTTCGAATTCCCCTCATGAAAAGCTTATATATCTCCTGGGACCCCAATCCTATGATACCGATGGAGATAAGGAAGTCCAAGTTTGGCCGCATGATGGGGGGCAAGCTTACCGAATACAAGGAGTTCTACAAGAAAGTAAACGAGCTCGTGCCCTCTGTCGAGGGGCTTCTCAACTCCGCGCTCCGCACCTCGCAGGGAAGGCACGGCGTCTCCATCTCGCTTTCGGACCGAAGCCTGGTGCTGGAAGATCCGGAAACCATGAAATACAACCATGTGATATTCCAACTCACCATAAAGCGGGACCCCGCGCTGATTCCGGCAGGGGAACAGGTCCTCTTCAAGGACCTTTTTTCCGAGTCCTTCGTCAAGTCCCTTGAGAAGGCATCCGGACCGCCGACCCCATTCTCCGTAAAGGTGCTCAAGACGGAAGGGAAGATAGACGGGTTTGAAATCCTCCACGGGCCGACAGGGATAACGATACGGGCGATAAGGAAGTCCACAATGGATCGTCTTGTCGGACTTAGGGACGCGATGTCATCCGTCTTTACCGACGGGCCGGGCCACATGGAGTTCAATTTGCTGCGAACCAAAGACGAGCTTGATGGGGGGACGCAGACTGGTCCGAACTACGGGATCACCGAAAGCGCGATCTCGGTGATAGATTCGCTTTATTCGAAAAAGAAGGCCCTAGCCGCATTTACCGATGCCGGGGTTTTGGAAAACCTTGATTTGGCCCGCAAGAGGGCAAGAAACGTGCTAAGCAATCTTTCAGAGATCTTTCCCGAGGATGCGGACCGCATCGTCGGCCGGATGCTTGGGGTGAGCGACGGGACCGACTACGGGAGAATGATGACAGTCACCTGCCTCGGCGCGGTGATGCTGGGCAGCGAGACAAAGGTTAAGGCGATTGATCGCCTTGACAAGTTGGTTGCGGAGGGCATCGGCGCCCGCGACTTCGTGATGCTCAGCAACGCGATGGGCTCCGAGAAGGAGAAGGTAATGGCGGCGATAGACTTCCGTACTATGAGGATAGAGATAGGGACGATCTCCGAATCCCAAAAGGGCAAGGACACGCTCAAGGGATACGACCTCCTAGCGGACCTGATAAGCCAGCAGAAGGCCGGCCCATAACCCTCAATTCATCCGGAGCGCAGTCCCACATATTTGGCAGAGAATGTGACTGCCGCGCTCTGGTTTGCGAAGTTGACTATCCAGACCCTGACGGTGCCGTTCTGGACCGGGATCCTCACGCTGGCGCCTGACTGGGACGGAAGTGGCGCGTATACGGTACCGGGATCGCTGGTGTTCAGGCTTGTGCGATAAGTCCCCCTGCTGGTCACGGTGGGCGCGTAGTCTCCCTGGTAGTAGGCCCCGCTCTGGTAGCTATAGTACTCTAAGGTGCTGTTCCTGATCAGGCGGCCGTTTGAGACAAGGAACTCCCAGGTCGAATTGGTCTGGGTGTTGGCCCCGCTTCCGGTCGCGTTGAGTATAATGTAACCCGGGTAGGGCGCGTTGAAGGAGAAGTTGTAGGTGTAGTACCTGGTGAAATAGGTGGTGTTGAAGGTCCTAATCGGGCCTGTATAATTGTTGCTGGTGCCAGAGCCGCCGACGCTGCTGCCCGGTATGTTGACCTGGTAATTGTTGTAGAGCTGGTCCGTGTAGGGGTTGGCAAGGCCATAGAGCGTCTGGTTGTACTTTGCCGACAGGTTCCCGAGCTGCCCCTTCAGCGATGCGATCTGCACCGCGTAGGTAGCACTAAGCGATGAGTAGTTGCTGGAAAGGCCGAGGTAGGCGCGGGCGTTCTGCGCCGCAGATGATGAGAGCTGGGAGTAGAGTATGATTATGAGGAGGGTCACCAGCGTCGACACTGTCATGCAGACCGCCATTAGGTACTGCCTCTTCTCTATCCTCCTGTAGGCCTCCAGTAGTTCTCCCGCCATCGGAATCCCTATCTCTGGGTCAATCAATCTTTTTATGCTTTGTGATTGCCACCCCGCTTCCCACATCGCCGTCCGTCCCGCAACGTTATTAAACCTTTTATGCTTCTAGTAGATAGCATTCGATGGCCAAGAAACCCTACATAATCGTGACGGCCTCACCGAAGGGTGGAGTCGGCAAGACTATAGTATCGATAAACGTTACTGCGGCGCTAAGAGCCGCAGGCTACGATGTGCTGCTCATAGACACGGACGTCCCCAACCCAAGCGTCGGGCTTCTGCTCGGCTCGGGCCTAGAGGGCCAGGGCTACTCCGAGGTCATATCGGGCGAGGCCAGCTTGAAGGACGTTCTTGTCCTCTATCCGTCCGGCGGATTCTACTATGTGACCGCGGGCAGCGAAGGCGCCGCAACCAAGGCCTCCGCCGACCAGATCTCCAAGTTCTACTCCGAGATCGCAAGGAGCGACTTCGACTTCGTGATAGTCGACACGCCTCCCGGGTCGGAGATAGAGCCGGCAATCAAGCTCATAAACGAGGCGCTGATAATAACGACCCCAGAGGAGACTGCCGTAAGGGGCGCCCAGAGGCTTTCGCAATCATACCTAAAGTACCACCTGCTCCACAAGCTGGTGATAAACAGGGTCAAGGAGGGCAAGTACCAGCTCGGCGAGGACACGATAGAGAAGCTCTACGGCGACGTCGCCTATGCAATGGTGCCCGAGGAGAAAAGCGTCGACGAGAGCGAGGCGAAGCACACCCCCGCCTACCTGCTCAACAGGACATCACTCTTCTCCCTGGCGATAGATGACCTCTGCAGGTCCTACCTCCTAAAGGCCGGTGCTGAATCCGAAGGGTCCGCCCAGGCCCCCAGCCGCAGCGGCGGGATAAGGAAGTTCTTCGGCCTGAAGTAGACGCCCGTCGGGGCCCCCTGAAATGCTTATATATTTGGAAAGCGGCAAGAATAGTGGTGTGATAAGATGAACAAAACCGCTTCGAAGACCGCGAAGGTCGCTGCGATGGGCGCTGCGCTTGGCATGCTCGCATCCGGCTGCGTAGTCGAAAGGGACAGCCAGGTAATTCGCCCGGCACAGGCAGGACAGCCGGCCCAGGTCGTTACAACGACCAGAATCGAGCCCATGGTAGTTATATCCCCGCTCGTTGTCGAGCCATTCATAGGTCCGGTTTGGATCAGGGGAGGATACGGTCCGGGAGGCCCTTGGAGATTTAGAAGGTAATGAAGATTCCATGGCCGGAGTTTCCAAGCAAGCAGGAGGCGGCGAGGCGGCCGGCTCCGGCAAGGAAGAGACGGCCATGCAGCGCAGGGCCAGGGTCATTGAATCCATAGAAGCTCTGCTCAGGGGCCCAAAGCCAGGACCTAGGAAGCTCTTTGTTACCAAGTTCCATAACAGGCCCTCAAGCAGGAGGGCAGACCTGCGCAACTTCTAGCACCATTCCATAAGGCACCAATAAAAGATTTGAACGCATTTGTGATTATATGGCCCAGAGGACCATCGCTCAACCCACCCATGCCGGGCCCGTACACATACACGGAGCGCTTTCCTTTACCGGGATGAGGTTTAGCGGCAAAACCACGATCGCAAAGCTCGTTTCCGAGCGGATAGGGGCGCAGTTCTTCGACACCGATGCGTTATTCGTCGAGCGCTATGGTGTCAGCATTACCGATTATGTGGCAAAGTCAAGCCTTTTAGGCTTTAGGGCTGCCGAATCCGTGGTAATCAGGAAACTCTTTTCAAGGCTTCCAGACGTTGCGGTGGTCTCCCTTGGGGGCGGTGCCCTCGCGAATTCCGAAAGCCTCCATTACATGAAGATAAACACAAGGATTGTGACAAGGAAGGGCCCGGTGGTATACCTGACTCCGTCGCCGGATCCGGAAGTTAGTGCAAGAATCCTCACGGAGAGAGAAAATCAGGGCGGAGTGGACCCCAACAGGCCTCCGCTGCCGGAGAAAACCCTCGAGACCCTCATAAAGCGGCACCCGTTTTACCAGGGCGCCTCCAATGGCTTTGTGGTCTATGAGTCAGACAAAACCGGCTCCAAGGATGAGGTAATCAGCCAGCGCGCCGACGAGATAATAAGGAAGATCTCCGTCCTCCTAAGGGCGTAGCAAACTCTTTATATTTGAAATTCTTATTCCCTTATCATGGTAAGCAAGAAGGCGCTCCGCAAGAAGATAAATGGCCTTGGCCAGAGGCTTGAAGTCCTTGAGCACTCCTCCGAAAACGGCAGGAGGGCGCAGGTCGCCCTGCTCAGGCAGGGGATTGGAAGGATCCATTCTGAAAGCTCAAACGGCGCCTCAAATGTAACCAAGATCGGAAGGATTTTTGACGCACTTGGGAAGGTTGAGGAGAACTTAGGCGTGCAGTTTAGCACCACCGACCAGCTCAAGCTCGGCCTGCTGAGAGGAAAGGCGATCGGTACCGCTACGATAACAAGTCATGACGTAGAGACGTCCCTATCCATCCTGAAGAGATACGATATGACTGCGGCAAGAAATCTGGAAAGGCAATTCGGCTGAACGGTGCAAACTTAGACGGGGATAAAATGGTGGACCAGATAAACAAACAATCGGCGAACGGGCAGAAGACCGTGATAGTCCTACCTAATGGTTGCTCGAAGCCAAATGGAATGCTTACTACTGTTCATGAAGTGAATATGGATTATGACACCATACTTAGGCAGGCCTCAACAGGGATTTACGCAAGGGCCGCCCGGGCAAGGCAAAAGGAGCCAGAGCCCAAGCCGACCATTCAACCGCCTCCGAAAACAGTTGATCGGACCGCCGAGATGCTGACCATGGCGGTCGAAATGCAGGTGCCGCGTCTGGCGCCTTTGGGGGAGGCAACCATCAAGGCCAATTCCGAGCTCTCCAACCGACCCTGCGCAAGGAAGTTGGAGAGGAGCCCCCTGACTGCGGCGCAGAAGGAGCAGGTGCTCAGTTTCTTTTCTGTTTTCAGGGACCATCTCACAGTCGAGCAGCATACTGGCATACCGAAGCATTTCGTCAAGCATTACCTAAACGAGCATGAGCGGGTTGAAACGGTGAAGAAAGCCGTCAGGGTATTGAAGGCCGACGGAAACCTTGCACAGGCCGCCAAGAATGCGTGGCATGCCCCAAATGCAATCAAGAGATGGTTGAGAGAGGAGGGATACGGGCATCTCCTTAAGAAACAGGCCCATAGGAACCAGAAAGCGAAGGCGGCCTGCTAATCGTTCCAGTGGGAACCGGCGTGATTGGCCACCGTTTCCCCGAACTCATTCTTTAGTTTTCTTATTCTTGGGCGCTTCATGGCATACTTTGCAGCCTTCTCGTGGTGGCTCACTGCAACGTGGGCCATGGTCCACTTCCCGCCAGTGTCGTTGTACAAATAGACCTCCGGCATTCTCAAAGCCTTCAGCGCCACCGCTTCGTGCGCCCGTATCGCATCCTCCATTATGGTCTTATCCCCATGGAGCGACGTCCTACATTCCCTGATCTGCCTTATGTCCAGCGCGGCAAGTCCAACCTCAATGTGGCTCTTCACCGCAACCCTTCCCAGGCTGCCAAACTGCCATCGGCCCGGTATCAGCCTGCTCCTCAGGTCGGCATCAGAGATGACGGCGAAGCCAGCGCCCTTGGAGCGTCTAATAATCCGATAGGCGATCTTCAGGTCGAGCGCCTTGAGGTCCCCTATCGCCTCCTTCGCCTCATTGCTTGAGAGCGCCGACCCCAACCCGTGGACATTCCTAAGCTTTAGCTCTATGTTCATCAGCGCAGTGGATTCGACCAGCCTGTTGAGGCTCTCCTCCCTAAGTGATTTCGGCAAACCGTCTATGGTGCGCAGCAGCCCCTTCACGGATTCGAGCGCCCTAATGCCCGCACGGTCGGAATTCAATGTCGAGACCGCCATCCCACCACATCTAGAACCTTGTCGGAAGCAATGTAGTATTCACATAGAGCACAAAGCATGAGATCACCCCTTCGGGCGATCTGGTGTATTTGGCTCCGGACTTTATCCATAAAACCTCCTCCGTCCTCATGTTCTTCTGCACAGTCGAGTATTCTATGCCTGTCTTCTCCCTGTTCCATCTTATCTCCAGTGAGTTAGATTTGATCTTGAATTCCTTATCAAGGGCATCAAGGCCGCTCTTCACATCGTCTGAAAGATTAGGATTCAGCCTAAGTGCGGAAAGCCTCAGCGCGCTGAAATGCTTCTTTACGGCGCCTCCGCTGAAGTCGCTGGCCATCATTGGAGCGGCCGCCTCAAGCAGCTGCTGCTGGACGCTAGCGTAGGCGCTCGTGAACGAGAGCAAGGCAACCGTCGCCGTCTGATCCTTAAGGCCGGCTCCAACGGTCTCCCTCAACAGAACCAGCTGCTCCTGCTCCGGTATCGATGAATAGCGGAGAATGTGTCCTGCGTTCAGCGCCAGCACGTCCCTCTCCGTTTTTCCTGGCCGAAGTACCATTTTATCAAAGATACCTAAACGGATTCAAATACTTATACCTGCCGCAAAGCTTGTCACCGACGCCAAAAGCCCAGCCTGCGGTAAAATATACTTTGCAAAAACAGATTCAAATTTGCAGAAAACTTATACTACCGGTAAAAAATTTATCCGGTCCCCTTTTTAAACTTTTTTATCCGAAGGTTTGTGTTGTGGTGGCGGACCCGACCAGTCGCATGCCACGGCGTTTGGAGGAATCACGAGGGATATCATGGACGTTTATACCAGCAGGCTTCGATTTGGGGGCGAACACATGGAGTTCGCTGTCGATGTCGCCAAAGTGATAATAAGCTATACCCCGATAGTCGGGGTGGTCGACACGATAAAGTTCGGAGAGAAATGGATCAGCAAGAAGAGGATCCACACCCGCATCGCAAGGTACATGCAGGAGAGCGACAGGAGGAATTTCATAAAGGCGCGAGGCAGGAAGATAAGGGCGTCCTACGCGCGATGGGACGGCGCATACTGATCTCGAAACCGCTTTTGTAGCGGCCTGAACCACTTTTTTCAACAAAGGCTATAAAGCAGTGCTGAGCAACGCATTTCGGTGAGGTTATGAAGAGCGAAATAATACACTTTGAGATTCCCGCCAGGAATCCCGCGAAGCTCAGCAAGTTCTACGGCAGCTGCTTCGGCTGGAAGTTCACTGACGCCAAAATGACGGGGATGAAGTACTGGATGATAAACACCAGCCCGGGCAACAAGAAGGCACTTGCTGGGGGGATGTACAAGAGGGACAATTCCGACAAGGGACCGAGGAACTACATAAACACCCAGAACATCGACTCCTCCATAAGGAAGGTGAAAAGCGCCGGCGGAAGGATCCTTATGGGAAAGCAGGAGATACCAATGGTCGGATGGAGCGCCATAACGACGGACCCGGAGGGGAACGTTGTCGGGCTCTTCCAGCCATTCACGACGCAGCAGAGAAAGGCCGCAGCCAAGAAGTCCAGGAGATAATTACCCTATAGTGATGGAATGAAGCTGATGCTGACCTCTGGAGGGATAACCAACAAGTCCTTGGAAAGGGCCCTTGGAGGTCTTGTCCGGGGAAAGATGAGAATCGCCTTCATACCAACGGCAGCGAACCTTGAGGATGGCGACAAGGGCTGGCTAATCAACCAATACCGCAGGTGCGAGCAGCTGGGGCCGACGGACATAGTCGACATATCAGCAATGCCCAAGAAGTTCTGGCTGAGGCGCCTCAAGGCCGCGAATGTCATATTCGTAGGCGGCGGGTGGACGGAGCATCTCGTAAAATGGATGGTGAAGTCAGGACTAAAAAAAGAGCTGCCCGGTCTTCTGAAAACCAGAGTCTACGTCGGGATAAGCGCAGGAAGTGTCGCGCTCTGCAGGCGCCTCCCTCAACTGCCCGAATCCCTCTATGGAGGGGAGACCAGGAACGCACCTTCAGGTCTTGGATATGTAGACTTCAATTTCAGGCCGCACCTAAACTCGCCGTACTTCCCAAAGATAAGGGATGGCAACCTCAGGAAGGCAGCCAAGTTGCTAGATGGGGATCTCTATGCTCTTGATGACGAATCTGCGATCATATGGATTGACGGAAAGGTAAGCGTAGTCTCCGAAGGAAAATGGAAGAAGTACTGATCACTTCTTTATTTCGACTACCTGGATTTTGAATATCAGCGTCTTCCCCGCAAGAGCAGGGTTGAAGTCGACGGTTACATTGTCGGTTCCTAGCGCCGTGACAACACCCTGCATCCCTGTGCCTGTTGATACGCCCATGCCCACTGTCACGGTTTCGTTCCCGAACTGCGACCTTGGCACTGTTACTATGAGGCTCTGGTTGACCTCTCCGTAGGCCTCGTTGGCAGGTATGGTTATCGTCTTGGTCTCGTTGAGCCTCATGCCTATTACGCCCTGGTCAAAACCCTTGATCAGCTGGCCCGAGCCGACCGTGAATGTAAGCGGGCTCTTTCCCACGTTAGAATCAAAGACCGTGCCGTTGGTCAGCGTGCCCGTATAATATACGCTGATGTTGTCTCCCACAGCGACGATTGGCGTCGCCGCATTGCTGTTTGTCGCCATGTAAGCCACTCCAATTATAAGGGCAAGCGCCACGATCACCGCAAGGGCGTATACGGGCTTGAACTTAGCCGCCTTCTTTTTCTCGGATTCCAAATCCATGCTTCATATTTGGAGCTCGGGTTTAAATGGCTAGCTGTGGGTCTGCAGTCTGGCCGCCAGCAAGCAATATATATCTGGAAGATGGTGATTAAATCAATGGAAACGGCGACGGTGCAGAGGAAGGGGAGCCGGATCTCGCTCCTCAACGAGACCATTGAGGAAATAAGGAGGCTGCCGCAGACGGGGAACGACCGCAAGGTGGCCATCAACCTCGCCAGAATCGCTGCCCTAACAGACAACCTTGCGTCTGCGGACCTCAAGAAGTCCGCGGCGCTGCACAAGATGGCGAGCCTCTGCTTCGACGCCGCGGGAGACCCAAACTCAGCGAGGAAGGAGCATGCCTACATGCTCTCCTTGCTCTACGACGACGCGCTCAACGGCAACCAATTCGAGGTCTTCAGGGACCGGAGGCTCGGCATAGACGTGGCGCGGGAGGACGCCGCGGAGAGGGAATCAGTTAACAGGGCGATCGACCTTGCGATGATCGCCTTCATCTCCCTGAACCTAAAGCGTCCCGATGAGATAGACAGGCCGCAATCCACCATACTTTTAATGCCCTCTCGCCTGGAGCCGGAATCCGTGAGAAGGCTCGAACGTAGCCTCACCGGTTGGCTGAGGGGCAAAACTGGCCGATCCTAGAAAGATTGATATATTGGGATATACGCTAGTCTTGGCGATAGGATGAGAACTGCGATTGCAACCCCTAAGGCCAAGGTGAAGCTCTCATTGGAGGAAACCGTAGCTGCGGCCGACAGGATGGCCGCCTTCATAAGAGGGAACGAGACGAAGGCGGTGGTCGCAAGCGGCGGCAACGTCGGATATGCCACCTATCTACTAAGGAAGGTAATGGCGGCAAGACACCCGGACTATAATCCTCTGTTCATAGGGATGGGTTTCATGACCGAGGCACCGGGCGAGAGGCTGCCCCTCAAAGGGCTGTCCAATTGGCGCACCTGCGAAAGGAGCCCAAGCAGCCTGAGGGCCCTTTATGATGGGAGGCTTAGGCCCTTACTCAAAAAGGAAATGCTGTCGCATTCCGACAGGATCTTCATCTTCGAGGAATTCAACAGCTCTGGAAAGTCGCTGGAGAGGGCCCACGACCTGCTTCGCTCTCTAGGGTTCACGAACCTGAAAATCGGGTCGCTGGTGATCGGGATCCATAGGGGCTACGGCAAATGGAACTCTACCTGGCTAGCCAACATCCAACCCGATTTCATAGGCGAGATCACTCTTGACGAGGGGCCGGCCCTATGCCGCTACCGGGCGCGCAGGGGTGTGATGTCCGGATTCATGTCCGCGAGGGCGGTTGGAGGGCAGCACGGGGACTACCTGAAGAAGCAGAGCCTTTGGGAGTCTAGGTTTATCAGGGAAAAGATAGACGGCGCGCTGAAGGCGCATCTCAACCTGATGGGCCATAAGCAGACTCTCTTACCCCTAAGAGAGCCGCGAAAGGGCAATATATCGGGCCGGGCCCTTGCTTTGTGATGCTATGCAGCTGGAACATAGGCCAAGAGGCATGAAGCAGTTGGAGAAGACCAGGGAGTTCTTCAAGCTTGAGGCGGCGCGGTACAAGGACTCCTCACCGGAGCACAGGCGGGCCTTCAACGAGATCATGGAAAAAGGAATACGGACAGCCGAGGCGAGGGTGCACATCGCCGGGCTGCCCTACGAAAAGATCAGTGGAGGGGAGGTAGAGCTGGCCAATCACGCCCTGGAGCGCCTCAACCGCATAAGGAGGGGATTCGGCTCCGAGCCCGTCTGCCCCAATCTGGAGGAGGATGTGCGGCTCCTCGGCCCGGAGGAGTATGATAAGGCGACCGACAAGTTCGGACCGACAAGGTCTTCGGGGCTTTGGATTCCAGAGCTTGGGATTGCATTCATAAGGAGGGAGCCGGAACGGATCTTGGAAACGGCGGAAAGGTTTGAGCCCGCGACCTTGACGCACGAGCTCACCCACCTGGCCCAATCGTTCACCGACGCTCCTGGCCTGATGAGGATGGTGGATGAGGGGCTCACCGAAACCACTTCCAGGGAGATTATAAAGTCAAGCGGCAGGATCGAGCCGTCATACCACTACCAGAAAGAGGTGGAGCTGATAGCCCATGTCAGGGCACGAGAACCAGAAACCTATGAGGAATTGCAAAGGAAGGTCTTCACCAACCAGTTTTCGGAGGCGGCCTACAGGTTCTACAGGATGCTGATCGAGCTATCGTTCGAGATGCCTAATTTCAAAAAGCCCGAGGCCGACAAGTTCCTTGAGGCGCTCCGGAACAAGGAGGGTAAGGCCGGCGCGCCGGCCCCAACGCCGCGGGCAGGGACAAATGGGGACATGGAACGGCTTGCGGATGCGACCATTATCCTCATCGCACTTAACCGCAGCCATGAAACTGCAGCCGATGGCACCAGTCCCCAGAAAGATTGATATATCTAGAAAAATGCTAATGTTCTGATAAAATGAAGTTCAGTCTCTTCCAGCGAGCACCAGCCCCTTCCACCGTAGCCGAGACTATAATAGCCGCAAGGGACGAGCCAGCGGTCTCCCTGAGGGTTGCAAAGGACAGGGAGGAGCCGGTCGGCCTGACAAAACTCAAGGAGAACATAAGGCATGAGATGCCAACTCATGGCACCCACATCCGCGACGAATCCCTTTTCAGGATAGCCTGGATAAGCCAGTTCGATCCCTGCTTCCCAAAAACGGAGAAGGAAAACCTGCGCTCAATGCTAAGGACATGCTTCGAGGACCACACCGCCACCACCAGGTCATTGATTTACACGTTCTTCCCCAAAAAGGGTCCTGCGAAGATCGCGAGCATCCTAGAGGACCCGATACTGGTGCCGATAATGGTGGACGGATACTATTTTGCCGCTTCGGTGGGGGCCGAGTTCAGGAACCAGGGCAAGCGCCTGGATTTCGCCATGCTCGGATGCCACAGGCACCGCTCCACCTGCGTATGGGGCAATTGGCTTGAGCCCTACAAAGTCTACATCGCAGAGCAGGACGAGGCCTTCCTGAGGGCGGAAAGGGCAAGGCCGGTACTCCTTTTGGATGACAGCGTGGAAACGGGAAAGACCATCAATGCGGTTCTCAACTATATGGCAAGGATAGGATGCAAGAGGGTCCTCATGGCCTCGGAGTGGATCTCAAGGAGCTCCGAAACCAATTTTGTTCCATTGGGGCTTGACGAGCTCTACGTCTCAAACCTGCAGGGCATGAGGCCAGGCACCTGATGCGGCGTTAGCACCTGGAAGCGGCCCTCTTGGAAGCATCGGAGGCGCTGATCTTGTCCGTATTCACCTCCTCTATCGCACCCCTAAGGTGCCTGCGGCTGTATTTGTCAATGAATATTGCGGTGAGGAGCTTTGCCTGCTGCCATGCCTTCCTAGTCTTGAGGAGCGCGTGGCTTCCGCCACCTAGAAGGATTCCCCCCAACCCGTCGAACACCCGTCCAGGTGCTCGAATAGCGCCCCCGCCCCGAAGCTCGCCCCGGCGGCGGCATAAGCCGCCCCTCCAATTATGAGCCACTTCCAGCCCTGGGCCTTCTTGGCTATTATCGTGTAGGCCAGGAAGTATTTTGAGGCGTAGCTGTGCTGGCTGTCGTTGACCGCAAGCTCCCTTGCGACCTTCTCCACCACAGACTTCTCTATCCCGTTAAGCTTGCCATCTACTATGGTCTTATGTGCCTCAAGGTGCTTTCTTTTCGCTGCTCGGCCGACAGCAGACATCTCGGCGCT
>CAWBEB010000004.1:0-6689 GCA_963787745.1 uncultured Microcaldota archaeon | reverse complement strand
AGTATGTCGTCGCCATGCCAATCATAATATGCCTGATTGTCGCGCCGCTATTCGCGATTGTTTCATCTGCAAGGAGATATTAGTTCTGGTGGCTATGAGTGGATCTTTATTCTCTTGGCTACTCTGATTACTTTGTAGCGTAATCCTATTACACCGGCCGAGAACCTATCAATTTTCAGCAGTTTTAGCTTTGTTTCCAGCCCGACTTCTTCAAATAGGGTCATACCCTTTCCGAATGCCGCAGGAATAACGTAGAGATAAAACTCGTCGACAAGATCCGCCTTTAGGAAGCTTGAATTGGCTTTTGCGCCGCCATATAGGATGACTGTTTTGAAGCCCTTCTTTCCAAGCGCCTTTAGAACCTCTTTTGGTTTTGCTCCAGTGAACATCGCATTTTCCAATCTGCTATTTACCTTCTTTTTTGTCATTACCACGTTATATCCAGGAATTGGGAAATCTCCGCGTTCGACCATATACGAATATGTTTTATAGCCCATTATGGAACATCCCGCATCGGCCACTTGCTTACAGTCATGGGCCCATGAGTCTGCTGACACAAAGTCAGAATCCCCGTTCTCCCGGGCTATGAAGCCATTTACAGTGATGGCCATCAGCATGATAGTTTTCATTGGTTCACTTAGTAGCATTGACTGATTTACACTAAAAAGTTAATGGTATTTTAATCCGAGCTAGCGTGCCGCGCTGACTATCTTTACTATGTCGCCGTCCTGGAGCTGATGGTCCTTCCCTATCCGCATCTTCTTCCTCGCGTCTATCGCGTAGAGCATCTTGTCTGCTATTTCCGTATGTATCGCCGCTGCAAGGTCATGCGCCGTTGAGCCTTTCTTGAGCAGGATCGCGTCAGGGAGAACATTCCCCATGCTGTCCGAATACTTGTGCTCGTCCTCGACCGGATAGACAACTATGTTGCCCAGCAGTTCGAATACGACCCTATTCATCAGGGCTTTTGAGGCCATCCCATGGCCTGACAGGTAGTTTTTCATGTAGTCAAGGGCGCGCTTCTGCTCGGGAGTTGCATTGCCTGCAACCGAGAAATCGCATTCGCCGGACCATTTTATCATCCCGGCCTTGTCCGCTTTCTCGAGCGCCAGTTCGACCGCCGATGACATCCTAAATACGCGATCCTTGCCATACTCTTTCTCAAGCGATGCGGCGCCAGAATCGGATCCCGCAGAGTCCATCTTGTTCGCCACCACAATCCAGGGTTTAGCCATCTCGAGGATTGCTGCGGAGAAGCGTTCTATCCCCTCTTCGGCCCAGTCTATCTTCGTGGAAGAAAGACCAGCCTTGCCTATGGCAGATGCTATGGTTGTCCGGCCGATCTTGAGGCCGGTAAGAATGTCCCCTAGCGCGGAGATTCCATCAGTGCTTCTAGATATCGCCTTCATGTGCCTCCTCACTATGTCCGAGAGCCACTCTACCAGCTCGTCCCGCACCATTTCAACGTCATCGACCGGATCGTGTCCGCTGGCTGCGTTTCCAGCGGCATCGGTCTTCCCGCTGGCATCCGCGACTATTATCAGGGCGTCGGCCGCCGCGAGGTCGTTGAGGAACTTGTTCCCCATCCCCTTGCCGATGTGGGCGCCCTCCACCAACCCGGCCACGTCCATCAGGTTGACCGGTATCTGCCGCGTCCCGCCTATGCACAGGGAGTTCCGCGCCTTGCATTGCACCCCAAGTTCGATATGGGGGCATTTGTCGGTCGCATAGGCTATGCCCTTGTTGGGGTCTATGGTAGTAAAGGGGTAGTCTGCAATCGCGACATCGTGCAATGTCAGGGCGGAGAAGAGCGTGCTCTTCCCCTTGTTGGGCGCCCCTATTATCCCGATCAGCACCATCTCACCCGAACAGCCGCACCCTTACAGGCGGCTTCCCCCTTACCTCCCTGAGGAAGTAGTACACTATCAGGATGACGAGCATCAGCACAAGGCCGAGTATTAGCGCCTCGGCCGGGAGCCCGATGAAGAAGGCGAGGAGGGCGATTATTGTTATTATCGAAAGGTAGGGGTGCCACGGGGACTTGAAAGGCGGCTTCACCCCGGCCCTGCGGAAGTGTATCACGGCGAAGCTGACCATGAGGTAGGATATGAAGAGCCCGACGTTGCTTATTGAGACTATGGTGTATATGTCCCCTGCGAAGAGCAGTAGTATGGCGAGGGCCGCGGATATGATGAGCCCGTTGATGGCCACATCCCTCTTTTTGTCGTAGTTTGTCGTGAGCGCCGGGAGTATGTGATCGACCCCCATCTGGTAGATCTGCCTAGAGCTCCTAAGTATCATCGCAAGAGTCGCCGAGGCGGTCGCCACCAGGGCACCTATGTCAACCACCAGGAACAGCCAGCTCGGCGCGTTGATGCTCTTGAGGGCAAAGGAGAGGGGATCGCCAGATATGGGGTAGGAGGTCGGCGGCAGAAGCATTATCATCGCGAACGCGACCACCACATAGAGTACCATGCTTATTATCACGGAGTACACTATCGCCTTCGCAGCCGAGATTCCTCCGCCCTTCACCCTGTTGGTGAAGGAGTTTATGGTCTGGAAGCCAGAATAGGCGAAGAATATCACCACGCTGGCGGCGAATATGCCGCCCAGTCCCCCTTTAGCTATCGAAACGTGCGAAAGGGAAGTGGCAAGACCGCTGTGGCCGATCGCAAGCCAGATGGCTGCTGCCGTGAAGAGCACAAGCACGCATATCTTCAGCATGACGAGCGCAAAGTCGGTTTTGGCCGCCTTGCTTATGCCGAATACGTTTACTATGGTCAGGGCGATGATGAGGAGTATGGCAAATAGGATCGAGTAGGCCGCCTGGATGCCCAGCATGCTGGCCAAATAGGAGCCGAACCCTAGCGCTATCACAGAGATGGCGGCTATGTTGCAAAGAGCCAGCATGAGCCCTGTTATGAAGCCTATCTCGCTTCCAAAGGCTGCATAGGCGTAGGAGTAGGAGGAGCCCTTGGCGTTGGGCATGATGGTGCCGAGCTCTCCGCTCTGCAGGCCAACGGCGAGCGCCACGCCACCGACGAGTAGGAATGCTATAAGCGCATCGGAGCCGGCTAGCGCAAGCGCCGTCCCGCTTAGGACAAATATGCCTGCGCCTATTATGGCACCCAGGCTTACCGCGGTTGCCACCATGATGCTTATGCTGTTCTTTCCGTTTGAGGCCATCAGCTAGCTTACTGCAATCAATTTAATATATCTTGCACGAGAAAAGAAAGCGTGGAGGAAAGCGCAAGGCTCGAGTTCGCTTACAGGTACCCGTTCTCCAGGGCCGCCAAGGAAGTCGTCGCGGCCCAGCCGAACCAGATAGACAGGAAGTACTTAAACAGGGCAAGGGACCAGATAGACGAGGCGGTGAACAAGGGGCTCTCCTACGAGAAGACGGCACTGAGCTACTCGAAGCTCCAGTATGTGATGACCTATCTTTACTCCAGGATGGTCCTGAGCGCGCTGAAAGACAGGAATCTTATACGGGCCTACGCCCGGGCCGAGGGTGCGAGATCAGCCAAGGCCGCAGATTCCGTGGGAGTGGACGAGATGCTGAGGGTCTGCGGGGAGATGGGGCTGCAGATAGGGAGGCGGCTGGGCCCCGAGGAGGACGGGAGTGAACTTGCGATACGCTTTGAGCAGTACATAAAGAGCGCGCCGCGCAGGAGAGGCTACGAGCTCGTCAACCAGAAGCTCGGTGGCGGCGCGGTCATGCTTTCAAAGGATAGGATGATGGGGCTTGTGGGAGAGGCAGCGGCGAAGGAGATAATGAAGGGGCTCCCGATAAAGGCGAACGAGCTTCCGGCAGAGGTCGTGGAATACTGCAAGGGTATCAAGATAAAGATCAAGGGCGAGGAGACGGCAGTGAAGAAGAGCCTGGCGAGCGAGTCCTGGATAGAGGACCTGCTGAAAACTCCGATAGCCGACGTGAGGCACAGGACCGTGAACCTGATACTTGCGCCCTACCTTGTCAACAGCAAGGGCCTCGAGGTTGAGCAGGCGACCAAGATAATAGTGGAGTACATCGAGAGATGCAAGGAGATAGAGCCCAACACGAAAGTGAACGAAAGGTACATAGAGTACCAATGTAGTTATGCTAAGAGAAGAGGGCTCAAGCCGCTGTCAAGGGACAGGGCGAGGGAGCTTCTCCAAGGATCGTTTGAAGTGTGATTAGATGAAGATAAGGGGAATGTGTCATGTATGCGGTGCGCCTGCGGCTTCAGAGTGCAGGATGTGCGGAAAGCTGACATGCAAGGAGCATATGGGCACGAGACTGGTATGCCAATCCTGCTCTGCAGGGAGAAAAATCTGAGATGTCTGCGACCAACTCCGTCAATTTTGGCTGCCTAAAGGCCTCTGTGACATTGTCGGGTGAAAATCCCGTAGTGAAAGTTTTAAGGAAGGGGTCTGATGTACCAGAGATTTTTGAGGGCGTGAGCCGCGTCGTTCAGCTGCGAAGATTCGACAGCATAGACCTCTCCCACAGGGTCAGTTTCATCGATAGCATGCTTGAAAGGAGGGCTGCAGAGTTTGGGCCGTCGGTGCTGATAATTAAGAACGGGTCCTCAAGGAAGCGCATCGATGATGTGGTAAGGCTTGAGGTAGTGGAAGGAGTTATAGAAGGCCTCGAATCTGCCGATCCGAAATAGACGGTAGGATGGGAAATCAGAACAGTATCATTTCAGTCAGTGTTAAGTAGATTGCCTCATGATGAACAATGGTGTTAGATGTGGATAAAATAAGCACATACATCCGTGGTGTCGGAGTTGGTCTGATAATCGCTTGGGTGACAAGCGGCATAGCCTATTTGAAAGGAGGCCAATCTAACATCTTATTTGACTTGATTCTATTCCAGTTAGTTCTGAGCGTTATATTCATTCTAGTGGCGTATCTCATAGATACCGAAAGGGGAAAGCCAAGAAAGTCTTGAATCAACCGATTTGATTAATGCTGGTGCAAAGCCCGCTCGCCAGGCTTTGCACTTAAATTAGCTATTTTTGATGAATAAATGTGCAAGTACGGTAATTTATGTGCAGGCTTAGGTTATTTCGCTTCGTAATCCAGGACCTTATGAGCCTTTGAAATGTCAACATTTTCAAGTTTATTAGCAATATTGAATGCTTCATACCACAGGACTTCTTTAGATTCTATGGATTTTTCTATTCCTTGGATTATATTATCCATAGTAACCATAGTCCCATATGGCCCTTCTTTATCACCTATCCTTGGCGGTCTTAAAATTATGACCTGTATTTTCTTTGACAAACCATAGAAAGCCAATATGTTCTCCGCTATAATTTTACTTTCAGAATACATCAAATCAGAACCCTTACATTTCAAGGAGTCAGCTTTCAGATACATGGGTATGATTTTGCTATCTTCTTTTAATGGAAATTCGACAGGAATACCTCTTTCCACGCCATAATATGCAGTAGAACTGATGTAAATTAGTTTTCTAACTTTATTTTCAATTGCTGCTTTAACCACATTTAATGTCCCGACGCAATTAATCTGAAAATACTCATCAAATGTTTTACTTTCATCTGGTTTCGGAATGGCGGCAGTATGGACTACAATTTCACAACCTTTCATTGCTTCCTTTAATTGTTCATAATTCAAGATATTTTTCCCATCTACGATATCATATCCAATTACCACATATCGTTGACCCAATTTTTCAACTAAAGGTTTACCTAAGTATCCTTTACTTCCCGTTATAACTATCTTCATTATTATCAACGCTTTACGTCTAACCGCTAATCTATTATTTTATACAAAATTAGATAAATCCCTACCTAATGTTTATTTCTTTGAAAAATCAGATTTATGTGCAAACTCAATAATTAAAGTGCAAAACGAACTTTTAGTGCAAAGCCCGCTCGCCAGTTAGCTTTAAATAGCTTTTCGGCATAATATCTTTGTCAAACGGTAACTGGAGCAGGGAAACGCCCGATCCCTTTCCGAACTCGGAAGCTAAGCCTGCTCACGACATGTTTGTACTGCCCTCGGGTGGGAAGGCATGTTTCTGTTTGGCATTATGATCTAATTCTCAGATGGTTCCATGGACAAAACCGGCGCAGACATTCCAGCATGGATGGTATGCGTTGATCTTCTCAACAAGGCGAAGCGCGAGCTCGTGACCCAGGCGATAGAGACGCTGGAGGGCGAGATCGAGGCCAAGCGCATCGACATAAAGGGGAACCTGATAAGCGTGCCAGACCAGCCCAGCGACGCCGAGATGAAGCTGTTTGTGGTCGGGCAGATTCTAGAGAACGCGGAGCAGATGAGGCAGAGGTACGGGGAGTACATAAAGAATATCCAATCGAAGGGCCCCAATGCCACTTCCATGGAGGTGGAGAGCGCCGAGAGGGCAAGGCTATTCTTGATGGCGGTGGAAAAGATAGAGATCCTGATGCGCTACAGCAGGCAGCTCGACGCATGGATCAACGATGCGAGCATGAAGGTCGGCATTGGAAACCCGATATTGGTACTCAAGGAGACCGCCACAAGTGAGGAAAGGAAGGAACTGCTCAACTTCTTAAAGGCCAACAAGACGATGCGAGACGAGGAAATCTTTTCGGAAAAGGAAAAGGATTTGATCGCTGCTGCCTGCTCGGACACCTAAGGTTAATGAAAGATGTCATTAATCCAGTCTTTGACCCGGTGGAACGGATCCGGAAACC
>CAWBEB010000003.1:0-224293 GCA_963787745.1 uncultured Microcaldota archaeon | reverse complement strand
ATTACTGTGGAGCATAGATTTATATTATGGGTCTACACTCTAAAGATTTTAAGTTCTGCGACTTCTAAAGTATGCCATGGATTTTCCGGAGAAGGTAATGATGAATTTGTGGTATAGTTGACATATAAAATTCCATCGAATGCGCCAGGATATCTTAAAATTAGTGATGTTAGTTTACCTTCTTGGATATAACACGGTAATTCTATCTCAACTTGTTGACCATTCTTTAACGTAGTATTCATTAAGGGGCTATATATTGGAGAAGGCATCTGAACTGTAGTGTTATATAAGGAACATGCTAGTTCAGTATTGTATAAAGTAGCTCCTGTAATTTCACTCATGCTGAAACTTAAGTTTTGTTGAGAATTAAACAATGGATTATTACAGGTGAAGTTAGTTTGTCCAACACAAACAGCAGTTATTGGGCTTGTAATGGGATGAGGATTCAAAATATTATTTGCTGCAACTAAAAACACTAACAAAATTATCATGCCCCCAATCAAAGCAAGCCAAAGAATCTTTTTTGGGCCTTTACTTTGCTTGACCTGGTTAACTGCTTTTGGCATGAATACCGATAAGCATGCGGTGCATGTCATTAAATATATTCCGCATATAGCTTTAATATGGCAAACCAGAAGCTCGTGATCTGGCAGAAAGAGAAGCAGGTCAATATCATAGTATTAGCGCTAGTAGTATTCGGTAGTATCCTTTTAGTTTATTCCTCAGTCGGGTCATTTGTTATAGATACAATCTTTAGTGGTCCTTGTAGTAATGGTATTTGCTACCCTCTTGCACTATCAATAAACGTCAGTTTCCCGCTTGGTCTAGTCTTAATCGTTGTGGGTGTAGTGCTGAAGCTCGTGACAACTATTTACATATCTAAAAGCAAGAAATAATTTAAGGCCCTATTTCCAAGGTAAAGAAAGCCTCCAGGTACATACATCTATGATGCATATCCTATGAAAGGTGATTGAATCGTTGGACATGTGACCTCTCATCCCATTAGTTGCTGTCCAATTACTATTGTAAAAAGAAAAATTATACTGGGGCGAGCTGCCAGTTTCAAAATGAACTTCTTCATAGACCGTGTAACCCGGAGAGCCAATCTGACTTCCAGAAGAATTATGATAATTGATAGCATCTATGTTTAAAACATTACCGCCGGTATAAATTGTTTTACTCCAAAGTACTGTAGAGTTCTTAGAGCCAGATATGATATATGTAACATTGCCTGATTTTATTGAAATCCGAAAGATATACGTAGCACCTGGTGATAGACTTATGGAATCTGCATTACCAATACTACTATAGGGTGAGTCACTCCAGCTTTTATATTGTGGTTTTAGTGGTGGCGTTCCTATCCAATTACTCCATGAATATATAGAAGTCCATGTACCAAATTGATCCTGAAAACCAATCTGATCATAGCTACCTGCGCTATCCCAAACTGAGAGGATCACATAATAATAGCCCGAGGCAGGAGTTGAAGACGGTATCTGCATTGTTGCAGCTATAGAATTCGCTGTGGTGTTAATAGAATTATACTCCACACCCGCAGTCCAATATGTCGTATTAATTGCTGCAAGAGTTTGATGACTCAAACATAAAATAATTGAGAGGAATAAAAGTGTTAAAACGATGAACTTCGTCATTACGGGGTCGCCACATACGAACTAATAGACCCGTTAAATGGCGTATTTCCTACCGTTAACAAAAATGGTTGTGGGCCACCGAAACATTGTCCAGGGCTTAGAATGGCCCAATAAGTAGCAGCAGGCGCATTAAAAGCTATGGAAATTGATGCTGCTACTGGAATAGATATATTCTCTGCGAGACTATTAGACATTATAACTTCGTTTGCTGGTGAGTAGGAAAGACTTACTCCGGCGGAACTTGAAACATTAATTAGCTCTGAATTTGTAGTAGTGGCATTGTACAACTCTGTAAATGCCGTATTATTCACCGGCACCTTAAAGTTTTGACCATAACTTGCTACATGAATTATATAGTTTATCGTCCCAGTGTTACCCGGAGTTATTACATAATCATTTATCCCGGAAAGGTTGAACATGGTTAATCCTGTAGAGTTAAAAATCCCACTATATAAATCTATATCTGGATGAGCACAAGCCTGTATGGGGTACGGCATCAATACCTGTTTAGGAACCAGACTTGTTGTGTATATGGTAGAAGTTAACATAGAAGTTGGAGCTAGGGACTTATAAGGGTAACCCAGAGATACTGCACCGATTATAGCAACAACCACAATTATAGCTATTACTGCAACAACCTGTTTTTGCATAACCGCCACACTTAATTCATTACAACTTAAGAATAAAAACCTATCTAAATTGCTTCCCAAATTGACTTTCAGCGTATTACCACGCGCTCTGCGGCCGAAACGACGCGGTCAACTTCGTACCTTATGACGTTGCCGTAGTCGGTCTTGACGAATATCATGCCCCTCTTCGGGTCGACGTCCGTCACCTTCCCTATGAAGGCGCCGAGGTCGTTGACCACCTTCTTGTCCTTCATCCTGGCCCTCTTTATCGCCTTTAGCCTCAGGAACATGGTGAAGAGCGAGAGGCCGTAGCCGAGGACTACTGCAATGGTGTCAAGCACGAGGAACTGCCAGAAGTAGATCTGCCCTATGAACCATGAGGCGGTCAGGTAGAGCAGCGCTATTGCGATTATGGAGTATCCGACATAGGTCCCAAGGGCGATGGCACGGTAGCGCAGCCTCCTTGTCTCCAGGTCTATTATCCTCCCTACCATGTAGAGGGTCAGGCTTATGGGCAACATTATCAGGAAGCCCTGAGCGAACTCCGATGCAGACACGAGCTGGCTGTTGTGCTGGAGCGCGGCCGCAGTGTAGCTGCCGTAGCCGAGCACCAGCCCTATCACGAAGAATATCATGGCGGCTATGTAGAATATGAAGCTCATTCTGTCTATGCTGAAGCCCAGGCCCCTAAAGGACCTGAGTATAGTGTCCTCTATCCCGAAGCCCTTGACTATCAGGTAGGCTCCTACGAGCGCCACCGGGAGCTGCCAGCCGAAGTTGAAGTAGTAGCTGAGCGCGAAGAGCAGAAGCAGCACTGCCGGTATGCCGAACACTATCCTTGCGTAGTGGGGCTCCTTGAGCTTCTCGAGCACCGTGAAGTAGGTGTTCTCCAGCGCCTCCGCCTGCTTCATCCTGACTATGTCCACGCTCGATATCTTGAGCCTGTTCTTGAGCAGCGGGACCACCCTCGCGTCGCTGCTTCCGTCCGTCACGAGTATGCAGGTGTCCGCCTTGACACGCTCTATGACCATGTCTATCTGCCTGGAGAGCTCGTTGTCCGCGACGTAGCCCTCCTTCTCCGCTCCCGTTACAGTGGCGACGTTGACAGAGACGCGCTGGGACTTGAGCTCGTCGTACTTGCGCACCGCCTCGAACATGGCATTCGAATCGGGGTCCTGCGGGTCGGCAAGGGCCAGCTTGGAGGCGGCCCTGAGGTTCTCGATGCGCCCTATCAGTGGACCGCTTATCTTGGTCTTCCTGTACAGGTCGTTGTCGATGTCGACGTTGAGGACAAGCACTCGCTCGGTCATGTCATACCATCCTTTATAGATGCTGGTGCAAGGGCTAAAAACCCATCATTTGGTTTAGGAATTAGGGGAATTGGGGCAGCATTATGCGTGGTAATGCTATTCCGTTTCCAATTCAAGGATTGAATCTGTGCTCTTTTTGAAGGCATCGGCATTTAATATGCCATAAATGCCTTGCAGTCCGTCCTTAAACCCCTTAGAGGTAATCTTTTCCTTTACTTTCCTGAACCGGTTATTGAAATCATAACGCGAGGAGACTTCTTGCTTTACAAACTTTCTGTCCTGAAGATTTGGAGCCAGCATGAACAGATCCCTTATGTCCGTGGGCCTGCAACTGATCATTTTCATTACGAACAATGCATCGATATTGATGATTCTGGCATCTAATTTTTCTAGTATCGTCTTACCACTTAGAGTACGGATACTCGAGTTCTTGAAAACCCAGTCGGAGCTGAAGGAAGCCCCAGTTTGTCTGTCCAGGACCTCTTTTATCAGAATGTCAAAGCTCACCTTAAATGAGCTTTCCAGGGTTTTTTCGTACCTTTCAAAACTGGCATGATGGTCAGTTTTATGCTGCCCAATTTTGGCGAATCCAGATCCAGTTAATATCCGTTGTATCTTCTCGGCTTCTTTTGCATCCTCAACTACTAGGTCACAGTCTACAGAGAATCGGGGCAGCGCATACCCGTTTACAGCGTAGCCGCCTATCACTACAAACCTTAGGCCGGCCATCTTCTTGAGGCTCTCAAACACCTCTTTTTCCCTAATTTGCAGCAGATCCATATTTTCGCCTCATGTAGTCCCTTGGGTATGAATAGATCTCGTTGGACTCGGCCAATTTCATCGTCTCCTTGAGATCGGCCACCTTGTATCCATCTTTTTCAGAGAACCTTAAGCTAGATGCAGGTTTTAATATCACATATTCCCCGATTGTTCCACCATCGTTTATGTAAAATGGTATTTCGTATTTATTGAAAAACGCCCTCCAATAGCCCAAGTCCCTCTTCAAGACCTTTATGAAATATGGCGACTTTTCCACGCCACGCTGGACATAGGAGTAATCGCTCCATATCTCGATTGCGGACAATCCTGTGAATGCGTATGGCCGCTCTGATTTTTTTATTGTGTCAGGAACCCTGAACTCCAACAACCCAGCTATCGCCTTCTCGGGGCTTATGCAAACGTATCTGTTCCTTGAGGCCTTTTTTATCCAGCCAGATCTTAACAACAAGGAGAATATCTTCTTTCTCATGCTTTGCCGGACTATCCAATCCAAATCGGACTGGTCGAATTCCCCTTTCAATCCATGCTTTGTGAAGAACAATGCGTAGGCCTTCAAACCATATTGCGGTATCTCGATCGTCATAGTTACCTATTAGGTAACCTAAATATAAAAGCCTTTCTGCCAGTCGGCGCAGGAGTGGCGTCAGATTAGGGTAGCGGAACGCTTGAGGATGAGATAGACGGCGGCTGCGGACTCTAGCTCTGCCTCTGTCTTCGAGAACGGCCCGTAGCTCTGGCCGGCCATCTCGAACTTGGGGGCATTGTCTATCCTTACCTTCCGGGTGCCCTTGCTGAATGCCACCGCCTCTGACATGGGCTCGAACTTTGAGAGGTCGGAGGCTGACTTGAGGCGCTTGGCGATGAGGCCGGTGTCCCCGTGTATCGTGCCTGGCAGCCTTAGCAACTTGTGTATGTCCGTGCTCACGTTCTTGTCTATGGAGTCGCTCTGCCTAACCGCTATGCTTGAGAGCATCTTGGCCCAGAACTCCGCCTTCTTGGGGATGCTAACCTTGTCCCAGTTGCCCGTCGTTATGCCCAGTATCACCTCTGCCCTCTTCCTGAAGAGCAGGTTCGCGGTTGGGCGGTCGATTCCGAGGGAGGTGAGCTCGCCCACGCCGGTGTTGAGGGCGTTTATCACTCCCCTGGCCAGCTTGCCGCCCCAGCCGTAGTCGGCCGGCTTTGGCCCCTCGAGCTTCTTGCCCTTCATCCCGAGGGTAGGGAAGAAGGACTGCATCTCTATCCCGTTTGCGGATATGTAGTCGCTTATCGCCTTGCGTTCGTCAGATTCCATATTGAAGACGGTCTCGTTGCTTATGTGTATGTGGTAGCCGCGGTTGCCCGAGAAGTTGACCTCTATCTCCTTCTCGCTGAAGCCGAAGTCGGAGACAAGGAAGTCCTCTATTAGCTTGTGGGTCTCCGCCTTGACAGCGTCGAGGCACTTGTCGCATACCCAGGATCTTCCATGGACTGTGGCGCAGGGCAGGTTGAGGTCGTTGGCGTCGAGGTCGAAGACCAGCTCTGCGCCGATCCTACCCTTGTTCTCCATCGGTCTGCCGTCCGGATGCTGATAATGGGCGGATGAAACAGAGACGAATGGCGGGGCGTCGTTGGTAAGATATGTCTTTAGGGCTTTCCAATCCCGGAATGCCATGTGCCTGTAGGCGATCTTCCTCTCGAAGTCGCCGAAGCCGAACTCCCTGCGCTCTATCGAGTGCGGCGATATGTCCGGGGCCTTGGAGTAGTAGTCCTTTAGGAGGCCCTTCACTAATTCGGTCGACTTGGGATCAAGCAAAAGCCCACCAATAATCTTTTGCACTGAAAGTATATATATCTGAAACGGGGCTTATTTGCTTGGTTTCCATGGAGAAAGATACGGAGCACATAACGATGCTTGTACATTCGGAGCGGTTCGACTACATCAGGAATCTTGCCCGCGGGCTTGGCTTTGACCCCGAATTTATAAAGCCAGGGCCAAGCCGAAAGAGGGGAGAGACCTTTGACCGCACAAAGATATTTGCAAGATTCGTAAGAAACGGAGAGGCCAAGGCAAAGAAGGCCTAGCCAGGGCAGTCGTTTTATAGTTTGCTTCGCAAGGGTTAGCATGGACGAGATAAAGCAGGTCATAATCGTAAGGTCTGACATAGAGATGGGCCGCGGAAAGGCGGCGGCCCAGGTCGGACACGCTGCGGTGAGCAGCTACCTGGAATGCCTAAGGGCGCACAAGGATGTCGCCCAGGAATGGCTGGAGAGCGGCCAGAAGAAGATAGTGCTCAAGGTCGACACGGAGGAGGCGCTCACCAAGTTCTACGAGGCATTCAAGTTCAAGAAGATACCATGCTCGCTTGTGAGCGATGCGGGTTTGACCCAACTTCCACCAGGTACCAAGACTGCACTTGGGGTTGGCCCTTGGAAGACAGAGGATATCGACATCCTGACAAGAGGCCTCAAGCTGTTCTGATCAGACGTAGCTGAGCCAGGCCCCGAACTCGGAGTCTGTGCCAGTGATCACAGCATTATATTTCTCTGCCAGCATCTTTGTTATCGGCCCGGGCTTGCCCGAACCTATTTTCTTCGAATCTACGCTGGTGATTGGAGTCACTTCCGAAGCGGTTCCGGTGAAGAATACCTCGTCGGCAGTATAGAGCTCCTCCCTATGCACCAGCCGCTCTGTCGTCTCTATGCCGGAATTCTGCGCTATCTTGATTATAGAGTCCCTTGTTATCCCGGGAAGTATGTCTGACTCCTTTGAGGGGGTCAGAAGTACGCCGTTCTGAACCAGGAAGATGTTCTCGCCGGATCCCTCGGCCACGTGTCCCTCGGTTGAAAGTATTATCGCCTCGTCGGCGCCCGATTTCTTTGCCTCCAGGTTCGCGATCACAGAGTTGGTATAGTTGCCGCTCGCCTTGGCCTGCGGGGGAAGTATCGATGAGTTCATCCTTCTCCATGACGACACCTTGCAGCTTACCCCTTTCTCCTTGCCGCCTCCGAAATAGGCGCCGAACGGAACGGCAGCTATGAATGTGCTCACCTTCTTGCCGAGCGGTGAGAGTCCGATCTGATGGTCATTGTAGAATGCGAATGGGCGGATGTAGCATGAGTCTAGGCCGTTTTTCTTTACCAATTGCAATGCTGCCGCGCAGAGTTCGGCTTCGGAGTAGCCGATTTCCAGATCATAGATCTTCGCGCTCTTGAGGAGACGCTTCATGTGGTCCTGCAGCCTGAATATCGCGGTCCCATTCTTCGCCTTGTAGGCCCTTACCCCCTCAAAAACGCCAGTGGCGTACTGGAGCGAATGAGTAAGTATGGGCACATTTGCATCAGATGAATTGATGAACTTGCCGTCCAGCCAGGAGTAGCTTTTTGTGGATGACGCGGCCAGAAAAACACCTGATTTAGCTTCGCGTTAAGCTCTTATAAACCTTCTGTACCCAGGCTGCCCTGACGGCCGCCGGACCGGCTGTAATGCTTTGAAAACTCCTTTATCGCGGCCACGAATGTCGGCGCGAACCTCGTCGGATCCTCCTGCACCATGCGCATTATATTGTCAAGCCCAAACGCCCTTGAATACTGGATTTCTGTGGGGTCTAGCTTCAGTTCCTCTGGTGCGACCGGCGCCAGGGTCGTGAATACGGTGAAGATCGCCTTGTACTCGGGCTGGTCGTAAACGAATGAGGCCACCTTCCTTACCGGATAATCCCTGCCTATCTCTTCCATCATCTCCCTTGAGGCTGCCTGCTCCGCGCTTTCCCCCGAGCGGGCCTTTCCGCCCACCGCGCAGCACCAGGTGTCCGGATATGGCTGCTTGTCCCTTGCCCGCCTGCTGAGAAGGAACTTTCCCCCGGATGCCATGGGTATGACAAGGGAGGCGTTGTGCAGGAACATCTTCTTCTTGAGGTCGCTTATCGGCCGGGTCGCTAGGACCCTCCCGTTCCCGTCAACCTCGTCGATGAGTTCCACTTCGGCCATCCATGCACCATTTTCGTAAGCAATACGCCGAGGTAGGGATTTGAACCCTAAAGTCCGTGAGGACATGCGCTTGCGGGATTATTTCCAGGCGCACGCGTTACCGGATTCCGCCACCTCGGCATGAATGATAGGGATTTGCATCTGGCAATATTTAGAGCTTACTAATTCTGTATGGGGCGAGGTCAGATGAGCTTCTTGTCCTCCAGCTCCTTTTGAGCCTGGCTGAACTTATCATCGGCGGTTTCGTTCTTGGCCCATTCGAAGATGTTCCTGATTCCCAGCTCCAGCCCCATCTTGGGCGACCAGCCCAGCAGGCTCCTGGCCTTGGAGACGTCTGCGGTGCAGTGCCTTATGTCGCCCTTCCGATAGGAGTTTGTTATCTGTATGTTTTCCTCCTTGCCAAATATCCTGTAGAGGACCCTGGCGAGTTCCACCATTGTCGTTGGCTTGCCCGAGCCTATGTTTATCACGTTGTAGTTGGCTTCCTCCCTCTCCATCGCGAGGATGCAGGCATCCACGACGTCGCTCACATATATGAAATCCCTTGTCTGGAGCCCGTCCTCATAGATCACCACAGGGTTGCCGCTCTTTATCCTGGTCGTGAATATCGCGCTTACTCCAGTATATGGATTGGAGAGCGACTGCCTCGGCCCGAACACGTTGAAGAACTTCACCGCGACCACAGGGAAGCCGTACATCCGCCCGATCATGAGGGCCGACTCCTCCTGGAACTTCTTGGTGAGCGCATATATCGAATTGGATTCAAGGGGCGTGTTTTCTGGTGTGGGGATGGGGTCGGCTTGGCCCCTGCAGTCCGGGCATAGGGTCTCTAGCCCCCTGGACTCGACCTCCTCCACCGTCCTGATTTTTGGGTGGAAGTCAGTTCCGCACTTCGGGCAGTGGTACATACCCTCCCCATAGGTGGTGTTGGAGGTCGCGACTATGAGCTTTATCCTCTTCTTGGAGTCAGCTATGGCCTGGATAAGGTGCGCTCCGCCAAGGCAGTTCTCGTCCGTGTACCTGGAGATCTCGTAGTTTGACTGTGCCACCCCCACCTTTGCGGCGAGGTGAAAGATTACATCGAATCCTCCGACAATTTCGTGGAGCAGATCGGAGTTGCTGATGTTTTCCACTATCAACTTCGCCTTGGGGTTTAGGTATGTGGGCCTCACAAAATTATTGCCGGAAAGGTTGTCCAGTATTGTCACCTCGTGGCCCTTCCCAACCAGTGAATCGACAAGATGGCTCCCTATGAAGCCCGCTCCCCCGGTAACTAGAATCTTCATGCCTTCGCACCCCGCCTCTCGAATATCTCCTTTACTATGTCCTTGACCGACCTCGTGATGGCCCAGTCGGGGAAATCATTCTTGAACTTTGACATGTTGGTGTAGTAGCAGATGTGGTCCCCGACCCTGTTCTCATCCTTGTACACGTAATTGAGCTTTGTGTCAAAGTCCTCCTGGAGCAGTTTTATCGTCTCGAGTATGGAGACCGAGTTCCCCTTCATGCCGCCAAGGTTGTATACGGCACCGCCTGCCTTGGGATTTTGGTAGAAGTTCCAGAAAGCGTTTACGACGTCGTAGCTGTGTATCTGGTCCCTCACCTGCTTTCCCTTGTACCCGAACACAGTGTAGGGCTTATTGTCGATTGCGCAGTTCACTATGTAGGCAAGGTAGCCATGAAGCTCCACCGCGGCGTGCTGGGGTCCAGTGAGGCAACCGCCCCTGAAGGCGACGGTCTTTAGTCCAAAATAGCGGCCGTATTCCTGTACCATCAGGTCCGCCGCTGCCTTTGAAACCCCGAAGATGCTGTGCGTGGACTGGTCTATAGACAGCGATTCATCAATACCGTCGGCCCACCGGGACTTCGGATCGAAGTCGTACCTTGACTCGCCCTCGACAAGCGGGAGCGTGTTGGGGAGGTCTCCGTAGACCTTGTTGGTTGAGGTAAATATGAAGACTCCGTCCGGGCTCTTCGTCCTGAACTCCTCAAGAAGGTTGAGTGTTCCCAGAGCGTTGACGCTGAAGTCCATTGTCGGGTCCTTCCTTGCCCAGTCATGACTCGGCTGGGCGGCGGTATGTATAACCAAATCGAAAGGCCCATTCTCCTTGAACACCTTAGAAACGGCCTCGCGGTTTGTGATGTCCACAGGGATGTTTGTGAACTCGGGAAAACCGGAGAGGCTCTCCAGATTTTTGGAGACGTCGCCCATCTCACCGAAGAAGTATTTTCTCTTGTTGTTGTCTATTCCGGTTACGGAGGCCTTTTTCCCAAGGAAGAACCTTGCGCTTTCGCTGCCTATCAGGCCCCCTGAACCAGTAACCAGCACCTTCATTGCAATCAATTATCCTCTTTATTTGGGATTAATATTACTTGACTTCTCGCCATTCGATTGGGGCGAAAAGGGCCTCACAACCCATCGGCTATTGATTGGTATGCATCCAGTATGGACTTGCCCATCCGCTCCATTGTGAACTTGCTGGCAGATTCAACCGCCCTCTTCCGCATCTTGGGGTCGTATCCGTTGTCCTTGATGTCTTGTACGATCTCTGCCATGTGGGCCGCGCTCTTGGCCTCGAAGCAATATTCCCTGAGCTCCGGCGAGATATGCCCATTCTTGAACAGTATCACAGGGAGCCCTCTCGCCTTCGCCTCTATTATCGGGATGCCGAAGCCCTCGAATATGCTCGGGAAGAGGAAAACATCGAAGGAGTCGTAAATCGAGAGCTTTTTCTCCTGCGGGACATAGCCTTTGACTGATATCCTGCTGTCTGCGCCTATGCGTCCGGCAAGCTCTGCCTCGCTGTATACGCTCTTGCCCCATATCTCGAAGGAGATGTCGTCCCCCTCTAGCTGCTTCACCGCATCAATCGAAAAGAAGGTATTCTTTTGCGCCCCGATTGTTCCTACAGTCCCAACCCTAAAGCCCTTCATTGAGCGGCCCCTTCGGACCTTCTTTCCAGAGATAAAACTCCTGTCTATCCCCAATGGCGTCATGAAGATCTTGTCCTTTGGGAATCCGGCCCCCACTAGGCCGTCCTTGAGCAGCAGGGAGGTCACAGTTGCATAGTCGGACTTCAGCAGGCACCTGATGCCCGGCATGGTTATGGTCCGCCTCCACATCTTGCTCTTTATTCCGGTTGTCAGCAATGGTGTGAGTTCTGGGAACTGGATCTCCTGAAGCTCGTGGGCCGTTGTGACAAGAGTGATTTTATTCCTTTTCCTTGGAAAAAGGGGATGTTGGCTTAGGTTGTGCACTATGTCGTATTTGCCGAGGTCATGGAATGACATTTCAGTGGCCATTTCGATCCCGCCCCCGAACATCCGGCTCTTTACACGATGATAGTCTATTCGCAGGGATTTTCTTTGCGGCACCGAAAGCGTCGCCTCCCTAAGTATATGCGCGTTGCCAAGCCCCACCTGCAGCACATTTGTTACTTTGTTCATGTCATCGTCTTTCGGCATAAAGCAAGCCGTCCTTTTCGGACTCCGGCATTTTCTCGAAATAGATATCGGTCGAGGGATAGACATTCACCTCGAACCCGGAATCCATCAGCTTTTTTGATATCTTTGCATGCCCCTTGTTGTATTCCGCTATTATGTGGCTGAAGCATCTCAGGGTGCTTTTGTCGGCGCCCAGGATGACCTGCCGCTCGTAGCCCTCGATGTCTATCTTCAGAGCGCCATCCTTTATCTTGAGATCTTTGACTATGTCATTGAGTGTTGTTATCCTGATTGATTTGCCCGAGGACGATGCCTTGAGGTCGGGGTAGGCATACGACTCCGGCGCCCTGGCAAGGGTTATCTTGCCCTTTTTGTCGGACACGGCCTCATTGATCAGCTCTATCTTTTTGCCGAGGTTGTTGTTCTTAACGTTCTTTGATGCAAGCCCGAATGTATAGGGGTAGGGCTCGTAGGCATAGACATGCTTTGCGCCATGTGTCGCGAAGTAAAACGCCGTGTCTGCCACGCCTGCACCTATATCAACCACGAGCTTTCCCTTTACCGGCAGCATCTTGTACTGCTCGGTCACCAGGTTTTCTAGTATGAGATGCAGAGTGTTGCCGTATTGCCTCTTGTTGTCCACCACGAAGCTGTGGTTGTTGAAGTTTATGCGGCCGTCCCTGTAGCTTATTTTGTGTTTTGTGCCGTCTTTCATTTCCAGCGTCAATCTGCTTATCAGCCCTAATCTCAGGAGAAGCACGCTTCTCCAGTTCTTGACATGGGGCTCTACCATCCTCTTGAAGCTTACCATGTCGTAATATGGGTTTCCCAAGTTCATCCACCGTGCTTTTGCTTCCATGCCTTGATGTAGGTCTTTACCGCATCGTCTGAGACACGGGCCCAGTTGAACCGCTTGGCCCGCTCGAAACCCTTCCCTATCAGGAGATCCCTTCTCCTCTTGTCGCTGCAGAGCGCAGATATCTTGCTGGCCCATTCCTTGGGATCGGTTGGATTGCTGACTAATATTCCGGCTCCCCCTGCCGCCTCTGGCAGGGCGCTTATGTTGGATGTGATGACTGGCGTGCCGCAGGCCATCGATTCGATTATCGGGAACCCCAGTCCCTCAAATAGGGAGGGGTATATGCTTATCGTCGCGCATGAGTAGAAGAGATGGAGGTCGGCCCCTATCCACGGGATGGCGATGACATCGCCCTTTGATAGGCCGAGCTCGGCGAGCTGGTCGCTTATGTCATCGTAGCTCACCCTCGCTATGATTATCGGCATCTTGAAATTGTACTTTTCCTTTAGCAGTTTCCATGCCCGCAATACCGTGATCACATTCTTGTTCTTGAGGTTTCCGCCCACATACAGCACGAAGCCGTTTGGCCCGACCTTGTATTTGCCGCGAAGGTAGCGCATCGCCTTTGCCTTTTGGGCGCTGGTCAGCGGCTTCATGTCTCCCGCGAGGCCGAAGTAGCCGACATCCATCCGGTTCAATGGGAACCCGTATTTTTTGTGTATCACATGCCTGGTATCGTCGGACACGCAGATTATCCGGTCGGAGAACATCGCCTCTGCCTTGTGGTTCGGCCTCCAGTATAGCTCGTCCTTTAGGGAGGACCACTGATCGTTGGGGCTTATGCCGTGGCAGGTGTGAACCATCGCCACCCCCCTCATCCAGCCAGGCACATAGGGGACTATGAAGTTCATGGAATGGTATACGTTTATCCCGTCCCTTTCCATGATTCCGGTGAACAGTGTCGTCCTCCAAAGTGGCTTGGGAAGCCCAACAACCTTGATTTCGTACTTTCCCTTGAACGTTACCTTCTCCCTGTAGTCGTCGTCCTTGTGGACGTAGATGTAGTACTGGTGCTCGGGATGCAGTTCTATGAGCTTCTGGGTCAGCTCAAAGGAGTACCTCACTATCCCGCTTCCGGGTTTGCTAAATATTCTCCCGTCTATCGCGATTTTCATCCATTCCACTTTCCCGCCATCCGGCCTTTCAGTCGGATGCATTTAGTATTTATAAGGTGGTTATTTATAATTAGGCGCTGACTAAGCTATGCTATTTCGGCACTGGTTGCCAGTGATGAATTGAACATCTTTTATAGGAGCGCAAAGGCCGTGCGTTCTGGCGGAACCGTCGGCTTCCTGAGAAGCGTCAGGGACTACACGAAGTCGCAGGCAGGGCTCCTCTACGAGGCCGCTGTGCTGGCGGCAGGGTCCGGAGCTATGATAAGGTCATTCGAGGCTGGGGCGAGGCATGCCAAGGGCATAAACCAGCTCGTGGGTTTCTCCTTCGGTTTCAATTACATGGGAGTTGGGATAAGGCCCGTCCAGGTCAAGCGCGAGATAACAGAGCTTCTCGGACTCCTTGAGAGCAGAAAGGTAAGGACTGTCTTGGAGATAGGAACGGACAGGGGAGGAACTCTCTTCCTTTTCGCAAGAGTCGCGGCGCCAAACGCCACGATAGTGAGCATGAACCTGCCATGGAGCAACCTGAACGCCTATTGCATGGAGTACAGGAATAAACTTTATGAGAAGTTTGCTCTGCCGGGGCAGAAAATGAGCCTCTTATCCATCAACTCGCACCAACGATCGAGCCTTGAGAAAGTTAGGAAGCTGCTTAAGGGACAGAAGCTCGATTTCCTATTCATAGACGGCGACCACAGCTATGAGGGGGTCAAGCGGGATTTCGAGATGTACGCCCCGCTCGTCAGAAAAGGAGGGCTGATAGGATTCCATGACATAGCGTTAAACAGGAAACAAAAATCCAACCCGGTAAGGGATTATTGGAACCAGATCAAGCATGGGTATGGGCATAGGGAGATAGAGCATGGTGACGGGAACGGGCTTGGGATAGGGATATTATACAAGTGATAGGAATGAGCGCGTATAATAGGCTCTATAAGCTTCTAGAAGGCCATGGGATTGGCGGCAATATAGTCATGATAAAGTTGAGAGAGTTCCTGGAAAAGCCGATGGTGAGGGGTAGGGTGTTTAGAGTAAATGGTTATCTTCTTGTGGAGGGGGACAGGGATGCACTAAAATTATTGCACCAGGACGTATATGAACCAGTAACCACCAAATTCATCAAAAATAATGCAAGGGGGATAGGTTTGGATTTGGGTGCCAATATTGGTTATTTTACTTTGCTTATGGCCCAAAAATGCAGGAAGGTCTATGCTTTTGAGCCGGCCAAGTATACATCAGAACTCCTTAGTCACAACATAGAGATCAATGGGTATAAAAATATAGTTCAGGAGCGTCTTGCAGTCGGAAACAGAACCGAGGTCAGAGGTTTAAGCATAAACAAAGTAGACATAGGAAGCAACTCATTCATATCCCAAGGCCCAAGAGAGAAAGATTTGGAGCCAGTATCGGTAATAAAATTAGATGACTACTTTAAGGGCAGGCCAAAACCATACATAATAAAAATGGATGTGGAGGGATGGGAGGAGCAAGTAATATTGGGTGGTAAAAAGACGTTCAGAGCTGCAAAACTGGTGGTTTTTGAAAATAATCCCAAGATAAATAAGGCGCAGAGTAAGGTTGGAGATGAATTACCTAAGCTACTAGAAAGTCTGGGATTTAAAATAAAGCAGATGGGGGAGAATTATATTGCAACAAAGATATGACTGGATGGCTAATATGATTAATTTCTCTGGCGACTATTCGGCCTGAAGGGTATACTTCTTTGATTATACGACCCGTATCGCTTTCTGAGGAGCCTGATTAGGAGGTCGACACCCTGCTCGCTCTTAGCGTATTTTTTGCTCAGCGCCGCAATCGTGCTGCTCCGATCCAGATTTAGGAACCTGGTTATCCCGATATCGTTTATGATGCGGGCGATCTGAAAGTCTGATTCGCTATCCTTGAGGCTTCTGAGCAATGCCACCTGTTTCGCGTCCCTGTAGGCGGACGGAGCTACCTTGGCGATCCTTGAGGGGCTCTTGCTCGCCAGCGCGAAGCCGAGCTCCTTTAGGTAGTAGAACATGAAGTAGTCGAAGCCCGACAGCTCCCGGTCCGGCTTCTTTGAGAGGAGGCGCTCGTATCCGAGCATTGCAGAGTTTAGCATCTTTCCGCGGACAGTCTTGCGCATGTCCCCGTTTGAAACAGACATCTTGCCCAGGTACTCCAGCATCTTCCTGTTGTAGGATGAGAAGTCGAATCGCTCTGTGAACATGAGTATCTTTGAGTATTCCTGGCCTGTGCTGGGCCTCAGCTCCCTCTTGTGCTCCATGTAGTATTTGTCTTCGAGCCTCTCAAGGCGGCCTTTGACCTGTGCCTGCTCATGCAGAAGGCCCTTGAAGAGAGTCTTAGACTTCCTGAAAAGGCGAGTCTGCCAGGTGTACATGCCGCGGGCGCCCTGGGTCGCATCCTCATAGCGCTTTATCGCGAAGGCGTCGGCGCCGCGGCCCAGTATCTCCCGTATGTTTGACTTGAATTCCGATGAGATCCGCTCGTCCGTGTCTATTAGGAAGACCCATTCGTTGCTGCACTTGCTAAGTCCGTACATACGCAGGGGGTCAGGATACCCCAGAGCAACTACCTTATGGATTTTAAGCTTGTCTAGGCACTGCCGCTTCTTTTCCTTGACCAATCGTGCGTGCTCACTCTCGTCGCTCCCGTCAAGTATGACTATCTCTTGGGAGACCTTGTACATGTCCCTGATGAGGCCCAAAGCCTCGTCTATGTCGTTCCTAGAGAAGATAAGAAGCGAGAAATCAGCCATTTTATGCCTCTCTTAAGCTTGAATCACATCCAACATAAAGCTTCTGTTTTATAGAACGGGCCCGGTGGGATTTGAACCCACGACTTAGAGATTAAAAGTCTCCCACTCTGGCCAAACTGAGTTACGGGCCCTACGTTAGATATTTATCCGGTCCAGTTAAAAATATGTGTGTTAAAGAGAATAGGGATAGTGAGTCTATGGTAAAAACGGTCTTGATAACCGGCTGCTCCGGTTTCATCGGAACAGGTGCGGTTGAGCACGCCTTGGCCAATGGCTACAAGGTCGTGGGGCTTGACCGGACGGACTCGCCGATAAAAAACAAAAACTTTAGGTTCGTGAAAGGCGACATAAGGGACGGGGAAGTGGTTGAAGGAGCCATCAAAGGCTGCGATTATGTGATCCACCTTGCGGCGATGGCCTCCCTTGCGGAGTTCAAGGAGGACCTGAAGAACAACTACCGTATAAACGTCGACGGCTTCATAAATGTCATAGATGCAGCCACCAGGAACAAATGCAAGCGGTTCCTCTACGCCAGCAGCGGTGCGGTTTACCTTGACGTCTTCTCGGAGGACTCGATAATAGACATAAAGAAGCAGAAGAACCACTACTCGAAGTCGAAGCTGATGGACGAGATGATGGCCGACTCTTATTCTGATGTGCACAAGCTCAGCACGATAGGTGTTAGGTTCTTCAACGTATATGGGATCGGCGAATACAACAAGCAGCATTATGCGTCGCCGGTGATGCAATTCATAGCTGCGGAAAAGAGGAAGGAGACGATCGTGATATTCGGGGACGGAAAGCAGTCAAAGGACTTCATATACCTTACCGATGCGGTGAAGATACTGTTCCTGCTCCTTGAGAAGGCCGAAAATGGGGTGTACAACATAGGAACTGGAGTGGCAACGGACTTCAATCACATAGTGGACCTCATAAACAGCAAGAACAAGAAGTACATCCCGAATCCGCTGGCCACCTACCAGTACTTCACGAAGGCGGACACGAAGAAGCTGACGAAGGCCATAGGAAACTACAAATTCGTCAGCATGGAGGAGGGCATTAGGATGATGAAGGAGTACTACCTCTGACTGATCATCTTCCTGAAGCTCCTTATGAAATTCTGCTCCGAGTAGACGGTTTCTATCTGCCTTCTAATCTTTGGGAACTTTTTCCTGTAGGCAGAGGGGCTTTTCCTGTACGCTCTTTTGTATTCCAGTATCCGGTCCACGAATGCGGATATGTCGTAGGGCTTGACGAGTTCCCCCTGAATGGGGCGCTCCATTATGTCCCTCGGGCCCTGCACGTTGAACGCTATTGCAGGGATGCCGTGGCCCTGCGCCTCAAGAAGGGAGAGGCCGGGTGTCTCGTACCTTGAGGGAAGGATGAAAAGGTCAGCCTTTCCGTAGGTCTCATTCAGCTTCTTCTCGGTTACGAAGCCGTGCCATTTCACGTTCCTGGGCTCCTCGCTTTCGAGCTTCTTTATCATCGCCTTCCCTTCTTCGCCTCCGGACCCTATGAGTGTGAACCTGATGTCGCTGTCCCTCCTGGTCGTTGCCTTTATTATCTTGACAAGAAGATCGAGGCCTTTCTGGTAAACGTCGAACCTGCCGACGAATAGCACATCAAAGGTAGCCTTGCGGGCAGACCCGCGGGAGGGCGAAGGCTTTAGGTACATGAAGTGCGGCACATAGTAGACTTTCCCCCTGTAGCCACTCAGCTTGAGCATCTCCAGCTGCGTCTTGGTCTGGGCGTGCATCTCCGGGACGATCTTTAGCAGCATGCCCTGGAACTTTGAGGATTTTCCGCCCCTCATGTCCTCCTCCCTGAGTATGATCGGGTTGTGCAACCCCAGTATGAAGCGCTTGCCGTATATCTTTGAGGCGAAGATCGAGTTTACAAGCACCACCGGGTTAGTGCTTACGGCATATACCACATCTGCGAGGCCGACCTCCCTGTAGAGCTTGTAGAGGGCGTGAGGCTTTGGGATCGCCATGGTGAACTTTCCTGCGCGTATCTGGGACTTCATCCCGACGCAGTCGAGGTTCACTATCCTGGCCTTGATCTTGTATTCCCGGACTAGATGGGCCAGATCCATCATCTTTTTGTCACCAGATGTCTTGACGCTGAGTATGGTTATCTCGTAGAAATGGCCGAGCCTAGAGGCGACCTCCATGACCCACCGCTCCCCGCCGCCGAAGGTTTCGAGATTGTTTGAGATAAGCAAAAGCTTCATGGGCACACGACCGCCCGTCAAGAGGGCCTCTATTTGAATTCCCATCTTACCTATAAAAAGATGCCGTCACCATTATCAGCAGAGGCAGGACATGGGCTGGTGGCATGCTTTTCAACCTGAAGAACCCGAAATACAGAAAGATACTTCTTATGCTCGTGATAAGCGCGGTCGCCTACTCGATAAGCAGCGTTGTGGCTTACATCGTCTCGGTAAATATTCCTGTGTCGATCGCACTTATTTCCACAAGGGTTGGATTCCTGGCCGCTGCGTTGTGCTTTCTTGCAGTCGACCGTGATAAAATAGACTTGGGTTTCTCAAGGTCTGGAGCTGTCAGCTGGATATATGGGGCCTGCTTCGCGGTTGTTGGTTTGCTTCTATTCCTCGCCTACCAGAGCAATTCGCTTTCCAACATATTCCCGCTGGTGGAGGGAGGCGTTCTTGTGTTCCTGTTCTTGGACCTCTTATTTCACAGAAAGAAATTGGGTTCAAAAGAGATAGCGCTTCTACTCTTTGGTGTGACAATAGTCTTTTTTGGGACCTTCTTCGCGGAAAGCTCCGGCTTTAGGTTCCAACTCTCAACATTGCCTTATGCTTTGGGAATAATACTTGCCGCAGGAATAGGATACTATGCGATGGCCAACAAGACTAATAAGATAACAGAAGGTTCGAAGCAGCTCGCCTTTGTGGTCGCAGGACTTGTTGTTGCGATTACCGTTCTGATTTTCTATCATGGCCCAAGCGTTTTAAGCAGGTATAGCACGCCCTTCTTTGTCTTAGGGGTGGTTGCTGGCGCGCTGTTATGCCTCGCCTTTTCGATGGAGATAAAGGCAGTAAAGCACGCAATGACTGGAAACGAGAAGAAGGATGTGATATTTAGGAACTTCATAAACAACTTTACAGAGTTGGACACAGTAATAGTCCTGCTGTCTAGCGTGCTTATAGGGAGCTATACCATTGATGGTCTTTTGGGAGGTGGCCTAATAGTGCTCGGAGTTCTTATCCTGGGAGCAATAACCTAGTCAAAGGGTGGCGCTGTAGGGCTTTATGAACTTGAGGTATTCGTTGGCATTCTGCACCTTGCCGCTCCTATTCACCCTGAATCCCAGACGCTCCAGCACGATTATGTCCATCATGTCCCTGGTTCCTGTCAGTATTCCCTTTGTGCTCCCGTGGCCCCTGGCGTCGAAAAGCCCTGCAAAATAGCTTCCGGAGTAGTCGTTCTTGTACTTGAAGAGGTGCTCCCTCTCCTCGAGCGCCTTGGCCATGAGCTTCCTCGCCTTGGAGTGATAGAACAGGGCCCTCTTGACCCCTTCCTGCTCGTCGAACATTATCTTTTCAGGCTGGATCTTCAGCGTGGTCACCGCTATCCTTACGAACCGCTCTACCACTTCGTCGCTGCGGGAGACTACGCTCACGGACGGCTCATCCGTCCCGAGCCTGCTTATGCCCAGCATGTAGCTCATGTCGGGGCTCATTGACAGTTTCTTTGACATCTGACCAGTCGACTTTGAGGATTGCAGATATAATAACGTTTACGAAAAGCGGCCTCCCCGGCGCGTTAGTCGAGGGCGGGCTTAGCTCCTGCGGGAGCCCTGCCTTTTGGGCTGGGTGTCCTTCCTGTTCCAGCTTACGTAATAGGCGAGCGCTATGATTATTGCAAACACCCCGACTACAGAGAACACTATCGCCCTCCTGGCCGAAAAGGTTGATGGGGCCGGTGCTTGAACAGGCCCTGATACGCTTATGGTGCTCCATGCGGAGTAGAAATTGTATGCCTGGGAGGCCCCGGAATCGGTCACCGACGCCCTGAATGACTGGGTTGTGGTGGTGTTCGGGACGGCGAAGGATATCGTTGCTGTCGGACCGGACTTGGCAGTGTAGGCCGTGCCCACCACGCTACCGCTCGCGTCAAGGAGGCTTATTAGGAATGGTCCTGTCCCTCCGCTGATGCTGATGGTGTAGGTCTCCAGCTGTTCTGCCGCTATGTAGCCGGCGGACGGAGTTATAGAAACCGTTGGAGCCGGGTTGATTTTTATGCTCGCCGCTGCTGGAGCGCTGAGATATGGAGTAAGGGAGCTGTCCTTTAGCGAAACCGAGACGGTGTAGGTGCCAGTAGATGCTCCTGCTGTGTTGATGGTGCATGACGAATCAGAAGGGTAGCCGCAGCCGCTGTTGGCGGTGAGCCCTCCGGTGTTCCAGAGGTATGACGGGCTTCCCGTGCCCGGGGAGTAGTATGCAAATGCGGTATATTCCTGGCCCTGGTCTAGGGTGGCGCTACCGCTGCTGAGCGACACACTCGGGCTCGGATTCACCGACAGAGTAGCTGATCCTGAAACTGTGCCGTTGACCGAGGTAGCCTGCACTTCATATTGGAAGCTTCCGGGCGATCCGGCAGTCTGGGAGAGGGTGGCTGAGGTTGCGCCTGGTATCGCTACCGCGCTGCCGCTGGATATGTTATACCATTGGTATGAGGAGAGGCCTGAGGCATTTGCAGAAAGTGTGAATGATTGCCCCGTGTCGATCGCAAGCGATTGCGGGCTCACAGAGATTGCTCCCGCAAGGACAGTCGAAAATACCATAAGAAAAGCGCCAATGGCGAACAGCCCTGGCAGCCTAGAATACGCAAGTTCGTTCTTGTTGTTCATTCCCCCACCGATTCCTTACCGAAAGGTGTGAGGTTTTTATAATATATAAATCTTGTTGCTTGCAGCAGATAATTAGAATGGATTGTAAGCTTGAGGCCTAATGCGAGAAAGCTGAACGCGCACACGCGAATTTTTTAAATTCGAGGTGATCTATCCGCAGGTTCCCCTACGGATACCTTGTTATGCCTTAGCCCTCCTCACAGAACCCTAACTCGAAAGCGTCCGAAAACGCTGCCTCACTAGGGCTCCACTTGGGTGACTTGGCAGGCGGTGTGTGCAAGGAGCTGGGACATATTCACCGCTCGATAGTGACAAGCGATTACTAGGGATTCCAGTTTCATGAGGGCGAGTTTCAGCCCTCAATCCAAACTCGGGTTGGTTTTAGGGGATTGGCTTCACCTTTCGGTGTTGCATCTCATTGTTCCAACCTTTGTATGCCACGTGTTGCCCGGGAGATTCAGACTATACTGACGTATCGTTGCCCTCTCCTTCCTCCTCTTTAAACAGAGGCGGTCCCGACAGAGTGCCCCGCGCATCGCTGCGCAAGTTGCAACTGTCAGCGAAGGTCTCGCTCGTTACCGGACTTAACCGGACAGTTCACACCACGAGCTGACGGTCGCCATGCAGTACCTCTCGGCTCGTCAGGCAAGATCTTTAGTCTGGCCTTCATCCTGCCGTCGCTCCCGGTAATATTTCCGACGTTGTATTCAATTGAACCGCAGCATCCACCCCTTGTGGTGCTCCCCCGCCAATTGCTTTAAGTTTCAACCTTGCGGCCGTACTCCCCAGGCGGCAGACTTAACAATTACTCTACGGTACTGCAGACACCCAAGGTATCTGCAACATCAGAGTCTGCATAATTTACTGCTAGGGCTACTCGGGTATCTAATCCGATTCGTTCTCCTAGCCTTCGCTCCTCACTGTCGGATGTGTTCTAGTCAGGCGCCTTCGCCACCGTTGGTCCTTACAGGATTATAGGATTTTACCCCTTCCCCATAAGTACCCCTGACCTCACCCACTCCCCAGCCAGAAGGTATCTCATGCACGCATTGACGTTGAGCGCCAATATTTCACATGAGACGGTTCTGGCCAGCTACGAGCGCTTTAAGCCCAATAATCGTGGACACCACTTGTGCCGCCGGTATTACCGTGGCGGCTGCCACCGGTCTTGCCCGGCACTTATTCGCCAAGCTTGCTATACTTGGCAAAAGGTTCACCGAAGTGAACCGCTCAGATTCCCCCCATCACGCTTCCGCGCAGTGTGGAGTTTGCGCGCCTGCTGCACGCCGTAGCGCTAGGGCCCTTGTCTCAGTGCCCTTCTCGGGGCCTATGCTCTCACATCCCCTACAGGTTATCGGTATGGTGGGCCGTTACCCCGCCATCTGCCTGATCCGCCGCAGTCTCATCGCAAAACGGAAACCCTACAATTTGGGTCCCTTTCGGCTACAGCTCCTTCCAGGTGCCGTAGCCTATGGCGAATTAGCCTCAGTTTCCCGAGGGTATGCGCCTTTTCGCGGTAGATTGACCACGTGTTACTGAGCCGTACGCCGCCCAACGAAGCCGTTGAGCAAACTTGCATGGCTGTCGAAATCTGATAGCAGTGTCCTCCAGCAGCATCGACTGGAGTCGTTTGATTGATTATTTATTTGCAATTTGCGTTCACAACTTTCTCTTTACATGCCTCAAGCCTACATCCAATTCCAAGCAGGAATTTTCACGACAGATAGTCAATCCTAAGGATAAACTATCCAAAAAGCATAGTTATTATCGGAATAGAGTATTTAAACCTTGCTGCGAGAGGCTGGGAGCAGGTGGCAGGCCCACTTATTTGCTGGTCGCCCGCTCTATGCGGTAGTACCTCTTTATCGAAGCCGCGACCGATTTCTCGATCTCCTCCGGGCTCCTTGCTACCCCGGCTATCCCCAGCTCCTGGGCCGTTTCTGCGACTATGGCCGCGACCTTGGGCGCAAGCCTCAGGACGGTCTTGCGCTCTATCGGGCTGGCTATCACGTTCTCCCTTGTCATGCCGCGCGCAGAGAACTTGGCGATCGCCATGGCGGACCTCACGAGCATCAGGTTGTCGACCCTCTTTGCCCTTGATTCGATGAGCCCGGCTATTATGCCGGGGAAGGCGAGCAGGTTGTTCACCTGGTTGGGCCGATCGCTCCTTCCCGTGCCGGCGACAAATACCCCTGCGTCGAGCATCTCCTGATAGTCCATCTCCGGGTATGGATTCGCCAGCGCGAAGACTATGGGCCTCTCGGCCATCGACTGTATCATCTCCTTTGAGAAGGCGCCCCTGACAGAGCTGCCTATCAATACATCAGCCCCCTTCACCGCGTCGGAAAGAGTGCCCTGCATCCGTTCCTTATTGGTCACTGCCGCTATCTTTTCTTTCCACGGGTTCATATTTCCAGGCCTGCCTCTGTAGAGTATGCCGCTGGTGTCGCAGAGACATATGTTTTCCGCGCCTGCGCTCGCAAGGAGTTCGGCTATCCCTATTCCAGCGGCGCCTGCACCATTGACCACTATCTTTACCTCCTTGAGCTTCTTCCCGGCAAGCTTGAGCGCGTTTATCAGCGTCGCGAGGGTGACGACTGCTACGCCCTGCCGGTCGTCGTGGAATATGGGTATCCCCATCTCCTTTGATAACCGCTCGACTATGTTGAGGCACTTTGGCGTCTCTATGTCCTCTATGTTTATCGCCGCGAAGTTGGGCTCCAGCGCCTTAGCTATCTTTATTATCTCCTCCTCGTCCTTGGTGTTGAGGCATATGGGTATCGCGTCGACGCCCCCGAGCTTCTTGAGAAGCAGAGCCTTGCCTTCCATCACGGGCATTCCCGCCTCCGGTCCGATGTCGCCGAGGCCGAGAACCCTTGTTCCGTCTGTTATTATCGCCGCCGCCCTTCCCTTTATAGTGTAGTCATAGGCCTTGCTCACGTCCTCCTTGATCGCAAGGCAGACCTGGGCAACTCCAGGCGTATAATATTCCGACAGCTCCTCCTTGGTGTTCATTGCGACGCTGCCGACAATCTCGATCTTCCCCTTCCTCGCGGCGTGCATCTTCAGCGCCCTTTCCCTATCGTCCATAGGAACCATAGAGGTGGCTAAAGTTATATAACCTTGATTATATCATGCAGGGTATTAGTCAGGTCCGTATTCCTATCTTGACGTGAGTGGCTAGCTTGAAGTTCAGTCCGGTTCTCGCATCCATAAAACCCATGTCGCCAGAATATCTGAGGTCGTATTGGCGCTGGTGCTGAATCCTTACCACATCCATCATTATACTGTCCTTCCCATGGAGCATTTCATATAGGTAAGGTACAGCCTCCTTGTCGTCTCGTTCCATTCTTGAACGGTCTGCAGTGACCAAGAAGTTAAGGAGACCGCGATTGTCTAGGACCCCGATCACAGATATCTCATATCCCGTCCAGGCGCCGTATACCCTTTTGAAGGCATCGTTCAGGAGCAGTGCGGTCCTTGATTTGATGCTCCTATAACCTTCTTCACTCAGTCCGGTGGAGGTTAGTATATGTTGCAGTGCGCTCTTGGAAACCGGGGTCGCCACCTTTTCCATGCATTGCTATACGATAGATAAGATACTTATTCGTTCCGTATCGCCGTGAATGCCGAATTTGGGGTTATACCCTTCTTCCCCTTCTTCCGCCGGGCCTTCTTGTGGTGTCGGTGGGTATCGGGGTGACGTCTCCTATCTTCATTACCCTAAGGCCGCTCCTTGCGAGTACTCTGACTACCGCCTGGGCTCCAGGCCCAGGCGTCTTGGCACTGTGACCTCCAGGTGCGCGCACCATTATGTTTATGTTCGTTATCCCCTTCGCCTTGAGCTCGGCGGCCACCTTGTAGGCCGACTGCATCGCCGCGTAGGGCGAACCTTCCTGAGAATCAGCATTAACCATCATTCCACCGCTCCCGACCGCGTAGGTCTCGGCCCCGCTCGGGTCCGTTGCAGTGACTATGGTGTCATTCTTCGATGAGTATACGTGGACAACAGACCACCTCTCCGCCTTTGGCTTGATCGCCTCCTGCGCCATCGCCTTGGCTTCGTAGGATTCTACCTGTTTCTCCTTCTTCCCTTCCTTGGCTGCCGCCACCTGCTCTGTCTTCTTTGGCGCTGGCTTTTTCTTTCCTGCCATGATCATTCAACCTTTTTTTCCTCTACCTTCGCCGCTGGAGCCGGTTCTGCTGCGGGTGCCGCTGGGGCTGCCTCTGCTGCCGGAGCGGCTGCGGTCGCCGCGACCTTCGCAGTCATCACGTCTATCGGCTTGTAATATGATATGCTGGCCTCGTCCTTCACGTCGACTATGTAGCCCGGCTTGCTCACCTTCTTGCCGTTTATCGATATGAAGCCGTGGACTGTGAGCTGCCTCGCCTGCTTGACGGTCTTGGCTAGACCCTTCCTGAAGACGACGGTCTGCAGCCTTCGCTCCAGCAGGGAGTTCTCCTTGAGGTCGAGCAGGTCGTCGAGCGTCGCGCCCTGCTTTGCGATGCCGATCCTCTCGAGCCTCTTAAACATCCTGTCCCTTATGTTCTCCGATCCGAGTCCCCCCGCGAGCAGGAGCCTTGCGTTCCTCCTTATCCTCCCTATCTCGGTCTGGGCCTTCCAGAGCTCCTTCATGTTCTTTAGGCCGTAATGGTCTATGAGCGCGTTCGAGGACTTTATCCTTTCCAGGTCCCACATCTCCTTTGGCTTGTCGTATTTCCTCCGGTTTCTCTTAGGGGCGCCCATTCAAATCACTTCTTTGCCGCTGGGGCTGCCGGAGCGGCCTCCTTCTTGGACTCGGTCTTTGCCGGTCCTCCCTTGCCACCCTGGGCGGCTCCTGTCGCCGGAGCGGCCTTCGACTTGGTGACTCCCACCGTCGCGCCGGTCCTTCCCGTAGACCTGGTGTGCTGTCCCCTCACCTTCTGGCCGTACTGGTGGCGGAAGCCCCTCCATGTCCCGTTGGTGACGTCGCGGCTGACGTCCTGCCTCGTGTTGAATATGAGATCGTTGCTGACTATGTGGATGTTCTTCCCGGTCTCCATGTCCTTGTTCCTGTTCAGAAGGTACCATGGTATTCCTGACGGAAGCGGGTCCTTTATCAGCCCCTCGAGCTGCGCCACCTGATCCTCGCTGAGCGTGCCTATGCTTGTGGTGGCAACTATCCCGAGCTTCCTTTCAGCGGTAAGTGATAGGGCCTGCGCCATGTTGTGGCCTATGCCCTTTACCTTTGAGAGTGCCCGCGCTATTGGGAGGGATCCGTCCATGTCCTTGCCCGCTACCCTAACTATAGAGGCCGGGCCTTGCGGCTTCTTGGATGGCTCTTGCTTCGCATCACGTTTTGCTACTTCTGCCAATTCGACACCTTGACTGGAAAATTGTCTCTCGTAAGGACGAGAAACAGCGATTTATTATTTATCTTGTGGGTATTTAAAGATGTTGCTGCGGCTGCCATTTTCGGAAGGACATGGGGGTACGTTGGGCCGCGTGGGCCGACAGGACAGTATTAAAACCTATGCTGTAGTATATAATCTGGTGTGATTTATGCCTAACAAGACGTCGCGTATGCACTCTTCGAAGTGCGACTGCAATTGCTGCATGTGGCACAACAGTCCGACAGTGAAGATAGTACTGGCGGTTATATTCCTGGCGCTGGTGGTAGACCTGGCTGTCTCGGTCCTGATAGGGCCTGCCGGCTATTTGACTGCTGCGCTCTCGGGATTCGTTGGACTCATACTCCTCATTGTATTCGCCGGCTGGCTGATCAGCATGGCATGCTCCTGCAAGGGAAGGCACTGGATACATGGTCCGGATGACCCCAAGGACGTTGCCAAGGCAAGGTATGCCAGGGGCGACATAACCAAGAAGGAATACAGCGAGATCCTAAAGGACCTCGATGAATAAGGCCAGAAGGTGTGATTTTGCCGGATGAGCAGTACGTAGAACTATTGGACAGAGCGTTCTCCAAGCTCCCCAGCCTATCGGCTGAGAAATCCGACTTCGTCATACCAAAGGCAGAGGTCCTAAGCGAGGGGGTCAAGACCATAATCAGGAACATAGCGCAGATAGCGGACAGGGCCAGGAGGAGCGAGGAGGAGATCTCCAGGTATGTGAGCAAGGAGCTCTCCGTGCCGGTCAGCGTCTCGGAGCACAGGATGATAATAAGCGGCAGGTTCAACCCCGATGACATAAACAGGAAGGTCACCAGGTACTTCGAGCTCTATGTCATATGCAAGGAGTGCAAGAAGCCGGACACCAAGCTGGTGCAGGCCGAGAAGGGCTTGTACCTTGTCTGCGAGGCCTGCGGCGCCAGGTACTGGATAAAGAGCTACTGATTAGATGGCCTTCAGGAAACCAAATTATGACACTAGGCGTGGGACAGCCCCAGAGGCATCCACCAAGATGCCGCAGCCGGGAGAGCTGATAGGCAAGGTCATCAGGATTGCGGGGGCCACCAAGTTCCTGGTCAGGTGCACCGACAGCAACGAGAGGCTCTGCAGCATACCCGGCAGGCTGAGAAGGCGCTTTTGGATAAAGGAGAACGACATAGTGATAGTGAGGCCCTGGGTCGTCCAGACCACAGAGAGGGGAGACATAGTCTGGAGGTACAGCCTTCTCGACATAAACAAGCTCAAGGATAGGAAGCTCCTCGACGCCCTATGACGATTCCATGCTGAGAATCTCCGCAGTCCAGTTTCTAGTTCTCAAGGACCCCCCAGCCAATCTTGCGAAGGCGGAAAGGTTCATAAAAGATGAGTCCAAAAGGGCCGACCTGATAGTCTTCCCTGAGTATTTCATAGGCAGCAAGGCAGGGGATTCCGGCGCGATCATGAAGAGGTTCCGGGGACTTGCGAAGAAGTACAATGTGGACATAGTAGCTGGCTCAATGCTCACAAAGAGAGGAGGCAGGACTTATAATACGACCCATTATATTGACACTACAGGCAGGGTGCTGGCGAGATATGACAAAGCCCAGCTCTGGAAATCAGAGAGGGTGACTCCCGGCAAGCTCCCCAAGCCCTTCAAGACCAGGTTCGGTAAGACAGCCCTGATAATCTGCTGGGACCTCTCAAGTCCTTCGGTGTCGGCTCACCTTTCAAGATCCGCCGTCGACCTCATAATATGCCCCGCGATGTGGTGGGAGGGAAAGGAGGCGGGTGTGAAGGGGAGGTTCGCTGGGAGATTCATAGACTCGCTGTGCGGGGCAAGGGCCTACGAATGCCGGGCTGCGGTCGTTTATTCCAATGCGGCGGGGAGGATCACTTTAGGCGACGGATTTTCAGACGTCTCAGCAGGCAGGTCGCAGATCCATGCGCCGATGCGCAGGCCGAATATGGCTAGGGGCAGCGGCGAGCAGGTTGTGAGGTCAAGCTTCGATAAAAGGGAGATAAACCGCGCAAAAAGATATTTTGATGGAAAGGTTTAAATGAATCGGAAAGGGAATATAATCGCTGATGCTCATGGCAGATAATTTCAACGAGCTAAGGGAGCGGATGATAAAGGCCGCGAAGGGCGACATCAAGGCGGCCTACGGCAACGAGGAGTACATCCTGATACAGGCGATAAACGCCTTCAATGAGAGCACAAGAAGCTACAACCTGATGTACGAGCGCCTTAGCGAATGGTTCGGGATATATTTCCCGGAGGTCCATGTGGGCAGCCCGGCTGTTCTGGCGGAGCTGGCCGTAGCGATGTGCAACGGCGAGGAGCTCGACAGGGCCGCAATCGACAAGATTGTGGACGACCCGGAGAAGGCGGAGAGCATTTACATTAAGGCCAAGGAGACCATGGGCAGGAAGCCCGAGGGCGACGAGAAGGATGCGGTCGCCTCATTCGCCGGACTTGCGAAGGACATGGGGAAGGGGCTAGAGGGCCTGGATTCCTACATAAAGTCAGCGGCGGCAAGGATAATGCCGAATGTCACCTACCTGGTGGAAGACAAGATCGCGGCCGAGCTGCTCGCCAAGGCGGGCTCGCTGGAGAGGATGGCGACGATGCCGGCCAGCACGATCCAGCTGCTTGGTGCCGAGAAGGCTCTCTTCAAGCACATAAAGTTCGGCAGCAAGCCGCCGAAGTACGGAGTCATATTCAAGCTTGCTGCGGTGACAGCGGCGCAGCGGGAGAAGAAGGGCATGGTGGCCAGGGCCTATGCAACCAAGATAGCGATAGCGGTCAAGGCGGACTACTTCACCAAGAAGTTCATCGCCGAGGGGCTCAAGGCGACGCTCGATCAGAGCATAGCCAAGATAACCGACAAGGAGGTCGCCCCAAAGCACTACCAGACATACAATGACAGAAGGAAACCCGGCGGCTTTAGGCCACAACGGGGCGGCGGAGGACCGAGGGGCGCAGGGAAGGGAGGAAGGCCCATGGGCAAACGAAGGGTAGGCCCACGACCTGGCGGAGGCGGAAGCCAGCCCCAACCCCAACCAGCCTGGTAGGCGGATTATGGAAACTCTTAAATAGCATTAAGAGCTAACCATATTGAATCACTTTGATCTAGTGTTTTCCATGAAGGAAAGATACGATGTTATTGTCGCAGGGGCAGGGCTCGCGGGCTCGCTCGCTGCCGGAATGGTGGCGAAGGGAGGCGCAAGCGTAGTCCTGCTTGATAGGAACAAGGAGGAGGAGGTCGGCAAGAAGACCAACTGGGGCTGGGTGTGCGGCGACGCGGTCGCAAACGACCACCTCAAGTTCGTAACCCAGAAGCTGGGTGTCACATTCGCAAAGCCGGAGCTCGACCACAAGGTCGAGGGGGTAATAGCATACTCGCCCGACATGAAGAGCAAGTTCCCCTTCGACGGGGAGGGATACCTGCTCGACAGGCCGATCTTCGAGGCCAAGCTGCTCAAGTATGCAACCGGCTGCGGGGCGGAATACCATTCCGAGTTCGTGATCGAAGGTCCGATAATCGAGAACAACGCAGTCGTGGGCATATTCGGCAAGGACAAGGAGAACAAGCGCGTTGACATAAGGGCGAAGGTCGTCATCGACGCCTTGGGCCAGGCGACGCAGCTGAGGAGGAAGCTCCCGGAAAACCCATATGTGGACAGGGAGGTCGACATTGCGGACGTCGAGTCAACGGGCAGGTACATCTACGAGGCCGAGATCGACCACGAGGACCTGACCTGGTACGACGAGAAGAACGCGCTCATACATCTCAACCAGAACATAGCCCCGGGAGGCTACGGCTGGGTCTTCCCGAAGAGCAACGGCAAGGTCAACATAGGCATAGGCGTCCAGAAGGCCGCCCTTGACATCAGGAACGCTAAGCTCGGGAGGAAGGACACGCTGCACACGCTCATGGATGAATACGTTAAGATGAACCCCGTCCTCAAGAACCTCAAGCTTTACAACGCGCACAACAACGGAAAGGGTTATTGGCAGGTCGCGGTGAGGAGGCAGATGGACAGCCTTGTATTCAACGGGTACATGGGCGCTGGGGACAGCATGGCAATGCCGAATCCGATAAGCGCAGGGGGAATCGGCCCGGCGCTGGTCGCGGGAATACTCGCGGGAGAGGAGGCGGCTAGGGCCGTGCAAAAGGGCGACTTCACAGTCAAGGGGCTCTGGGGTTATAACCTTGCATACAATGAGCTTTATGGAAGTAAGACTGCGGGCCTCGAGGTATTCAGGGTCTATCTGCAGTCGCTGAACAACGACCTGATAAACTACGGGATGAAGAACTTCCTGACCAGCAAGGAGGCCGTGGACCTGGGCTACGGAAGGGTAACTGAACTGAGCGTCGCGGCAAAGTTCAAGATGATGCTCAAGGGCGCGACCAACATAACCGCGTTCTCCAACCTCGTCTACGTTGTCAAGAGCATGGACGAGCTCGGGAAGATATACGGAGCATTCCCGAAGACTCCCGACGGATTCGTTGACTGGAGGAAGCGCGTCAAGGACAAGATGGAGGAGGCGAAGGGAAGGTTCAAGCCAAACCCGATATGATCATGGTTGATAAAATGGACTACACAAAATTCGAGAAGGCGAGGATCGTCGGCGCAAGGGCTCTTCAGCTCGCGTACGGAGCTCCTCCCCTGGTCAAGGTCCCTGCAGGAACTGTAAACCCCATAGACCTGGCCGAGATCGAATTCGAGAAGGGAGTAATACCGATCACCATACTGAAGTAGGACGCGGCGTTATTTCTCCCCGTTCTTTTTCATTCTGGCTCTGACCAGCCTCTTTATGAGGGGTATCGGCAGCTTTTTGTCCAAGGGAAAGCGGACGGCCGATTTTGTAGTCCCGTAGGCCGCCAATTCCTTTTTGTGTTCCGCTATGATCGGGGGGCGCAGGTAAAGCCCGATGTGGTTTTTCATCAGGGCGAACCAGGCGATTCGGCCCTTGTCATAGCAAGGCATCCTGTAGCTTATCCCTTCAATGGCATTCGGCGCGACCTCTCTTATGGCCGCCCTAATCTTCTTGAGCTTGCCCCGCGCCTCTTTCGGCGCCGAGGATATGTATGATTCCACTGTTTCTTTGGGGGGTGCCATCATCCGATCAGCCCTTTCTCGAATTGCTCCCCAAGCTTGTCCAGACTCTGGTTCCATCCCGTCTCCATTCCAGCCAAGGCGAATTTGCCTCCGGGAGATATCTTCGTGACCTTTATGTGCAGCGTCATCTTCGTCTTTGTTCCGAGCTTCTCCAAGGTAAGGGTGCTCTTCGACTCAAGCATGACCCCTTTCTTGTCGTCAAGCGCTGAGGAGGTGTAGACCATCCTTTCCGGAGGCACGAGCTCATGAAACTCGCCCTTCATCGGCCATTCCTGTCCCGCGAAGTCGCCGAGCTCTTTTCCGGCAAGCATGACTATGTACATCGCGCCGCCCGGCCTTGCATCAACCTCGCAGGTAGGTGTAGTGACACCCCTCGGCCCCCACCACTTGGTCAGGAGGTCAGGATCCGTCCATGCCTTCCAGACAAGTTCCCTCGGCGCGTTGAAAACGCGCGTTATGACCAGTTCCCTTTTAGGCTCGCTTGGTTTTTCCATTTCTCTCACTTTGTCGTATTTTTAGCATCCTGTTCTTCTGCCTATCCAGCACCTCGTCTAGCTGGTTGAACCTCTTATCCCATAAGCTGGCAGTCTCGCGGGCCCATTTGTCCAGTTCGAGTATCGGCTCGGTGTTTATGTGGTAGATGCGCTTCTGGGCGCTCTTCTCCACTAGGAGGAGACCGCACTCCCGCAGTACCCTAAGATGCTGGGAGACCGCCTGAGCGGTGATATCAAACTCCTTGCATATGTCCCCGGCCGACAGCTGGCCTCGCTCTGCGACGAGGCGGACGATCTCGCGCCGCCGCGGGTCGGAGATGGCGAAGAAGATATCCATGATGATATTATAAAGCGATTGCTTAATAAGGCTATTGCTTTACTATTGAAAAGTCTTTTATATTTGACCAGACGTGAAAAATTATAGGTATTATGGCAAAGCGCGCCCTACCGAGATCCCTCGCACAGGAAATTTCGCGTTACCGTGCAGAGGAGTATGTCAGACTTTTTACTCAGCTTTTGAGGGTGCCACCGAGCGACCATCCGGAGGTGCTGCAGACCATGAAGGAGGTTCTCTCGCTGGTGCCCAACAGGGCGATCTTCAGCTCTGAGATAGTCGATGTGGCTAGAGAGCCAGTCTTAAGTTCCGAGGACACCGAGAGGATGAGATGGCTTCTTAGGCACCAGAAGCACGAGATCAAGCATCCGAATCAAGCAAGAGCCACAGCTTAAATTCTAGTTCTGGACAGTTGAAGGAGCTCGCCCTTAAGAGAATAGACCTTCGCCCTTTTTGTATCGAACATGCCTCGCCGGACGAGAGGGTTCAGTATCCTTCCTCCGTTCACGTCTGTGCCGGTTATAAGGTCGTTGAAGGCCGGCATCAGTATCAGTTTCATCCTCCGGTTCGGATTTTCATAGGCCTTAGATGCGGCCGCGGCCTTCATCCCCATCACGACCCAGGCCTTCTCGAGATGGCCGCCGTCCTCCGGACCCACCATTGCAGCCGGATGGTCATGCCCCGCGATTATGTAGTCGCAGTCCATAAGCTCCTCGCTTGGGAGAGAGTTGCCGTGTATCATCCCAATCTTCCCTATCCTGAGCTCCTTGAGCTTCATAACGCCCGGAATGTCGCCTATCCCCGCGTCGTGGTTCCCAGGGACCAGAATTATCGTGTATGCAGAAAGCTTCTTGAAAAAGGAAAGTATTATCCGCATTTCGATAGAATCGGGACGTATTATCGAGTCTTTGACGTCGCCCAGTATCACCAGCCTGCTAACCCGGTAGCGCTTCATGAGGGCTATTATCCGTTCCGCCATGAGCTCAGATGTTCCGTATATCTTTATTCCCTTGCCAGCAAGCTTCAGTTCCCTTCCCATATGTAGGTCTCCGACCACTAGGTACCGTTCGCGGCCCCGGTTCACTATGGCCGCGGGTTCGCCGCTGGCGAAGAGCAACCCCCCGATTTGCTTCATGAGGACTTGTATGATTCTGGTATTTTAAAGTCTTTGCGGCCAGTTTAGTAATAGATTAGATGCAAAATTCGGTTGATTGGCGCGAGATAATATGCATCTTGATTCTGTTTGTAGTCGTCACCTCGCTCGTTTTAAGCGTTTATGACTCCAGCGGCGTAGGATGGGACTTCTTGGCGCGCTATCTGAACGGAAGGACGCTTGCAAGCGGGTACTTTTACACTCATCTTGGCATATTCTCCAACAAGATCCATATCAATTTCAACTTGGCAGGGATCAACTATACTTATAATGTAACTCCGGGGCTTAGTGTAGGTAACCACATATATTTTGATGACGTATGGGATCCGCTGGCCTCGGTAATCATGGCGTTCTTTGTCTTGGGATTGGGCGCTCATGCGCTTGTCGCTTATCTGGTTTTCTTGGTTGCACTGCTCTTCCTTGCCTCATATGTCACGGCGAAGAACATCGGGATTGATCCGCTCGTGCTCACTTCTCTAATGGTGGGGCCATATGTGCTGCTTGTAACAATATTTTACAATGGGGCTGAGATACTTGCTCTGAGCCTTGCGTTATTATCCATCGGGTATGCGGTGTGCAAAAGGTATTCGGTAGGTCTCGGACTGGGACTCATGGGCCTTGCAAGGTACGACAGCCTCATACTTGCTCCGATTGTGTTATTGATTGGGGACAGAAAACGGGTCCTAAAGAGCATTGCAATTGCATTCCTAGTTACAATACCATGGCTTGTCCTCAATCTTGCCTTTTTTGGGAATCCTCTGCAAAGTTATGTGACAGATCTGGCAGAGACCCAGGTGCAGGCGGGCGGGCCGCTGGTCTTGTTGACTACGATCGGGTCAATTGTATGGTATCCTTTGATCATGCTGGCGATAGCTGCAATCGCATTGGCGTACATGAGGAAGGAGAGCATAAGAAGGATTAGAAAGCCCCTTTATGCAGCAAAGAAGGGACTGAGAGGACAAAGGGCGAGGGTTCTTCTCCTGTCATTGGTTCTGTCGCTTGTTGGGCTTGGCATTACCTATGGACATGCACAGGGATCGATACGGCTAGGATATTTGGTTTACCTTTCTGTGGCAGTTATCGCGGCGGTGGCATTAGCTATGCTGGAAGGAACCCTGGCGTTAAGGCCCAAAACGAGGCTAGTGGGGCGCATGATTCCATATGCTGTCTTCTTTGTAAGCATGGTGTTCCTGCTGCACCTCTATTCGAGCTGGTCGGCGATACATTTTAACGCCCTTGGGAACCTTGGATTCAGATATCCTGCCTACCTTGATGCCACCCATGCGCTGGAGGCTCATGGGCTCGCAGGATGTGCCGTTGTCTCGAACGCATGGCCTTATCTCGATTACTACAACACAACGGCGTATCCACCATACTTCTGCAACGCGACCATCGAGAGAATGCCGATAGTGGCATTTCCCGGGGGCCCCGGAGTATCAGATTACTGCGTGGGTTCCATATATAATTTGACTGGCATTTCAAGGAGGTTCAACTACCCCAATTTCACTATTTACCTCCCTGAGAATTATACTTGCCGCTGATACCAGTATAAAGATTCGCCGGGGTAGGGATTTGAACCCTAAATTCCCGAGGGAAACCGGTTGCCTTGTTTGCATCACAGATCAGCTCTCGAGATGCAAATCTCGAGACCGGCGCGTTACCGGATTCCGCCACCCCGGCAGATAATCGGTAATTATAGATTTTGTAAGGATTTAAGGCTTTGCCGCGGCCGATAGAAAGCAATTTAGTCCTTGAATTCGATTTAGCTTGGAGAATATGTCGATCCACCTGAAGGATAGCTACTACCTTAGGCTGCTCACCGCAGCGATATTCGTATTCCTCTCCTTTGCCGGGGTCGGGTTTGCGATATACATAATGCTCGTATCAAGCAGCGTATATGTCTATGTCTTCGGCGTGTTCCTGCTCATCCTTTCGATAATAGCCGGCTTCTTCAACACCGTTTCGGCATACTTCTACTATAAGTCGTTCTTCTATGGCGATTATTTTGCGAAGATAACAGCCAAGCTCAAGCCGCTCAGGAGATTCCCGACCGTTGCGGTGGGAGTGCCCGTAAAGGACGAGAACCCGAAGACCGTCCAGAAGACGCTGATGAGGCTCAGGGAGATGAACTATCCGAAGGACAAGATGACGATCTACCTGCTCGATGACTCCACCAATAAGCAGACCAGCATAGAGCTCAAGGCCTTTTGCAGCAGGAATAAGATAAGGTACCTGCAGAGGGTTTCCAGAACCGGCTTCAAGGCCGGCAACCTCAACAACATGCTCAATCACTCGGACGAGGAGTTCGTCGCGGTGTTCGACTACGACGAGTATCTTACAAACAAGAATTTCCTTATGGACCTAATCCCCTATTTCCAGGATGGGCGGGTTGGTTATGTGCAGACGGAGAAGAGCGCCTATAGAGGCAACCTGCTTTCCGATTCCGTCAACCTGTTCGATGCATTCTTCTTCAAGTTCATACAGCCAGCAAGGGCGTTCAACAACACAGCCATATTCTCAGGTTCCTGCGGAGTGATAAGGAGAAAGGTGCTAGACGAGATAGGCGGATTCCCGGAGTACATAATAGAGGACACTTTCTTTAGCTTCATGTCCGACATGCGCAATTACAAGGGGCTCTACATCCCCAAGATATACGCCTACGGCCAGCCGGTGCTCACCTTCAGCTCCCTGATAAAGCAGCAGTGGAGGTACAACTACGGCGACACCCAGTTCCTGATGTTTTTCATAGGCAAAAACAAGATAAAGAGAGATCTGCCTGCACAGGTCACAGCCGAGTACATAAGCCACGGGTTCGGGCTGAACTATCTCTCCGTGATGCTGATACTTTTTACCGTTACCTCAGTCATGATAGTCTTCTCCAACCTGCCGTTCTTCCATGTGGGCATATTGAAGTTCATCTCGAGTGCCAACAATAACCTGATAGGCCTGGAGCTCTTTGGCATGGCCGCATTCGCACTGTCCTTCCTGACCCCAGCAATACTCACGAAGATCTACTTCAACAGCTTCAGCAAGGGATTCATGATATTCGTGCTTAACTTCTCGCTTGCCGTGGTGAGGACCAAGGCGGCCCTGTTCGCCTTGCTTAGGATAAACCCGGCAACCCAGTGGGTCAAGACCAGGGAAGGGGGAAAATTGGACATAGGGTATGCGCTCTACAAGACAAGGTACGAGATAGCTCTTGCCGTGGCGCTCTTCGCCTTCAGCGCGCTCGCCGTGCTGTCCAATAACATAGAGGGCGGCCTCTGGCTCGTCTTTTACGGCATGCTCTATCTTTGTGCAACCCTGATGGTATATAGGTATGGTTGAATGATTTACCTCAAGCTTCACGCCACCGACAACGGCAACATGCTCGCCATGTGCGACTCTTCGCTCATAGACAAGGTCCTGAGCGAAGGAGATGTGGAGATAAACCTTAGGGACTACTCTGAATTCTACAAGGGCCAGCTGATAAGCGAGGAGGGTGCGCTTGGTCTGGTAAAGAGGGAGGACATTATTCCGCCAACATAGTTGGAGAAGAGGCGGTCAAGGTCTGCCTGAAGAAGGGGATAGTGGATAAGGGCCAATGTAAAGAGGGTAGGAAAGGTGCCATACGCCAGCGCATTCAGGGTCAAGTAGTCTCATTCTTGAGACGGAGAATCGCCCTTGCAATGTCGCCGTTCTCCTCCTTTAGTGCTTCGGCTATCTTTTCTTTATCATCTATCCCCGTGCTTGCCGCTACGGTGTCTATGTCGTCCTGCGTTATCTCGATCTCTACCTTCGCCTCCTCTTCCCTGACCTCACCGCTTATCTGGAAGCTTGATACACCCTGGGCCTCTATTTTGGTCACCTGGGGGCTCGTTATCACTATGTTCCTGCCTTCGCTCTCTATGACCACCCTGCTGGCCGGGACTTCTGTCGACTTTATTCCCATCTTCGCCATCAGGTTCCTCATGGTCCTCGGGTCCATGTTCGGCATCATTGTAATCTACCAATAAGCAATCTCATTCTTCGTATTTATCTTTGTCTGTGGCCTCCTGTCCCGACTCTAAAAGCTCGTCGAGAAAGACAGTCGCATATGAGCCCGATGGCAGGGAGAACGAAAGCACTGCGTTGTCTTCGCTTGCATCGACCTCAAACTCCCGGAACGGCGCAAAGAATACGCGCCTAGCTCCCTTGCAGTTGAGCTCGCTCATGCCCTTCACCTTAAAGGATTCTAAAGTGAGCCCCAGCTTCTCGAGCTCGTTCTTCTCGAAGTCCGTAGGCTCCTTGGTCTCGTAGCCGAGTATGTTGCCGGCCATGAAACCCTTCCTTTCGCCATCGTATTTCCAGGTGTCGGAAAGGTTGTAGAAGCGCCTTTCATCAGGAGAGCAAACGATGTCGCCCCTTTCGGGAGCGGTATGCCCTTCTTTTATCATCTTTTCCAGCTCCATGTTGAATATCGATGTCCTCGACCGAATGGACAAACATCAGTGTCTATGGAGCGCGGGAGCTTCTTTAGTGCGTTGGCGAAGTTTCTTTCCGACTTGGAGAGGTAATCGAGTATCGTCCTCTCATACTTCAGATAGGTAGGGAAGTAATCTAGCGCCTCGGTGAAGTCGTGGTCGTCGGCTAGCCTGGTCCTCGCGTATATCGCTTCTTGGTTGGTCTCGTTTGCGGTGTCTGTCAGGAACTTCATCACCGCGCCCTCGAAGTCGCCCTTCAGGATGGAGAGGCCCACGTCAAAGTTGTTCTTCCTGGACCCGAATCTCTGATCGCCAAAATAGTTGGGGAACATCCCCCCTAGATTCCCGGCATTCTCTCCTATCGAGGCCGCGCCCCTTGCGCCCCTGACGGTTATGGTGAAGTGGTTGCCGGAGAGCATCCCCAACTCTATCTTGCTGTCCGATTTCCAGGCTCCGTTTATCTTTATGTCCTTTATCCTTATGGTGCTTATCTGCTCCGGAGTCGGCGCCGAATATGCTGCAGAGCTGGGTAGACTGCGCGATCCTGTCCTTTGTGCCGGCGAACCCCGCCGATTTGATGCCCCTGTGTGCGCCTCTGCGCTATGGACTTGAGGGCGTGGGCGGTGTTCCAGTCGCTCTTTTGCATCACAAATACGGTGAAGTCGCCCCCCTTCTCCTCGAACCCCAGCTGTTCTGGGCCGTAGTCTGGTGTCTATCTTGAGAATGGTGCCATTGGCCGCGTTATCTCCTCGACCTTGAAGTCCTCCGGGGCGCCCTTTATCGAGCCCGTCGCCCTTTTTCCCTTGGAGAGCCTCAACATCGGCACGTCAGATCGTGTATTCTGTTCCTATCCTTGGGATTATTGCCCTGTACTTCTTGGAGAGGTCCTCGACGAACTCTGAGAGCTTGCCCGGCTCCCCGTGAACCACCAGTACAGTCTTGAGCCCCTTGATCCTGCTGACGAATGTGTCGAGCTGCCTCCTGTCGGCGTGGGCCGAAAGGTGGTAGGTCTCTATCGGCAGGGTGACCTTTATCTTCTTACCCTCAATCTCGATCTCCTTGGCCCCGTCCTGCAGCTGCCTTCCGGGGGTGTTCGGCGCCCTGGTATCCGACAAGTATCATCTTGTTAGCCTGGTTGGTGCCGAGCTTCGACAGGTAGAAGAGCACCGGCCCGCCGCTGAGCATGCCTCCCGTTGTGACGATTATGCAGCTCTCCTTGCTTGCCGCCACCTTCGATCTTTCTGTCTTGCTTTCGATCGGATGGAAGTTCGGGCTCCTGAACGGGTCGTAGTCGCTCATCAGAATGCGCTTCTGAAGTTCCTCCCTGCAGTATATGACGTTGTGCCTGTATATCCTGTTGGCCTTGTTGATCATTCCGTCGACGTATATCTTGACCTTCGGTATCACGCCGGAGTTCATGTAGTCGTCGAGCAGGAAGAGCACCTCCTGCGCCCTCCCGACGGCGAATGATGGTATTATCACCTTGCCGCCCTGCTTTATCGTCTCCTTTATGCTCGCGAGCGCCTTGCTGACCACGATGCTCTCGCTCGGGAAGATGTCCTTCCTTCCGCCGTAGGTGCTCTCCGTTATGAGCGTATCCGCGCTGAGGTTCCGTATGTCGGCCCCCTCGAGCAGCCTCGTCTTGGCGAGGTTCACGTCTCCGGCGTATATGAGCCTGTTCTTACCGTCATCGACGGTTATCATCGACGCCCCGACTATGTGGCCCGATGGGCTAAATGAGACCGTGAAATCCTTCACCTTGATCTTCTCCCTGAACTCGACTATCTTGTAGCTCTTCTGCATCCTAGTCAGGCCGTCCTTCGTGATGGCCTTGGGATCAGAGATCCTCATGTAGTCGCTTATCAGCACGTTCGTGAGCTCGAAGCGTAGGCTTGGTCGCGTAAATCTTTCCCCTGTATCCCATGCTGTAGAGGTGCGGCAGATACCCAACGTGGTCCATGTGGGCGTGGGACACGAATATCGCGTCCACCTTGTCGAGCACCTGCTTTGTTATCTGCGGGTGTTCGACCACCTTTCCGAGCTTGACTCCTGCGTCGAGCAGGATATTGCTATTCCCTGAGCTTATTAGTATGCAGCTTCTGCCTACCTCTTCAGCTCCTCCAAAAAAAGTTACTTTCAATTAATTACCTTTGTCTTTACTTTCTATCTTTTCTGTTCTTGTTCTTTCTTTAACACTTTGCTTTCACTTGCTGTCCTTCTTCTTTATTACCGCTATGTCCTCGAGGTTTATCTCCTCGTTCCTCGGCTGCTGGCGTCGGCCTGCTCCTCCCTCTCCCTCTGGCTAGGGCCTATGCTCCGGCATGCGGCCTCTTGGTTATGCCGAGCTTCTTCCTAAGGTCGGTGTACATCAAATCCAGCTTCGCGTCTATCTCCACTATCTTGGGCTCCAGCTCAGCCAGCTTCGTCTTGCACTCCACTATGTCGCCCTTGACCAGCCCCAGCTTCCTGTCCATCCTCACCGTGGCGCCGATGGCGGTGAGCTCCTGGTTTATCGAGCTTATCTCCCTTATCATCTCCTTCTCCTTGGTGAGCGAGCTCGCCTCGGTCGAGATCCTGAACTCGAGCCTGTTCTTCAGCCTCCTTAGATAGTTGTAGCGCTTAGCCGCCTCCCCGTCCTTGTCCTTCTCCTTGTTCATGGTGACAAGCTTCTCGAGGGCGGCCCCTCCTCCTCCTTGTAGCCGAGCCTCCTGCGGTTCTCCTTTATCCTTGCGATTATCTTCGACCTCTCCTTTCTTAGGTTGTCTATCTCCTCCTTGATCTTGGCCGCCTCCGGGCTCTGGGAACCCTTTATGAGGTCGTTGAGGGAGGGCCGCTCTGCCTGCTGGCTGGCCGCTGGCGCGGACCTGTGCTCCCTCTGCGGCTTTGGCGCTGGCCTCCTGTTGAGAATGACAGGATTAGGTTTCTCTTCCGTTGCGCTTTTGGCCTGTGCTTCTGTTCCGTTTTCCAGTGAATCCCCTTAAAGTAAGAGTCAATTATCAAGTATTTTCCTGTATGCGTCTAAAAGCCTGTCTGTTGTACTTTCGAAGCGAATATAACCTAGCTGTGCTTGACATATCCTTATAGGAGGAGTATTATTTATAACCTTCCTTATTTTGCGTGCACAGTCGTAATAGTCGTCCGGCCTGAACTTTTCGCCGTTCTTCCCGTTCACAATAAGCTCCTTTAGCGCGAGGAAATCGGCCCCTATTACCGGCTTTCCGCAGGCCATCGCCTCTATGGGCGCTATCCCCTGGGTCTCGAACTTCGAGGGTATGCAGAAGGCGTCGGCCGCCGCATAGTATTCCGGCAGGTCCCTGTTGGCCACGAAGCCGGTGAATGTGAATTTGTGGCCCAGCCCGTGCTTTCTGACCATCGCCTTGTAGTGGTTGTAGGCCGGTCCCGATCCGACGACGAGGAACTTCACCCTCTCCTCCTTTACAAGCCGGGCTGCCTGGATCATCGTCTCCAGCCTCTTCTCCCTGCTGACCCTCCCTGCGTAGAGCACTACCCTATCCCTGTCCCTAAAGCCCAGCTTCGCCCGTACCGAGGATCCGTCGACCTTTGTGTTGAAGCGCTCGAGGTCGACGCTGTTGGGCACTATGTCGGAGTTCTGGATGCCGTTCTTGGCCAGGAGGCTCTTTATTACCGAGCTTGGGGCTATCACCTCGTTGCAGCTATTGTAAAACAGCCTTGCGTAGTTCCAGGAGTACCTGATTATGAAACGCTGGAGCGTCTTGTTGTCAGAAGTGTACTCTTTTATCGCGGAGGGGTCCATGAACATGGTGTGGAAGGTGCCCACCAGCGGGGTCTTGCTGATCTTTGAGCGTATGAGCCCCTGGGTGCCCATCATAAAGGGCGTATGGGCGTGGTTTATGTCGAATTTGGGCCTCATGATGTCGGGCGGGGTGTAGAACGGGAAGAATGCAAGGCTGTACTGCGGGTACTTCTTGAACTTTACGCCCCTCACAATGTGTATGTTCTTGTAGCCCTTCACGAGTTCCTTGCTGTGGGCGTTGCCACCGGCGAAGATGTGGACCTCGTGGCCCCTGCGCTGCAGCTCCTTGCGGAAGTTTAGTATGGATATTACGACGCCGTCTACCGCTGGGAGGAATGAATCAGTATAGAAAGCGATCTTAAGGGACCCGGCCATCTTGTTGCCTTGGATTTACAGGTTTATATTGGTGCTGCTTTTACGCAGGCTTTTCCTTAGGCGCAGAGTGGACGAATGCAGCATTCTTCACTATTATCGCCTCTCCGCCCGACGCCTTTATCTTCTCCTGGGCCGCCTTGGAGAATGCGGCCGCCTTTATCGTTGCCTTTGCCGAAAGGGTTCCGTTGCTCAGCACCTTGCGGTCCCTAAGCTCTATGACCCTCTCCTTGCCCCTTGAGAGCATCCTCTCGACCTCCCGCAGCGAGATGCCCTTTAGCTTCTGCTGGTTCCATGGAGTGAACCCGACCTTCCTTATGAGTTCGGGTGCATGAGCAGTTATGTAGGTGAACTTGTGCTTTGATCCAGTGCCAAGGCCGCGTCCCGCGAGTCCTGTCCCTCCACGAGACCCTGCGCCCCTGGCGTTCTTTATGTTTCCGACTCCCCACCTTCGGGTGCCGAAGTACTTCCTTTTCCTCTTCTCCTTCCTGACTACCATTAAATCATCCTTGTTATGAGGGCGTTTATCGCCTCGCCGTTGTATCCGAGGTTGCCTCCGTTCTTTATGCTAAGCTTGGTGCTCTTGTACCCGTGCCTTGGGGGGTGCAGCCTAAAGGGCATCATCTCCTTCATCTTCGCGGCGTCGAACTTGCCTGCGAGCACATCTTTCGGGCTGACCTCCTTGGCGTGCTTTGCCAGCAGCTTTGTGAGGGTCGGCTCGTCTATCTCGCCGTAGGCGACATAGTTCTCGACCTTGTGTATCATCCCGTGCAGCGAGGGCGTCTGCTTTATGATGGCGCAGTTGTTCACCCTCTTTAGGTGCAGGCGGTTGAGCGTCTCAGTTATGTCAGACCTCACGTTAACCCGTCCCCGAATGCGGACTACAGCCACTAGCGTGTCATTCTTTGCTTCGCTCATAAAAACACGACTTTCAGTTGAAGCAATTATGATTATAGGGAGTATCTATATAATCCTTGCGTTATCCCAGTCTTTATGGCAGTGTCCTACTGGAGAGGGGAGGCGGAATGTAGGGTGCCCACTTCCCATCATGAAAGCCTTTAAAAGCCTTGACTTTCCATTCATTTAAGGCGATGAAATATGCCAACTAAGAACGATGCTGCAAAGTCTTCAGGAGACTCGTTGCTCTACCTGATAACGTACCTGCTCACATGGCTGACAGGGATACTAATATTCATAACCGCTGGGCAGAAGGACAAGAGACTCAAGTTCCACTCGCTGCAGGCGATCCTGCTCGGGATAGTCCTATTCATACTCGCCTGGATCCCGTTCATCGGATGGCTAATAGGCGTGCTGCTCTGGCTCTACGGCCTCTACATCGGCTACCAGGGCGGATACGAGGGCAAGGACATTGAGATCCCAGTCATAGGGCCATTCGCGAAGAAGTACGCCACATAGGCAGTACTTGACGCGGGGACCTACATGCCCGAAGGGTCGGAGGAGCTGGACCTGAAGAGGAACGAGAAGCTCGTTTACCTCTTCGCCTACCTCCTGACTTGGATATCCGGACTCCTAGTGTTCCTGACCGTGGCGCAGACGGACAGAAGGCTCAAGTTCCATTCCCTCCAGGCCACCATGCTTGGTCTGGGGGTATTTGTTCTTATCATCCTACCGCTGCCACTGGTCCCGCTCATCGGGCTTCTCGGATGGCTCTACGGGATGTATGTCGCCTTTAGGGCCTATGAGGATGAGGACGTCAGCATTCCGATCATAGGCGACTACGCGAAGGAGTATTCCGCTTAGCTTTTTACTTGCGAAGGGTTTTGGCCTCATTCTGGAGGTCGGTAAGGGTCATATCACGCTCTTTTAGGGCGCCTGAGAGCCCCTTCATTATTTTCCTGAGCAGTCCGGCCCCGTAATAGGTATAGGGAGTGTAGCCTTCCAGCATGTTTGCTCCGGCGAGGAAGCTGTAATAGGCGCTGGCTGCTGTGTATATCCCGCCGGTCGCGATTATCACCGACTGTGGGAATTCCTGCCTTATGTCCCTCACGCTGGTAAAGCGGTATGGTTCCAGGAATCTGCCGCTCCTCCCTGCGCTCGGATAGCCCCATGACACCTTAATCGAGTCCGGAAGCTGCTCTTTTGGTATGAGCTTGGTGTTGGTGGTCACGACACCCTGGCCGCCACCATCTAGGAAGCTGGCCACCAGGCCCATTGCGGCATTCTTTTCGGCCTGTTCGTAGGGACCGATCTTCACCAGCCTTAGCTTGTCGGGCGCCATCTCGGCCATAAGCTTTGAGGTCTCTTTGAAGACGATAGGAGCTCTCAGGAGCTTAAGAGCGGCGGTATTCGGCGAAAACGGATTCCAGACGAAGCCGTCAACGTCCTTCTTCAGGGTGCCGATCAGTATCTTCATCTCTGACATCGCAGTCTCGACTGCGTTGCTTTCAGAGACGGGAAGGCCGCAGATGCTGGCATATATCTTCGCCCTGCCGCCACCTTTCCTGTAGTTGTATAGCACAGGGATAACGTTGCTAAGGCCTCGGCTTGGAAAACCCTGCGCATTCAGAATGTCTTTCTCATCCTCCAGGACTGCGACCCTCGGCCTGGGGTTCCCGCCCCTTTGCGGCACCACTATTGTACCGGGCTCCTGGAAGCCGAAGATGTTCTCGAAGGCGGCGAGGCAGTCGCCGTCCTTGTCCATCCCAGCGGCGGTGCCGAACGGAAGCATCCGCTCGCCCATGAACGTTATCTTTATGTTTTCAGGAGGCCTAAAGAAGAACCTGGAAAGCGACCTTATCGACTCCCCATGCTTCCTTAGATTTTCAAGCATTAATTCATGTACCGTTTCAGGGTCGTTGTTGCATATCCGGTAAAGCAGCGGGCGCGCCACCCTGTTGAAGTACTCGGAGTCTATGGCGCCCCGGAGCAGCATTGACTTTTGGATAAGATTCAGCCTTGGGGCGCGGTGCTGTTCTACACTCTTGGTCGCGGTGCTGTTGCCCATGTAAGTGCCCCGGATAGACTCAAATTTTCCAAATATATAAGCGTTGCCGCCATAAAGGTAAATGGAAATGATGGCATGACGGAGGAAAAGAGGCCAGAAAAGAAGCCCGACAAGAAGGGAGCGCTTGAGGCGAAGCTGGAGGAGTACAAGAAGGAGTACTCCAAGACCAAGCACAACAAGGCGACCAACCTTCACCTGGGGATACTCAGGGCGAAGATAGCAGACGTCAAGAAGGAGATAGTCGAGGCCGGGAAGAGGCAGAAGGGGGAGGGCTTCTTCGTTAGAAAGAGGGGTGATGCGACTGTGGCCCTCTTGGGGTTCCCCAGCGCAGGCAAGTCGTCACTGATAAACCTGCTCGCCAACACCAGTTCCAAGACCGCGGCATACGCCTTCACCACAACGACGATAATACCGGGGACCATGATCTACAATGACTCCCACATCCAGATCTTTGACATGCCAGGGATAATTGAGGACGCGCACAAGGGAGTTGGGGGAGGAAAGTCGGTGCTCAGCGCCCTGAAAACCTCTGATCTGGTCGTCTTCGTTGTGGACGTGGGAAACGTAAGCCAGCTGGACATGATAATGAAGGAGCTTGATGCCCTTCACATAAAAATAAACAAGAGGGCGCCGAGGGTCGACGTGATAGAGGTTGAGAAGAACACCGGCATAGAGATAGGGTTCAACCGGTCCGATATCCCGGACGATGACGTCATAGAGATACTGACCGAACTGAGGTTCCACAACGTCTTCGTGAGGATAGGGGACAAGCTCAGCCTAGACGAGCTTATCGAGATGGTGATGGGGAGGTCGTCTTACATGAAGGGCATCGTGGCACTGAACAAGATAGACAACTCGTCGGACTACATGAAGGTGGCCTCGGAACTGTCCAAGAAGTGGAACATGGAGGTGGTTCCGGTGAGCGCAAAGGACGAGACGAACATCAATCAGCTCAAGGACAGCATATACAGGAGCCTAGGGATAATGACCGTGTATTTGTCGCCCGACGGGAAGGAGAAGAACCCGCTGATATTGAGGAAGGGTGCCAACATAGGCGAAGCTGCTACAAGGCTCCACACCAAGCTCATGGACGTGGCGAGGTCGGCCTATGTCACAGGGCCGAGCGCCAAGTTCGATAGGCAGAGGGTCGGGGTCGAGCATGAACTCAAGGAAGGTGACAAGATCACCTTCATCAGGGGAGACAGGTAGCTGATTATTTATTTTGGAACTTGTCTATCGTGTTGAGTATCTCTGGCATTTCAATTATGCCGTCGCCCGCCATGAAATGCCCCTTGCCGGTTTCGATTTCAACGTCGGCGCCGAGTTCGTCCCCGAAGATACCCGCATTCTCCTCCTGGCATGCGTAGGGATCGTTATCTGATATGAATACCTTTATGTTCTTTGTTGCTTGCCTGATTTTGGGGAAGTCTATGGGGGTGGTCAGCCATGGCTTTGCGGTCTCCTTTTCATTTTCCGCCAGATTCTCGAGCTTTATCCATCCCGCGACAAAGACCATTCCGCCTATCTTTGAATCTTCGGGCAATTGGGATACGTAGCGCATTATTGTCTGGCATCCTATGCTGTGGCCAACGAAGCACGTTTGGGCGTCTGCCTTTCCGACAGATTTGCTGAGCATGTCGACCCAGGAATCCATTTCTGGCGCATTGGTGTTAGGCATCTCCGGGACGAATGCCTCATGACCGCGCTCCTCCAGGCCTGCCTTGAGCCATTTATACCAATTGGCATTTGGGTTGTCGCCCCATCCGTGCACTATGAATACCCTCATGATGATAAAAGGGGCAGCAAGGTTTATATAATTCCGCTGCTTTTCCCATGTGATGGCCATAAAGTACTGGGATTTCGAGGATGCCCCGCTCAAGGAGAAGCTCAAGAGCGTCAACGTGAGGGAGATAGCCAAGATATTCTTTGATAACGAGACCGAGGCGTACCGATTTGCCTACCTTCTCCTTGAGGTCAAGAAAAGGAAGGGCCTCAGGCTGAAGGATGTCGACAAGGGAATCCCGATATCAACTGCCAAGAGGTACCTTGACTTTGCAGTAAACCTCGGGATGCTCAAGCATGAGGCTAATGTCTACATGCTCACCGACAGGTTCAGCAGGCCGTTCAAGAACATCGCGACCTATGTGAAGAGCTGGATGGATTCCGAAACAAATGAGGATCTCGATGTCGAGTTCCCCAATGCCAAGAAGGGAGCAAGGAAGATGCCTGATGAACCGGTGCCCAAGGCCGAAGCCGAACAAAATGGCGGGAATACTAATCCTGACAGTGCGGATGGTAGTACATGAACGAGATAACCTTGTACACCAGGCCGACCTGCCCATTCTGCAACAAGCTAAAGGGCATCCTAAACAGCCGCGGCATAAAGTACAAGGACTACGACGTAACGAAGAACGAGCCTCCGCGACATGTCGTCGACCAGGATGGCAACATCCCAGTTCCGCAGGTGGAGTACGGGGGCAGGATAATCTATGATTACAAGGATGAAGAGTCGCTCGCGGACGAGATAGAGCAGATAATGAAGCAGTACTGATTATTTTGTCGTCGAATAGACGAACCTGAACAAAAGCCTTAAATATCTTGCACGTTGGTAAACTATTGAACTGTATAACGGATTGGTGTAAGAATGCCGCAATCGCTCCATTATGTAAGGTGGAACAACCTTATCGTTAGTGGAGCGGTCGGAGCTTTTTCCTGCAATAAGCTCATGACGCCAATACCCGTTTGTGCCGCTTAAACCTGCTAAAATTTAGGTGATATGGGTGGCACAAACGATATATAGTAGAGCAATTGCTAAGGAGGAAGCCCTTGGCAAACGAGAGCAGCTGTTGGTACTGGAGATTGACCGCGACGTGATAGACAGCGCGTCTTCATTCGTGGACTATATCTCTGACGAGTATGGGATCTCGAAGAGTTCGGTCTGGTACAACCTGAACTGCCTCAAGGAGAAGGGTGTGGTCAGCTTCGCTGACAGACTGCACCCTGGCGAGCCCTTGATGCTGAGCAGGAAGGGAGTCGAGCAGCTCGTGGCGCTTCAGGGCAGAAGGCCGTCGATACTTGAGGCTTTTAGCGGACGCACAGGGGTTGGGTATGCGACAGAGGTGTCGCAGAATGGCATGGTCTACAGGGTTGGCGTTTACCCTGGGGCTTAGCTGTGGGTGGAATCGGTGGGCCGAAAGGCCCACCTCATGTTTAATTGGTGGTGGGATGGGAGCAAGATTGGTGAGGGATCTGGGAGTTAGTTTGGTAAGGGTCGAGGCCCTTCCGTCAGAGCTTATAGTACCGGCATCGAAGCTGGGGATACGGCAGGGGGACCGAAGGTCGGTACGGGCGATGGAGATAAGACGGGAGAGAGGCGATCTCGAACTGCCGGCGATTGAGCTTAGATTGGAGAAGGCGGGAAAGGGTTAGGCTTGCTTTGAGTATTCGATCCGCATGGCCCTAGCGGCTATTGATCCTTTGGTCGTTGAGCACCTCTTTCCTGAATTCTATTGCTTCTTGGGCAATTTCCGGAGCTATGACACGTACCACAGTAGGGAAGTACTCTTCCGTGCTTGAAAGAGGCACCAAAAGCAGAAGGCGGGATTTTGATATATAAAATAATTTTAGGATGATTTTTCTCCTGCTAATTCTTGCTGTTATCTGAGAGCTCAAGAGTCCGTAGCATTTGAATTAGCTTCTCATCGGCCTGGCTGTGGCAGATTTTTCCTATCCTTGCAAAATGCTTGAGTCCTTTAGGTGGAGACAGGTTTGTTGGCATTGTTTTAGTAGTTTTACCTACTGATCCCATAGCCCCACTAACCAAATTATATTCCTTGTTCAGATTATTATAGTTTTTGGTTGGTTAATTCGCTGGGCTCGGGAAGGTATAAAAGAGTGCGCAGCGATTCACTATCATCATGGAAACCTGGGTGGGTGAAGGGGGTTAACATGGATATCAAACTATCACCGACAACTAATGTTAATGTCCAGCTCGTGATGACGGGCAGGGGCTGCATAATAGGCCAGAGCGGCTCTGGCAAGTCGTTTCTTGTGGGCGTGATGGCCGAGGAGCTCCGCAAGCTCAGGCTGCCGTTCTGTATCGTTGACACCGAAGGGGAGTTCGCGCCCCTGAAGAGCCATTTCAAGGGGATACTGATAGGCGGGAGCAGGAGCGATTTCAGGTTCGACGCCAACATCTCAGAGGTCATAGAGGGGAGCATAAAAGATAACATACCGCTGATGCTCGACCTGTCAGACGAGATTGACAAAACCGCGCAGGTCTACAAGGTCTTAGAGAAGGTGTACAGGATAGAGGAAAAGCTGCGGATACCTTATGTGATCATGATAGAGGAGGCCGACAAGTTCGTCCCACAGGTGACGCACCAGAAGATAAACATCGTCGAGGAAATCGCGGTGAGGGGGAGAAAGAGAGGGATAGGGCTCGTGATAGTCACCCAGAGGCCAAGCAGCGTGAGCAAGAACATTCTTTCCCAGTGCTCCTACGGTTTTGTTGGAAAGCTTACCATAGACAACGACCTGAAGGCGATAAAACAGCTCTTCACGGACAGCAGGAAGGCGCTTAAGGACATAGTGGGGCTCGATGAGGGGGAATTCGTGCCTTTTGGGATCGGGCCGAGCGCCGAGAAGTTCAAGGTGAGGACAAGGATCACCACTGGCAGGGGTTCTACCCCGTTGGTTGGCATCAAGGGAAGCGGGGGGGTCGACGCCAAGCAGCTGATAAGCGAGATTAGGAGCTCGGAGAAGTCCGTTGCCAAAAAGCACAACAAGTCGGACAGGCGCATAAAGGCGCTTACGGTCAAGTTCACGATGAATGATGCGCATGTCTATGCTAGAAGGGTCTCCAGGCACCAATTTGGGGTATTCGGAAAGGTGGTGGAGCAGCCGGAATCGATAAAGCTGACATACATAGCCGCTGGATTGTGCAAGATCAGGAGTCCAACCAAGAGGGAGCACGAGTTCGAGGAGAATTCGCTGATGATAGACAGGGACTTCAAGGTCGTGAGGATTTCAGGAGGGATAAATTTCGAGAGTATGGGAGGGATATCAAAGCCGATCAAGCTGACCCCGGTTGAAACAAGGGTCCTTGAGGAGATACGCTTCAGGAGGAAGGTGGATGTGAGGAGGCTGGAGGGATACGAGCTGGCAGACCAAGCCGAGCTGTCGCGTATCCTAAGGAGGCTCGCGAGCAGGAAGCTTATCACCAGGCACGGGAGGAACATCTATGCTAACAACTACAGCAAGTACCTGATGCGCCACAGTCCAGAGCTTGACGACGCTTATGTCTCTGAGAAGCAGATAGACGGGCAGAGCCTCTCTAAAGATGAGGCCAAAATGTACATAAGCAACCTGTATCCCAATTCCGAGCTCGTGGGGTTCTCCACGGTCTACATACCAATCTACGAGATAATCCTCAGGAACAGCAACAGGGTGAGGATATTCAGGATAGATGGGATATACGGGAGGGAGATTCTCGGCAGATGATAGACCAATCGAAAGTTGGTTGGGCTCATTCCGATATCGATATATATTTCGTTCGGTATTGTTGTATGGGTATTGATGAACCTCGTAGTGCATACGGGAACCAGGAATGGAACCAACATTCCCCTATTGCGAACTTTTGAGTTCAAGGCTTCGCCGCGCTACGACCCAGATGCCGCAAAGAAACTTGCCGTAGATCTGCGGGATATCCACAATCCACTATTGCAGGATACTAAGGTCAAAAGCGAATACGAAAAGTTGTTCAAAACCAGGCTTTTGGCCCTTGGCGTGCAGGTCGATTATGAACCATTCAGTCTGCTCGTTGGTAAAAATGATGGCCGGGGCATAACTTACACCCCAGATTTCGTTACGAATCTTGAGATCAATGGAAAGCAGGTGATAATAGAGCCCCACTGCATGCTGTACCACCCATTGGGTGCAATAAAGGCCGAAGTGACTAAGCTAAAGATGTTCAAGCAGGCTTACAAAAACAGGTTCTATCTCGTGATAGCCTCAGATATGAGCCTTGAGGTTTTGAAATTCAGGGTTGAAACCGACTTGAACAGGGTTATAGATGAATATTGGGAAACCCCGCAGAATAGGCCTCTGGAAAGGGCCACCATCAAGGAGAAACTAGAGGGCCTTATTAGGAGAGCAAAGAGGGAATAGATAGTTGTTAGAACCAAACAGCTTTCTACTTCAGACACCAATGGTTTGTATGAAATCGCCAGCCAATCGAAGGGAACTAGCCTGGATCATAGGAGGGATTGCCTGGGTAGCTGTTTCTCTCGAATCAGTACATCTGGGTGTTGGAGGATGGTACGCCTTTGGGTTAGGGTCGCTTGCAGGGGCAATTACAGTAGTAATCTTTGCTGCTCTTTTTGTTAGGTTAAACGATTAAGTTTGAACCCAGCTCCGCTCGACGTCAAATTCCAATGGGGCTGCCGAGATTTGAACTCGGATAACCAGAACCCGAATCTGGTAGTCTGCCAGGTTAGCGTACAGCCCCGTTAATTGTTAAGCATTACCTTGTTTGTTATACCGAACCTTCCCCTCTTTATGAGGTTCTTGTTCTCAAGGCTCTTCAGTATCCTGTGAGTCTTTACTTTGGAGTATCCGCTTTTTATCACTATGTCTGATTGGAGCGCACCCCTCTTTTCCGCCTTCACTATCCCTATGACCTTCTTTTCGTCCGCGTTCAGGAATACGTTTATCGCCTTTTCCCTCTGGTCAGCCCTTCCCTTCTTCTCGCTCGCGGCAAGGGCCCTCCTGTGCCTAGCGTTGAGTAGCTTTATCGCACAGAGCACTAGCATCATTCCGCCGAGTAATGGGATCACTATGTCGGTTAGAATGTCCAGCACCACCCCCCGGGTTCCAGTCAGCGTCCTGAGAGCTATTCCATGTGAAACAGCTATCGCTATGCTGGAGCCGTTTATTATGGAGATCAGTATCAGGGTGAAGCCGAATCCAAAGGCGACCAGTGTGAAACCGTTGCCAGAGAGAAGCTCTGCCATTGTATCGGGTAATCATCTCGTTTAAAGATTTAAATAGCTCCCTTTCGGTAGCCTATTTAATCCTAGCTAAGAAAACTAATCGTGGAGCCCAACATAATACTGAGAGGCAAGCAGACCCGCATACTGGTAGCGCTGCGTGACACCAACCAGGCCTGGTACGTCTCCTCCCTTGCCAAGGCGGCCGGCACCACCTATGTACATGCCTGCAACTTCATAAACGTCTGCGAGGAGTTGGGGATAGTCAACTGCGAGAAGCACGGCAAGCTCAAGGTTGTAAAGCTCACCGAGAAGGGGGCGAAGATGGCGGAGATGATTTCTGGGATAAGCGCACTGATGGGACAGGTCGCGCCACCGCAAAGCGAACCAGAACCGCGCCAGCCGCCAGTCCAGCCAGCAGTAAAGGAGAAGGAAGTGCCTGAGAAAAAGCAGTAATCAGACAACAGATATAGGTATCTGCTTCTTCACCGCATTGAGGACATGGCTGTAGTCCCTGTAGTGAGCTATTGTGGTAAGCCTGAGTGTGTATTCGCCTGCGTCTGACCCCACACCACCGTAAACATTGAACTTGACCTCCTTCTGCTCGTTGGGTTGCATCTCTCCCACGCGCATCTCTCTCTGCCTTGACATGACCATCTCGTCGAATCCGAGTCTGTTGGGCAGTTCGGCAACCACTGAAGTGAGCAGTATGTCCTTTGTGACGTTCCTAACCCTGACGATAAGAGTCGCAGAGCTGTTCCTCCTTGAATAGAGCCGATATGGCACCAGCTCCGTCGAAATAAGGAACGGTGAGCCCTTTGTTATGTCGGCCGCTGCGTCCTTTTTCCCGAAAATGTCAAAGATTCCCATCGCAATCACTTCAGCAAGCGCTTATATACTTTATTGTCCTCAATACTATTAAATAGGTTGGGTTGTTTGGTGGGAGCGAGATGCCGATAAAGTTCAACATTACCAAACATGATGTGCTTGCCGGCAGATTCCGACAACTTGTCCAGAAGTCTAACGGCAGCGAATTCGCATCAGAGGATGTCGGCGACGATCTGCTGCATGCACAGGCCACACTGATAGCATCTTTTTCTCCAGGGCATTCGTGGCAGACAAACAGGGCGATCATAGAACGCGACGGCGAGCGGCTTAGGGCTTCTCCTGAAGTGAAGAACGAATATGTCGCCGCAAAGAAGTCGCGCTGGAAGATGGTAGGCAGCAAGGACATACAGGAAGTGTCCCAGATGAACATACCGGACAGCTTATTCTCAGTCTGGCTCGCCTTCAACACCGAAAAGGACAGGAGGGAGGTTTACAGGGCAGCATGGACTAACCTCAACAAGGAGTTTGAGGAAGAGTGCGACAACAGGGAGCGCGCAGTCGATGCCACGGCACGAATCTGAGGTGTTCTCATACCTAAGGCTGCGACAAAGGCAAGGTTTGGCGATACTAATTCTTTGGTACTGGGCTTTTTAAGGGATACGAGCCCTGAAAAGTTCGCTGATGATCCACCTTCCCTCCAGGCCACAAAGGCGGTTGCCCTATTGAGCGGGCTCTCGGATGCCAGGGCGCTCTTTGATGATAGGAGTAACAGGATATATGTGCAGGTTAGGGACGGCGGACTTGTGGAAGGGAAAAGGCTGGACCTGGTAGAGCGATTTCTGGATTTAGAGGCCATAGCCCCGAGCAGAGTAGGGGACCAGGTAGATTATGTGTTTAGGATTAGAAAGAACGGCTCCAATGGGCAGGAAATTGTCAGGGGCAATGGTGCCAATGGCTCCCCCATAATTAAATACGAAAATTGGAAAACCCCGATCAGGAATATTATCGGCGGGGATAAGTCCGTTGCTGATATCGTGATGCTCCGCAAGCAGGGTAGGGAGATTGATCTTGTGCTTTCAGAGACCCACATAATCTTGGGCAGCCAGATGGCCGAGATCCAGAGGAACTACAAAGTTGAGCTGGTCGGCCTTGACGCGATGCGCCAGAACTCGCTTCACCTATGGCTTAAGGCTAACTCTTAGCAGTCTGCCCTTCTCAACTGAAGAGCCAATTTTCAGCCCTGCATTCTCCGCGGCTGCCCTTATATCGGAAATGCTTGACATGTGGCTGCTAATCGCCTTTAGGAGCGGGCTTGCCTTTACGCTGTTGAATTCGTATATCCTTATCTCTCCGCCCTTCGCAAGCCTGGTCGCCAGGTATTTCAGCGAGCCTTCCTTGTCTTTCCAGTGGTGAAAGGAGAGGGAGGTGAAAATGATGTCGAATTTGCATTTGAACGGAATGTACCTACTGGAACCGAACCCGAATTTTATGTTTTTTAGCTTTGCCGCGTCATTCCTTGCGATCTTGAGCATAGATGGAGATGGGTCTACAGCGTAAAGCTCAAGATTTGGATATCTGCCGGCAAGCATTATTGGGGCGGCGCCAGTACCTGTGCCTACATCAAGCAGGCGGCTGGCCTTGGATTTTCCCAAATCGCTTGACATGAAGTCATATAGCTCCCTGGCCACCCCGATATGACAGAAGAAGGAGTAAAGTTTAGACATTATGGGGCCGAACTTTTCTTCCCCTTCAAGATAATATTCGGGCATTGACAAACCTTGAACAGATCTCTGCCCGTCTTTAATAAGATATCAGGAGGTTACCATTCAAGCTGGCCGCCGGTCTTGTATTCGGTGACCCTTGTCTCGAAGAAGTTCTTCTCCTTCCTGAGGTCTATTACCTCGCTTAGCCATGGGAACGGGTTCCTCACGTTGTAGATCTGGGGCAGGTTGAGCCTCTCGAGCCTCCTGTCAGCTATGTACTGCACGTACTGTATGACCGTTTCTGAGGTGAGCCCCAGTATTCCCCCGCCCGGCAGGCAGTCCTTTGCATATTCTGCCTCGAGGTCTACTGACTTCTTGATGTTCTCTATCGTAGCCTTCTTGAAATCGTCTGTCCACGCATCGGGGTTCTCCGAAACTATGGTGTTTATCAGGTCTATTCCGAATGCCAGGTGCACCGATTCGTCCCTTAAGATGTACTGGAACTGCTCGCCGACGCCTATCATCTTGTTCATCCTCTTGAAGGAGAGCATCATCGCGAATCCCGCGTAGAAGAAAATGCCTTCCATGATGACATAGTAGCCTATCAGGTCGTTGAGGAACTTCTTTATGTTGTCGACCCCTGTTGTCGTGAAGGTAGGATCAAGGAGGGACTTTGTTATGTCAACGACGAAGTCGTCCTTCTTCTTTATGCTGGGTATGCTGTTGTACATGTTGAATACCTCGTCCGGGTCGAGCCCCAGCGAGTCGCAGCAATATATGAATGTCTCGGTGTGGACAGCTTCCTCGTATGCCTGCCTGAGCATGTATTGCCTGCATTCCGGGTTTGTCACATGCCTGTAGATTGAAAGGACTATGTTGTTGGCCGTGAGGCTCTCCGCCGTCGAGAAGAAGCCCAGGTTCCACATGACCATCCTCCTTTCCTCATCGCTCAGCCCACCCCTCTCCTTCCAGAGCTCGATGTCCTGCTGCATCGGTATTTCCTCAGGGACCCAGTTGTTGGCCACGCCGTTCTTGTAGTACTGCCTCGCCCATGGGTACTTTATGGGTAGGATCTTGTTTGGGTCGACCTCTGAGGCATTTAGTATCTGTTTCAATTTCTCACTTTTACTATCATTGGCAGGATTCGCAGCTCGGGTCGTCTATCTTGCAGGCCTTTGCCATTTGTATGTCGTCGTTGTTTATCTCGATGGTGGGCATCGGCGGTGTGGGTGAAAGGACCGGCGCGGCGACTGGCGCTGCAGGCGCGGCCTCGAGTTTCCCCTGCACTTCCTGTATCTGTACAGTGGCCTCCCTAGACTTGGCGTTGACCGCCTCCACCAGCTGCTGGTCCGTGGCCTTGGTCTTCTGCCTGGTTATCTCCACCGTGCTCTTCTCGACCGCTGACGCACCGAGGGTCCTCAGGTAATAGGTGGTCTTGAGGCCCATGAGCCAGGCGTGCATGTAGATGTCTGAGAGCACCCTCCCGGATGTGGTGTTGGTGAATATGTTGAGGGACTGGCTCTGGTCGATCCACTTGCCCCTGTAGGCGGCGATCTTTATCAGCCACTGCGGCTCTATCTCGAAGACGTTCTTGTACTTCTCCTTTATGCGCGTCGGGATGGAGTTTATCTGCTGTATGCTCCCGTCATGCATCTTTATCTCCTCAAGCATGCGCTTGTTCCACAGCCCGAGCTTCTTGAGGTCCTCGACGAGGTACCTGTTGACCACTGTGAACTCGCCGCTCATATTGGACTTCACGTAAACTGCGGTGTACATCGGCTCAATTGACGGGGTGCAGCCGGCTATGTTGGAGATCGTCGCTGTAGGAGCGATCGCCATGCAGTTGGAATTCCTCATGCCGTACTTGGTGATTGCCTCCCTGACAGGAGCCCAGTCCATGGTTCCCTCCATCGGGACGTTTATCTTCATGCCTCTCTCCTTCTCGAGTAGTGGCATGGTGTCGATTGGCAGTATGCCCCTGTCCCACTTGGAGCCCTTGTAGGACTCGTAGGCCCCCCTTTCCTTTGCGAGCTCTGCGGATCCGAGGATCGAATAGTAGGATATCGCCTCCATGCTCTCGTCTGCGAATCTGACCGCCTTCTCCGAGTCAAAGTTTATATCGAGCTGGTAGAGGGCCTCCTGGAAGCCCATCACACCCAATCCAACCGGCCTGTGGCGCATGTTGGACGTCTTTCCCTCTATGGTGGGGTAGTAGTTGAGGTCTATCACGTTGTCTAGCATCCTCATGCCTGTCTTGACCGTCTCCGAGATCTTCTTCACGTCGAGGGCCCCCTTCGTTATGTGCCTTGCCAGGTTTACCGATGCAAGGTTGCATACCGCGGTCTCCTCCTTCGATGTGTTGAGCGTGATCTCTGTGCAGAGATTGGAGTTGTGCACCACGCCCACATGGTCCTGGGGCGACCTTATGTTGGACGGGTCCTTGAATGTCAGCCACGGATGGCCGGTCTCGTAGAGGTTCACGAGTATCTTCTTGTAGAGGTCCTTGGCCTTCATGATCTTGTAGAGCTTCATCTTGCCCTCCGCCATCATCTTCTCGTACTCCTCGTACCTTTTCTCGAATGCGGCCCCGTATATGTGGTGCAGGTCTGGCGTCTCGTCCGGAGAGAAGAGCGTCCAGTCCTTGTCCTGCATTACCCTCTTCATGAAAAGGTCAGGGACCCATACCGCAGTGTCCATGTCGTGGGTCCTTCTCCTCTCGTCGCCGGTGACCCTCCTTAGGTCTATGAAGTCCTCAATGTCATAGTGCCACGCCTCTAGGTATGCGCAGGTGGCGCCCCTCCTCTTTCCGCTCCTGTTTATCGCGACGGTTACGTCGTTGGCAATCTTCAGGAATGGGACTATGCCCTGGCTCTCCACCCCCGTCTTCTTGATGTATGCGCCGGTTCCCCTCAGGTTCGTCCAGTCGTTGGCTACTCCGCCCGACCACTTGGACATCTGCGCGTTGTCGGAGTAGCACTTGAATATGTGATCGAGGTCGTCCTCTATGGTAGTAAGATAACAGGAGCTCATCTGCGGGTGTGCTGTCCCTGAGTTGAACAGCGTCGGAGTTGAGCTTACCAACTCTAGCTTTGAGAGGACCTCGTAGAACTTGATTGCTGTGTTATTCTTGTCCGGCTCGCTCACCGCAAGACCCATGGCAACGCGCATCCAGAACATCTGGGGCGTCTCGGTGTGCCTCTTCTCCTTGTAGTCGAATATGAAGTACCTGTCATAGAGCGTCTGAAGGCCCCTATAAGGCAGTAGCTCGTCCCTCTTAGGCTCTATCTTTGATGCGAGGAATTCAAGGTCGAATGTCTCAAGCTCCTTTGCCAGCTTGCCCATCGCGACTCCGTGCTTTATGCTCTTAGTGAACGCGCCGGCCCAGGCGGGCTTGAGTGCATCCATGCTTATGCGCTCGCCGCAGACCTCTTTGTAGATGTTGGAAAGGAACATTCTAGATGTGATCAGGTCGTAGACAGGGTTGGTCTCTATGAGGCCCCTTGCGGTCAGCACCGCCAGCTGTGCTATCTCCTCTGTCGGCATGCCCTCGTAAACGCTCACCTCGCAGGATTGGAGAAGCTCCTCTACGTTGACGACACCCTCGAAGCCCTTGCAGGCCTCTGACATGAACTTCCTGAGCGTCGCCTCGCTGAACTGCTCCTTAGTCTTCTTGCTGTTTGTGATGAACAACCTGCCCTCGTCGATCTTCTTGAGGGTGTCGGTGCGCTTGGCCTCCCTGAGCTGGGCGTGCCTCTCCCTGTATAGTATGTATGCCCTTCCGATGTCGTAGTGGCCGGCCTTCATCAGGCACATCTCCACTATGTCCTGTATTCCTTCTACGTCCGCGACGCCGGTCTCGTAGGCCAGTGTTACCTCAAGCGCCACCATTTCTGTAAGCTTGTCTATCTCCTCCTGGCTGGCCCCGCCCCTGACGGCGAGGAACGCCTTAGAAATAGCATCGTTTATCTTAGATGCATCGAAATCCACGATGGATCCGTCGCGTTTTCTTATCTTTTCAACCATAAATCCCCACCTTACCCGATCGCCGGACAAAATGTTTGCAATAAGTATATTAATACCCATCTTTTTCGGAAATGTAGATTGATATACATATGGATATTGATTACGCATAACGAGGAGCGCACTACAACTTTGCCCTCGTAATTATTCTGCAATTGTCGTGCTCCACAAGCAGCTCCGCTTCAGCCTGTGCGACCGGCGCTCCACCTGCCTCGATTAGTACCGGGCTCGCGGATATGCACCCTATCCTTGAGAGTTCGGAGATCCCGGAGTAGAGCGAGAACCGCGACATCCCAGAGCCGAGCCATCTTGCCGCGAATGGATTGGAAGGGTACTTTGCCTCTATCTCCTTGAGCAGCTTCCTTGCTGATTCACCCCTTGGCAGCGAGCCACCCACGAATGAGTAGATCTCCTGGCTCTCCCCTTCCGTCACATGCCCTCTTCCGGATTTCATGGTTATGAAAGGCTCTATCGCGATTATGCTCCCCTCTTCCAAGACAGTTTCATCCGCATTGTCGTAATTTGGTATGAAAGAGCCGGTGTGGAGGTCGTTTTCCCCTATCCCGTGGCCCCCAAGGTTGAGTATGACCCTGAATCCTGCATTTTCCACAGTCTTGGCTATCTCCGCCCCTATCTTCCGCACCTCGACACCCGCCTTTACCATGGAAAGGGCATTGTCAAGCGCCCTTTCGGCGGTCTCTATCATCTTTCCATGCTGGCCGGAAAGGTCAACAGTGAGGGCACCATCCCCTAGTGCTCCCCCTTTCTCCGCCCCGAAGTCGATCTTCACGATGTCCTTCTCTGAGAATACAGCCTGGTCCTCAAATGATGGTGAGTAATGGGCCGCCCTCTCGTTCTGTGAGAGGTTCATGGGAAATGCAAGTCCAAAGCCCGCCGCCTTGAGTTGCTTCTCGACCGCTTCTGCCACGTCCAGGAGCCTAACTCCTGGCTTCACCAGCCTGCTCGCCGCCACTATCGCACCCTGGGAGGCCTTTCCGACCTCCATCGCAAGTTTCAATTTGTTCTCGTCCATTCAACCGCCCAATTTCTTCTGCGTTCCCAGCCCCTTCAGCTCCTCCTCGCTGAAGCCAAGCTCCTTTAGTATCTTCATTGTTGCCGGAATCACCTGGTGGTTTATGTAATACTCCGGGTCGTAGTCCTTAGCCATGCCCTCCAGCTCCGCCTTGTCGCTTATGGTGTTGCCGTGCTTCGTTACTATGTAGCCTATTATGTTGTTCTCCACCTCCTCCTTTGTCTTGAAGCCTTCCTTGACCGCCTTCTTGGCCGCAGACACCTCCGGCGACTTTACATCGTATCCCTCTATGCTCTTCCTGAGCTGGGTGCTTATGACAACCTCACTGAGAGGCACCTCCCCTGCCCTGAGCCTTCTTATTGTCTCCTTGACTATGTCTGACGCCTTCTTCGGGTCTCCTTCCTTGAGTATGGTCTCCAGCACCGCCCTCTGGGTGTCCCTTGATACCCTTGACCAGTCCCTCCTCACCAGCTCGAATCCCCTTATCTTTATCCTTCCGCTCTCAGATAGTAGGGCGTACTTCTTCTTCGCCCCTGCGGCATCGGACTCCTTCGCTACCTTTTTGCCGACGAATACGCCCCTGCTGTAGAAGTCCTCAAGCTCGAGCTCCATTGGAGGGGGAAGCTTTGAGTTGTAGTCCTTCATGAATTCTAGCGCGTCCTCCTTCGTCTTGTCCGCCATCAACATGACGAGCGAATCTGTGTCCCCGTAGATCACCTTCATGCCCCTTCCGTCTGCCTTTGACATCACGTCGTTGATGTACTGGCGGCCGAAGGCGGTGACGCTTGCCGCGCAGGGCCTGGAGTACCATCTCGACCTCGCGTATCCGAGGTAGCCGTAGAATGAGTTTGAGACTATCTTGAGCGCCATAGATCTTGAGCCCAATAATAGGTTGCTTGGGTCCTTCTTGTAGGCCTTTTTGACCGCCGCGCGCTCGTTCATCATCATTTGGAGGAGGGCCGGCATGATCCCCTTTCTTGTCTTGTCGAAGCGTGTGCCGTCGGGTGACTCGAAGTACTCTGTGCAGTCCTTGCAGACGGTTGAGGGGTCGATGTTGTAGCTTATTATGATCGATGGGTACAGCCCCCTGAAGTCGAACATCGCCAGGTTGTCGTAGATGCCCGGCTCTGGGGTCTTGACGTATGCACCCTCTATGGGGTTCCTCAGCCTCTCCCTCGACTCCCGGTCGTCCGGCTTGTTGGGTATGAGCTCGCCGTTGTGGCAGGAGCTGTGCATCATCATGAACTCGACCAGCTGGCCTGTCGTCGATACGCAGACATCGGTGAGGGGATCGTAGGTGAGCCTGGCGAGCTCTATCATTATTGGCGAGAAGGTCTCGTACACCTTCTGCAGGGCGAAGGAGTCGTCAAGGTTGTAGGTGGCGAGGGCCTCGAGCTCCTCCCTTCCGCCATCCCACATCTTCCAGATGTTCGGCTTGTCGACCATCACCTTCTTGCTGTCGCCGCTTATTGCCTCGTAGACGTTCTTTAGGGTCTTGCTGTTGAGCTTTAGTATGCTCTCCGCCGCCCCAACTATGGAGATAAACTTTATGACGGTGTACATGTCGACATGGACCCTTCCTGCCACCTTGACCCTGTCCACCAGGCCGTGCCGCTCTATCTTCGTCTCCCCCTCGAACCTCGACATGCTGAACTTCATGTTGAGCGCGTTGCACCTGTCTATGAAGTACTTCACGTCAAACCCGCTGGAGTTGTAGCCCGTCACTATGTCAGGCTGCAGCTCGTTTAGGAGATCCATGAACCTCTTTATCATCAGCTTCTCGTCCCCCATCGACTCCACGAAGGGTAGGTCGATCTTCTTGAAGGTTATCACGCCGCTCTTCTTCTCCCTCCCCTTGAAGGAGTAGCTTATCATTATTATCGGGTCCTTCTCCGCCTTGGGCATCCCTCCCGACGGGCTGTAGACCTCTATGTCAAAGCACATCACGTTCAGCTGCACGGGCTCCTTTGATCCGGTCGGCTCGATCGATTCGAGGATCAGCCTCTTGCCCTCCTTCCTTGCCCTGATGTTGTGCATGGTAAGGGGAGTTATGCTCTTGTCTATGGCGTACCTCTTCGCGAATGGTATGTCCTTCTCGTAGGCGTCGCCCAGGTGCTGCATCGCCTCGCTTAGTTTAGGTACATGGGACGCGTTGTTTAGGAATACCTTCACCCCTTCCACATTCTTGCCCAGGAGCGTCCTGGCTGCCTTCTCGGTCGAGAGGGGCTTTATCATCCGGTCGCCGTCCTGCACGAACGCGCCGCTTATGTCGTTCTTACCTGCCGGTATGAAATAGAAATAGGGCTTGTAGGACGGGTCGAGGAGCTCGTGGACAGAGCCGTCGGCTGCCTTTACGGTCATCCTTATAATGGAGTTCTCGCCCTGGTTGATGTAGTCCACATCCAGAACTGCCGCCTCCATCTGGGCTGCATCCCCACCGCTGCCCTTGCTCTTTTCCTGAGGCATAAATGCGATTACTTCTTAGTAGGCTCCTGTATCTTTGTTGTGCTCACTACCATCGGGGGTATGAGGCCTATAGAATAAGCAACAAGCGTTCCTGTTGCGCTGCACCTGAAGTTCAGGCTGTTTATCAGCTCCTCTGCCATCTGGGTCGGGAGCATGTGCTCGGAATTCCACTTCTTTAGCACTGAAGCGGCCTGCTCCTTGGTCTCGGTCATCTCGACCACGCCCTCGAGCTTTATGTGGCCGAGCCTCTTGGCGTCCTTGGCATCGCTGTCGTTGTACTCAGCGAGGAACGAATATGATATGTTTACCTTGTCGCCTGAGGTGTCGACCTTCTCTATGTTTATGTTGAGCTTGGGGAACCTCTGCTTTGCGAGCGCGTCTATGGACTGTATCTTGCCTTCCACGTTGAGTATGGAGAATCCTGTTATCATAAAATTCACTATTAGCAGTTATGCCGAGAAGGTATTTAAAACTTGGTAGATTTGCCGAATTTACGGCAGGAAGGCATATATATTTCCCGAATCAGAGATTACCAATAGTGATGAGATGAGTCATGAGACCTCTTCCCATGTTATAGCTGGGGGAGTTAGGGATAAGGAAAGGGTTGTCCAGCTGCTTAGGCGCGGAACGAATACCTTGGATGTTGAATGGTCTGCAACAGCGACGGGGCCGATCAAGGATGTAAGGAAGGAGAGGTTCCTGGGACTTGCAAAGGGCATAAACATAAGATTGATAGGGAGCCAGGTGGAGGTGGGGCTTGAGGGGGAGAGGCCAATGGTATTGAGCGGGCCTGGCGTTGAGGCGTGCTATCAAGTGATACCAAAGGGCTTCAGGTTCAGCTCTTTTGCCGCTGCGCGAAACGGGGAGACCCAGCAGGAGGTGGATAGCAGGGCCCATGTTACTATGAGCGCCCTGAACACTCTCGCCGCGGATTTGAGCCGCGATCCGGGCGCCTATAGCATCAGATTTGGGTACACTGAAGCTGTTGTGCACCTCTGAAAGGTGTTATAAATGACCCAAAAAGTTGCGATTAAAAGCAGTGAGGAGGGGGCGATGGACCATAAGACCGCTCTGGAGGTGGCTAGGCTGCTTAGGAGGAGAGGGGTTATGGAGGTAAAGGTGGAGCGCCCGTCAATGCTTAAGAGAACCACATACATAACATTGAAGCCAGCTATGGGGAGGACCATAGGAGTGACAGTTATGGGCAGCACCATGGACATAGAGAGGCCGATAGGCAAGACCCTCTTCCGCATTGACGGCCCTTCGGTCGAGCGGGCTTACAGCAGGCTGCCCCAGGATTTCTCGCACAGCTCATGGCCTTTCCGCGGCACCCAAAAGAGCAGGGAGCGCGCAGAGAGAACTAGAGAGATCCTCGGCCATGTGGCCCATGCCATGTTGATACACCAACAGGGATTCCAGGTTTACAGGATGGATTCTGCGAGGCTGGGAGCGGGCGCAGTTTGAGCGAGTACGAATCTTACCATTTTGGCAGCAATAGGGTTAAAAACCTGTTTCTTCATAATAAGTCTACTTGTTTTAGGTGCTTTTGATAAAGAAGAAGGACATAAAGAACCTGTCGGAAGACGCCCTTAAGACCACGCTGGGGCAGCTCCAGCTTGAGCTCAACACGGAGAGGAGGAAGATAGCCTCCACCGGAGTCGCGAGCAAGAGCAACAGATCAAGGAGCATAAGGAGGACCATAGCGAGGATAAACACCACGCTGAAGGAGAGGGGTGCCAAGATCTAGATGGCGGACGTTTGCCCCAACTGCGGACTGCCCAAGGAACTCTGCGTCTGCAACATACTTGACAGGGAGACAGAGAGCAAGATAAAGGTCTACACCAAGAAGGCGAAGTTCGACAAGTACATAACGGTTGTGGAGGGGATCAGCCTCGATGAGATTGACAAGACAGCGAAGAGCCTCAAGAGGCTGCTCGCCTGCGGGGGCACTGCGAAGGGCAGCCTCATAGAATTGCAGGGCGAGCACAAGCTTCAGGCGAGGAAGGCACTAGTGAGCATAGGCTACAGGGAGTCCAGCATAGAAGTGGCCTGATCGTGGGAAAATGCCAGTGCTCGGCATAGAAAGCAGCGCGCACACCATGGGAATAGGGATAGTAGACAGAGGAAAGGTCCTCTGCAACGTAAAGAGGATGTACAAGATATCCGACAAGGGCCTGATTCCAGCCAGGGTGGCGGACTTCCATTCGCAGGGAGTGGGAGAGCTGATCTCAAGCGCACTGGAGGAGGCAAAGATTGATGCTGAGGACATAGAGGCGGTCGGTTATACAAAGGGGCCCGGGCTGGGAGGCTGCCTGAGGGTGGGGCAGTTGTCCGCACTCACGCTCTCTAAAAGACTGGGCGTGCCAACGATGCCAGTCAACCATGCGGTTGCGCACATAGAGGTCGCGAAATGGTGCCTGAAGATGAAGAACCCGCTTGCATTGTATGTAAGCGGCGGGAACTCCCAGATAATAGGCCTCTCCCAAGAGCCACAGAGGCATTACCACATCCATGGCGAGACATTCGACATAGGGGTAGGGAACATGATAGACAACTTCGCGAGATACGCGAAGCTCAACCCGGCCTGGGGATCCACGGTTGCGAAGATCGCTCAGGGCGGAAAGTACATGGAGATGCCTTATACGGTGAAGGGGATGGACTTCGCCTTCACCGGGCTCCTGACCAACGCGGAGAAGCTGCTTGACTCCGGCAAAAGCGTGAGGGATGTAGCATATTCCCTACAGGAGACAGCGTTCTCCATGCTGCTCGAGGCATCCGAGAGGTCGATGATGCTGATGGGATCGAAGGAGTTCCTAATCTGTGGTGGTGTGGCCCAGAGCCCGAGACTCAAGGAGATGGCGAAGATCATGTGCGAGGCGCACGGCGCAAGGTTCGGGGTTGCGGCAGATGAGTACAACGCGGACAACGGCGCGATGATCGCCCTTGTCGCCGAGAAGATGTTCAGAAGCGGGCAACGGGCGGGCAAGGCAGACTGCACCGTGAAACAGAAATATAGAATTGACAGCGTGAGGGTGACATGGTGAGGGTTCTTGCCGAGGGCGCAGAGGCAATCGTCTACGAGACCACACTTGGCGGGATGAAGGCCCTGATGAAGAGAAGGATGCAGAAGAAGTACAGAGTCCCGGAGATGGACGCGAAGATAAGATCGGTCCGTTCAAAGAACGAGGCGAGGATAATAGCTATGGTATCTAAGGCTGGGATAAACGCCCCGAAGCTCCTCCTCTACGATGGAAATGATTTGTACATGAGCGCGGTCGATGGCAAGAAACTCTCCGATGCTCTCAATTCAGGCAAGGTCGGTGGAGGTATTTTCAAAGGTGTCGGCGAAATTCTCGGGAAGCTCCACACTGCGGGGATCGCGCATGGGGATTATACGCCAGCAAACATAATATTGGGCAAGGACGGGGCATATGTGATAGATTTTGGACTCTCGGAGATCACCAACTCGGCTGAAGAAAGGGCATTCGACGTCCTTTTGATGAAGAGGGCCATAGGGAAGGCGCAGTATTCCAGCTTCCTTGGGGGTTACAGTTCATGCTTCGCTGGTTCAAAGGAGGTGTTGGAGAGGCTTGCGCTTATAGAGAGACGCGGAAGGTACCAGACGAGGACACTTACCTGACCAAAAGAATTTTAGAGGCAGAAAACAGATTGATTAGAGCTCGTTTTAGGTGTTTGAATACCGAGATTTGATCCCAAGAAGGCGCTGTACAAGGAGAGCGTTGAGCTTGGGCAGGGAAAGGTTCAGGGCTACGACTTCTCGGGCAAGTTTGACCCGGAGAAGTTCTTCGCGGCGTTCAAGGAGACGGGCTTCCAGGCAACGAATCTTGGGAAGGCCATAGAGATGGTAAAGAAGATGCAGAAGGAGAAGGTGATGATCTACCTAGGCTTCACCTCCAACATCACGACCAGCGGACTTAGGGATATAATCACCTATCTTGTGAGGAATAAGCTGGTCCACTTCCTTGTCACGACCACAGGCGGCCTTGAGGAGGACGTGATCAAGACCCACGGCGACTTCCTTCATGGCGACTTCGAGGCGGACGGCGAGTACCTGAGGGCAAGGGGGTCAACAGGACCGGAAACATATTCATACCCAACGAGAGGTACGTCTGGTACTATGAGTACATGAAGGGGTTCCTGAAGAAGATCTACGATGGCCACAAGAAGAGCGGGAAGCAGATAGACAGCTACGAGCTTGTGCGGGAGCTCGGCAAGGACATGGAAAGCCTGCCAGAACCACGAGGAGAGCTTCACCTACTGGTGCTACAAGAACAACATACCTCTTCTCTGCATGCCGCTCAACGACGGCGCTACAGGAGACCACCTCTACTTCTTCAAGAAGGACCACAAGGACTTCTCCATCGACATCGTCAGGGAGCTGGAGGTGCTCTATGATACGGTGCTGAATGCCGACAAGGTCGGCGGGATAATACTCGGCGGGTCGGTTCCGAAGCACGCGATAATGAACGCCTTCATGCTCAGGGACGGCGGCGATTACACTGTCTACATAAACACCGGCTACGAGGGAGAGGGCAGCAACGCGGGCGCAAACCCGGACGAGGCGAAGAGCTGGGGCAAGGCGATAGCGGACGACAATAATGTCAAGGTTTGGGGCGAGGCGAGTATCATTTTCCCGCTTCTTGTGGCCGCGGCCTTCAAGCTAAAGTGAATAGTCCCTTATCCTGACGGATAGAGGTAGATTTTTATCTCTTCATTGTATTATATGTAGGGACGACTAGTGGTTTCATGGAGAGCCTGAGCCCGGATGATGAGGAGATTTTGCGCTTCATTGAGAGCGCAAAGCCAAAGATTTATATTGTTGGAACAGGAGGAAGCGGAAGCAACACCAGTAACCAGGCTTTACGGAGTGGGAGTGCAGGGCGCATCGCTTGCGGCGATGAACACCGATGCCGCCCACCTGGTCAAGACCAAGGCGGAGAGGAAGATACTGCTTGGGAAGAAGGCGACCAAGGGACTTGGGGCCGGAAGCGACTTCAGGGTCGGGGAGGCCGCCGCGATAGAGAGCAAGGAGGAGATAAGGCACCTGTTCAATGGGGCGAGCCTGGTATTCGTGACCTGCGGTCTTGGAGGAGGAACGGGAACGGGTTCGATTGCCGCCATCGCCCATGAGGCGAAGGAGGCCGGGGCACTTACAGTAGGGATAGTAACCCTGCCGTTCTCAAGCGAGGGGAGGACAAGGATGAGGAACGCGCTGGAGGGGCTCAACAAGCTCAGGAAGGTAACGGACACGACGATAATAATACACAACGACAAGCTGCTCGCGGTGGCGCCGGACCTGCCGCTCAACATGGCTTTCAGGGTCTCGGACGAGGTGCTGGCAAGCGCGGCAAAGGGCATTGTGGAGATGGTCACCAAGCCGGGCCTGGTCAACATAGACTTCGCCGACCTCAGGGCCGTGCTCAAGGACTCGGGCTATGCCGTCATAGGGTCGGGAGAGGGCATGAATGTCACCGGGCGGCAACAACAGCAGGGCGCTGGCCGCACTGGAGAATGCGATAAAGAGCCCGATGCTTGATGCCGACCTGGAACCGCAAGAAGGGCGCTGGTCAACATAGTTGGAGGGGAGAACCTCACCCTCAGGGAGGCCGAGACGGTCTTCCAGGAGATATCGGGCAGGATAAGCAAGGATGCGCATGCTCAAGTGGGGCGCCAGGATAGACCCGGAGATGCCGAAGGACGCGCTCAGGGTCATGCTCGTTGTCAGCGGAGTCGAGTTCCCGGAATACACGGAGGACGGGATAAAGAAGAGCATGATGCAGCTCGACAACATGGAGATAGACGACCTGTTCGAGGACAAGATCTCCTGATGGGGTGTTATTTATGACGGAAAGTCTAGTTGCTGTTTTGAGCATCGGAATGCTCGATGAGGTAAAGGTCACCTTTTTTGGAGTAAGGCAGGGCCTCCAATGATGCAGAACGCTGATTTTGACGGACAGAGGCGGTTTTTGCTGAGGTTGCAACCGCCGACGACATGGATCAGTCGATAAAAAGGCATACGCCGGAATACGAGGCTGCTATTGTATCAAATTGCCAGGAAAAGTCATCGAGGCTGGGAGAAGGGAAGCTTGGATTCGCTGCCCAGAACGCAGTTTCGATCAATTACTCATGATGTGAAAAGGATAACCAGCGGCTCCTGTTCTGCCCAAATTGAGCATCGAAAGGAATGACAGGCAGGTATTTAGGTTTACATGCATGGACAAAGCAGGATTCAAGGATTCGGTCGATGCGCTGAGAAGATTGTACCTAGACAAGTTTTAGACTTTAAGGGCTTCGTAGATCTCTGATGCTCCTCTCACGACCATGAATATCACTAGTATGGCCACCAGCGCCTGCCCTATTATTACCGGGTATCCGGCCACGTACTGGAGTATCAGGTAACCGAAGGTTAGGAACTTCAGTATGTTCGCTGCTGCCCTGCTCGGTGCAGATGCATACATGATCCTGTGCGAATGCCGTCTTCATCTTTGACGATGTTCCCTTGAGACCCATCAGCCCGTCCGCCGCGCAGTTCCTTATTATCACTATCATGAAGACAAAAAGCGGCACTACGTGAATGTAGGTGAAGAGCATCCAGAAGATGTATTCTATTATCCGGTCCCCTATTACGTCGAGGCGCGGGCCGTAGGGCGCTGCCTTTGCCGCCTTCAGCTTTGCCTCCTTTATCGCGCCTTTAATCTTAGCGTCTCCGTCCGAGCCCCGCAGGTATTTGCCAAGTGTCAGCTTGCCGCCGCTTGCCTCCAGGACGGCCATGTAGCCGTCCGCCCCGTCAAGCACAAGAGCTACCGCAAAAAGTAGTACTGAAACTAACGGATTGAATCCGACAAGGACGAGATAGGCTACTAGAAGTATTATCCCTACTCTGATGAATGTTGCAAGGTCTGCGCCTCTCATGTTACCAATCAAAAACAGGTTAGACGGTTGTATGCCGCAGCCATAAAGACCGCGGCTCAGCCAACCATCCAGTGATAAAATGTAATACTATAACCGAGACAAGGTATTTAAATGCTTCAGTAGGACCTTGCAAAGTTCGCCATGTGATTCGCCTTCCTGCCGCAGTATATGCAGTTGCCCTTCAGGTCGGATTGGTCCAGCGGCATGTTTGTTATCTTTGCGCCTGTTTCCTCCTTTATCTTGTCCTCGCACATGTTCTCCCCGCACCAGGGCGCATGGACTATGCCGCCCTTCTTCTCGAGTATCTCCCTCATCTTCTTGTAGTCATCCTCCTTGGATATCATGGAGTGCAGGTGCTTCTCCGCCTTCTGGTATATCCTCTCGTGCAGCTCGTCGAGCAGCTTGGACGACCTCTGGGCTTCCTGTCTTCGAGCGGAACCTCGACCTTCTCGAATGTGTCTCTTGAGCAAGCGACTATCCTCTCCGCTTTCCATCTCCTTCTCCCCAATCTCGAGCCTCAGCGGCACTCCCCTCAGCTCCCAGTAGTTGAACTTCCATCCAGGCGAATAGCCGTCCCTTCATCAACATGGCACCTCAATGAGCCGAGCTTTGAGCGCGACCTTTTGCGAACTTGCACAACCTTGTCCTTGTTCTCATTCTTGTAGATCGGGACTATGACGACCTGTATCCTTGACAGCTTTGGCGGCACTATAAGGCCTTTGTCGTCCCCGTGAGCTGCAAACATCACCCCCAGCTCCCTTGTGGTGATCGCATAGGTGCTCTGCCAGGCGAACTCCTTCTGTCTCGTTCTTGTTGAGGAAGCTTATGCTCGAATACCTTTGCGAACTTCTGCCCGTCGTAGTGCCATGCTGGCCCCTGTATCGCCCAGCCATCGGGCATCATGTGCTCTATGCTGTAGCTGGCGATCGCCGCCTGCGAACTTCTCCTGCTCGCTCTTCCTACCTATTATCCCGGGAAGCGCCAGGTAGTCCCTTAGCACTTTGTGGTATATCCCCAGTATCTGATCGCGCTCGTCCAGCGTCTCCTTCTCGCTGGCGTATATGCTGTGGCCCTCGTTCCAGAGGAACTCCCTGCCCCTTATGAATGGGGTGGGGTGCTTGAACTCCCATCTAACGACATTGTTCCATTGGTTGAGCTTCATCGGCAGGTCCCTCCATGACTTGATCCACTTCGCTGCCATCTCATACATTAGGGTCTCGGACGTCGGCCTTACCGCGAGCCGCTCCTCCAATTCGCTCTGGCCCCCGTGCGTCACCCATGCGACCTCTGCAGAGAAGTGCTCTATGTGCTCCGCCTCCTTCTTGAGAAGGCGCTCGGGTATGAATAGGGGAAAATAGGTGTTCATCACACCGATCTTCTTGAACATCTCGTCGGTGACGGCCTTGACGCGCTCCCAGAGGAAGTAGCAGTCGGGGCGCAGGACTATCATCCCGGAGACAGGGCTGTAGTCTATGAACTCGGACTTGGTTATCGCGTCCACATACCACTGGGAGAAGTCCTGGGCCTTCTTTACGGTTATTCCCTTGTCTCCCTTGCCCTTTTCTGGTTTTATCGAAACACCCTATGAGAAATGGCTTCCAATGCTTATATATTAGCAGTGGATTATGTTGCTTTAGGTTTAAGATACTTCTCTGCCGGCACCCAGGAAGTAATAAAGGGTTTTGCTGGCATAGTTGGTTGGTGCTATGCTCTACGACTACATCGCGCTTGCGGTTTTCACGGTATTGGCCTTTCTCGTTCCATTGGGGCTGATATTGGGATCGAAGCTCATAGCAAGGAGGTCTCCTGGCAACCCGATCAAGAACGCGCCCATGGGAGAGCGGCGAGGCATCGGTCGGCAGGGCGAGGGACGTGGAAAACGAGTACCTCCCATTCTTCTCGTTGTTCCTCCCGTTTGAGGTTGTTGCAGGGATCCTGCTTGTATGGTCGATCTCGGCTTACGGCCTGAGCTATTCGGTGGATCTTGGCATGATAGTGCTCGCCATCGCATCGGGTGCGGCCGCTGTCTTCGGATACAGAACTATTGTTGGTTGACATGGATTCGATGCCATATAGCCCGGAGGAGTTCCTTGACGCCGAGCAGGAGATGTCCCTGATCGCGAGGCAGGCGGCGCAGAAGTACAAGGTCGAGACGAACGCCATGTTCGCAAAGCTCAGCGATGTCACAAAGCTCCTCTCGAAGGGAATGGTGAAATGGGGGCGGACCAACTCGACCTGGCCGATGCAGTTCGGGCTTGCCTGCTGCGCCATGGAGCTAATGGACTTCGGGGCATCGAGGATAGACGCGGAAAGGAAGGGTTATCTCCTCTTCAGGGGGACGCCACGACAGTGCGACGTCATGATAGTGGCCGGATGGGTCACCAAATCGATCGCCCCAAGGATAAAGAGGCTCTACGAGCAGATGGCCTCCCCAAAATATGTGATCGCCTACGGAGAGTGTGCCACATCGGGCGGACCTTGGTGGCAAAGCTACAATATAATACAGGGGATTGACCAGGTGCTCCCGGTTGATGTTTATGTGGTGGGGTGCCCGCCCAAGCCAGAGAACCTCTTCGCGGCGATGATGAAGCTGCAGGCAAAAATAGGTGGTAGGATTGCAGGAAATTCAGAAAGAAGCGTTAGTGAAAACATTAGAAGGGAGAAAGCAGGAGGGGTATAGCTACCTAAAGAAGATAACGGCTGTCGATTACGGCGACAGCCTGGAGGTGCTGTACCTTATTTACGATCCTGCCAGCCGCGCCAGTGACATAGTGAAGGTCAAGCTTCCTTCTGCCAAACCTTCGATCAACACAGTGATAGGAGTATACAAGGCGGCGGATTGGCACGAAAGGGAGCTTTCTGAGATGTTTGGGATAGAGATAAAGGGGAGGAAGGTGAAGCGGCTTCTTTTGGAGAAGTGGAACGGCGTCGACGCACCGCTGAGGAAGGGCTTCGCCTGGGGAGACAAGAATTATAGGAAGATCTGATGCCGACGATGCAGATAAACGTGGGTCCGATACATCCGAGCACCCACGGGGTTCTGAGGCTCGTGGTTGACCTTGACGGAGATACCGTAAAGCGCGTTGAACCGCACATCGGCTTCCTCCACCGGGGGGTTGAGAAGCTGGTCGAGACCAGGATGTACATGCAGAGCCCATCCTACATGGAGAAGCTCGATTATGTCGCGCCCCTTGCCTGGGACGAGCTTTTCATCGCGACAGTTGAGAAGGCGACGAACACAGAGGTGAAGGAGAGGGCCCAGTATGCAAGGATGGTGCTCCTTGAGTTCCAGAGAGTGGCAAGCCACCTTCTCTGGCTCGGCACATTCTGCAACGACATGGGCCAGATGTTCACCGCTTTCATGTGGGCCTTCCGCGACAGGGCCCGTGTCATAAAGTTCCTGGAGGACATATCCGGGAGCAGGATGTTCTATGTCAACCTCAGGCTTGGGGGCCTGGACAAGGACCTGCCCCCCGACTTCAAGCAGAAGGGACTGGAGCTTGCCGATTACATAGAGGACAGGGTGCACGATTACAGAGAGCTGCTGGAAGGCGACCCTATATTCATAGAGAGGACAAGGAATGTCGGGGTGCTGAGGCCCGAGGACGCCATAGAGCTCGGGGTAAGCGGGCCGGTGCTTAGGGCATCGGGGATCAAGGAGGATGTCAGGCTTTCCTCCCCCTACTACTTCTACAACAAGATAAAATTCAAGGCACCAACCCAGTCCAGGGCCGACAGCCTGGCAAGGTATAGGGTCAGGATGGAGGAGATTGTGGAGAGCGTGAGAGTAATAAAGCAGGTACTCCACAAGATGCCAGAGACCGGTGACGTGAAGGGGCTCCCGATCAAGCTGCTCGGCCCGAACGCGAATGCCGATCCGGTGATGGTGAGTAGGGAGCTGCCGAGGGGCGAGGGACTCATATACATGGTGCCCGACAAACAGAAGCCCTATAGGGTATCATTGAGGTCGCCTGCGTTCGCGAACCTGCAGGCGCTTTCAAGGCTCTGCGAGGGAGTCAAGTTCGCAGACATATTCACGATACTGGGAAGCCTTGACATCGTGCTTGCGGAGATAGACAGGTAACTGTCATTTCCTTAGGAACTTACCTGATTCCAATCCCTCGGCTATCTGGGACGATAGCGTATCAACAGCTTCGGATACTATGGGCGTATTAACCGGCGCAGGTACACGGAGGTGTATCTTTGCCTCGTTGAGACTCAATTCAAAAATTATCTTGCTGTTTTTGAACACGAAGGACGGTACATTTCGGCTTAGGTCGCTGAAGAAGAGGCTAGATATTGCAGAGACTTCTATATTTGGACTGATCTTAACTTCGGAATTGCAAGAAATTGTTGCCCATTCATTGCCTTCGGCGAGCCGGCTAAGGTTTCCCTGCCGTTGCCTCCTTTCAAGTTCGCCGGGGTTGGGCTCCCATCCCCTTTTAATTAATCTTGAAGCTTGCACCTGCTTGGTTTCCATGTAATCAAGAGTTTTTGAATATTTTCAAATACTTATGTATTTGTGTTTGGTGGAACTCATCCTTATAAATCTTGGATCTAGAAACAATAATAGGGGAGAATATGGACAGGGAGCAGATAGAGAAGCTTAGCCGTGAGTATTCCGTGCTGCAGGAGCAGATCCAGTCGCTCGCCATACAGAGGGAGCAGTTCCTGGAGCGCAAGGAGGAGTACAAGGAGGCTTCCAAGGAGATTGAGGGGGCATCAGGCAAGGTGTACCTGGCCATCGGCGGGGCGATAGTCGAGGTCCACAAGGACTACGCTCTCAAGAACATAAAGGAGAAGGAGGAGGTCGCCGACATGAGGGTCAGCATAGTTAAGAAGCAGTACGATGACCTCGTGAAGAAGGAGCAGACGCTGCGAAGCGAGATAAACTCTGCCATAAAGGAGCTCAAGGGCTGAACATGAAGATCGCAATCGTCTCCGACATGCACATCGGCTACGATAGGTTCAGCAGCGATGCGATAAAACAGGCCACCGAGGCCATGGAGCTCGCCAACAAGGTCGCCGACGCGGTGATAATACCTGGCGATGTCTTTGACAAGAGGGCCCCGAAGCCAGACGTGATAGCGCAGGCGATAAACCTGTTCAGGGACATGTCTGAGAAGAAATGGAACGCTCGGGTTATTGAATTCAGGAGCCAATCGGCGAAGAGCTTTGTGGATGTCCCTGTAGTTGCGATATCGGGGACCCATGAGAGGACTGCTGCCGGCAAGGACAACGCCCTTAACCTGATGGGGTTGGCAGGGCTCCTCGTCGACACGAGCGAGGCCACAACGATAATAGAAAAGGACGGGGAGAGGGTCGCCATCTTCGGGTTCGGGGGGATATCAGAGGAGAGGGTGAGGGAGCAGCTGACACTTCTGGATCCTAAGCCCGTCGAGGGAATGTTCAGCATATTCATGTTCCACCAGTCGGTATACGAAATACTTCCGTTCAGCGACGAGTTCATACGCTACGAGGAGCTGCCGAAGGGCTTCGACCTCTACGTTGACGGCCACATCCACAGCAGGATCGAGCACACGGTGCACGGCAAGCCCTTCCTGATACCAGGCAGCACCGTCCTCACCCAGCTCAAGGACGGTGAGCAGGGAGCCAAGGGGTTCTATCTCTTTGACACCCAGAAGAAGAGCTACGAATTTGTGGAGATAAAGTCAAGGTCGTTCTCAGTTAGGGAGCTCTCGTTTGACGGGGCTTCCCCAAAGGAGGTGAAGGACAGGTGCGAGGCAGAGATTGAGGACGCCTGCAAAAGGCACGAGAATCCGATACTTAGGATAAGGCTTGTCGGTACGATAGCAAACGGGTTCGGCAGCGCTGACATGCCGCTCCAGGAGCTGATCAACAGGTATTCGGACCGGGTCGTGCTGGACTTCGACTCCTCAAAGCTTGTCGACACGCAGGTGGAGAAGGGAATCGCAGAGATAAGGGAGAACAAGGACGGAGGATCGAGCGTGAGGGAGATGGGGATCAACATGCTACTCTCCAAGCTCAAGGAGGATGGTGTGGACTCCAAGATCAGGGCCTCTGACCTTTTCAACATACTGAGCTCTGACTCGAAGAAGGACAAGGTCCTTGCTGAGGCTATGGAACTTCTAGAAACTGGAGCCTGAGTGGGATCAGGCCTTTGCCTTCTTGGCATGGGGCGCCGGCTTTTCCGATACGCCGATTATCTTGTTTACCTGTGCCTTGTCCTTTGGGTCTACCTTCTCGTTTAGGAACTCGAGATGGGATACATTGCACTTCCTCTCCTTGGGCCTGTGGGGGGCAATTATGCTCACGAACCTGTCGTCTATGACCTTGGTCACGACTACCTTGCTCCCGGCGTCCCTTCCGGCCTTCTTTATGCAGACTCTCCCTTCTTCCAGCAGTGTCATATCATCACTTCTCGTTTCTCTTCTTGAAAGATTCAAGTATAATTTGCACGACCTCTTCCTCACTCCTGTTGTCCGTTTCCACCACGAGGTGGAAGGGCTTTGTGTCGTGCCCAAAATCTATCTTGTATAGAGCCATATATAGCTTGCGGTTCTCCTCGTCCCTTTCGGCTATCACCCTGGCCGCCTCCGCTTCAGCCATATGGTCCCTCATCGCCATCCGCTTGGCCCTAGTCTCCTTGCTGGCCGAGATCCAGACCCTAAAGCCCTCATCTATGATCCAGGGGGCGGTATAGCTCGTAACCACCACGTTTCCCTTGTTTATCGTCTCTGCCATGCGCCTGTCGGTCTCCTTGTCGAAGTCGTGGTTTGACTTCCTTTCCTGCAGGAAGCGCATCCCCTCGCTGGTGTCCCACCACTCCTCCCCGCCGGGCCTATAGCCGCGCTCGATCGCCATCTGCTTTAGTATGTCCGTGCCTCCGATCATGGGGACGCCGAGCTTCCCGCTTATGGCGTGGGCTGCGACGGTCTTTCCAGAGGCAGGAGAGCCGGATATCACAATGGCCTCCATGGAATCAGTGGGCCAGGAGCTGGAGCACGTAGGACTTCTGCCTTATGCCTATGTCGTCTAGCTTCATCTCCCCGTGCTCGACCCTGCTTCCGAGCTTGACGACATCGGAGGTGCAGGACGGGCAGAGCACGCCGCCGAAGAGCCTGCTGTTGGTCCTCCTCGACTTGCCGCCCTTCATGCTTATACCGTTGAGCTCGGCCCTGCAGATCGCGCAGTGCGGCTGCGAAGGCTTGGCCCTCTTGTAGTGAATAACATTCCTCCCGGTACTCGTGATCCTGTTAGCTTTCTTGAAGCTGGACGATCTATGCATTGGTTTTGGCAAATTAAACACCGATGATTAGCACTTAGGTATCTCTCAGATGGTTATTTATCGCTTGCTGCCTTGCCCGACTCGAGCACCTTTTCCACCTTCTTGGTCTGCTGCTTGTCGTATATCATAAGGACTATGGCAGATACTATTCCGGAGATGAAGACAACTATGAAGAAGAACTGCTGTATGCTCTTGGGCGTGGCCGGCGCGCCGAAGGGTATCATGGGCACTAGGACATAGTAGACGATCAGGAACATGGGGAGTATCACGAACATGGGCTTCATGCTTGACTTCATGCTCTCTCCCAGCAGCGGCATCATCTCCTTCTGCTTGGCCACTATCTGCGCCTCTGGGACCTTGTCCTTCATCATCTTGTTCATTTCCTTTGTGACCTTCGATATCTCGGCCTGTATCTCCCTGAGCCTCTTGGCGTTGGAGAGCTTCCTTTGTATTATGACCGCCAGCATGGCGTATGCCACCGCTATCACTATGATTATGATCTCCTGGGGCTGGGAAAGGGTGAATGTCGGTATTATGCCCATCTAATCCCCTATTACCTCATGGACCCTGCTCTTTATCTCGGCCACGGTCTTGCGCAGCTCATCCTGCCTGTTTATAACCACATAGAGCGGGATGTTTAGGTACGAGGATGCGAAGGAGAGCATCGATATGTTTATGAGCCTCTGGGCGTCTATGGTGTGGGGGTCATCGTTCTCCCTCTTTCTGGTCGGGTCGTCGCTCCTGCGCTCGAGTATGTCCTTGGTCGGTGCGTCTATGTAGAGCACCCCCCTGACATGGCCGAGTTTATTTAGGAAATGCACCGGGAATCCGGGGAGGTACCTGCCGTTTTCCCCGACAGATGCGTGGGTGTCGATTATTATGTTGCCGCTCATCTTCTCGATCTCGTCGAGTGCCCTGTTCCGCACTTCGTTGAACTTCTTTATGCTAAGGAACCTGAGCTGATCCCTGTCGGTCACATAGCCCATCTTCTGCCCTACCTCAAGCATCATCGTGCCCATGTTGACGATTGTGCAATCGAGCGATACTCCAGCCTCCTTGAGCACCGTGGTCTTTCCTGCGCCGGGGGAGCCGGCCACCAAAATTATGTTTTTGGCCATTAGGAGGTCACTCCATGTCCCCTCCCATGCCTCCGCCCATTCCTCCCGGGGGCATTCCGCCGCCTCTTGACTTGCCTCTCGAGCTTATTATGTCATCAATCCTGAGGATTATCTCTGCTGCCTCGCTGGCACTGTCTATCGCCTGCCTCTTGACTTTGAGAGGCTCGAAGACGCCGTTCTTGTTCATGTCTCCGACCGTGTTCTTGAATATGTCGACTCCGAAGACCTCGCCGCCCTTCGTCTTGTGCTTGCTCCTGAGTTGCACCAGGGTGTCTATCGCGTCCATTCCGGCGCTCTCGGAGAGCGTCTTTGGTATCGCCTCGAGCGCGTCCGCGAACTTCTGGATCGCGAGCTGCTCCCTTCCCCCGACGTTGCCTGCATAGTTCCTCAGCTCGTTTGCGAGGTCTATTTCTATGCTCCCTCCGCCTGTGACGTACTTCCCGTCCACGACTGCGCTGGTGACCGCACCGATAACGTCTGTTATCGACCTCTCGGCCTCATCGACAACCTGCTCGTTGCCGCCCCTGACGAATATGGTGACGCTCTTCGGGTCCTTGCACCTCTCAACGAAGATCATGTGCTCGCCGCTTATCTTCCTCTCCTCCACCATGCCAGCATGGCCGAGGTCGTCGGCTCCGAGGTCGTCGAGGCTTGTTACTATCTTTGCCTTCGTCGCCCTGGAGAGCTTCTCTATGTCGGACTTCTTGACCCTCCTGACCGCCATTATTCCGGCCTTCGCTAGGAAGTGCTGGGCCACGTCGTCTATCCCCTTCTGGGTGAACAGCACGGTAGCTCCGCTCTTCTTTATCTTCTCTGCCATTCCCTTGAGTATGTTCTCCTCCTGCTTTAGGAAGGCCTGCATCTGCTCCGGCGAGGTTATCTCTATCCTTGCATCGGTCTCGGTCTTTTCCATCTCGAGCGCCACGTCGAGCAGCGCTATCTTGGCGTTGGCCATCGACTTCGGCATCCCCGGATGTGTGACCTCCTTGTCGACCAGAACCCCGCTTATGAATGCGGTGTCCGACACGTTGCCGCCGACCTTCTTCTCGACCTTTATGAAGTCGTGGTCCACTATCGTCTTGCCGCTCGCGTCCTTCTCCATGACCTGCTTGACCGCCTTGATCACCATCTTGCCGAGCTCCGCCTTGGTATTGTCGTCGCCCACATTCTTTGAGCCCATGGACACCATTGCTATCTTCTGCAGGATCTGGTCATCTGACACTTCGACCTTCTTGGCGAAGTCCTGTAGGGCCTCTTTCGCCCTGGTCGCGGCCATCTTGTAGCCCTTTATGATCGTTGTTGGGTGAATCCCCTGATCCAGGAGGTCTCCTGCGCCCTTGAGCAGCTCGCCGGCGAGTATGACCACGCTTGTGGTACCGTCTCCGACCTCCTTGTCCTGAGTCTTTGCTATGTTTACCATAATCTTGGCGACCGGGTGCTCAACATTCATCTCCTGAAGTATCGTGGCTCCGTCGTTTGTTATGACCACGTCGCCGAGGTCGCTTACCATCATCTTGTCCATCCCCTTAGGGCCGAGAGTCGTCTTCACAGCGCCTGCGACAGCGATCGCGACTGCGATGTTTGTCCTCTGGGCGTCCCTGCCGAGAAGCCTGGAAGCTCCCTCCGGGAGAAGCACTACCTGTTGTCCACCTAGTTGATTTTCTGCCATATGTTTCACCATTTTATGAGTATTATCTCTTGAAAAATGAGCGCAAAAAGGCTCAGAACTGCAATTACATTAGTATTACAAGGGCAACGTATTAATACCTTCATATCGTCGGCTTTACCGGCGTGCTTGCCTTGTAAAAGCGCAGTTCCACGCACTTTTGCCTTCATTCCAGTTTTATCGTTTCGCCGACCTTGGGGGCATGGGCATCGTAGCCTTCAAGCTTGAGGGCCTCCGCCATGTTTATTGAGGCCTCGTGGTCGCCGTGCACGCATATCACTGTTCTTGGGCTGCAGGCCTTGACGAAGTCGTAGAGCTCCGCCTTCCCCGCATGTGCGGAGAGGTCGTAATATGAGGCCTTCACATGGACCTTCCGCTCGTTCCCGTCTATCCGCACTATGCCGCGCTCAAGGAGCGTTCGCCCGTTGGTGCCTTCGACCTGGTATCCGGTAAGCAATATCTCTGAGTTTTGGTTCAACCGGGTTATGTAATCGACGACCGGACCGCCGTTCAGCATCCCTGCGGTGGTTATTATCACTGAAGGGGATGTGAGGGCCTCGATCCTGTCCGACTGGTCCTCGACGAATGTGGCCCTTGACACGGCTGTGTTGAGCCAGGCCCAGTTGTCTATCGCTTCCCTGTGCCTCAATACTATCTTGGTGGCGGCCCTTGCCATGCCATCCACATAGGTCTTGTCGACCAGGCCGTTCTTGTACATGAGTGCGAGCAGCTCCTGGGCTCTCCCGACCGCAAATGATGGCAGCACCACGTTGCCGCCGTTGTCAAGAACAGTCTTTATGCGTTCGATCAGCGCCTTGACGGTCTCTTCGCGCGGAGGGTGGTCCCTCATCGCATAGGTTGATTCGGTCACCAGCACGTCGGCCTTGACCGGCTTGGCGCCCTTGTGGAGGCACTGCGGCTCGCCCTTGAAGTCGCCGGTGTAGACGATGCGCTTGTTGTCCGCGGCTGCCTTTCGCTCTATTAGAGTTATCGCGCTGCCGCATATGTGGCCGGCATCGCTGAATGTGAGATCAAAGTTCTTGAACGTGGCCGTGGCGCCATATTCGAGCGGCACGTAGCGGTTGGACATGGTCTTTATCTGCCGCTTGTGGAAGTGCGGCTGGAGGTGCTCCTTCATGGCGATCTTGAGCGAGTCCTGGAGCAGCAACTCCGAGAGCTCAAGGGTCGGCTGGGTCCCGAAGGTCGGTATGAACATGTCGTTGTATATTGTAGGGACTGCGCCGCTGTGGTCTATGTGTGCGTGGCTGAGCACCACTGCGTCTGCAGGCGGTATCTCTGTTGGGTATTCCGGCTTCTCCGCCAGCTTCACCCCGAAGTCCAGGAGCAGAGAAGATGAATCTTTGAATAGTATGGATGACCTTCCCACCTCCTGGGCGCCGCCGAAGAATTTGAATAGCATTCTGGATCAACTTATTTTGAAATGGATTAGCGGAATGAAACCAATCAATAAATAGGTTTGCTGTTTTATATACACGATGGTTTGGTGGACGACACATCAGTCAATTTTATAGAGCTTACCGCGCTCACTCGCATAACCGCAGAGTCGACGGTTGAGAAGTTCGGCTCGCTCATCAACTCCTCCTTCTTCGACGCTTCGAACATACTGGCGGGGCTTAAGATGAAGGGGTTGGTCGATTTCATAACGGCTTTCCCGAGCCAGAGCACGCTGAAGGTTACCGAAAAGGGAACGGCCCTCATCGCTGAGGCTAACGCCAAGGCCACCGAGCCGATTGACGCGCTTGATTCAGCGATACTCGCGCAGCTCGCCGGCGGAAGGAGGAGCCTGGTGGAGCTTGGAGGGGCGCTCAATGTTGCGCAGAAGGATCTCGCAATGCACATTTACAAGCTGAACGCGCAGCAGAACCTTACCTACGAACTGGTGAATGCGGTGGTTAGCATGTATCTCACCGAGAAGGGGTTCGTTGCCGCGAAGGGCGCTGAACAGGCAGGGCAGCAGGCCCAGCAGCCGGAGGTGGCAAACGGGCAGGCAGCTAATGGTCAGCCCCAGCAGCAGGCCCCCAACGGAGCTAAGGTTGAGGAGGAGATAAAGATACTCCAGAAGATAGCGAAAAGCAGGAGGCAGAGGAGCAGAATCATGATCATAGGTATCGTTGTTGTGATTGTCGCAGTTGTTGCATTCCTGGTGCTCGATAAGATAATTGTTTTGTGACCCCATGACGCTCGTAGAATATTTTGAGGCTGAACGACTACTGAAGAAGCACAGGATAAGGAGCGTGAAAAGCAGCTATGTTAAGAGCGCCGATGAGGCGGTGAAATTTGCAGGAGGGGAAAAGATAGTACTGAAGGCCGTTTCAGGAAAGGCGCTCCACAAGTCGAAGAGCGGGCTGGTGGTGGCTGGGCTTTTGGGAGAACAGGAGGTCTCCAAGGCCTACAAGGCGCTCGAGAGAAAGGCCGCGCAGTACAAGCCTTACAAGATACTTGCCCAGAAGATGGTCCATGGCGGAATAGAGATAATAATAGGAGGAAACGAGGACGCGCAGTTCGGGAAGATGATACTGCTCGGGCTCGGAGGCATATACGTTGAGGTGTTCAGGGACTTCGCTCTCAGGGTCTGCCCCGTGACCATGAATGATGCGTTAACGATGGTCAGGCAGCTGAAGTCGAGGAGCGTTATAGCCCCAAATCCAGCCAGCGAGAAGATGGTGGCGGAGCTCGTGCTGAAGGCGGCAAGGATGTACCAGGCCAGCAAGATAAAGGAGCTTGACCTCAACCCAGTCATACTCCACGACGGAACCTATGACGCAGTCGACATAAGGATGATAAAATGAAAAGACCACCTTATTTCAGCCTGGAGCCGATAATGAGCCCGAAGTCGATAGCAGTGATAGGGGCCTCTGAAAATCCTGAAAAGATAGGCCATGTGATACTTGCCAATAATGTGGCCTCGGGTTTCCCAGGAGCGATATACCCGATCAACATCAATGCAAGCGGCCCGATAATGGGATACGCGGCATACAAGAGCATACTTGATGTGAAGGCGAAGGTTGACCTTGCCGTCATCGCGGTGCCGGCGGAAGTGGTTCCGCATGTGGTGGAGGAGTGCGGGAAGGCGGGAGTTAAGGGAATAATAATAGTGAGCGGCGGCTTCTCGGAGATAGGCAGGCAGGATCTGCAGGACAAGGTCACCAGGAGCGGGCTGAAGTACAAAATACCGATAATAGGGCCCAACTGCCTTGGCGTGACGGATTCATACTCAAAGGTGGACACGCTCTTCCTTCCGGCTGCAAAGATAGACAAGCCGATAGCAGGGGGTGTGAGCTTTGCATCCCAGAGCGGCGCGGTGGGAAGCTCTGTGCTCGACATGATAGACAGTGAGGGGTTCGGGCTCGCCAGGTTCATATCCTACGGAAACGCAGCGGTAGTGGACGAGGTTGACATTCTCAACTACCTTGCCAATGACGACAAGACAAAGGTCATAGTATTCTACATTGAGGGAGTGAAGAGGGGGAGGGAGTTCATAGAGGCCGCAAAGAAGGCGACGATGAAGAAGCCCGTTGTGGTGTCAAAGGGGGGAATGACTGATGAAGGCGCGAAGGCAGCGCACTCCCACACCGCGTCTCTTGCCGGAAGCCATCAGGCCTATGAGGCGGTGTTCAGGCAGGTCGGCTTCATCATGGCTGACGACATACAGGAGCTGCTGAACCTGTCTAAGATATTTGAGACCCAGCCGCTTCCGAAGGGAAGGAGGACGGCGATACTTACTAACGGGGGCGGAACGGGCGTGCTTGCGACCGATGCGCTCTATGAGCACGGGCTCGAGCTGGCCCAGATGTCAAAGAAGACATCCGATGCCCTAAGGAAGGTGATGCCCCCAATCGTAAATGTCAGGCTGCCGCTTGACATGGCAGGCGACGCCGACAGGAACAGGTTCGAAGCCGCCCTTGCCGCATTTGAGTCTGACCCTAACATTGATGCGATCATGGCGATAGCGCTGTTCCAGACGCCGGGGGCGGATGAGACCGTCGCAGCCAAGCTGATCGAGTACGGCACCAGGATGAAGAAGCCGATGGCCGTGGTCAGCATGGGCGGCAGCTACACCAGAAAGCAAAGGCAGATAATTGAGAAGGGTGGAGTGCCCGTCTACGAGTCGCCGGGAGAGGCCGCCAAGGCGCTGGCCGCACTTGCGAGCTATTCTGAGTATAGGGATTTGCATGGGAAAAAAGGCCGATGAGATAATAAGGAGGGACCACAAGGTGTTCCTCAACACCACCATGATTGACTACAACTTCGTCCTCGGGGGAGGAGAGGGGGACTTCGTCTATGACGTGGAGGGAAAGAAGATAATCGACTTCACCAGCTTCATAGGGGTTTACAGCCTTGGCATCAACTCCAATGCGCAGGTCAGGAACGCGATAAAGAAGCAGATAGACGTGATGATGCACGGCGCGTTCAACGAATATTATTCGGAGCTGCCGGTGCAGTTCGGGGAGGCCTTCATAAAGATGTTCCCGAAGGGCTTCGGGAGGATATTCCTTTGCAACTCGGGGACGGAGGCAGTGGAGTCGGCGCTCAAGTATGGGAAGTACTTCACCAAGAGGCAGTACACCCTCGCATTTTACAGGGCTTTCCACGGCCGCACGATGGGTTCGCTGAGTCTCACTTCATCGAAATACATACAGAGGTCGCACTTTGGCCCGTTCACAGGAGTCATACACGCGCCATATGTCTACCCCTACAGATGCCCCTTCAAGCACCGCGAGGGTGAGGAATGCGGGGAGGAGTACATAGACTACATAAGGGAGAACATACTCAAGAGGGAGGCGCCCCCGCACGAGGTTGCCTCGATAATCTTTGAGCCGATCCAGGGAGAGGGAGGCTACATAGTGCCCACAAAGTCGTTTGTGAGGGGGCTCAGGGAACTAGCTGACGAGATAGGGGCGGCACTCATCTGCGACGAAGTTCAGGCGGGCTACATGAGAACAGGCAAATTCCTTGCGCTGGACAACTTCGGGGTGAAGGCAGACATCTACGCGATGGCGAAGGGGCTGGGAGCTGGCATGCCTATGGGCGCAGTGATAGTAAAGAGCGACTTTGGGGATGTCCCAGAGGGAGTGAACGCCAACACGTTCGGCGGGAACCTTGCCGTAGTTGCAGGAGCCTATGAGGCGCTCAAGCAGATCCAAAGAAACCAAAAGAAGATGGAGCACGACATAAAGGCGAAGGGCGCCCACATAATGAAGAGACTGGAGGAGATGAAGGAGAGGTACGAGATCGTAGGGGACGTCAGGGGTCTCGGGCTCATGATAGGGCTGGAGCTGGTGAAGGACAAGAAGAGCAAGATTCCCGCATCAAAAGAGCGTGAGAAGATACTGAAGATCGCTCTTGACAAGGGCCTGCTGCTGCTTCCGGCCGGCGATTCGACCATAAGGGTGCTCCCACCGCTCACCATATCGAAGGGCAGCATTGACAAGGGGCTCGACATATTGGAGAGCGCGATAAGAGGGGTCTCCCCGAAATAGGATAGAGATAATTAGCTGCTCCCCCTTACCTTTTTCTGGGCGGTACATTGGCGTGTATAGTGTATTCCAAGGCTGAGGAGATATCAAATGCGCTTGGCCAGCGCGTGGTGGGCCTTCTCGGCGCTCAGGAGGTTGACCCAGTAAAAGGATTGAGGCATTTCAGGGCCTATGGGGTTGAGATTCTTGAACTGGACAGGATGCCAATATATGAAGAGGGCCTTGATTTTCTTGTGAAGACCGACTTCTTTGTTTTCCTTAGCAGGCATAAGAGCTCCAAGGGCGTCCCTTCTTTTACGATCCACCCTCTCGGCAATTGGGCACCGAGCGCAGAGGCGGGAGGAAAGCCTAGGATGCTCAGCGTCTCTGCACCATGGCAGATGAGGAACATGCTTGTTCAGATCTCCAAAGCGAATGAGACGGATGTCGCGGTCACCTATGAGGCAACCCATCATGGCCCACTTCTTGAGACCCCTTCCTTCTTCGTTGAAGTGGGGGGATCCGATGAGATAAGCGACAGGCATTACGGGATTTTGTCGAGCGCAGTTGCAGGCTACTTTTCCAAACAGCAAGAGAATGTGGGAAAGGTGGCGATAGCGATTGGAGGAACCCACTACCCAGAAAAGTTCACCAAGCTTGCCTTGGAGGGGAAGTACGCATTCTCCCACATCATGCCAAGGCACTCCTGCACATATGCGGACATGTTGCGGATGGGGATTGAAAGATCTGCACCGATGGCGGAATGCGCCGTGATAGACTGGAAGGGCATAGCCGCGCCCGAAAGGGAGACCGCAATAAAGAAGCTCGGAGAGCTAGGAGTGGATTATGTTAGGGTGTGACCATGCCTGATGTCTACTCCCTATTTTTGGGAAAGAACAATGATTACACAGAGATCCAGAAGGTCGCGATCCCGATAATAAAGGAGGGCAAGAGCTGCCTGGTCGTGGCCCCAACAGGTTATGGCAAGACGGAGGCGGCGATGCTTCCCCTTATTGATGCTGCCTCGTCATCAGATCGGATTGGGATAAAGGTCCTTTACATCACTCCCTTAAGGGCGCTCAATAGGGACGCGATTAAGAGGCTGGAGTGGCTCTGCTCACATGCTGGCATTGAGATAGGGGTCAGGCACGGAGACACCCCTCAGGCGGAGCGGAAGCGGCAGATGCTAAAGGCCCCGAACATACTGATAACAACCCCGGAGACCCTCCAGAGCGTACTTGTCAACCCTAAGCTGAGGGATGCATTGAAGGGCCTCAAGGCTGTAGTCGTTGACGAGATCCACGAGCTTCACCACAACAAAAGAGGGGCCCAGCTGTCAATCGCGATGGAGCGCCTTGTGGACCTGGCTGGAGAGTACCAGAGGGTCGGAATCAGCGCCACTGTTGGAGATAGAAGGAAGCTTTCGAGGTTCCTAGTGGGCAAGAGGGAGTGCGCCATCGCAGAGGCCGGCAGCAAGAGGCTGGATCTCTTGGTGGAAGGCGCGGAGAAGCCTTCGAAGGAAATGCAGCCGATGATGGAGAGGTTCGGCCTAGACGAGGAGTCGGCCGCCAGGCTGGAGCTTGTGGGGCGGCACATAAAGGAGTCAAACAGCACGCTCATATTCGCGAACACAAGGCAGGTGGTGGAGGCCGTTGGCAGCAGACTCCTATACATGAACAAATCGTGGGATTTCGGCGGGATCGGAGTGCACCACAGCTCCCTTGACAGGCTCCAGAGGATAGAGCTTGAGGATGATTTCAAGAATGGTACGGTGAAGAGCATAATAGCCACCAGCTCGCTGGAGCTGGGGATAGACATTGGGTCTGTGGACGCGGTGGTGCAGTATGGTTCACCGAGGCAGTCGCTTCGGCTTGCCCAAAGGGTCGGAAGGAGCGGGCACAAGGTGTCAGGAGTCCCAAGGGGGTTCATAATACCGCTCAACATCATCGACGCGATAGAGTCTGCGGTTCTTTGCAAAAGGGCTTCGGAGGGGGACTTCGAGTCCTACTCCGCACAGATCGGGGCGCTCGACGTCCTGGCCAACCAGGTGAGCGGCATCGCCCTAGAGACTGGCGGGGTAGACGTGAAAACGCTTTACAGGACGATCACCCGCTCGTTCGTCTACGAGAAGCTCAGTGAGGAAGAGTTCACAGGGCTCCTCGAATTCATGACAAAGCAACACATGATAGGATTCGGGGGCAGCACCGTGACGCCGGGCCGCGGGACGAAGATGTACTACATAGGCCATCTCAGCGTGATAACCGATGCGAAGAAGTTCATAGTGAAGAATGTGATTGAGAACAGGATAATATCGACCTTGGACGAACGTTTCGTGGCGAACAATGTCGATGAGGGCTCGATCTTCATAACCAAGGGGCTCCCCTGGAAGGTCATAAGCATAGATGAGAACGTCATCAGCGTGGAGCCGAGCATGGAGGTGGAGGCCGCTGTGCCTGATTGGGAGGGGGAGGACATCCCGGTAAGCCACAAGACGGCCCAGGAGTTCTCTGGTGCGCTTTCTGGCGAGGTCGATTCCATCAAGAAGTATTGCAGTGCCAGAACCTGGGAGGCAGTCACAGGATTCCTCAAGGCCCAGACGAATTACCACACTCCTTCAAGGAATGAGGTCGTGATTGAATCGTTCAGCACCTACAAGGTAATATACACATGGCTCGGGACGGCAGCCAATGACGCGCTTGCAAAGATCCTGGCAAAGGACATGGGGAACCTTTTGGGCATCCCGGTCGCGATCAAAACAACCCCCTACGCGATCGTGGCTGAGGTCGGGGGAGGCCGCATTGACGTCACGAAATGCCTCATGCGGCTGAGCAGGGCCAAGGCGAAGACCCTGCTGGTATCGGTGATTGAGGAAAGCGAGATATTCAGGTACAGATTCGTGGCCGTAGCGAAGCTCTTCGGACTGATAGAAAGGGAGGCACTTGTCTCAAGGTCTATGGCGAGGCGGCTGATAAAGGTCCTGGACGGCACCCCGATAAAGGAGGAGGTGAAGAGGGAGCTGATGAACAACCACTTCGACGTTGAGAACCTGTCATCTTTCGTCGAGGCCCTCGCAGCAGGCAAAATATCAGTAAGGGAGGTCAGCCTTGAGGGGGCATCGCCGCTGACAAAGGCGCTTGTCAACTATTCGCACTCTGCAAAGGAGCTGGTCCTACCGCTCACCCCCAACAACGAACTTGTCGAATCGTTCTCCCGGTTCCTGCTCTCAAAAAGCTCGAAGTTCATCTGCACCTACTGCGGCCTGGTATTCTCCAGGAAGATATCAGAGTTGAAGGCCTCTGACAAGATAATATGCGGGTCGTGCGGAAGTCCGATGGTCTCGATCTATGATGATTCCTACAGGGAGGCGATATCAAAGAAGCTTGCCGGAAAGAAGATCTTGAGGTCGGAGCAGAATGCCATCAACGAGGCGGTTAAGATCGCTGGACTGATAAGCGCCTATGGGCAGAGGGGCGCTATGGCGCTTTCCGTATATGGAGTCGGGCCAAAGTCGGCGGCCAGGGCGCTGATGATGCACAAGAGCGAGCAGCGCGACTTCTTCATAGACCTGATAGAGGCACAGAAGACCTTCATAAGGACGAAGAAGTACTGGTCGGTGTAACTAGAACTTTTTTCTAAGAGCTGTGATTAACTCTGGAAATTCTGTCTTTTTAACGTCGCTTGAAAAGTGGCCCTGATCAGCATACTCATAATATTCGGTGTTTAATTTATTATGTATATAACGCATCTCTTCGATAGGGATGTATGGGTCGTTTATTGAACCGAATTGTAAGATCCATTTTGCGTTATTTTTTATTGCCGCCCAGTTCCATTCATTACTGAAGTATCCTGACGCTCTCTCATTTTCAGATCCGAGGTCTGTATAGCAGGCACTTACAATGGCGGCCCCTAGGATTTTGTGAGTCTCGAGATAGCGCATTATTGCTACGGCACCAGACGAATGACCGATTAGTATTACATCGTCTCCTTCTCCGACTTGAGTTTCTATGAATGGCAACCAAAACTCTTTCCTTGCCAAATCTGCGTCAGGCATATTCTTCGCTATAACTTTGATGCCCAGTTTCTCGAGTTCTATTTTGGCATAAGGATACCATATTTCTGACATGTCGGCGTTGCCATTTCCTGGAATGATCATCGCTTTCATCAGGTGCCCACCTTTGGTGGTACAGGTTCTATAGGTAGGATCTGGGCATCAACAATCTTTACCCCCTGATCCATCTTCATCAGCCTGACCCCGCTTGCTGCCCTTCCTGTTACCCTTATCTCGCTTGTCGGGAATGATATCGAGACTCCCTTTGAGTTTATCAGAACTACGTTGCCGTTCTGGCTGGCGTTTAGAGCCCTTATTACGAATCCAGTCTTGTCTTTTATCTTGATGTTTAGCACGCCCTTTCCTCCCCTCTTTTGCAGCCTATATTCGTCAAGCGCAGTTATCTTCCCAAATCCAAGCTCTGCTATTGACAGTATTTGTTCGGTCGCCGTTGCCGCTATCAGGTTGAGCACGGCATCGCCTGCAGCCAGCCTTATCGCCCTCACACCTACAGCCTCCCTTCCCATCGGCCTGAGGTCGGTCTCGCTGAACCTGAGCGCTTTGCCCTTCCTGGTGGCTATGAACAACTCGGACTTGCCGTCCGAGAGGCAGACGTCCGCAAGCGTGTCGCCCTCTTGCATGTTTATCGCCCTTATTCCGTTGGCCCTCGGGTGGGAGAAGCTTTCTGCTGCAACCTTCTTTATCTTGCCCTTTGATGTGATGAATGTCAGGTATGAGTTCGTGAATGTCCTTGTGTTTATTATTGTTTCGGCCTTCTCCCCTTCAGCGAACTTGACCAGGTTCACCGCCGCCTTCCCGGAGCCGTACCTGCCCTCCTCGGGAACCATGTACGCCTTGAGCCAGTAGGCCCTTCCGGTGTTTGACAGTATGAGCAGGTAGTCCTTGGTCCTGCAAGATATTATCTGCTTTACAAAGTCGCCCTCCTTTAGCTGGATTGCTATGATGCCCTTTCCTCCCCTTGCCTGCTCCCTGTAGGCCTTGCTGTCTATCCTCTTGATGTAGTTATTCCTTGTGAGTATTATCGTCATGTCGTCGTCCTGTATCAGGTCCTCCCTCTCGATTAGAAGCGGCGTTGAGTTGTCGATTACCGTGCGCCTCGGCCTCCCGTAGGTGGACTGTAGGTACTTCGTCTCTGTCTTTATTATGCCGAGGACCTTGTTCGGGTCGGCAAGTATCGACTCGAGCTCAGTTATTCTTGATCTTAGGTCTGTCTTCTCTGTCTCAAGCGATCCCCTTTCGAGGCTGGTGAGCTTGCTGAGCTTCATGTCGAGAATCGCATTGGCCTGCTTCTCGCTGAGACTGTACTCCTTCACGAGGCTTGCGCGAGCATCCTTGAGCTCCTTGCTGGCTTTTATGAGCGCGACTATCGACTCTATTTTTTCAAGCGCTATGAGCAGACCTTCCACCAGGTGAATTCGCTCTTTTGCGACATTGAGGTCGAACGTAGATCTGTTCTTTATTACGTTTATCCTGTGCTCGACGAAGTGCTTTATGAAATCCTTGAGCGTTAGCGTGAGCAGGCTGTTGCCCAATACTGCGATGTTCATTACAGGGAGGCTTATCTGCAGCTGGCTGTGCTTGTAAAGCTGGTTAAGGGTGTATTCCTGCTCTGCATCCTGCTTGAGCTCTATGACTATTCTGATTCCCTCCTTTCCGCTCTCATCCCTCATGTCTGAGATTCCTGTTATCCTCTTGTCCTTTACCAGCTCTGCTATCTGGGCGACAAGCGTGGCCTTGTTGACCGTGTACGGTATCTCGGTTACGATGAGCGCCTCCTTGTTCTTGATCTTCTCCTTTTCCACCTTTCCGCGGATTATGACTGTTCCTCTGCCCTTCACATATGATGCGAGCAGTCCTTCATTGTTGAATATCATGCCGCCTGTAGGGAGGTCCGGCCCTTTCACATAGTTGAGGAGTTGTTCGGATGTTATTATCGGATTTGTAACGTATGCTACTACGGCGTCACATATTTCTGAAAGATTGTGCGGCATTATGTTAGTTGCAACACCTACAGCTATTCCTGAAGATCCGTTAATTAATAAGTTGGGTACCTTTGATGGAAGTAAAATTGGTTCTTCTCTAGTGTTGTCGAAATTTGGTACCATTTTCACTGCATTCTTATCCAAATCTTCTAACAGTTCTTCTGCAAGTTTTGTCAGTCTTACCTCTGTGTATCTTTGCGCGGCTGGCCTATCACCGTCGATTGAGTTATGGACGAAAATTCCTGCCGAAAGAGAGAAGTTATGCCATGGATCAGTAGTTATATCGTAAACGTCTTCTTTTTCTCTTAGGAATGTTACACTCTTTACTTTATGGTTCCAGGTTTTTGCTTCTTTTAGTATTTGTTCGGAGCTACCAAAGTACTTTGATGTGTTTTCTGCTCTTGATATGCGGTTATTCTTTCTTTCTGAATTGTATATTTCCGGTGTTAGTTGATGAGTAAATTGCCAGTCTTCTGTTTTGGGTTGCAGAATCATTTCATAATCTTTTAGATTTTTGTCTTCTAAGCCATCGGATATTTTTATGTACAACGGCATTAAGGATGTTCCGAGGCTCAGATCTTTTGCTTGTTTATAGGTTCCATTGTGAAGTAAGAATCTGTGATCGGGTGTGCATCTTATTCTTTCTCCATTGTCTAGAATTACTTCAAGAAGTTCCGCATCCCTACGAGTCAACCTTGGATTCTTAACTTCTGTTATTTCGATAAGATTTGTATCATTGTTTAGAGCAAATGTCCAGTGTCTCTTTCCTTTTGATTGCTCTTCTATAAGTTGCTCGAAATTAAGGTCTCTTCCATCTGCGAGTCGTATTTTAGTGTCCTTGGTAAAACACCCCATATTACCTTGGCCTTCTACAAGTAGGTGGTTTATTGAGAAGTCTTGTGCCATCCTGACAAGAGTCTCGTATGCAGCGAGATCGCCGTGAGGATGATAGTTTCCGATAATCTCTCCTATGATCTTAGCGCTCTTCTTTGTGGGCTGATTATGTACGTTGTTGAGCATGTACATTGCATATAATGTCCTTCTATGAGCTGGCTTAAGTCCGTCTCTGACATCAGGGAGGGCCCTGCCTATGATAACGCTCATTGCGTAGTCAATGTAGCTCGACTGCATTTCTTTTTCGATGGGTGTGTCTATCATTTCAGCCATTTTGACACCTTATACATCCAGGAATGATACCTCGTGTGAGTGCTCCTCTAGGAACTTGCGCCTAGGTTCGACCTCCAATCCCATGAGAACGGTGAATATGGCCTCGGCGAGCTGCGCGTCTTTTATGTTGATCTTCTTTAGTACCCTGTTCTCTGGATTCATTGTCGTCTCCCAAAGCTGGTCGGCATTCATCTCTCCAAGACCCTTGTATCTTTGGACTGCGGCTTTGTCTCCCATGACCTTCATCACCTCTGGCATCTGAGCATCAGAGTAGACATATCTTGACTCCTTGCCCTTTGTTACCTTGTATAGTGGCGGCTGGGCGAGGTAGATGTTGCCTCTCTCGATGAGAGGGCGCATATATCTGTAGAAGAACGTGAGTAGCAGAGTCCGTATGTGGCTTCCGTCGACATCTGCATCTGCCATGAGTATTATTTTATGATACCTGAGATTCTCTGGTTTGAACTGCTCCTTTATCCCAACACCGAATGCAGTTACCATAGTGTGAATTTCGGCGTTGGCAAATATTTTTTCTTCTGATGCTTTCTCGACGTTAATTACCTTTCCCCTCAGTGGAAGAATCGCCTGATATCTTCTATCCCTTCCAGATTTGCTCGATCCGCCGGCACTGTCTCCTTCTACCAAAAATATTTCTGCTTTTGTCGGATCATCTTCAGAACAGTCGGCCAACTTTCCCGGGAGAATAGATCCTTCGAACATGCTCTTTTTGCGCACCATGTCGCGTGCCCTCTTTGCCGACTCCCTTGCCTGAGCGGAGGTGATAACCTTTCTAATTATGTTGGTTGCGTCTGCTGGATTTTCCTCCAGGTAATCTGACAGTTTTGAGTAGACCATGCTGTCTATCGCGCTCTTCACGAACGGGTTGCCCAGCTTCTCCTTTGTCTGGCCCTCAAATTCAGGATTGGCAAGATAAACAGCTACGATCGCGACAAGCCCCTCCCTGGTGTCATCCCCTTCTATGCTTACAGTCTGCTTTCCGACCTTCTTTGTGTTTTTGCTGATGTAGTTCGTGATGGCCCTGGTCAGCGCTGTATGAAGCCCTACCACGTGGGTTCCGCCCTCCGGCGTCTTTATCATGTTGACAAACGGCAATAGGTTTTCGCTGTATGATTCTACGTATTGTATTCCGAGCTCTACCCTCAGCTGGTCGGACTCGCCCTTGATTATGATCGGCTTTGAGAGCGCCGGCGTCTTTCCCCTAATGAAATCAAGGAAGTCTGCTATTCCCCTTTCGGAGGCAAAGGTGTTGGTAGTCTCTGCCTCGGTGTTCCTCTTGTCCGAAAGCGTTATTCGGATTCCAGGACACAGGAACGATACTTCCTTGAGAAGCTCATTGAGTTCTATGGTGTCGAATATCTTGGCGGAGAAGATTGTCGTGTCCGGCTTGAATTTGACCGCCGTACCTGTGTCTTCGGGCTTGGTCTCTCCGATTATCTCAAGCGGGCTTATAACCCCGCCCCTGCTGAACCGCTGCTGGTAAATTTTTCCTCCCCTCTTTACAGTTACTATCGTGTATTCTGAAAGCGAATTTACCACTGTCAGTCCAACGCCGTGCAGTCCGCCGGAGACCTTGTAGGCCTTGTTTTCGAACTTTCCTCCAGAGTGGAGGGATGTCATTATCACCTCGAGTGCCGGCTTGCCCTCCTTCTCTATTATGTCGATAGGTATTCCCCTTCCGTCGTCCTGCACTTCTGCGATGTCGATGCCTTCCTCCCTAGTGAGCGTTATATTTATGTCCTTGGCGTAGCCGGCCTGGGCCTCGTCTATAGAGTTGGAGAGGATCTCGTAGAGAAGGTGGAAGAAGCCCTTGCTGCCCGTTGAGCCTATGTACATGGCCGGCCTCTTCCTGACCCCCTGGGGCCCGGAAAGGACCACTATGTCTTTCGCACTATACTCTCCCTTTTCGACCATTATACACACTAGCTTTACTCTAAAATCCTGGTACTGATCCTTACCCAATTTAGTATCTGTTTTGCACATTTAAAACCCTTTCTGTGGTTTGATTTTACGACAGCAAAATAAGCGGAAAAAGTTTACTTCTGATTGTCTTTTGAGGGATGGGAGCAGCATTAATATTACTTTGGTGGTATGTTGTAGGGATGGCATGGAGATAAGGGACCCGATACACGGCAACATAGCGGTCGGGCCGATCGAGCAGCGCATAATAGACACCCCGGAGATGCAGCGGCTCAAGTATGTAAAGCAGCTTGACCTTTCATATCTTGTTTTCCCAGGGGCCAACAACACGCGTTTCGAGCACTCCCTAGGCACCATGCAGGTTTCCAGGGACCTCTTCCAGGAGTCGCTCGGTAGGGACGAGAGGGAGTTCTCCTATGTTGGGCTTCTCCATGACATAGGTCATGGGCCGTTTTCCCATCTCTCGGAGCCCTACATCGAGAGGGCTCTTGGAAAGAACCACGAGCAGCTTGGGGAGGAACGGGTGAAGAAGTCCGAGATAGCGGACATCGTCTCGGATTCGGGAATGTCGCTCAACAAGATACTCGCATATTTCAGGGGCTCAGAGAAGATAAACGTCGTTGGGGGGGCTCTTGGCTCTGACAGGATAGATTACCTAATGAGGGACTCCCATTACACCGGGGTCGCATACGGAGTCATAGACTACGAGCGCCTCAAGACCAGGCTGGTTCTGCACAAAGGCAGGGTGGCGGTGCTGGAGAGCGGGGTTTCCGGAGCCGAGTCAATGCTCATAGCGAGGTATTTCATGCACACCAACGTGTACATGCACCATGCCAAGATGATAGCTTCCGGGATGATGCGTGAGGCGATCGGGATAGCGCTGCATCAGAAGGCCTTCGATGCCAAGACCCTTTGGAACATGAGCGACGAGGGACTCATGATTGCTATTATGAACTCCGGGGTAAAGGATGCAAGGGAGCTCGTGTCGCGGATAGCGGAGAGACGGTTGTACAAGAGGGCCTATGATGAGCAGATCGGGCCTGAGGTCCGGCTCGAGGAGGTCAAAAAGGCGGTCCTTAGAACAGGGATAGGCGAGCACGAGTTCGTCGCCAACATAATCACGTTGGGGGGAGGGAGTGACGACATCATTGTGGTCAACAGGGACGGCGATAGGGTCGGGAAGCTGACCGAGGTCTCGCCATTCATTAAGACCCTAATGAGCGTGCTGGAGAAGCGGCGGCTTTTGGTCGCCTGCGACAGGAAGAATGTGGCCAAGGTCAGGGCCGCCATCGAGAGGGCTATTTAGTGATCCAATGACGAGAACGAGAGTTATCATAATCGGCGCCGCTGGAAGGGACTTCCACAACTTCAATGTGCTTTTCAGGAACAACAGGGACTACGAGGTCGTGGCATTCACGGCCAACCAGATACCGTACATATCGGACAGGATATACCCCCCTGAGCTTTCCGGGCCGCTGTATCCAAAAGGTATACAGATATACGACGAGTCCATGCTGGGCGGACTGATAAACCAGCTTAAGGCGCAGGTGTGCATCCTCTCCTATAGCGACCTTCCCTATGACACCGTGATGCAAAAGGCCAGCCTTGTCAATTCGCGCGGGGCGGACTTCTGGCTCGTTGCTCCGGCAAGGACAATGGTCAAGTCCACAAAGCCAGTCATATCGGTGTGCGCGGTGAGGACAGGGGCAGGAAAGAGCCAGACATCGCGTTACATAGCGATCTACCTCAGAGAGAAGGGGCTGAAGGTATCGGTGGTGAGGCACCCGATGCCCTATGGGGTGCTGAAGAACCAGGTGGTGGAGCGTTTTAGGACGGTGAGGGACCTTGACAGGTACAAGGCCACAATCGAGGAGAGGGAGGACTATGAGCCCCACATAAGGAACGGGTTTGTCGTGTTCGCAGGAGTCGACTACGAGAAGATTCTTAGGGCGGCGGAGAAGGAATCCGACGTGATAATATGGGACGGCGGCAACAACGACGCCTCTTTCTACAAGCCAGACCTGTCGATCGCGGTGGTGGACCCGCTGAGGGCGGGAAATGAGGTGTCCTACTATCCGGGCGAGATAGTCGCCATGATGGCCGACTCGATAATTGTGAACAAGATGAACTCCGCCACTAAGGAGGAGGTAAAGCTGCTGCAGAAGGACATCACAGAGATAAACCCGAAGGCAAAGGTAATTTACGCCGATTCTGTGGTGAGTGTGGCAGACCCAAGCTCCATCAAGGGCAAGCGCGCCCTCATCATAGAGGACGGCCCCACCATAACCCACGGAGGCATGAAATTTGGGGCCGGAAGCGTAGCGGCAAAGCAGTACGGAGCGAAGAGCATCGCCAACGCCAAGGAATATGCGGTGGGAGAAATAAAGAAGACGTTCATGAAATATCCGAAGCTCGGGAAGGAGCTTCCGGCCATGGGCTACAGCAAGGCCCAGATAAAGGATCTGGAGACCACGATAAACAGGGCCAAGTGCGATGTGGTGATTTCCGCCACGCCCACTGACCTTACCAGGATACTGAAGGCCAACAAGCCCATAGTGAATGTGAAATACGAATTGAGCCCGCGAGGAGGCGGGCTGGACGGGATCCTGGACAAATTTGTGAGGAGTGTGCATGTCGATAGGTAATAAACTGCTTCTGCTGGCGATAATAGGGATCTTGGATTCGGCCTACCTGACCGTTGTCCATTATACGAAGCTGCCCCTTTACTGCCCATCAGGGGGGATAGTGAACTGCGTACAGGTCACGACCAGCGTATTCTCGACCGTCGCCGGCATACCGATAGCTCTAGGAGGATTGGTCTGGTTCTTAGGTATTGTCGCGATCGTTCTTTTGGTTCCCAAGATCAAGGTTGCCAGGAACATCTGGATAATGTTCGGCCTGGCAGGAGTCGCCTACTCGATCATCGGCCAGGTGATTCTCGGAGAGATATGCGAATATTGCGTGCTGCTCGACGTCGCCATATTGCTGAGCGTTTACCTGCTGATAAGGCACAGGGACAACTTTTAGGCCGCCATTGGCTTTCGCCAAGGTTAAGCTTTTATAATAGCTCCAACATATCTGTTCTGTTTCTTGGGTCCATAGCTCAGCATGGTCAGAGCGACTGGCTCTTAACCAGTATGTCGGGGGTTCAAATCCCCCTGGACCCGCTTAATTTGATCTCAGGATGGAGGGGAGGTGACCTAGGCGTATGGCCTTGGGGTCCCTCAACCTGGCCATGTAGATGGTGTCGGATTCCTTCGCCTTTATTCTCCCCATTTCTACGGCGAACCGGATGAGATAATTCACTATTGGGGCGGGTCCCTCCATTATGATCTTATCAAACAGCAGCGCCTGCGACTCTGGACTGTTGGATCCTTGCCTGTTTACCACCCCAGTGACCTTTTCCTGGAAATTCATGATGTCGTCTTCTGAAAGCCTTTGGCCGGGCGGCAGGTCGTAGTTGATAAGTGTCTTTAGTGTGGCTGGGGAGTGCGCAGTCACCATGAGAGGGAGTATCGACCTTATTTGTGCCCTTTGCCGCTCTGTGAGCCCAGATGCTACCTTATGTAGCTGCCTTGCCATTTTACCACATTAACCCTCGCGAGGTTTCAAATATAAGTAGGTTATGGCTGCATCCAGTCTATCTCGTAGTATTCGTAGTCGCTGCCCTGCAGCTCGATCCGCCTTATCTTGTAGTAGGTCACTGCGGTCTCCCTGTCGGCTATCGCCACTATCAGCTCCATCTTCTCGTCCTTGGCCCGATTTATTATCGCTGAGAGCTCGGCTCCGCCAAGGTACTCGTCCTCGCTGAGCGAAAGCATCCCGTACCTCGGCGCAGAATCCGCCGGGGTCTCTATGCCGCCCCCTTTCCGATGGTAGAGTATGAAGTCTATGTCGAGCTTCTTCTGCCTGCTCTTGCCAGGTATTGCGAGTATGAATGTCTTCCTCACCGAGTGCGCGACCCTTATCGCCCTCGACCACTCCGCTATCAGCAGCTTCGTGTCCCTTGGGAAGACCTGTATGACATGCATGGAGTGGATCCATTTGGAGTCCTTGACCGGCTGCGCCCCCGGGAAGTAGAGCCTGAAGTGGGTCCCGAACTTGAAGCCTGTCTTGATCACATAGCCCTTTGACCTCCAATCCGAGTAGACGTCGTAGAGCTTCTGGAAATCCGGCCTTCGTTCCCCAGCCACCTTTGCTACCTGCGCCCTTGTCGTGTCCTTCGCCTCCAGTGCATCGCTGTCCATGAGAAAGACAGTCTCGTACACGTCGAGCTTGCACATGGTGCCGTGGTCCTGGAGCTTGTAGGTGCCGTACTGGCCGAACCAGTGCTCCTGATAGAGCTCCTTCGCCCTTTCCTGATCGTCGATGACCGTAACCAAATCGTCGGGATAGAATGACCCGCTAAGCTTGCGGCCCTTTATTCTAAGGGCGGATGAATTGTATCTCTTTGTGTGCTGGGGCTTTGCCGCCTGGACCCTATTGTCTTCAATGTATCGTATCACAAGGCCCCTATCCCTCCAGTCCTTGTAGGTGAAGTACCTGGCCATGGCCTTCCTTGTCCCGAGCAGCTCCGCTATGTCGTTGAATCTCATCTCCCTGCCTTCCTCGTCCCTGCAGGCGCCCTTCCGAACATCAAGGACGTAGAGCGCCTCCTCCGGGCCTTAGCACCAGCCTTCCCTTTACGACGTTGCCGAAGTTGCTCTCCCGAAGTATGTCCTTGGTCGACGGGTCCTCTGCGAAGATCATCTTAGATTTCCGGTCGAATGAGAGCTCAAGGGCCATTCATACACCGAGCATCGCGGCGGTGGACTCCTTCTCCACCTCAGACATCTTCGCCGGCAGTATCATTATGGTAGGCCCTGGGCCAAGCCTGAGGGTCTTTGCCGCATCGAGGGTGAGCATGAGCTTCTGCTCCCCCTCAAGGGAGAGGTTGTGCAGTATTATGAGCTTGGTGCTCGGCTTTATGAAGCCCTTCTTGTACCTCTTCTCCGCCTGCATCAGAAGATCGGCAGCGTAGGAGGGCTGTATGGACCCGACCTTCGGGTCGTAATCGAGCAGTAGTATGGAATGAAGGTTGTTGGCAAGGTTCTTCTCAACCGACTCATAGAATGAGACGGGCTTGTAGTGCTCGCTCCAGGCGGGTATGGTGCAGATCTGGCCGAACCTGTAGAAGTCCAGGCCGCTTTCCCCTATCGCAGCGCCCACAATCGAGCTTGCGTGTATGACCTTTACCTTGACCCCTGCGTTGTTGGCCTCTATGCATGCGATCTTGTGGGTCGTCGCCACTAGTGGGTCTCCAGCCACAAGAACCGCTATCTCCTCCTTCTTTGCCATCTCCACAAGGGAGGCGATGTTGTCCTCCAGCCCGCTCCTTTCCAGTATCGTTACCTTCTTGTCCAGCTTGGACTCGAGGTCCGGCAACCTGTCGCCGAACCATCCGGTGTACTTCTCTGCATATACCTTCACTTGCTTGCGGCGCAGAAGCTCAAGAGCCTCCTCTGTCAATCCGCCTTCTGAAAGACCGGCACCAACTAGGAAAAGCATCGAATCAGTGTTAATCCTTTATTCCGTTGGGTGTTATCTTCATGACGCACTCCCCCTCCGGCATCTCCGGCGAGTCCACCAGCCTAACAATCCTCTTCTCGTCCTTGCTCTTCTTGAGGTAAAGCCTTGTGGTCGCTGCGTGAGCTAGGATGTTGCCCCCTATCGGGGTTGTCGGGTCTCCGAAGAGTATGCCCGGGTTGTCCATTACCTGATTGGTTATGTATATCGCCAGCTTGTACTTGTCCGCAAGCATCTGCAGCTTGTGCAGGTGCTGGTTGACCTTCCCCTGCCTCTCGTTGAGCGCGCCCCTCCCTACGAATTCCGACCTGAAGAGAGCCATCAGCGAATCCACCACGATGAGCTTTATGTTCTTTTCCTGGATCAGCTTCTCTGCCCTCTCTATCGTTAGTATCTGCTGCTCGGTAGTTATCGCCCTGACCACTATGGTCTCCTCTAAGACCTTCTTGGGGTCCAAGCCAGCCGCCTTAGCGATCTGCTCGATCCGCTCGGGCCTGAATGTCCCTTCTGTGTCTATCACAAGCGCCCCTCCATCCAATCCGCCCTTGTCCCTTGGTAGGTGGACGTTCACTATGAGCTGGAACCCCAGCTGCGACTTTCCGCTTGCGAACCTTCCATAGGTCTCGGTTATGGATTCGGTCTCGACTCCCCCGCCAATCAGGTCGTCGAGCTCCTTTGCGCCGGTCGCTATCTTGCCTATGTCCTTCCTGCGCTGGAGCACCGCCTCCCCTGTCTCGTACTCAATGGTTGTAGACTCCTTCGCGGCCTGGACTGCCTTCTTGGCAGACTCGACGCCGATCCCGGAAAGCTCGCTGAGCTCGTGGGGACTGAGCACCGCTATCTTGTCAAGGGTGTCCTTGCCAAGCGTGCGCAGCTTCTCCGCTGTGGTCTCGCCAATGCCCGGCAGGTCCTCTATCTCCCTTATTGCCTTATCCTTTGGCATGAAAAACACGACGTTAGTTAATTATGAATCCAAAACTATATAAGCATTCAAGAGATAGATTCTACCATCTAGGCGGATAAGTAAATAGGAAGAGGCCAGCAAGTTTTACCTCGCTGGCAAGACGACCAGTTTTCACGACCTTCTGTTCTGTAGAGAACCCGTGATATCATAACGATGTATAGTTTTAAAAACCTTTGGAAATAGCGGAATATTTCATAAAAATGGAAGACCATGGAAGCACTTACTCTCAGCGGGAAGGGACTTGCGATTGCTTTAGCGATGGGCCTGCTCTTCGCGGTTTTCGGGTGGGGGATCTGGTGGTTTTTCATAACAGGAATGCTCCTCTTCCTTATCCTATCGGCGATCGTGACCTGGGTCGGGAAGGATTACAAGTCAAAGAAGAATCTTGGCCAGGACCCACGGGGGGTGAGCAACGTGCTGGCAAACGGGACTGTGCCGCTGGTGATGGCCGGGCTCTATAGGTTATCTATGATTATGGGGGCCGAACAGTACGCGGCGCTCTGCCTTTTTGCGTTCATTGCCTCTGTGGCAGCCATAACGGCCGACAAGTTCGCGAGCGAGATAGGGGTGCTTGACGGCATGCCGGTCTCCCTGATCAGCGGCAGGAAGGTAAGGAAAGGGGTATCGGGAGGCGTCACCTGGCTTGGCCTGACGGTTTCTGCAATCGCGGCTGCGATGGTCGGCGCCATTCTGGTGGTGCTTATAGGCCCGGCAATACCAATAGGCCCATACCTTGCCATTTGCGCGGTCACGCTCAGCGGGTTCCTTGGCAACCTCGCGGATTCACTTTCGGGGTATTACGAGGAGAAGGGGATTGGGAACAAGTTTACCTCCAATTTGCTCTGCAGCGCTGCGGGCGCAATTATTGGGGCATTGCTTGCGGTTCTTATATGAAGGACCGGGCTGTTTCCGATCGCATAATTAGCCCGGGGTTGTGGCCGGATTGACTATCAGTTCGGCTGCCGCCTTTTCATCCCCTCTTAACATCTGCGCCAGTTCCAGCACCGCAGGAACATAGGGAAGGTCTACGGACCTGGCCCTCTTGGCCTCTTCTATGTTGGGGTAGAGATAGAGCATCGTTGTTCTCCTGAGCTTGATTTCGAAGCTCGTGCCATCTTCGCTGGTTACTATTCCGTTGTCTAGAGTTGTCTGCTGCGTTCTTGCCACTTCATGGATGAGTAGGGGGTCGGTGATGTTGAGCTCTGTGCGGGCCGTAATTCTTGTGGTTCCACGTCCAACATCCTCGTCAAAACGCAGGCTGCCAATCTGCATCTTGCCCGTGTAGTTGTTTATGTAGGGCATTACCACCTGATCCGGCCTAAATGCCAGCGCGACGTTACGTAGCATCGCGGATAGTTCCTCTGTGTCTAGGGTTCCCTGCTTAGGTGCCGCTATTATTATCGAATACTGATTTGTCGTGCCATAGTGCGGTGAGAATATTGGGTGGGTTATCAGTTTTATAGGCTCCACATGCAGCTTCTGGTCAGATGTTAGGTGATCTAGTATCCTTGCGATGCGCGTATTCGGACCTTTCTTGCTAATTTCCGTCATGTTATCGAAATAGGCTTGGCTGACTTCATATATTTATAGGGTGCAGGTGCCAGTTAGGTAGCGGCGCCGTTGCGCAGCAGCCTGTCGTGGTCCCTCCACCCTATGTCTGGCCTGAAGCGCCCATTGTTTCCTTCCACAAAAATGCGTGCCATTGCCGAATAGGCCCGTTCCTTTGCTTCAACCACATCCTTGCCTTCTCCGACTACATGAAAGAGCCGGCCTCCCGCTGCGTAGAATTTGCCGTCTATTATTTCCATTCCGGCCCCATATATTTTAACACCTTCGACTTCGGCCGCCCGTTCAATTCCGAATATCCTCCTGCCAATCACCGCTTTATATTTGTCTTCGTCTGGGTATCCCTTCGCCACACAAGCAACGGAGACGCGCGCCTTCCCGTCTGTCTCTATCTCCAGCAGAGAAAGCTTGTTATCAGCTATCCCCTTACCGATCTCGAATAGGTCTGTCTTTATTCCAGGGATTAACACTTGGGCCTCCGGGTCGCCCCATCTGGCATTGAATTCCACAACATACACCTTGCTGCCGCCGTTGCGGTTTATCAGGATACCTCCGAGGTAGAGGATGCCGTTGTAGTGTGCACCTTCTCCTTTCAGACCAGCGAAAACCTTCTCGAATATTTCCTTCTCTTGTGACTGGATTTCGGGTGTTAGAACCAGCGGAGGAGTGCTGCATCCCATCCCACCCGTGTTCTTACCTGTGTCGCCTTCCTCCAGCCTCTTGTGGTCCTGGGCACGGCCCACAATCTTCCAGGTCTGGCTGTCCATCATGCAGAATCCTGAGAATTCCTCGCCGTTTGTGCCATCAGAATTCTTTAGCCATTCCTCTATCAGGAAACGTCTCCCAGCATTGTTGGGAAGATCGACCATTCTGTTGATTATGTTCTCTGCTTCCTTGTGGGTTTCGGCCGGGAATGCACCTTTCCCGTCGCATAGACCGCCCGCCTTTATGAATATGGGCCGTGGTGGTCGCGTGTCTACGTCGGATATTGCGTGCTCCTCGTCGTCATCAGCCTTATAAATGTGGTATTCCGGCTGTGGCAGGCCGTGACGGGTACCAAACAGTCTGGATTCGCATTTGTCTCCCTCCATGAGCATCCCGGCGCGCGCATCTGGTCCGACTACAGATATCCCTTCTCTGCGCAGCGCATCGGATACTCCTGCACAGACCGAGCGCTCGTTGGAGACTTCGGCGAGCGTCACCCCCTGTTCCTTGCATATGGAAACTATTTTTTCGACTTCGGTTAGTTTTACCGATGGAAACGTCAAGACGGGCTTCTCCCGGATGAGCTTCATCCAGTCATTTCCAGGTATGGCGATTGCGCTGCCGACATGGGGGCTTTTAAGGTGCGCCTCCACCAAGGCCGACCCTCGGCCGCCGCCATCAATTACAGCAACTTTTTCCGCTTGCATTTAACACACCTAGGCACGACACTTAGCCTTTGTGCCTAGCAGAAGGCCGCGCAGCTCGGCGTGGCTCGACACCATGTATTTGGGGCTGAGGCTTCTTATGATTTCCTCGTCAAATGGCATGATCCGGTCCGCATGGCAGAAGAATATCGAGTCTATTCCTGCGTTCTTCGCGGCACCGAGGTCGTGTTCTGTGTCGCCTATCATGACCGACCTCTTCTTTTCCGCGCCCATCTTTTTCAGTGCGAGTTCGACCCCCTCGGGATGGGGCTTTTTGCTCGCCACGTCGTTTCCAGTAACAATGATATCAAAATAGTCCTCAATTCCATTGTTCTTCAGCTGCACATGAAGATCGGACTGATTCCCACTTACTATCGCTAGCCCCTTGACCTGCGTCTTGAGGGCTTCGATTAGTTCCTTCGCGCCTTCATATAGTGGCGCGTTCCTTACCTTGGGAAGCGCGAGCCTTATGACGCGGTCGCGATACTCGACAACCTTATCTGCCGGGAGGCCCTGGTCCACCACCCTTTCCAGTTCCCCGAACTGCATCAGGATGTCTCTTTTGGTGAGCTTCAGGCCGAATTCTGAGGCTGCTTGGGTTATAGCACCTACCCAGGGCCTGACGGTGTCGGCGAGACATCCGTCATAGTCGAAGATAATGAATTGGTAATCCCCCACCAGCCCACTTCAGGAAAAGCTTCGCTTAGGGGATATTTATGCCTTGTCGTTATGGAAAATGAATGCGGGCGGCGGGATTTGAACCCGCATTAATGCCTTGGGAAGGCATTGTTCTGCCAGATTATACCACACCCGCGTTAGCTTAACGTATGTATGATGGTCTGCTGCCCGGGTCGGGCGTCAGAGCGCCACCTTCCACCGGCATCTGGCCCATCGGCATTGGGAGGTTCATGTTTCCCTGTCCAATCTGCCTCATTATCTCATCTGTCTTCTTGATTATCTTGTCGAGGTTTTCTGTCCCTATCTTTATGCCTAGCACTTTTGAAAGCTCTTCTATGACCGCCTTCGCCGCCGCAGCGTCTATTTCGAGCATCGCCGTTTCGCCCATGATGCAGGCTGCATCGACCTTACCAATCCTTGCGAACGCCGGTATGAGCCCGGCCGACCCCCAGATCAGCCCCTTGGACTTTCCGAATATTATGCTGGTGTCCTTGAACATCTTGATGGTCTTCGCGTTGGTTGCGTTGCCGTATACCCTCCTCTTCTGCGGCAGCGCCTCCCCGGTGGTGTAGCCGCCTATTGTGTAGATGAAGACGCAGCCGAACCTCTCCTTGAGTAGCCTGAATATCATTGAGTTGACCTCATACTGGCCCTCCGGGGTCACGGCCTGCATGTCCCCGGTTATTATCACCATGTCGGGCTTGCCCTTTACCTTCACCAAGTATATCGTGTTGTTTACCAGTCTCAACCTCCCGCTCTTTAGCATGACGGCCTGGTGGGGGAAGTGGGGAGAGTAGATGGTACCGACCCGCTGCGCCTTGAGCTCCTTCCTCAGGTGCTCTGCGACCAGCTTGCCGACGTTGCCTATCCCAGGCATCCCGACTATCGCTATCGCGGCCTTGCCGGCCTTGGCAGACTTCTTGAGCTTTATTGTCGTCTTCTGCATGGCACCACTAGATGGTTTCCATTATCCCTTCCTTCTCCTTCTTGAGCTTCTCTTTCTCTATCTCGAAAACGCCCTTCTTCAGCTTCGCCTCGACCAGCTCCCTGACCTTTGAGATCTTCGCCTCCGCGTCGGTGTAATCGGTCCCTTCTGCAAATAGCCTGTATTTTGGCGCGCCTAGGTAGCCCAGCTCGACTCCCGTGTCCTTTATGTCCTTCATCAGGGAGCGGAGCTCGGTTGCGCCCGACTCGGTGTTGTAGGTGGTTATGGTCGCTATGTATGAGACGAAGTAGCGCTTCTGCTTCCTGCTCTGCTCCAGCGTCTTTATGAATGTGTCTCGTATCTTCTTTGGGATATTGGACTTTCCGAATTCTGGGCTGTTTCCTAGGGCCGCCTCCATGAAGTTTGTGTAGGTGCCGAACTCTCGGGTCACGATTGTGGGCAGCTCCTCCTTTAGCTTGGCATCCTTCTCCTTCTTTACTATCTGAGAAAGCAGGGCAGAGAGCCTCTTCTCTAGGTTGTAGGACCTTATCTTGTCCTTCGAGTCCTTCGTCGATACCCTCTTGAGGGATATGTCGATTGTGCCCTTCTCCTTGTCAAGGCCGTGGACGTAGCATACCAGCTTCTGGCCGTCGTGGATGTACTCCCTTATGTTCTTTATCCAGCCAGAGGAGACCTCTCTTATCGGGAGGAATGCCTCTGTGTCGCCGTATTCGATAAGCTTGCAGTAGGCCCCGAAGTTCGTTATCTTGCTGACAACTGCGATTACAAGAGAACCATGTCTTGGAAGGATGCTCTCTTCCATAGGTTATACCTTTATCTCGATCTTCTTCTTCGAGCGGCCGCCGATGAGCCTTTCAACCTTGTACTTGCAGACCTTGCACTCAAGCAGGACCTTCTGCCGCTTCGAGAGCTTCTTTGGGTGTATTTTTGGTTCTACGCTGCCGACGAAACCCGCGATGGCACGGTCGTGCCTTCTTGTGGCCTTGCTCATCGCCCTCTGCGCCCCCTTTGACGGCATCCTGACGGTGTGGTCGGTGTGCTTGTTGCACTTGGGGCAGTACGCCATTATTTCCTTTTGAATCTTCATATAATTCACCTATTGTAATTCTCACATATAGCATTTGTTATCAGATATGTCACGTCGGCCGCCGAGTCCTGCATGTCAAGTATCTCGTCTTTCTTTAGCGGCCCGAGCTTTCTCCCTGATGGGAGTATTATTTCGGGTATATCTGTTAGGGAGCGCAGCAATTTATTACTTTTGATTTTCTTTGTGGGATCGATCCTGTGCTTTGCCATCTCTTCTAGGAGGTGGTTGTAGAAGTCCTGCTCTGAGTTGTCGAGCTGTGGAGGAAGGGGTTTGTTGTAGGCAAGGTAGAGGAAAATCTTCTGCTTCCTCTTCTCGAAGAGGTTTACAAGTATCTTCTCCATGTTTGCCTTCTGCTGCTCCTGCAGCTGTGTCCTGCCCAAATACTCGATGATATCTGAATAGAAGGTTTTGGAAAGCTGCAGTAGCTGATTGGTCTGCTTTTCCTTTTGGTAAAGGTTCCAAATATAATCGTAAGATATGTCTTCTCCCATATGGCCCAGGACCCCACAGTTCCGCTATTCGCCGGCTCTTATTATATATTAACTTAAATCAAACAACTATTAAAGTACCTAACCCCGATTTCTTTTCCAAAACTAATACCGGAAGTGAGGGGTTGAGCCTTTTTTTAGGATAAGTTATAGCGAGGAGTGGATTTGAACCACCGATCTCCGGGTTATGAGCCCGGCGGGCACTCCAGACTACCCTACCTCGCTTCGAAAGAAGTTGAAACTTTAAACTATATAAGACCAGAGGCTTCTACTGGAAATGCCGACCTGCCTCCTCATGATCCTTGATGTTGTCTATGGAGCGCCAGAATTTATTGTGTATCTGGAACCTGAAAAAGCCGAGCGTTCCCTCCTTGGCCAGCCTGGGGAATACCTCTGTTTCAATGCTGCCACGCGCAGGCAGCAGATCAAACACACCATTTGACAGCCAATAGATGCCGGCGTTGATGTAAATGTCTCTGATCACAGGCTTCTCCTCAAACCCTATTATCTTATCTCCAAAAGTCTTCACAACACCAAACGGCGAGGTCATCGGCACGAGGGCAATCTTAGCAAGGAACTCTCCGCCACCACTTAGCATCGGCGAGAGGTCGAGGTCGGTCATGATGTCACCGTTGATAACCACAAAGGCATCGCTTCCTATTGCGCCTCGGGCCGCCTTTATCGCTCCAGCCGTACCAAGCGGCTCAGACTCAACCACGACCCTGACCTCCGCCTTTTCATAGCATGAGAAGTGTTTTCTGAGTTCATCATTCTTGTATCCGCATAAAACGACGAACTCCTTTACCCCACATCTGACGAAAGAATCGATCTGGCGGTCTATGATCGCCCTGCTGTTTATCTTGACAAGGGGCTTGGGAACACTGTCCGTAAGCGGTCTGAGCCTCTTGCCCTCCCCACCGGCAAGTATAACTACCCTCACGAGAAGAGATTTAATAACTAACCTATAAAACCTATTGCTAAAACGAAGTGATACTCATGAGTTCATACAAGCACATCAGGGCGACTCTGATAAGCCAGTACAAGGCAAGGCCTCAGGAATACCGTGAGCGGCTGATGAAGTGGGGTTCAGAGGGAACCGCCGTTAGGGTCAACAGGCCAACCAATCTGGCTAGGGCCAGGAAGCTGGGCTACAAGGCCAAGCAGGGCGTACTCGTCGTCAGGGTCAAGGTAAGCAAGGGAAAGAGCAAGAGGAGGCAGCCTTCGGGAGGCAGGAAGCCCTCGAAGAGCGGAAGATACTACACACGGTCAAAGTCGATGCAGGCGATCGCAGAGGAGAGGGCTACCAAGAAGTTCACGAACACGGAGGTCCTCAACTCCTACTTCGTCGGCGACAGCGGCACCCACGAATACTACGAGATAATAATGCTCGACAGGGAGAGCCCAGTGATAAAGGCGGATCCCCTATACTCAGGCGTAATAGCCAGGAGGAACAGGGCTGTTATGGGTCTCACCGCATCGGGAAGAAGGCACAGGGGGCTAATGTAAAGCCCCAAAACCATATCTGCGGGTTTGTCGTCGGAAGCCCTACCGGCAGCTCTATATATTTGAAACAACGTAAGTACTGCAGTGATAAAATGCCTTTTCATGGCATTATCAAAGGCGTGCAGGAAGAAGTTAACAGAATGTATAAATACAAGTTCGACCAAATATATATACCCGGTCTCCAGGTGCGCTAATGTCTAACAAGAAAAATATTAAGAGGAGGGTCTCCACCGCAAAAAAGGCGGCGGTCAAGCCTGTACACAAGGTCTCCAAGCCGAAGGTAAACGCAGCTAGGGCCAGGCCAAATCCTGCTCATTCCAAGAAGGCCGTCAAGACCAATTCAAAATCCAAGGTCGCGCAGCCAAAGATTGCGGCCGAGCCCAAGAAGAAGGCTAATCTTAGCATAATGCCTCCGGATGTGGCGAAGAGGGAGATAGAGGCTCTGCTCTCCAACGAGAGGGTTAACGAGTATCTCAAGAGGAACGTCAGCAAGACCGCAATAGACGTGCTCCACATGCTTCCGACCCCGAGGACCGACGAGTATCTCGCCGAGCAGCTCGGCCTAAAGATCAACGCCATAAGGAGGATACTGAACATAATGCAGGGCTACGGGATAACAAATTATTACGTTTCCAAGAACACCAAGGGGTGGCTTTCCTTTGCATGGTACATAAACACCACTAAGCTCTCCCCGTTCCTCGATTTTGTAAACAGCGCAGAGCGGGAGAACGCCGTGGTGAACAGCAACTGCAACGACTACTTCCTCTGCAACGAATGCTACAAGAGCGACAGGCTCCTCTACACCTTTGATGCCGCCTTCGAGTCCGACTTCAAGTGCAACTGCGGCAAGAACCTCGCAAGGATGGACAAGACCGAAGCGGAGACGATGCTCGCCTCAACAAGGTGAGGGTCTGGCACGGTTCACAGCCGAGATAACCCTTCCCATAGACGCAAAGGGGCTAGTTAATTCCGAACACTCTGCGAGAAGCATGACAAAGATAGAATCAAAGAAGGCATCTACTGTAGTCAGGATCGAATCAGACCAGCTTTCCTCCTTCAAGGCGGCGCTCAATTCCGCCCTCAGGGACCTTACCGTCGTGGAATCAGCGACAAAGGCCGTCGGCAAGGTAGACCGCAAAATATAACTATTTGGGCGACCGATCAACTACCGATTCAATGACCCAAACCGCGGACAAGCCACAGGGGGAAAAACCAGTGGAAATCACTGCTCCTCGGCCCAAGCTCGCCACTAATCTTATCGAGAGGTTGGAAAAGACCGCGGAATTTGCACTGAAACTGGTTTTTTCCAATGAAGCCGAAATAAAATACCGCGAGTGGATGCCTGGCAATCAGATCAAATATGCCATATGGAAGAACAAAAAACCATACCCCAACTCCCTGAAAGTAGAATTCTCCATATCCCCAAACCAAGATGAGCGTCTGCTAATCATATCTTATTGTGATTTTACCGGCATAAATTTTACCATCAAGGACAACAAAATTATATCCATCCAGTCCGAAGCAAACCTAAATGAGATATTCAAGAAACTCAACGAAGAGGTCGCCGGATTGGATGCCAGGCAGATACGCAACATAATGCGTCATGTGCCCAAGCTAGACCCGCCCATAAAACTATCTGTGTAATCCAAAATCCGATTTCAGGTCTCCTGGCCCTGATTCTTCCGCTAAACCCTGTATAAACCGGCCACTGGGTAAAAGTATATAAACCATTCCAATAGAAGTATATCACAGGTGCCGTTTTTTCCGACGTTTCGGCATATAGATAACCTACGGGAAGTTCGCGATGCCGCACAAAGGTTCTTTGCAATATTGGCAGCACAGACGTGCAAGAAGCCGTCTGCCTAGGCTGCGCTCTTCGCCGATCTACATAAAGCAGCCTTCGGTGACGAACCTGGTCGGATACAAGGTCGGCATGGCGCACATAATCATGACAGACGACACCGAGTCGCCGTCCAAGGGCCAGGAGATAAGCAGGCCATGCACATTCATCGAGATGCCGGAGACCTATGTCTATGGCGCAAGATTCTATTCAAGGAACGAGGTGAGCCACTACAGGCAGGCCGCCACAGAAGTCTATTCAAAGGAGATGGCAGACAAGTTCAAGCTGAAGGTCAAGTCAAAGCACACGATCGACGGCATGAAGGACAGGTTGCCTGAATTCACAGAGATAACCCTCCTCCTGGTTGCCGACGTAAAAGGCTCATCGGTGGGCCAGCACCACAGGGTAAGGTATGAATCTGCCCTCGGCGGCGCAAGCCTCGATGAGAAATACAAGTTCGCGGTTGCGAGCCTTGGCAAGGTCGTCGGAGCAGCCGACATATTCAAGGGGGGCGAGTACCTCGACATCGTCTCGGTCACGAAAGGAAAGGGCTGGGCAGGAACAATAAAAAGGTTCGGTACGGCGAGGCTCTACCACAAGGCGACCCAGAAGGCCAGGCACATCGGTACGCTAGGTCCATTCACTCCAGGAAAGGTCCTGTTCACGGTGCCTCAGGCAGGCCAGCTCGGATTCAACTACAGGACCGAATACAACAAGCGCATACTTAAGATTGGAAAGAGGGAGGAGGCGGCCACTTATACCCCAACCTCTGGATTCCAGAACTACGGAAAGATAACCAAGGACTTCATAATGGTCGACGGGTCGATACCCGGGCCGGCCAAGAGGCTGGTGAGGCTCAGGAAGTCGGTCACCAACCGCAACAGCAAGGCGATCAAGGAGCCCAAGATCAACTACGTTTCAACGGTGCACTCGAAATGACTGACATTGATGTTTTCTCAATCGACGGAAAGAAGAAGGGCTCGATAGCGCTGCCCCATGTATTTGATGAGGTAGTCAAGCCAGAGCTCATACTCAGGGCCGTCAATGCGGAGAACAGCAGGAAGCTCCAGCCCCAGGGACACAACCTGCTTGCGGGTATGGACACAAGCGCAATGTACTATGGGTCCATGAACTCCTACAGGACCGGAAGGCACATGGGTATAGCCATCCGCCCCAGGCAGAAGCTCGGAGGCGGCCAGCAGGGACAGGTAAGGAGGATACCCTCATCCGTTAAGGGTCGCAGGGCGCATCCGCACAAGATAGAGAAGATACTTATCGAGAACATCAACAGGAGGGAGTACACCAAGGCCCTCTCCAGTGCCGTCGCGGCATCAGTCTCAAAGGAGACGAAGAGGCCGATAGTCGTTTCGAACGACATGGAATCAATAAAGAAGACCCAGGAGATGGTCACGCTCATAAGGAACCTCAAGCTCGGCGAGAGGATAGACAACGTAGACAAGAGGATCAGGAAGGGACTTAGGAGAAGCTCCAAGAGGAGAAGCTACACCAAGGCCGTTCTGGTCGTGGTGAGCAAGGACGGAGCAGCGCTAAGGTCTGCCCGCAACATAGCTGGCGTCGATGCCTGCCTGGTCAACAAGCTCTCCATCGGACTGCTCGCGCCCGGAGGAAGGCCGGGAAGGGACGTGATATGGAGCGAGGGCGCGATAGGAAGCCTGCAGGCCGCTGTCTCGAAGATAAGAATCGGTGAATGAATGACACTCAACTACCCGCTCGCGACTGAAAAGTCAATAGCCGTCATAGAGAAGGGCAACACGATAACCTACATGGTCGACTTCAGGGCGACCAAGATTGAGGTCAAGAAGGAGTTCGAGAAGCGCTTCGGGGTCAAGGTATCTGCGATAAGGATGGCCACCACCGCGCGCAACGAGAAGAAGGCCTACATAAAGCTCGCAAAGGGAAGCAGCGCGAGCGAAGTGGCGATGAAACTAAAGCTGGTGTAATAGATGGGAAAGAAACTCCACCAACAGAGAAGGGGAAAGGGCTCCAACGTATATACGAAGCTGCCCGGGACATTCGACATCAGCGTCGGCTATCCAACCCCGTCCCAGTCCGACAGGATGGGCGAGGTGGTGGAGTTCATAAACCACACAGGTCACACAGCACCACTCATGAAGATTCTTTACGATGACATGAACGAGGGCTACCTGCTTGCGCCAGAGGGAGTCAAGACCGGCGACAGGGTCCAGGTAACTGGGGCTCAGAAGTTTACCCTCGGAAGCGTTGTCAGGATAGGCGACGTTCCGGAAGGGGTACCAATATTCAACATAGAGTCAAGACCGGGCGACGGCGGTAAGATGGTGAGGAGCGCAGGCGCTTCTGCATCGATAGCCGCACACCTCGGTGCAGTCACAACGGTGCAGCTGCCATCCAAGAGCATGGTCTCTCTGCCCAACGAGTGCAGGGCCCAGCTCGGCGTCGTCGCAGGGGGTGGAATGGTCGACCAGCCGCTGGTCAAGGCAGGGAAGAACCACTACAGGATGCGCGCGGTCAACAGGACATGGCCTACGATCAGGGGAGTTAAGATGAACCCTGTGGACCACCCGTTCGGTGGCAAGCAGCACCACAAGGGTAAGAGCAGCATGACCTCTAGGAACGCGCCTCCGGGAAGGAAGGTCGGTCACATAGCCGCAAGGCGTGTAGGAAGAAAGAAGCGATGATACAATGGCAGAACGAATAGCATTCAGGGGGCTCACGCCGTCGCAGCTTGTCGGCAAGGAGATGCCCGAATACATGGGCATGATCACCTCAAGGGAGAGGAGGAGCATAAAGAGGAACGGGCTGGACTACCGGAGGCTTATCGAGAAGGTCAACGCCCACATCGCATCAAAATCCACAAAGCCGATACGCACAAACATCAGGGAGGCGGTCATAAGGCCGGACTGGGTGGGGCTGAAGTTCGAGGTCCACAACGGCAAGGAATGGAAGCCAGTCTTCATAACGGCAAACATGCTTAACCACAGGTTGGGGCAGTACTCCCACACCACAAAGAGGGTCATACACTCAGACCCGGGTATCAGGGCAACGAGAGGAAGCAAGTTCTTGGCGATGAAATGATTAGGTACTCTTACAACAAGGAAAGGGAGGGCGTCATATTCGCAGGAGCCAAGGACCTCAACGCCAGCTTCAAGGACCTATGCTCCGTGTGTGACTCTGTCCGCAACTCGCAGGTTACAACCGCAATGGCGGTGCTCGAGCAGGCGGAGAAGGGCAAGCTCGCAATACTCTACAGGAGGCACAACAGGTACATGGGCGACAGGCACGAGCTCGGCGGAAAGAAGGGAAGGTGGCCGAAGAAGTGCGCTGGCCTGGTGAGAAAGGTCCTGGTCAACGCCATGGCAAACGCAAGGAACATGGGCGAGGACCCGGAGTCTATGATGGTGGTGCACGTGGCGGCGAACAAGACCACCACGATACCAAGGAGGCCATCCAAGGGGATAAGATACGTCAGGACAGGAGGTTATGGTTACGTTCCCACAAGGAGAAGCGACATGGAGCTCGCAAGGATCGAGATAGGCATCGCTTATCCGAAGGGCAAGAAGAGGTCGGACAAGAAGGCCCAGCCCAAGGCGGCTCTCGCAGCTCCGAAACCGGAAACTAAAAAGCAGCAGCCTGCGAAGGAGAAGGCGGAGCAGCCAAAGGCTCTCGCAACCGCCCAGGCCGCTCCAGCTACAAAATAATGGTGCATTGATTGGCAATAGAGAGAAAATTCATCGAGGACTCGATCATAAAGCTGAGCATATCAAAATACCTCAGCACAGAGCTGGCGCGAGCAGGGTTCTCTAGGATAGAAATACAGAAGACCCCTATACTCACAAGGATAACAGTCTACGTCCTCAATCCCGGCCGTGTAATCGGAAGGGGCGGGAAGACCATAGACTCGATAACCGAAACAATAAAGAGCAAATTTAAGGTTGAGAATCCGCAGATAAACGTCATGGAGGTCGAAAATAAGATGCTCGAGCCCCTTCTTGTGGCGAAGAGCATAACAGACAGGTTGGAGAGGAACATGAACGCGAGGAGAGTCATCCAGCAGTCGATTAGGGAGATAATCGAGAATGGCGCGCTTGGCGCCGAGATAATCGCCAACGGGAAGCTGGCGGCGAAGGGAGCCAGATCCAAGAGCATAAGAAAGATACTAGGTTACATTCCAAAGGCCGGTGACGTCACCGAGCTGGTGAGGGAGGCGCACGCAACCGCCTACCCGAAGTACGGGGCCATAGGGGTCAAGGTGAGGATAGTTCCACCAGGAACGGTCTTCCCAGACAGGGAGATAAAGAGCATAGAAATTCCAAAGTCGATCCTGAATAGTTGAGCACATGTTTGGGGTATTAGCGGCAGTTCTAATCGCTGTACTATCGCTTTTCGTCCCCGGCGTGCTGCTGTCCTTCGTGCTTCTTAGGAAGACCGAGCTCCACAACTTCGAGATCGTATCGATAGGCTTCATATTCGGCCTCATCGCCGCTCCGGCGATGACCTGGATGGAGTCCTATCTTACTAATTACATACACTTCTTCTCATTCTCGCTTGAGCTCTTCGAAATCAACTCGCTGATACTTACCATTATAGGCCTGGCCCTCGCCTGGAGGGAAGGGATGCTCACCGACTTCATCAGGTGGGTCGGCGGCATCCTCGGCGGAGCGGCCAATCCGATGGCCGGCACATCAAGCCAGCTCGATTCGGTGAGGGCAGAGCTCTCAAAGTACGAGAGAGGCAGGGAGGTAATACTAAAGCACAAGGAGGAGGAGAGGGCTCTTGGGTCAAGGCAGCAGGCAGAGCTCTCCGCCGCCACGTTCAAGGGCGACGAAAAGGAGGTGATGCTATACAGCCACAGGCAGGCCCTATCTAGCCTGATGAAGAGCCACCTTGGCGAGGAGAGGACGCTGGCAGAGGGGATGGAAGGCAGCAGATACCGCGAGAGCGGATCCAAGCCCCACTGGATCGTGTGGGCGATTCTTCTCGTTCTGATAATACTCACGTTCTACACAAGGATAATCAACATAAGCATAGCGCCCAAGTTCTTCGAGTTTGACCCCTACTTCGACATGATAGACACCCACTATGTGCTCGCCTATGGGCATCAGCTTTTGCTTGACCCGTCAGCATGGCCCGTGGTCGCGGCCGGTACGAACCACAGGATAGAGCCGATAGTGCCCTACCTGGAGGCCTACTGGTACAGCCTTGCAAACCAGATCAAGTTCCATTATTCAACGTTTAACACCAGCCTGATGTCCTATGTGGGCAGCATATACCCGCCCATCACGGCGGCGCTGCTGACCTTCGTAGTGTTCGTGCTACTGTATCACGAGTACGACTACAAGATCGGACTCATAGGCGCAGGGCTCGCGGCCACAATGCCCACGCTCATATCCACATTCATAGCAGGCGAACAGCTTGTGGAACCATGGGGCATAATGACCCTCTTCTTCTTCGTGATGGCGTACATGCTTGCCGTCAGGAACATGAAGAGCAAGAGGCTCGCCATCCTAGCCGGAATCGCATTCGCATCAACATTCCTAGGGGCGCACTACTACACAGTAACGACAGGGGTACTCGCGCTCTATCTGGTGCTGCAGGGCTTCATAGAAATAGTCCGCGGCCACGACCTCACAGACTTCTACAAGATGAATGCGATAGTCCTCATCGTAATCGCGATATTCCTTGCGATATTCCTCCCCTACGGATCCACACTCCAGAACAGGATACCAAGCATACTTGGCATACCGTTCACCATATCCGCTCCTCTTGGCGCGCTCGTAATGATATTCGTGCTCGACTACCTGACAAAGATGGTCCTGCCGAAGGTCAAGTCAATGCCGTCAATCGTTCCAACAGCGGTGATAGGTTTGGTCACAGTCGCGGTCCTGGGGCTCCTGACCTCATATGTGCTCAGCAGTTCCTTCACAGACGGGCTGGTGATCGTGCTCATACCAATCTGGGCATTCGTGCTGGAAATATTTCTGCTGATACTCACGAAGAGGATGTCCATAACCACGGACACCTTGTGGCGGTCCACGATACTCATAATCCTCGCCGCAGTGGCGGTCGCCGTGGTATTGGTATCACCAATCCACCACTCGCTTAACAGCTACATACAGCTGAGCACAAGATTCACCACACCGTCAATACCTCTCTTCATGACCGTACAGGAGTACATGCCGACTGGGCTGACATACAACTTCGCGTCAGGGGGGTTCGGGGCGCTCGGAGTGCCGATACTGCTCTTCATCATCAGCATGGCCGCAATATTCATAATACTCAACTCAATGCTCTTTAGAAAGAGCAAGACTGGCGTCCTCTACCTTGCGATAGCGGCGCCGCTCATGGTGGCAGGATTCGTAGAAGTAAAGTACCTGCCGCACTTCGGTGTCGCCTACCTGATACTCTTCTGCATACTGCTCGGCGAGCTTCTGTACATGCTGCAGGCCAAGTGGAAGCTCTCCGACTACGGCAAGCAGGAAAAGATAAGCCCGGCCGCTTACCTCAACAACCAGGTGGCGCAGGCGCTCCTGGTGATAGGAGGGTTCTTCATAGCGGGCATACTCGCCCCAATAGCGTTCTTCGCATACGAGATCTACAACTACGGGGTCAGGCAGAGGAAGACAAAGCTGCCATATGGCGTGATCGCCCTATGCATACTGCTCCTAGTCGGGGCAATATTCCCCATCTTCAGGCTTGGCGAGGCGTACGCGGCAGTCGGCATCGCCAAGGGATCGATCGCGGTTGCCGCATCACCAAACATCACCACAGCATGCACCCAGATGAGCGCCAACAACAACGCATTCGGAAGCTCTGTATATTGCAACCTGATACCCCAGTACTGGCTTAACGCCATGTCCTGGATAAGCAGCAACGTCGGTCCAACGGGTCCGAGGGTGCTCGCCTGGTGGGACTACGGCGACTGGATCAACTGGTTTGGCAGGTCCAATGCGGTCCTAAGGGGAGACAATGCAGTCCCAAGCGAGGACTACGCAGTGGCGGCACAGTATGTGCTCGGCCCGAAGTACAACGACACCCCGCAGTCGCTCGCAAAGTACATGAACGGAAACCAGTCAAAGTACATACTATTCGACCAGGACCTCATATCAAAGTGGGGCGCCCTTGACTTCCTCGGCTGCATAAACGCTGGAGGAACGTCCCTGCAGTATGCGGTATCGCAGGGCAAGGCCCAGAACCCGCCGCAGCCATACGCGCTTGGCACATCACAGTGCGAGCAGTCCCACGACCCGCAGTACGCCGCAATCCCGCTGTCGGTCTTCCAGAGCGGCAGCACCCAGTCAAGCATTAACGATTACTGCAGCATAACAAGCTCCAATGCCCTTTACGTCAACACCTACCTGATAACCGGAGCAAGCCTCTCAAACCAGAGTGCCTGCACAGAGATACCCTACCAGAGCACCCAGACGCTCTCCAACGGGGTGCTCCAGCTATACACCAGCACCGGCGCAAAGATGAATGCAGTCATACAGGAGAGCGAGTACCTCGGCGTGCAGAACATACAGGGAACCACCTACGTGCTCTTCCTGATGATATACCTGCCCGACGCGAACGGGACAGTGGAAAACCCGCCATCGCAGTTCTACAATTCAACCTATTACAGGGGCTTCTTCACAGGCCAGCTGCCTGGATTTAAGCAGGTCTACCCGAACTACACTGCAGGAACGAACTTCGTGAACTTCACCAACCCGATAAGGATATACGAGGTCGTGAACTACACGGGGGGCCTGCCGCCAGTGCCGCCGAAGCCGTCGTGGATAACGAACAACGATGTCATGCCGTGAAGGCAAAATCATAAAAATCTAGAGATTAAACTGATATTATGCCGATAAGTAAGAAGGGTAGAAAAATTGTTATTTCTACTAGTGAGCAGAGGTCTAACTTCACTGCAGAGCAGGAGATCCTAGATACCATGTCTGTTATACGTTTCCACCTACTAAGGGGTCGAAGTCAGCGCCCCGATGTGGTTAAGATTATCAGACCATCTCGCTCTGGGCTGGAAGGCCAGATAGCTATAACATTCAGAAGCAAGGCCAATCTCAACAAATACACCAAGAAAGAGCTCCACAAACACGGCATCTCAACAGTAGGGCGCTAATCGCGAGTTCGGTGTATTTCTCTATCATAACTAATAAATAAACAAAAGACCATCAGAATATCAAATATGGGCTTGTAGCTCAGTCTGGTTAGAGCGCTGCTCTTATAAGGCAGATGTCGAGAGTTCAAATCTCTCCAGGCCCATTTATCTTTTCCTTCCGGTCTCCAGAGGCTTGAAATCAAGAGAGTTCGAAGTTCCGCAGCCGCTGCATCTGTATATGTATCTTTTTTCCTTAGCCAGCACCCTTGTCTGCAGGTTCATTCCAGAGACCAGCGGAAGGCTGCACTTTTTGCATATGTGCGCAGCCATTTCCTTAGTGATCCTGATCTTGTAGTGCCTGCCTATCTCGAGGAGAAGCTTGATGTAGCCCTTGGAGAGCTCCTGGTCATTCGGGTAGGTCCTCACGGCAGCATCATAGAGTATCTCAATGCGCTCTGCGGCGACCTTCCTTATCATGCCCCTTGCCTCAGGCACAGGATCACATCAGGCCCAATCGCTGCATCCATTCGTCCATCGACTCCTCGATGGCCTTGCTGTTCCTTATGGTTATTAGGTTGCCCATTCCCTCTACTGGGCTCTTGGAAGGAATTCCGTTGAACAGGAGTGCGAGCCTCATAGTCTCATCATCACCAACGGCAATCTTCTTCGCCTTGACGATGTTGGCCCTTATCGGTATCTTCGCCGCGTTTCCTATGGCGACTATGTACTTGTTGGCCTCATGGAAATGGGTGACTATGTCGAGAAGCGGTCGGTAATCGTAGAGCTTCTGCTCGTCTATGCCCCCTCCGTCGATGAATACTATCCCGTCGAAGCGGTCGGTAGTCATCTCCTCCGGCCTTATGTCCGCCTTGGCGAGCGCGCCGTGGATGCCTATGCCGCCCTTGCCGTATGCGGCTACGCTGTAGCCCACGCCCCACTTGTCTAAAATAAGCTTTATGAGCGAAAGGCTCTCATCCTTGAAGTCCTTCTGCGGGATGAAGATCGCTAGCCTCATCTAATCAGCTTTCCATGTATGGTGCGAGGAAGTAGGACACTGTAGCGTCGCCTATCTTGTACTCGACCTTGACCGGGTCCTCTGTCTTCAGAGAAACGGTCATCGATGAGCTGGACGGGCATGCCCTTATCATGCGCTCGAGGTAATCGAGGTTGAAGGTCGCGTTTGACGGCTTGGTGATCTTCATGGTCTTGACCACGTCCGCGTTGTTGACGTGCTCCTCCTCCAGCTCCCCTGCATCTCCCTTTGCGACCACATAGAAGGAATCCTTCTCGGTCTTGAATCCGACGTGGCTCGAAAGCAGGCTTGCGTCCCTTAGGACCTCCCTTATGGAGTCTGACTTGAGCTCTACTATGGACTCGAACTCTATCTTCGGCTCCTTGTCGGGCTCCTTCTTAACGTCAATCATGGGGAGCTTGTACCTCCTCCTGCTGTTCTTGCCTATGAACTCGAGGACAAGCTTGTTGCCGCTGTCCTTCATGACGAGCTGCTCCCCCTGCCTTGAGCTTGCGAGTATGTTTCCGAGGTTCTCCAGGTTTAGGCCCACATTGGTGGTCTTCTCCACTTCGTACTTGGAGAACGCCTTGTTGGGCATGGAGAACGAGACCATGCTTATGCTGGACGGGTCCATCGCCTTTAGGGATATGCCATCCTTGGATATGCTGAAGGAACCCTCATCAATAAGGCTCACTATGGAGTCTATGCAGCTCTTCCAGTAGCGCGCATCGTCTATCTTGATCTCGAACATACCATCACACAATTAGCGCTATTATTATCGGTCTAAAGGAATAAAAAGCATACCAACCGGCAGCGTTCTTCCTGTAAATGGCCTTGGGAGGGCCGCGCCTGGGTTAGTTATATATATTTCATCAAAGTCATCTGATTTCTATGGAAGCGGGAAAGGAGAAATCCCACAGCAGGAAGCCGACCACCTACAGCCAAAGGCTTGCCATAAGGCTAGAGGCGGCCAAGGTGATAAAAGGGGTAAAAAATCCCCATTCAAATAGCGCCAAGGCATTCCTCCGTAGAAAGATAAGGGAGATCCGCGATTCAAGGATCTCTGAAATCGGATCAACAAAGGCCGCCCAAACTAAGAAGGCCAGGCCTATCCAGCCGGAACCAGAAACAAAAACCAGACCGAAGGTCTATGGCGGTCAACCAAGGAATGACAACCCCCAGACGCGCGCCACCGAAGCCAAATTTGCAGAGCAGGAAAGGAGGCGCACCCTGGAATCCAGGCCCGATTCAGAGCTTCTCGATCTGGCAGGCAAAAAGCTTTTCCTTGAACCTGGAGAACTCCTCAAGTTCAAAGCGCCCGATCTGCACGAGGCCCTGAGGATACAGTATCTGCGTTGGCACCCGAGCCGAAGCCGGAAGGCCGACCTGATAGATATGATACTCAAGGCCGAGAAGGCGATAAACGGCGACAAATAATAAATGATACGGGACAAATACTACCATGTTCTTCAGGAGGATCATAATACGCAGGCGGGTAATACACCCGGACAAGACAAAGATAACCTTCAGGGACGGCCAGACCGTAAGCCTGATGGGCAATGTGTTCACAATATCGGTATCGCAGGCCACGGGATCAAGATACTCAACCGCAAGGGCAAAGGACGGCATGATACGGATTAAGCTCGCAGGCGATCTTGGGCCAAAGCAGCACGAAAAGCACATCTCCAACCTCTCGAGGCGGGCGCTTACAAGGGCGGTGCTGCCCTTATTGGAATCAAAGGTCAGGCAATTTAACGATCAGTACTTCAGATCAGAGCTGGGCAGCATAAGATTGAAGGACAACCTCTCCAACTGGGGCAGCTGCTCAAGGCAGAACAACATAAATCTAGACTTCAGGCTCCTGTTCGGACCTCCGGAGATACTTGATGCGGTAATACTCCACGAGCTGACCCACACAAAGCACAGGAACCACTCCAGGGAGTACTACAACACCCTGCTATCGATAATGCCTAACAACAGGGAGCGACTTAGGTGGCTCCGCGACAACGGCCACAGGCTCACATCTGATGCATCCGGAACGCTAGCGTACCCTAATCAGGAGAAAAATGAAATAAAAGAAGTGCCCCCGACCGGGGGCGCAGGACAATCAGTTGATGTCCACTCCAGCCTCCTTGAGGGCCAGGTCGATCGAGTGCCCGGCAACGAAGCCGACGTAGAAGAGCACGAAGAGGACTATCGCTCCTAGAACGAATCCAACGATTGTGCTGAAGGCAACTACTCCAAGCGCCGCGAAGAATACCGCGTAGCCGAGAGCCCCAAATATGCCACCCACTATGTCCTCAACCCAGCAGACCTTCCGCAGGCTGTTCCTTGCGTAGTCGAAGAGCACCGCTATCACGAAAAGCGTGACTATCGCTATCCAAAACGGCGCGGAACTTGCACTCGCCCGAATCGGGGTAATGTGGCCTGCAGAGTAGATGAGCAGGTTCAGACCACCCAAAAACGTTATCACAGATGCGATAATGGCAACTATCGCGGCCTTCTTGACCCAGTGCTCGTGCTTGCCCTCCACTATCTTAGGGGCGGCGCGCACAGCCTTCTTTTGCTTCCTTCTTGGCATCAATTCACCGAATAAACTACATAACGCAGCCTTTTAAGATTTGCGATGGAGATGCTAGGGAAGGGAGGAATCATACAATGCCAAATAAAAGCGAAGCAAGCGGCACACGCAGATATCCGAGCCTGTATAAGATCTGGCCAGGTCTGTACAATTGGGCCTACCGGAAGACAGAGGACTGGAATTTCATATGCGGCGTGCTTTCGGGCGGAAAAGAGAGTTATCAGGACAGCAGGACCATATACGAGACATACATCAAGGGAGAATACGCCCAGCTTTACAAGGCGATCAAGCCTAACACAACACTGATAGACATAGGCGCGAACATAGGTGACACGGCGATATACTTCGCCATGAACCCAAATGTAAAAAGAGTGCTGGCATTCGAGCCGATCCCAAACAACTACAAGAGGGCAGCGGAGAACATAAGGAAATCTCCATTCAGTGACAAGATAACCCTTTTCAATATTGGAATAGCTGAGAAAACAGGAAGTATAAAGATCAGCCGAGAAACGGATGGAACTCCAGCGACTAGGTTGAGCGAGATCGACGGACGCGGAAACACCAAGATAAAATTAAGGAATCTGAACGAAGTGCTGAAAGGGAAGAGGAAAATAGCCATAAAATGCGATTGCGAAGGATCTGAAGCAGATATATTTAACAACGCCAACCTGGGAGAGGTCTACGCGATACAATTGGAATACCACTATTGCTATCCTAAAGTGCGAGATGCATTAAGGAAGAACGGGTTCATAATGCCAGCCTCCCAACCAGATGGGCCTCAAGGATTGGTATTTACCAAGAAATAATGCTAGAAGGCGGGCCTGAGCGTCATTCTTATTTGGGGTTGTAGGGATTGCTGGTGGCCCTGACATCACAAGCAAGCTCGGGGCCCGCCTTCGGGCCCCTCGTCATAGACCCCCACTCCAAGCTCAGGCCGGCATTATAGCAAGGGGGCCGGCCGGCTCCCGTAGGGAGCCTTTGGAGGCCCCCTTGCGTTGGCTCGGTATGGCCTGTCTGCGGGCCCCATTCGGTTATTGTTCGCTCCATTTTATCGCTTGTTTTCCTGCTTTGCTTGGGGTTGGATATGGCGTGTCATCATCGGCCATGCTTTGCCTGTAGTAATAGGTTAGGGGGATTTGGGAGCGCATTTCATCATCTCTGAGATATATCGGCTTTGGGCTTTATATGGGATTACGGTTCGGATTCATGGTTCAGATAATGAACAAAGCTATTTATATAGGTATGTAGATAACTATATATCTATGCTTTTATAAATTTGTGGGTTGATACTATGAGTATGAGCGTGCTTAATCAAAATATCCCAGATGATTTGCTCAACCGATTTTATGAGGCTGCTAGGGGTAAATTTGGCGATAAGAAAGGCGCAAAGCTTAATGCTTTACTTGAAGCTATGGATGATTGGGTAAAAAAACAAAAGAATAAACAAAAGTGAGGAAATTGAAAAGGTATATAGGCTTGCAACTTCACTACAAGAGTAGCAAAATGCGTAGGCAACGCTATACAAGTAGCCAACTTCTTTTAGGGTCATGTGAGGTCATACGAACCGAGAGCGTGAGCCAGACGTATTGTTGTGGTGTTTGATATGAAACTTAACCAGATTTACAATATGGATTGCATAAAAGGAATGAACGAATTAGAAGAGGGTAGCGTAGACATTATCGTTACTTCTCTGCCTTATAATATCGAGGTAAATTATAACTCTCATAAGGACAATATGGAATTTGAAGATTATCTAAAATGGATGCACGAATTTGGTAAAGCGTCTAAGAGAGTGCTTAAAGAAAACGGCTCTATGTTCTTTAATATTGGGGATAAGTCAAGTGATGAGCTGAAGGCGTTTGATGTAGCAAAGAAGATAAATACTGAGAACTTGAGGCTTCAGAATACAATACACTGGATAAAGCATATATCGGTACAAGAGGAAAACGTAAGCGTAGGTCATTTTAAGCCAGTCAATAGCAAGCGTTTTCTGAATAACTGCCATGAGTATATCTTCCACTTTACAAAAAACAAAGAAGTAGAATTGAACAAATTAGCCATAGGTGTTCCTTATGCGGATAAGGGTAATATTGCACGTTGGAAGTCAGTTAAGGGAGATGTAGAGATAGAGGTAATGTTTGGTACATACCATATGAAACGGTACAAACAGAAAAAGAGCATCCTGCATCATTTCCAAAAAGGCTTCCTGAAATGTGTATAAGGCTACATGGCTTTACTAAAGATACCATAGTCCTCGACCCGTTCTTAGAGTCAGGAACTACTGCTATTGTAGCAAAGGAATTGGGATGTAATTATATCGGCTTTGAAATTGATGAGTTATACAAAGGAATAGCTGAAAAGAAACTTGCACAAACCAATATACTCACTTATCAAAAGAATGAAGACCGTCAGCTTCTTTCGTCTTTTTAATCAGGTCTAAAACTTTTTTACGAGATACATGAGAATTTACCCCCAAAATACCGTCATTCCACCAGTTTTTTACGAGTTCCTTTGGAATCGCCCAAAAAGGAACTTTAGGGAATGAAGCCACATCAGTCAGAATATAACCAGCAATCTCATCCAATTTCTCCAGAAATCCCTTCTCTTCAAATTTCCTTCCTTTACCAACCATATAACTTGGACAGAAATACATGCCTCCGCCTGTAATACTCCTGACTTCCCACTTATCTCCCTTTGTATCAGTGAGGTCGTATTCCTCGCCTTCAGTAGGGGCTATCTTACCATGAACAATCTCATAGGCAAGCCGTCTTTCTATTACAAAGGAAACCCGTCTACCATCCGTAAAGTATTCCACTACGTCCTCTGGCTTTATTTTCATGGCTTTTGAAAGGTCTTTTATGTCCCATTCTAAACTGGTCGGTAAGTCTGCCATGAAATTGATAGACTGATAAGAGCTAAAAACCCACTTGACAGGGCAATCCATATGTTGAACTTCCACTACTCTTCTTTTGTTTTAAATTACTTTAATATATTTTCAGAAATCTCTATCAGTGTTGGCGATGGAGACCCCAATAATAGACCGAGAGATTGGCAAACGACTTAGCCAAGCAAAAAGGGCATATACCAAATACAGGAACAAGCATATTGAGATTGAACAGGCACAGAAAGCAAAGGAAAGAGCTGATATAATAGCCCAACTTGAACGGGAAAAGCAGATGCTTGCAGTAAGGGTAATGAAAGCCGAGAATAACGCTAATTGCTTTGTCAGAGGACTTAACGAGCTTTTGATATGGAATAAATAACCTTTTTACACAAACAGGTTAGTTTTTACACAGAACTGGTTTTATACACAAGCCCAAAGCCCATGAAAGCTAAAAGAATAAAGCACTATCCAGTGAGAAGTTGATAGGTTTATTATGGATAAGTTTTTGAAAAACAGGATAGTCGCAATCATAGTCTTTCTAGCCCTTGTTGGAATAACTGTTTATATAACCAATTTTTATCATTCGCAGCTCACTTCAAGTCCTATCGCTGAAAATCTCACTAACATAAATTACGAACAACAAATATATGCAGGAACCAACAGTATGGTGGAATTCAACAATTATACGTTTCCAGCAAACACCGCAGGTCTTTTGCCACAAAACGTTACGCTGCTAGCTCTGAATAGCCCCAATTATACCTCTATAAAAGAGGTTTATCTGCCGTTTGCCAATAATTATTATTCTGGATTCTTGCAGATGTCATTGGTTGCAGTAACGGCACTATTTGGCTTATATGGCATACTCTTTATAGAATTCATTAAGGCGTATAGAAAACGGCTTGAGATAGTAACGTATGCCCTAATTGCCCTAGCGGTATTGCCGTTGCCATTTTTGTTACCATCTGTATTTAATTTATATATGAGATTCAACATCGCACAGACATCTATCAGCGTTTAACCCAATATGTAACATTCTTAGACCTATCCAGTTCTATATACGAGTATTAACCTGCGACCATCCACTCTCTGTAATCCTTGCAGAGCAATTATTACCAACGTAACTATTAGTGAGAGTATTTACAAGCAGAATCAAACAACAAAAACACTAAGCGTTTATACTACAGAATCATTAGAAAGCGACCTATCGAATTTCAGAAGCGTTTTGATTCACAGTATCTACGAGCCGTTGCAAACAACATTCTATTTGATAGCCTTCAATCTATTTGCTTATCTGTTTTATGTTCTAGTATTCAGAGAGATAATCATAAGAAGGAAAATGAATAGGAAACCAAGTGAACAGACAACATAATGACAAGATAAACTAATTCCTGCTTTAATGTTATTAACCCCCACCTATCTCTCATTCTCTCACCTTTTTATCATCACTCGCAATCTGATCTATCGCAGCGTAAAGTTCCTTCTTGTCGCTATGTATGTAAGTCATAGTTGTGTTCGAGCTGCTGTGCCTTGCGAACCTAGAGGTAAGAACCAGATTCCCGTTTGTCTTTCTAGCGAACCTCGTTATCGCATAATAGCGTAAGCTGTGAGTTGTTAAGATATGCAGCTTCCTTACCACCCTCTTAAACTCTGATTCCTCTCTTGTGTCATATACCTCATCCAGCCCCACCAGCTTGATATACTCCCTAAAAACCTTTCTCTACATAGTTAAGCTATAGATATAGTTCTTCCCTGCTGCTTCTAACCTTATCCCTGTAGAATATGTAAACCCTCACAGCCATCTATCTACCTCTTGTTAACCTTTATGTAACTTATCGTCTCCTCTAATAAATGGGGTTGTAGGGATTTGAACCCTAACCAGCTGGTTTCTTCATGTAAAGACTTTCCAGATCCTAATCATCGCCATACGGCTCAATAAACATCAAACATCTGGAGCCAGCTACGCTGCCAGGTTACGCCACAACCCCGGGCAATCATTTATTCGCAGAGCCAGCTATAAATACCTTTCATACTAATACCCAACTGGTTCAATGGAAGAATCCAAGGGCTCTAACAGGAATATGCTTCTATATGTAGGGATCGCCGCGGTGGTGGTAGTCATCGTCGGCTATCTCCTCTACCAAGGGGTAGGATCCACATCGGCAGCGGTAGGCCAGCCTGTGGGTGCACAGGAACTCTCGGCATTGAGTAGCATAGCAAATAACCAGAGCCTCGCGACCCAGGTCGGAACCAGTGCATATGCGGGTGTCAACGCCTCTGTGTACTTCCAGAAGATAAACAAGGCAACCATCGAGTATGGCGGAAAGCCAGAGCTCCTTTACATAGGTGCAGACTTCTGCCCCTACTGCGCCGCCGCCAGATGGCCCATTGTGATCGCGCTAATGCGCTTCGGCAATATGTCAGGCATATCATACATGCAGTCCAGCCCCACCGACGTCTTCCCAAACACCCCCACATTCACATTCTATCCCAACTACAGCTACAGCAGCAAGTATATCTCATTTAGGGCATTCGAGACAGAGACAAGGACGAGCCAGCCGCTCCAGCAGCTTGACAACGCGTCAGAGTCGATATACTACAAGTACGGAACCGCGATACCATTCCTCGACTTCATGAACAGCACTATCGCTCAGGGGTCCCTCTCAAGCCCAGGCGTCTACAAGGGTATGAGCTGGACCCAGATAACATCGGGGCTGTCCAATCCCAGCAGTGTCCTGTCGCAGGATGTTATAGGTGCGGCCAACATCTACACTGCAGAGATATGCCAGGACATAAACAACACCGCCCCCGTCTGCTCGCAGGGCTACGTGACTTCGATAGAAAAGCAGTTCCTAACCTGATCTGGAGAGCTCCAGGGCGATGTCCCTGCGGGCGTCTATTATGTTGTGCTGCTCCTGCGGATCTGCTGAAAGATCATAGAGCTCGTTCTTCGATGTGCCAAAGTTGTGGATAAGCTTCATGTTTCCCCTGTAGGTTGCGGTCGCCCTCATGTTGCACCTATTCTTCGCCTCATATATCGCCGCCGCACTTTTTGATCTCGGCTTGAGCATCTTCAAGAGGTCCGAGTCCCACCCCTCCGCTATCCCCATGTGCTCCGATATGACATATCTGTCCTTCCTGAGGTTGCCGTTAAGGTAGCTAAATGTCCCATCTGCAAGGTTGAAGAGCGACTGGTTGAGCGCCCTGAGCGAAACGGGATTCTCAGAGACCTCCGGTTCCCCTGAAATCTTCCCGTCAACGTAGTTGGCCGCTATCAAGGGCACCTTCGCAACCCCCTCGTAGGGCTTGACGGAGTGGTAGAGCAGCCCATGCTCCCCAAACATCTGCCCGTGGTCTGATGTTATCACCACAGTCGCATCATCTAGTATCCCCTTGCCCCTCATCATCTCCAGAGTCCTGCCCACCATGCGGTCAAGGTATCTGAGCCTCTTTAGGTATCCGCTGTAAAATGTTGAAGTGGTCCTCTCGTCTAGCTCCCTTATCCCGCTGAGGTAGAGCCACTTGTCCTGCGCCGCCCCGTTCTTTCCGACCGGGTAGTTCTCGTGGGCCTCTATGTAATTGACGAACATGAACTGGGGCCGGTAATCATATCGCCTCTCGATGTAGTTCTTTATCGCGGCCTCCGTGTCCTTTGCACCCCTGTCCAACCTATGGGTACCGTCCGCCCTGCAGACCCCCTCATTGAGCCTTCTCCTAAGTTCTAAATAAAGCCAGTCAAGCCCTGCCTTCGGCAGCGCCCTGGTCATGTAATAGCTGGTCTTAAACATCCACTCCCTTGCCGCCGCCCCGCCGTTTATGATTCCAGACAGCTTCTCCACCAGGCCCTTATTGTACTTCAGGTTTGAATCAAGCCAGATGTCCTCTATGTGCTCGAAACCCGCGCCGAGGTTGGTGAAGCTCGTGAGGAAAGGGTTGTTGGAGAAGAGCGAGGTCTGGTAGCCAAGGGCCGATATCCTCCTGGCTATCGTGTCTGCCCCCTCATTCAAGAAGCGCGTCTTGACCATCCACGGGTCTATGCTTCTGGTTCCGGAGCCGAAGAAGTCCTTCGATACGGCGCCTATGCTTGAGACCGGCCTGTCTGTGAATAAAGATGCATGGGATGGCGCCGTCCATGTCCCCGGGGCAACCGCATTCGCATAGAGCGTCCCCTTCTTTGCAAGCCTGTTTATGTTGTGCAGGCCGGGCTCCGCTAGCGCTGATGCCCTCATGGTATCAAGCAGAAGCACCACTATGTTCCTCTGCTTCCTTGTCCTAGCCATCAAAAGGCCTGATAGGAAACCCTATAAATACCTTGTCATGAAACCGTTTCACACCAAAACGCTACCTAAACGGGTAGTTTGGGTGCCCTGGTTTGGGTGGCAGGCAAGCATAAATCCGGCGGCCGAATGCGGATAGGCAAACCTTATAAACAGCTTCTCACAAACAAAATCAAATAACGTGAACCTAATGGACATATGCGTCCTGAACCCTTACTTCTATCCGTATAGGGGAGGCACAGAGAAGGTGCTGCTGGAAGTCTACAGCAGGCTAGCGAAGCGGCACAACATAACCGTGCTCACCTCAACCGTACCCGGGCGCAACGTGCCCCGCACGGAGGAGATACAGGGCATAAAGGTGGTGCGGCTGCTCACCCGCCAGTACGCCATTCCGGGGCTCCCGCTGCCCTTTGAATCATTCCAGGGACTCAATCATGCGATAGACAAGGTCGGGGCAGAGCTCTACCATGTAAACAACAGGTACCAGTACTTCTACCGGAACATAAAAGGTGCCAAGTCAAAGGGGAAGCTGTGCCTTACGGTACACAACTCCCTGCCGATGGGCATAGACGGTCCGAACGACTTTTTCGGCCTCTTATACGACGTCTCATGGGGCCGCAGGATAATGCACGACGCCGACCTGATAACCGCAGTTTCAAAGAACGCCCTGGAGGTGACCGTGCCCCAGCGTGACAAGCAAAAGGCGCACGTCGTCTACAACGGGGTAGACCACGAAAACTTCAGGAGGCACCCAAAAAGCTCCCCGAAGGTCGCCAAAATAATAGAGGAGCTGGAGTTCAAGGGCCCAACGCTGCTCTGCAACGGCAGATTTGTCCCCCAGAAAGGGCAACCATATCTGATGAACGCACTGAGCATGATCTCTGAGCACGGAGACATGCCCAATCTTCTGCTGATAGGGAAGGGACCAATGCACAGCCAGCTTAGGCACATGGCAGAAAACCTTGGGATAAACATGCAGATACGCTCCGATCTAAGCGACGAGCGGCTGCCATACTACTACTCTGCCTGCGACATCGCGGTCGCCCCGTCGCTCTACGAGCCAGCCTCCCTTGCGGCACTGGAAGGCATGTCCTGCGAGCTCCCCATAGTCGCCTCAAAGGTCGGGGGCCTCCCGGAGATGGTGGGGCAATGCGGGCTGTACACAAAGCCCCGCAACCCAGAATCGATAGCGAAGGCGCTCTCGGAACTGCTGGCAAACCCCAAGCTCGGGCATCGAATGGGGCGGCAGGGGAGGAAGAGGGTGATCGCAAGGCATTCCTGGGATAGGATAGCAAAGCAGTATGAAGACCTGTTTTTAAATACAATGAGATACTGAATGATTCCATGGCAAGAAAGACGACCAATAACTCATCGAACCCGGCAAAGGAAATGAAGAAGTCGGAGTACCTCGATGCGGTGAGCAGGTTCAAGCACCTCATCATCCTAACCATGGTCGGAAGCATTGTTGTGTTCATAGCCGTGGCGCTCTTCGGCGGCGTCGGCAAGGTTGTAAGCACCATAGAGAGCGCGAACATCTACCTATTCATCGCGGCATTCGCTCTGGTATTCGGAGGAATGATCACAAGGTTCGGCAGGTGGAGCTACTGCCTAAGGCGGCTCAAGATAAAAATCCCGTTCAAGAAGAGCTTCGCGGCCTACATGTCGCTTTACTCCATGGACATAACCCCGGGAAGGGTCGGCAGGATCGTGGCCGGCTACACCATCAACAGGGTCGCCCACTCCAAATTCATGAAGGTAGCGCCGATAATAACGATCGACATCTTCTCAGACTTCGTCGGCTTCGCCGTGCTAGCGTTGATAACGTCATTCGTCTTCCACCAGTTCTTCTGGTATGTGGTCCTGTTCGTGATACTGCTTTCCATATCTTTCGTCTTCCTCCTCCATGAGGGCGCCTACAAACTGCTTAGGAGGTCCTCCTTCCTTAGGAAGGCGATAGAGCGGTTCAGCTCCAACATAAACGACTATTACAGCTCCCAGAACGTGCTAAACAACAAGAGAGTATACCTGGTGGCGCTGATCTACACCATACCTGCGGAGCTGATGGACTCACTGGCCCTCTACTTCTCGGCCCTGGCGGTCAGCGTAAAGGCGCTGGCAGCCCAGTCGGTCTTCATATACTCTGTGGCACAGATATTCGGCATGGTTTCAACGCTCCCGGGAAGCGTCGGGGTGACGGACGGAACCATGGTCGTACTGCTGGGGTCGACATTCAACATAAGCGCCGCCCTGAGCTCCGCAATCACGATAATGACAAGGCTCTCAACGCTCTGGTTCAGCGTGATAGTGGGTATGATATTCTTCGTCTACACGCTGAGATACTGGAATGACGACAAAAAGAAAAAGGCAAGAAGTGGTAAAAATGAATGATGTTAAGATCAGAACGGCAACAGTCAAGGACCTTGAAGATATTCAAAAATTAAATCATTGGATGTGCATAAGGGAAAATGAGGAATTCGACCAGACAATAAACAAGGACTACCCGGTTCAGGAGGCTGGCAAAACATACTTCAGGGATAGGATAACTAAAGACTGCGCCCTAGTCGCCATCAAGGACGGTAAGATTATAGGCTACTTGATTGGAGCGATCAACAAAGCTGAGGATTATAGGACTTTTTCCGAAATCGGGGAGGCGGAGAACATGGTTGTTCTTGAAGGACACAGGGGTGCCGGTGTCGGGAAAAAGCTGATGGAAGAATTCGGAAAATGGGTACGATCCAAGAATGTGAAGGTGATACGAGTTGTTGCCACCGCCCAGAACATGGGGGCTATCAAATTCTACAAAAGGGAGGGCTTCGAGGAAAAGTCCCTGACCCTGGAAAAAGCGATCTAACCTTCAGACCTTCGTCTAGAGTCCAATAAAAAACAGGAAAAGAAAAATGAAGAGGCTTAGGCCTCTTCGTCGCTGAAGACGGCAACCTCGTCATCGCTTGATGCCGCTGCGCCTCCTCCGCTTCCCTTCTCGACTACCTTGACCTTGCCGAACTTGCCCGACGCGAGCTGGGGCGTGCCCCTGAACTCGTTGACGTAGCCGTTCTCAATCTCTATCGTGTCTCCGACATCGACATTGTTTATGTCGTTGCCCCAAAGCGACATTGCTATGGATCCACTGTCGTCCTGTATGGTTATGTTCGCCACGCTGAGCCTCTTTCCATACTTAGTCACAACCTCTCTTGGGTTGTCCTTCTGAGTAACCTTACCCTGAACGGTAACGTTGCTCGCTCCGACCTTTAGTTCGCTTATTTTCATTTACTGCACCGATGATTAGCACAAAGTTTATGATTAGAAAGTTATTTAGCATCATACCCCAATAGCGGCACTTTGACTAGTATTTGTTGACCCGCTTCCCCAGATAGCAATCTAGCAACCCCCTGCTTGGGCCGAACATGGGGTCTGGCAGCGTGTCAAGGGGAAACCAGCGCCAATCCGTCAGCTCATCAGGGGACGTGGCTTTCGGTTCCCCTACGAAGCTCTCCGCAATAAGCCCGACAGTAACGAAATGATGCCCATCGCCCCTGTCATTGTTGACGCACAATACCCTCACGGACCTCACTATAATCCCAGTCTCCTCCAAGACCTCCCTTATCGCGGCGTCCTCAAGCGTTTCCCCCCACTCTATCTTGCCGCCAGGCATAGACCAGGTGCCGGCCCCATAGGACTCTGTCTTGGAGCGCATCCCGAACAATGCCTTTCCCTCCCTGAGAAGCAGTACTCCGACACCGACTCCTACTCTGGGGCCATCAGCCATGTAATCTCTGGTATTATGCCATCCTAATTTAATAATGCTAACCCGCATAAGCATAACATGGCAGAAGAGCAGCCGCAGCAAGCTATGCACCCATCATTTGCAAGGGTGATACAGCAGCGGGAGCAGCTTAAGGCCAAGCTCAGCAAGATAAAGCACAAGATCGGGGTCTACAGCGCCAAGGGCGGTGTCGGAAAGACGACTGTGGCAGTCAACCTCGCATATACGCTCGCCGCAATGGGAAAGTCGGTCGGCCTTCTTGATGCGGACATAGACTGCCCAAACCTACCAATGTTCCTGGGAATCGAGGAGAAGATCGACACGTCATCGATGCCGTTCAAGCCGATAATCAAGGGCGGAGTCAAGGTCGCCTCCACCGCGATGTTGGTTGACGAGGCCAAGAAGCCGATAATATGGAGGGGGCCGATGATAACCAAGATGCTCAACGAGATGTTCGACGGGATAGACTGGGGCGAATTGGACTACCTAATAATGGACCTCTCGCCAGGGACCAGCGACGCCCCCCTCACGATAATGCAGCTTCTCCAGCTCGACGGCTTCGTGATAGTCACCACCCCCCAGAAGATCGCATCAGTGAACTCTGGGAGGTCGGGCCTAATGGCCAAGAAGCTCAATGTCGCTCTTCTAGGTGTTGTGGAGAACATGTCCGACGGCACTCCAAGCGCCAACACCACTGAGCTATTGAAGACCCTTGATACAACTTTGCTTGGGGTGGTGACGGCCGACCCAGACTTCAACCGGATGAGTGACTCCGGCACTGTTCCTGTCCTCTCCAGCGATAAGATAAGGAAAGAGTTCGAGTCCATCGCAAGGAAGCTGACAGGCTAATCAGAACCTTGCCTTGAAACCGTAGGCGAGGTTGTATTCCGGCCCCCTATCATAAACCTGGCTGTAGGTGTGGGCCTCCGCCGCCGCGGAGTGGATGGTTGCGAGGAATGCCCCAAACTCAAATACCGCTATTATGACAAGGTATATCGCGCCGCTGCTGATGTACTGGTAGGTGAAGAGCATCACTGCGACTGCCGCCGCGCTTAGCATCGCCGCCGCAATGCGCCCCTTCTTCGAACCGACCAGTATGTACATCGCGCCGATCATGGTGAATACCATTATCGCAAGGCTCCCTATTATCAGCCCGTAGGCGAGGTTGATGCTCGCCACGAACCCGTAGGGGTTCTCTATGATGTATTTCAGCACATATCCGAGCTGGCCGTTGGAATAGTACAGGTATAGCACGAAGCTGCCGATGAGTATGAATGCGGCGAGCAGGCTTGAGGCGCTGTACTCGTTTGCAAGCGTCTCCGTATAGTGGCTTGTGACCCTGTCTATGTCCTCCACGCAGTAGTAGTCCTTCTGGTACTCTATCGTGTCCTCATAGCAGTAGGGCCTGTGGCAGTAGGCGCATATCGCGTATGCGTGCCTAAATGGGTGGGCGGCGCAGAACAATCCCCGCGCCTGCTCCCTGCTCTGGGCCCTTCCCTTCGGCACAGTCTGCAGCGGAGCGACCGGGGTCACCTCATTCTGGGCGATCGCCTCCTTGTAGAAGCTCATAGGGTTTGGGTATTCGCCCCCCTCCTTATAGTATATTGAGCTAGGCTCTGATTTCGGGGGCGCCTTCGCGCTCGTTATCTGCTTGACGATCAGCTTCTCCTTTGCCTCTGGAAGCGGTTTTGGCATCTCTGTGTAAGTAAGCGCCTTCTCCGGCTCCTGGGGCCTTTCCTGGGCCGTGGCCTCGGCCTTTCCGATTCCCCTCATCTTGAAGATCAGAAGATCGGAGGCCGGGTCCATTCAAATCATCTGGGGTTCCTTCTCGACCTTTCTATCGACTGCCTCTTCAGCTTCTCGAAGATGCCCCTGTGCTTTGCGCAGCTTATGCAGTAGGTCATCTTTCTCCTCTCGAAGAACCTGACGTCCTGCGCTGTCTTGAGCTCTGTATTGTAGCTGACTGGCTTCTCAAATACAACGGCCTTGTTCCTAGGAACCCTTCTTCCGCATGAGTCGCAGCTTACTAATGTTTCTGTCCCTCTCAATCTAACACCTATGCAATTAATTGCGACGGGAAGGTTATTAATTCTTCATGGGGCATCAATAACGGGGCATCCATGAGGGTATACGTCTTCGGAGGGGAAAAGGACGAGCTAATAGAGCTCGCAAACAGCCTAAACGAGAGCGGCGCCACCGCCCTCATCGGCAAGGATGGCGACACTCTCTCTGACGTCGCCTCAAAGATAGGCAGGAGCTTTGACTGTGCGATCATGGTGACCGAGGACCCGATAAAGGCATCTGTTCAGGCGAATCGGGACTCAAAGCTAAGGGCCGCGCCCTGCTACGACCAGAAAGCGCTAAAGGCGTCGGTGGCAGAGGACATAAATCTCTTCATACTTGAGCCGTCAGCCTCAAAGAGGCTTGACGTATCTGTCATCTCGGGCGGAGCCTCACGGGCGCCGGAGCGTGCGCCCATGCGCGAAGACGAGGGAATAGGGCATGGGATACTCAAGGCTGTCAGCAGCGCGATGCCGCAGCCTAAGCCCCAGAAGGAGGCTGAGCGCCCCCGTCCCTCTAAGAAGGAGCAGAAGCGCGCCCCTCCAGAGGAAGAGGAACCCCCCCGCAAGTCCCGCCATGACGAGGGAATGAAGGGGCGCCTAAAGGACATTTTCGGCATAGAGGAATGAGATGCTAGACTGCGAGGCCGCCAGCAGGCTCATAATACCGGCGTTCAGGGTCGCGGTCGCAAGGAAGCTCGTGCTCGATTACGGGATAACCCAGAGCAAGGCCGCAGGCCTGGTCGGGGTGAGGCAGGCATCGGTAAGCAAGTACATCAAGTCCGGCAAATCCGACCGCGTTGCCAAGATGGCGGGCTACATTCACCGCAACGGGCTCGAGCTAGGCATAGCTGAAATGGCCATCTCCGGGTACGAGAAAGTGTCAGTTTTGAAGGCCATAGAAAGGGCCTCTTCCGACCCAGAGCTGATACAACGCCTTCTCTCGACAAAGGAGCTGCAATTATTGAAAAAAAGTAAACCCTGATTGATGCAACCTTTAAATAGCTTCCTGACAGGGTATTACTGTGGTTTAGATGCCGAACAGCCCACAGCACAGGGATAACACTGAAAAGGTAGCGCAGAGCGCGACCGTCGTAATAGAGGAGATAAACTCCAAGAGGCCGGAGATCGCGATCGACGCGCCCGGAACAAACGACCCGATCACAGCCCCCTATCATAGGACGATAGAGGAGATCGAGGCGATGCCGGTCATAGAAAAGACCATGACCGTATGCCCGGAGTGCAAGCTCATTATAAACGGCATTATATACAAGGACGGGGACAACGTCATGATAAGGAAGAACTGCCCCGAGCACAACTGGACGATCGAGAAGTACTGGGAAGACTACGACATGTACATGAAGATGAGGAGGTACAACTACTTCGGCAGGGGCTTCGAGAATCCTAATTACATAACCGAGACCAAGGGCGCAAACTGCCCCTTCGACTGCGGAATGTGCGAGAGGCACAAGTCCCACACCGGACTTGCAAACGTGGTCATAACAAACAGGTGCCACCTCTCCTGCTGGTACTGCTTCTTCTATGCGAAGGAGGGAGAGCCGATATACGAGCCAAGCCTCGCTGAGATAAGGAAGATATTCGTCAACCTGAGGAGCCAGAAGCCGATCGCCGCAAACGCGATCCAGATAACCGGAGGCGAGCCGACGATGCACCCCCACATAGTGGAGGTAGTCAAGATGGCAAAGGAGACGGGCTTCGACCAGATACAGCTCAACACAACCGGGATAAACATCGGACTTGACCCGGACATGGCATACCAGCTCAAGCATGCTGGGGTCAGCACGCTCTACATGAGCTTCGACGGTGTTTCCAAGAGGGCCAACCCGAAGAACCACTGGGAGGCGCCCCTGACTCTTGATGCCATAAGGAAGTCCAAGGGAAGCGTTGTGCTTGTGCCAACCGTAATAAGGACGATAAACGACCACGAGCTCGGCGCGATGGTCAACTTCGCTCTCAACAACATAGACGTGGTGAGGGCGGTCAACTTCCAGCCTGTCTCGCTGGTAGGAAGGATGCCTGCAAGGCTGAGGGAGAAGCAGAGGATCTCGATACCGGGAGCGATAAAGCTCATAGAGGAGCAGACCAACGGCGTAATCAGGAAGGAGCACTGGTTCTCAGTACCGTACGTCGGCGGGATAAACAAGTTCATAGAGGCTCTGACGGGTGAATTCAAGTACGACCTCTCAATCCACTTCGCATGCGGCGCAGGAACATACATATTCCTTGACTCGGACAACAAGATAATCCCGATCACAGAGTTCGTGGACGCGCAGGGGCTCTTAGAGCACCTGCAGAAGGCGGTCAACGACATGGACGGGAAGTCCAAGATAGTTCGGAGGGCCATCGCCGTCAAGGCGCTGCTCGGGATAAACAAGTTCATAGACAAGAAGAAGCAGCCGAAGAGCGTGAACTTCGCAAAGATGTTCATGTCGCTCTTCCTCAAGCACAACTTCGCGACCATGGGCAAGATACAGATGAAGTCCCTCTTCCTCGGAATGATGCACTTCCAGGACGAATACACCTACGACATACACAGGGTCGAGAAGTGCGACATACACTACGCGATGCCTGACGGCCAGGTGCTTCCGTTCTGCACGTTTAACGTATTCCCAGAGGTATATAGGGACAAAGCGCAGAAGCAGTATAGCATCCCGACATCCGAGTGGCAGAAGACCCACCCGGGATGGGCCTACCCGAAGGATAAGTACATGAGGAACACCAAGGAGCTTGAGGCGTCAGAGACGTATCTTAGGCACTATGCCAACATGACTGACTACTTCGCCCTTGACATAAACGGAGGAAAGCCGGTCAAGAACTTCTCGAACCCGGCAGCCCCGGTCGCTCCGGTCCAGCACAAGGCAGTCGTGGTCCAGACCGTGAATGCGGCTGGCGCAAAGGGCAAGACCATGGAAGTCGAGGCTGACGCCTGTGCATGCGGCAAGACGGGATCCGCAAAGGGATCCTGCGGCTGCGGAGGCAAGGGCGCAGAATCCAAGGGCGACTCATGCGGCTGCGGCCCGAAGGGGGCTGAGGCAAGCGGGGAGTCATGCGGTTGCGGCAGCGGCTCCTGCGGCTGCTGAATACAGTGAGTTAGATGGACCATAGTAACGGGCCAAACTACCAGTCAACTGCCACGCAGACAAACGCCAAGTTCGATCCGTACGTAGAGGAGAATGGTAACAAGTTCAGGGTTCCATACCACATAATAAAGAAGACCACCTTCTCGAACGTGAGCAAGTCGGAGATGATAGACATACCGCACGCCGCGAGGCTGCAGTACAGGCTGATGCTGCTCGAGCCGATAATCAAGGCATCGGTCGACTTCACCAAGTCAAAGATAACTGTCATCTACAACCACGACACCTCGGACAACAACCACCCGAAGATAAGCCTAGATGACCTCAGGGAGGTCCTCAAGAAGGAGGGGATAAGCACGGATCCTGCCCACATGGCCCATGAGGACTACGACTACTACAAGAACTTCTACTCCTACGCCTACAATCCCCCAACGATAAGGGAGAGGGCGCCATATGGCTACAGCCAGGAGCAGTGGCAGAAGATGAAGCCGGAATGGGAGGCGAAGCTGAAGAAGGGAAACTTAGAGAAGGTGGAAAAGCACAGGGCCTTCCAGCAGGCATACCTAGAGGAAAACCCAGAGATCGCCGCCAAGCTGGACCCAAACTTCAAGCCCAGCGAGACGAAGCCCACCCTAAAGGAGAAGATACTTGGCAAAAAGAAGGGCGGAAGCGGAGGGAAGGGCTTCTGGTTCCACGGGATTTGAGGCGTCCAAATGGCCGTCAACGCACTACTAATAGATCTAGCCGCACTAGTTAAGGAACAGAGGGAGATGGGCCAGTTCTGGACTGAGAACATAAGGAACGTCTACGGAATCTATATTGACGACATAAAGGCCGAGAACATGGACGGCACAGTCCAGGACATACTCTACAGGAAGCTCGGCGAGCACGGCATGTCGAGGATGGATGTGGACGCGAAGATGGAGCTCTTCATCAACGAGATGCCATATGCCTACTACAATGTGGCCGGAAGGGACAACATGAGCCTTGCGGACGGCGCGAAGGACATACTAAACCTATGCAACAGCAAGGACTTCGTGGTGGGGCTGGCGACGCCGCTTCACGAGAAGATCGCCCAGAACATGATGGAAAGGGCGAAGATAGACCCCAAGGCATTCAAGTTCAGCGAGTTCGGGGGGCTCAACAAGGAAGCCAACGCACTTTTGATGGCAGCGGTATCTGCCGCAAAGGCCCAAGGGGCAGAGCCCGACAGCGACGGGATCTTTGTAAGCGCCTCGCCTAGCATGCTCAGCAGCGCAAGGGCGGTGAGGATAAAGACCGTTGCAGTGACGAACGGCGAGGACCAGAAGTTCGAGGGACTGGACCTAGACGCAAAAATAAGAAGTCTAAAGGAGATAAAGAGCGGGATCTTGAAGGCGGCGCGTTAAATCTTCCTATTTGCCTGGAAATCCGAAAATAATACCAAGGTTCAGCTCCGCCGCTGCGACCGGCTCCTCAAGCCTGAAGTTGGACAGCACCTCTGGGTGTATTTCGCCGAATATCCCTACAGTCCTGCCTCCCACCACAACCTCTGCGCACCTGCCCTCTATGAAGGCAGGGTCCTTCGCCTCCTTAAGCTCGAACTTGATGGGCCCTATCGCCTTAAGCAGCTCGACTACCGCGCCCTTGGCCTCTGAGAAGTTGGCCCGGGAATGCTCGCTCACAATGGCGGCATTCCTGTCCTCAAGCGCCTTGCCCTTCTCGACCCTAAACACGCTTCCCACCTCAAAGAGCCTCTGCGGCAGGCTTGACTGCAGCGACGAGGAAAGGTTTGAGAGCAGCGACGGAAGAACAGAATTTCTCAGGACCGAGAGGCTTTCAGTCTTGGCGTATACGACCTTGACCACAGACTCCTTGTCGTACGGCCTTCTCACCATCTCAAAGCACTGCGCCTCATTGGTCAGGTATGTGTTCAGAGCCTCGCTGAATCCCAGCCCGATCAGAGAAGAGCACACAAGCTCAGAGTCCTCCTCAAGCTCGTTGGGGGCCCCCACCGATGTCCCGACAATGGGCAACGGGTTTATCCTCTCGTAGCCGTAGGCGATCGCAATGTCCTCGATGATGTCCCTCTCGTTTATGACGTCTGTCCTATAGGGCGGCACCATGAAGAACAGCCTGCTCGAGTAGCGGGCCGCAAGCAGACCCATCCTATTCGCGAGCGTTATTATGTCATCCCCCTGGAATGCAAAGCCAAGAGTCCTGTCCACCTTGGGATAGGGCATCTTGAACTCCCTGTACTCCATGGTCGGCGTAAGCTTGGTCCTCCCCCCCTCCAGCGCGCAGGGAAACACATCGGCGCCGGCGTCAATGAACATGCAGGCCAGGATGTTTGCCGTGTCGTTCACCGTCTGCCATGAGGTTCCTGTCACTTCCACAAAAAGGTTCGTTGTGCTTCCCGTCACCCTGGTCTCCTCGCAATTTAACACCGGCACGAGCGATATCACCCTCTTGCCGTCACTGACGTTCGGGTAGGTGCCGTACCCTTTTATCATATCATCCAATGCCTGCTCCCCTGCGGACCTCAGCACCTCCTGGAAGCTCATGCTCTTCTTGCCGCCCAGAGGCACCATCTCCCCCTTCTTGGAGGCGTCGTATGTTATGTCGCCCTCTATCCTGTCAAGGTCGTGCATCCCTATCGACATCTTCCTGCGCTTCCTGCCGTAGGTCTCATGAAGCTTCTCCTGGAAGTTCATCAGCTCCTTTACCATATCTCCAGATAGGTTCGCGCCCTTTACTGTGAATCCCGATATGAAGGGCCTGGACTGCTTGACGCCTTTTCCTATCTTTATCTTGAGCTGCGGCTCCCTCTTTAGCGTGTACCTGTTCTCCGTTGGTTCAATCTTCCCATCGAGCAGCTTGATGGCCCTCGCCAGCCCATTGACCTCAAGAAGGTCGGGCCTATCCGGGGTCACCTCTATGGTCACCTGCTTGTCGTCCATCTTCTCCAGCGACATGCCGAGCCTGTCTATTAGCATCGGGAGCGCCTTAGCGGAGATGCCGCGCGAAGTTATCCCCTCTAGCGCAATAGTGATCGTTGGCATTTCTACACCCTAACCCCGGGCCTGCTCCTAAGCCACCCTATGTCGTTCTTGTAAAGGTCTGTTATGGTCTCGAGGCCGAGCTTCCTCATCATGAGCCTGTCAACGCTGAGCCCCCAGGCGAGCACCGTCTTGTCGGTCCCCATCGCCTTGCATATCTCTTGCCTTATGATCCCGCCACCGCCTATCTCTATCTCCTCCCCCCTCTTCTCATCATAGTACTGTATCTCGAGGCTGGGTTCGGTGAACGGGAAGTAGGAAGGCTTGAATCTGACCTTTTCCATGCCGAGCTGCGAGTAGAACTTCTTGAGCGTGTCGATCAGGTTTGCCAGGCTTAGGTTGTCTCCTATGATTATGCCGTCTGTCTGGTAGAACTCCGCGAGGTGCTTGTAGTCGATGTTCTCATTCCTAAACACCCTTCCCACCGAGAAGAGCCTCAGCGGGTAGTTCTGCTGCAGCGCATTCGCGAACTTCTGGATCCCCCTCACGGTGACGCTGGTGGTGTGGGTCCTAAGCACCGCCTGCCGCGAAAGCTCCTCGTTGAAGGCCTGCTTCCATCCGGCCTTGTGCATTTTCTTGACCCTCCCGAGCAGCTCCACGTCCTCTATGTCGAGGAGCTTGGGATTCGAGAGGAAGAAGGTGTCTTGCATGTCCCTTGTGGGGTGGTCCTGCGGAGAGAAGAGCGCGTCGAAATTCCAGAACGACGATTCCACTATCGGTCCGGCCGATTCTATGAAACCCATCCTAAACCAGGCATCCCTTATGTTGTTTATCATCTCGTGGATGGGGTGCAGCCTTGCCGGATAGGCGCTCTCGTAGGGGGCGTTTATGTCATAGGGGCGCATCCTCTCCTTCTTCCAGCTGCCCGAAACCAGCACCTCCCTCGTCAGCGCGCCGATGCCGCCCCTCTCGGGCTCCGCCGCGCTTCCCTTTGGTGTTATCTTCACGGTTATTTCAGCCGGAGCCTTGATGGCCCTGACAAGGCCCCTCTTGATCAGCGAACCGAGAACGACATCGCCGGGCACTCTCCCATCCCTTATCATCGCCAGCGCCTCCCTTTGATCGTAGCCGCGCTTAGAATCCTCCTTCCACTTGGCTATCGCCACCACCTTCCCGTCCTTGATGTCGATCCACCCGTTCCTCTTCGCCCACGCGAGCGCTATCTTATTTACAGAATCGTCCAGCTTCACCGGCTTTTCGGCAGCCGCCCTCGCCAGCCTCTCCTCCGGCATTCCATGGAGGTAGCCCAGTCCCTCCTCGGTGAGCGAATACCTCGTCTCCTCTGTCTTCTCTATCTCAATGAATCCACCGGCCTTGAGGTTCTCGAGCGCCCAGAGGAGCTTGTCCCTGTCTATCCCGCTGCCCTTCTGGAGCTCTGCGAATTTCGCGCTCCTCTCCTTCTTGAGGATCTTGAGGGCAGCGATTTCGTATTCGTGCAAGATGACCCCTACTTGCTGGCCCTGTAATAGACGTACAGGACGAAGAGCAGTATCACAACCGCTATCAGGATGTATGAGTATATCCCGAGCGTATGGTAAACCGCGGAGAAGAAGGTGAGCACCTCGCTCCTAAGGCTCTGGTTCACCACAAAGACCATGTCGAAGGTGGAGAGCGGCTCGCCGTAGAACCACGATATGCTGCTGACATTGGCATAATTGTTCGTGATTCCATTGGCCGGGGCGTCAGGTATCGGGTACACTGATTTTATTGTTGCCCCGGGTGGGATGGTGATGTTGAGCGTGGTGTTCGGGCTGAGCACCTGCCCGCTCGCCCCGTGCTGGAAGTTGAAGACATTGGACCTGAGGTTGTAGACGAATACCCTCGGGCTCGTCTGGTTGACGATCGTCACGTTGTTTACGTCATAGCTGAGTATAATGTCGGCCTCGTAGTTGTTGCCGCTCTGGAAGACCGGACCGGGAAGCAGGACGAAGTTGTATATGCTGCCCTTCGGGTTTATTATGTGCTCGGTGAGCTGCGACCCGATTAGCTGCTGCCACTGGCTGACCGTTAGGTTGAGCGCGACCCTGTTGGTCTGATACTGCTTTATCGACTGGTTTCCTATCCCTATCTGTATCGTCTCGTTAACATGCACGCTGGTGTTGGGATTTAGGAACATGTGTACTGTGATGTGATTGACGCTATATGATGAGGCTCCTGCAAGCCCCGCAAGCGGGACTAGGATGGCCATTACAACCAGAAGAGATAACGCCCTCACAGAAGCACCGGTTATTATTCAAGAGCTATTTATAAAAGCCCTTCCCTGCTGACGATTTGGCGGATGGTCAAACCCTGTACTCGCTGTAGAACTCCCCCTTCCGTATCTCTTCTATTGCAGCCCGCACATAGGGTATGGTGGACTCCGGTAGCTTTTCGATCGGGAACCAGCCTATCTCGTCGCATTTCTCAGGTTCCAGGTTGGTCGGCTCCTCCCTGGTGTTAAATGCAACAAAGAAGTCTATATACTCCCTGTCGACGTCGTGCCTGTGCATCACATGAATAATCTTAAGCCCCTTCTGCTCGAGGGAGAAACCCGCTTCCTCCCGTGCCTCTCTGACCAGCGCCTCCCGAACGCTTTCCTTCCCTTCGAGGTGTCCGGCGACCATTGAGTACTTGCCGTCCTGGTAGCCGGTGTTCGCCCTTCTAGAGAGCATGATCTTGCCGTCCCTGATTAGGACAAGGTAGCAAGCCAGGAACGCCTTTGGCTGCCGGGCCATAGCACCACTTAGTACATCTGCTCGAGCCGCTTTATCCTTTCATCGATCGGCGGATGGGTCGAGAAAAGATTGACGAGCCCGCTAGCCTTAAGCGGGTTGGAGAAATAAAGCGAGGCGGTCATGTCATTAGCGCGCGCAACCGGTGCGGCCTTCGGGTTCTTGGTGTAGTCCCTTATCTTGGTCAGTGCGCCAGCAAGCGAATGCGGATCCCTTGTTATCCTTCCTCCGTTCGCATCGGCCATGTACTCCCTCCTCCTTGATATTGCGAGCCTGAGCAGCAAGGCAAACAGAGGCGCGAGAAGCCCGATGACGAGCGCAATCAGTATTATCATCCCTCCGTTCCTTCCTTCCCCACGGCCCAATCCTCCAAAGAAGAAAAGGCCCCTGAACATCGCCGCGACGAGGCCTATGACGCCAGCGAAGACTACTGCAATAAGCATGAACTTTATGTCATTGTCCGCAACGTGCGACATCTCGTGGGCTATGACCCCCTGCAGCTCCCTCTTGTCCATCATGGCGAGAAGCCCTGAAGTCACCGCGATGGAGGCGTGCTTCCTGTCCCTCCCGGTCGCGAAGGCGTTGGGATTCGGGTCGTTTATTATGTAGATGTCCGGGGTCTTCACCTGGGTGGCGAGGGCCATCCCCTCCACTATGTCATAGAGGTAGTGGTATTTGGACGGGTCTGCCTTCTGCGCCCCAGATATCTTGAGCACCACCTTCCCTCCCATGTAGTAGGAGAACAGCGCGTATATAGCAACAAGCACTGCGCTTATCGCGAGGCCGAATATGCCAAGCCCAAGAAACAGGGTGAATATGAACACCACTCCTGTGAAAAGGAGGAAGAAAAGGGCGAGAAGTAGGAAGGACTTTATCCTGTTCCTGCCTACCTCGTCGAAGAAGCTCGCCATCCCTGCACCGTTCAGCTGCCCTTCTGCTTACCCTTCGCCTTTGCCGCTGGCGCGGAGGGCCCATCAGGGCCGTTCAGGTCGCCAAAATCGACCTTGACCGGCTCGCTCTGGCCGGGTGGAGCCTGGAAGAAGGTCGCCGGCTTGAATCCAAACCACTTTGCGAACACGTTGCCAGGGAATGTCTGCAGCGAGTTGTTGTAGTCCAGCACATAGTCGTTGAACGATGTCCTTACATATGATATCTTATCCTCTGTGCCCTCCAGCTGTTCCTGGAGGTTCTTGAAGTTCTCCGAGGCCTTAAGGTCGGGGTAGTTCTCCGCGACCGCGAATATGCTCTTGAGCGCGCTGCTCAATTGGTCGTTGGCCTTGAGCTTCTGGTCGACAGACCCCGTCACTATGGAAGACCTAAGCGCTGTCACCTGGGTGAGCACGCCCCTCTCGTACTTGGCATAGCCCTTCACGGTCTCGATGAGGTTGGGTATCAGGTCGTACCTCCTCTTGAGCTGTACGTCTATCTGCGCCAGCGCATCCTGCACCCTGTTCCTCTTTGCGATGAATCCGTTGTATATCGCAGCAATTATGATCAGTATCAATACGATGATGCCGATCCCTACCCACTCAAGAAGTACCATTGTTTCACCAAGATTAGCAAAGGGATTTTGTATCTAAACTCTTTAAGGCTTTTGCTATTGCTTCGGGCTACTGCATCGCCCCCTGTGGCGGGCTTGCCGAGTTTATGCTTATCTGCTGAGTCTTAGATATGTCGAAGGCGAGCTGTAGGTCCACCTTCGCCCTGATGAACCACATGATAGGGCCCTGGGCGGACGACATGTTCTCCAGGGCGCCGAGTATCTGGTTCGCCATCCCGGTCCCAACCTGCGCCCCGCTGCTGCTGTCTGGCGCAACGAACGTGAACTTGTAAGTTTTTGGTGATTCGCTCTTGGAATAGGTCCTCTCCCCATCGAGGTCGGACTTCATCCTGTAAACCACTGTCTTCTGCCTTGTCGCTCCCCTGGAGCTGTAAGAGGTCCTCATCGTTTCCGCCCAGAGCTCTGCAACCACCCCCTTGGCCTTGACATCCTGGTTCAGGGTAAGTATCGCCGTGCAGTTTATCTTGTCTCCGGAAACGAAATTAGTTCCATCGATCTGCAGATCCATCTTGCCAGAACCTAAGCCCAGAAATGACATGAATTCACCGAATAGCATTGTACCCGTTGCTCTTAAACTCTAACCATTACCGCGACCGCGAGTAAATGACTATTTAAACATTATCAGATATCTAGTTCTGCCAAGAGTGCTTCCATGAGTTTCGGATCTAGGTATATCCTACTGGCCGCCCTGCTTTCCATAATACTAGCAGCGGCACCGCTCGCGGCGAACTTCACAGTTTCAATATCTCCCCAATCAAGCTTCTACCTTGACGCAAACCAGAGCGCGGTCAACTTCACAGCGCTCGCGACCGGAGGCATTCCATTCGGACCGCAGCACAACCTGTACATATACCAGTGGTCCGTGCAGAAGAACACCACCTGCCCTGGCTTCGCAAGCATCTACGCCCACTTCCTCTCCACGCTCTATTACGCACCCAACGGCACCACCAAGGGATGCGTCTTCAACATACTCGTCGCCGACAACACCGGCAACAGCACCTCATCATCAACAAGGATTATCGTGGTCAGCCCGCAGATGAAGTCCAATGGCACGATCAGCAAGACCCAATACACGATCTACCCCGGGCAGAACTCGACCATATCAATCAACATCCCTACGGGCGGCACGCCACCATATCATTATCAGTGGCTCGTTTCCGGATCCCTTGACTCCTCGCTGAGCGCGTTCACAGCCAACTCGGTATGCGCGCTGGCATCAAATACCCACACCTGCGTCTTCGCGCCCAACGCATCGACCACACCTGGCGTCTATACCTTCCAGCTCCAATACTGGGACAGCGCATCAATCCCGACCGTTTTGACCTCCAATACTGTTGTCGTGAGGGTAGGCCCGTCCAAAAATGCGACCAGCACGGCGGCTTCGGTCACGACGAGCGTCCCATCCACCACAAGCACCACATCAACAATCCCGACCACCTCATCCTCCACTACGGTCGCACAGTCGATCCCGGCAACCCCGCTCAGCAGCACGGAAACGATAGTCTCGGACGCAGTCCAGCAGATCAAGGGCTGGATCAAGGCACTAATAGGCTACGTAGTCTAAGTCTTAGTTCTTCAATCGCGTCCTTGGAATAAGCTTGTAAAAAAGTTTTATGCTAATATCCTCGTCCCTAATCAATGGAAGAGCAAGCGCCTCCTTCGGCGTAACCCATCTGAAATTCTTGTGCTCTCTTTGGTTAATCTTGATCACCGATCCACAAGGCCGATCCGCCGAATACATATGATAAATGAAGTCGTAATCGGGATAGCGGACAAATGTTCTGCCCCAATATGACATGTTTGTCTTGGAGATTGTAACTCCTGTCTCTTCATATACCTCTCTTATCGCTGCCGCAAGCAGATCCTCTCCTTTCTCTGCCTTTCCGGCAGGCGCGCCCCACACATTCCCATCATTTTCATTGTCGGCACGATGGAGGAGCAGGAATTTTCCGCCTTCCTCCAAGAAGCAACTCACGATATCAAATTTAGACCGGAAATCGGCGGGCTGTTCTAAAAACATCATAGAAGAGATTTTGCTCAAACAATTATAAATACGGTGCAGGGGGGAGGATTTGAACCCCCGAAGGCGCTAGGCCACAGGATCTTAAGTCCCGCGCGTTTTTCCGTGGCTAGTTAAAGCCAGACCGGGCTCCGCCACCCCTGCATTGAGCGATAATCAAGCGTACATCGAAGGTCCCGAGTCGCCCACAGCGTTCTTGTAGCTCTCGTGGCTCTCCTTGTGCTTGTTTATGATCTCACTTATCTTGGCCTCTACTTCCTTTGCCTCCTTGTCGAGTTCGCTTATGTCGATGTCGAGCGCCATCAGCTTGTTGAGGCAGGCTATCGCAGACTCCGCATAACGCGGATCAACTATTCCTGGCTGCACGGCGACCATGAGGTTGATGTTGTCAATCTCGTCGACCTTGGACCTGACAAGCAGCAGCGCGCTCACACCTGTCGAGACTCCCTCTGACGATGGGCTTGAGGCTCGCCTTCTGCATCTGAGCGGCCAGCGACTTCTTTGACGCGACTCCGAACACCACATCAGAGCCCTTTGCCTGCTGCCCTGGCTGCGGATTCATCGGAAGCCCTCCTATCGAGTATACGGTCTTGATCTTGTTCTTCGTGATGAAGCCATAGACCGTCTCGACGATCTCGTAGACGAGGTCGAGCGGTATCGCGAACTCCGCGAATACGGTGATTATCTGGCTCTGCTTTGCGTAGTAGAGCCTTATCGGGTGCATGGGCTCCCCCTTGTGTATCGATATCAGCGGCGGGAAGCTGGTGCTCTCTATGTAGCCGACGCACTCCATCTCGAGCTTGTCTATCATGTAGCTTATGCTCATGGGGCCGACTAGCCCAATCCCCGGGAATCCCTCAACGAAGGTTGCTCCCGAAAGGTCAATCTTCTTAAGCATCGTGATTTCCATCATTCAATTCACGCTATTATAGCTAAAATCCCTGCTAAATAGCTATCGCTTCCGAAGCATGGCTTTCTCAACGAGATGCGCAATCCTTACACGAAAGAGGTGAGTAGGATTATCACTAAAACCCCAAGAGAAGTGAGCAGCATCATCTTCCACGGGGTATGCTTGCGCGTCTCTGGGAGCATGTTGGACGCTCCGAGGTAGATGAACTCGCCAACGAAGACCGCAAGTATCAATCCTAGCGCGGCTTGGTTCACCAGGAGTATGAAGGTTGCAAGCACTCCGATTATGGGTGCGATCGCATCTGCGAGCAGGAAAAGTGCTGCCCTCCTCGAGCTGTGCTTGTTCTTCAGCATCAACGTAACTGTGTTTATGCCGTCTGTGAAATCGTGCGAGATGACTGCGAAGGCCACTATCAGTCCTACTCCTGCATTTACCTGGAATGCCGCCCCTATGGCCGCCCCGTCAAGGAAGCTGTGGATGACCAGGCTGCCCGCCCCGATAGGTCCCATTATATGACCATGGGTATCTTTCTCATCCTCGTGGATATGGTGGGTTGAGAATATCTTCTCGATCAGGCTGTATATCAGGAATGAAAGCACCACGGCGATCAGGGAATATCGTATCGGCAATCCCACCGCCTGGACCGAAGCAAGGCTCTCCGGCAGGAGATCTAGGAGGGCCACTGCCACTAGGCTCCCCGCGGCAAAGGCGAAGAAGTAGTGCACGACCTTCTTAAACCGTATGGCAAAGATGCCTCCTATAAGTGTTGACAGGAACGTCCCAAACGCCAAAATCAGCACTAGCGGGTTCATTGCAACTCCTTTGGCTTCGTCTTCCTTCTGCTGCTTTCGGTGGCGATCACAGAATATACGATTGAGCGAACGCTATTGTTCTTCTTCAGTACCGCAAAGACGTCACGGACCGTTCCTGCGTCTGCCCTTATCGTTATAACGTCTATGCAGGCCTCAGGGCCATGCTGATGAAGCTCGCTCCTTATCTTGTCTTTGAATCTGTGCAGCGTGTTCGATACCCTGTTCTTCTCCGAGCCGTGATAGGTAAGTACGAATACGATCTCTATCGTCCCTGAGAGCCTCTTGAGGTCCTGGTAGTCCTTTACCATACCCTCTATGGCATCACGCAGCAGCTTGGAGCGGCTCTTGAGACCCAGCTGCGCCTGTATCTCCTCAAGTCTCTTCCTAGTCTCATCGTCTATAGAAATGCTGAGTATCTCCAGTCGAACACCAAAGTATGTTATTAACTTTAGGCATAAATATTAATAAACCTTTCCGTTGCGTTCACACAACGGAAAAACCGCTATATATCTATCCAAATCAAACAAATAGATGGGATGGACGAATCCGATGTCTCGAAAAAGCGGGAGGAACTCTCAAAGATATACCCTCACTTTCCAGATGGCAGGATAAACTACAAGGACACAAATTACGCCCCGGTCGTCACCGTATTCGTGATGTTTGCTGGGGAGATCCTTCTTGTAAAGAGAAGCGACAAGGTGGGGACCTACAAGGGGAAGTGGAACGCGATAGCGGGCTACATCGATGACAAAGAACCCATAAGGCAAAAGGCCCTAGGGGAGGTCAGGGAAGAAACAGGGATAACCGGACCGATCATACGGAAAGTGATCGCGGGAACGCCATATGAATTGGAGGACAAGGGGATAGGAAAGACCTGGCTTATCTGCCCCTTCATAGTCGAACTGAACTCGAAGCCCGAGATAAAGCTCGATTTCGAGGGAACCGAATACAAATGGATAAAGCCGGAGCAGATAACAGAGTTCGACAGGGTCTTCGGTCTCGAAAGGTCCTACGCCGCCTGCCTCCCCGTTAGCTAAACAAGAGCCTCGAATCCTTCCCTACCGCTAAGGTAGGCATCCAAAACCTTATTCTGTTCAAAAGCGAGCTCCATCTTCCTTGCATCCTCCACAGGAAACCATTTAGCCTCCGAGACATATCCCTTATTTGGGGTAGGGTTGCCTGATGTCCTGCCAGCGAAAACGAACAGCGATGCATCATTGTATGTTTTTTGCGTAAAGCGCATCAAGGATCCGGGCTCAAATACGCATCCTATGTCGCCCTTCACCTCGATCTTGACGGCCTCTTTCGGGTCATCGGTTGAAGAAAATGCACCTATGCCCCCAGGAAAGCTCCAGAAACCCGAGAATGGCTCCCTGGCCCTCCTCACAAGCAGCACCTTCTCCGCATCCTCGATTATAGCCAGCGTGACGCGTGAATCTTTGCCATTCTTATCATCCATCGGCATTTGATCGCCCCTCATCAAGTCAACATGAACGCCAAGTGAGGGATTTGAACCCCCAATCCCTTACGGGACAAGATTATCGCGCTCGGCTTAAAGCCGGGCATAGCAATCTTGCGCCTTACCAGATTAGGCTAACTTGGCAATTAATGGATATTTCTATCATAGGTATTTAATTGTGTTTAGTCTCCTCTCGATCTGACCATTCCGAGAAGGATTGTCACGGTCTTCAGGTTTCTCGTTGTAGCAGCCACCTTAAGCTTCGACTCAAGGAAATTGTTCGTCAATTTGGTCCTTCCGTAACCTTCTGGAAGCGAGAGATAGACCAATCTTCCTGCAATCTTGAACTCCTCCTTTCCCGACTTCGCCTTGTTTATCGAGTCCAACTGAATCTCCTTGGGTTCAAAGGCGAGGAAGGTCAGGTATGCATTATCCCCAAAAGGGTTTTTCGATATGGCGTCGGCAAGACTGGAAGCCGTCCTCACTACAACCTTCACACTCATACCAAACCTACTCTCTATGCCCCTCTCCAAAAGCGCCTCAAGCCGGGCCGCTGTCCCTTCATAATCAAGGATGACATTCCCACTCTGTATGTAGGTCCGGACGTTCTTCAACTTCAGAGAGGTGCAAAGCTCCCTGAGCTCGGCCATCGGCATCTTCTTGCCCCCGACGTTGACCCCTCTAAGCATCGCAACATATCTCAAAAAGACACCATACTTTATCATTTATGGAGGAGCGGTTTGATGAAACCAAGGATAACCATGACGCATCCCAAAAAGAAGGCGATTATCCCCCCGATCACAAGCAGCCCTAAGTTAGAGTTTGAGCGCTCGCAGGCGGCGCCCAAGGATATGTAAATGGCAGGGCAGGCCTTGGTGCTGCTCAGGCCATAAAATACCGTGACTATGGCGAGTATCACCAGCAGCCATCCTGCTATGGAAATTCTCCTCAAACGATTACCATTTTGACATCGTGGCAGAAGCCGGCCTTGCAGTGGAGTTGCATAATGGTTTGTCTGTATGACAGCTCGGCCCTGTATCTTAAGAGCATAGCGAAGATATGCTTAAGGTTGCTCCTTCCGGCCTGGCCTGGTTCACACACCCAACTATCACCTAAGGCAGGGCGTCTACGCCGAAACACAGGACCGCTTATGCGCGTCCAGCACTCGACCGGCATTGGTTCGCCAAAAGGGATTTGCGAGCAGGGAACCCTTAGCTCCCCGACCTATCTGCCGCTAGGATTGGGGTTTCTAACTTATTAATAGGTTTGCATGCCAAAACGCCGAACAACATAATAGGGGTTAAATAACCTTTCATGATACAACTACTACTGCGATTTTTGAGTGATAATAGATGGCGATAAAGACAACGGAGGACGTGAAGATCCCACCGCAGCTGATCAACCAGGTGATCGGCCAGAAGCGCGCCGTTGACATAATAAAGAAGGCCGCAAAGCAGCGCAGGAATGTCCTGCTTATCGGCGAGCCGGGCGTGGGCAAGACTATGCTCGCCCAGGCGATGGCAGAGCTTCTGCCCGCCGCGGATCTCGAGGACGTGCTTGTATACAAGAACTACAACGACGAGAACGTCCCGCTGGTCAAGGCGGTCAAGACGTACCCTCCTGGAAGCGACATAAAGGGGGATGGCCAGGGCCGGCAGATACTGCAGAAGGAGAGGGCAAAGCGCATGCAGCAGATGGTCGGGAGCAACTCCTACATCTCGATACTGGTCTTCGTGGTCGTGGCGGCGCTAGTGGGCCTTGCAATCTTCGGCTACGTCAAGGGGGAGGACATAGTCCTGCTCTCCGCGATAATACTCGGTCTGATGATAATGGGCTCGGTTGCCATGCTTGTAGGCGGTCTGGGCAGGCGCGTAGGCAACATGATGCCAGGCATGGGGAATAATGACACAGGTGAGCCCAAGCTGATAGTAGACAACACCGGCATGAGCCACGCCCCATTCATAGACGCCACAGGCGCCAAGGCGGGCGCGCTCTTCGGCGACGTGCGCCACGACCCGCTGCAGAGCGGCGGCCTCGGTACCCCCGCCCACTTAAGGGTTGAGAGCGGCGCGGTCCACAAGTCCAACAAGGGCGTTCTCTACATCGACGAGATAGCCAACATGGAGCCGCGGACCCAGCAGGAGCTGCTCACATCTATGCAGGAGAAGAAATGCTCCATAACGGGACAGAGCGAGATGAGCTCGGGCGCGCTCGTGAAGTCAGAGCCGGCCCCATGCGATTTCGTACTGGTCGCCGCAGGAAACCTGCAGGACATACAGAAGATGCATCCCGCGCTCAGGTCAAGGATAAGGGGATATGGATATGAGGTTTACATGGAATCGACCATGGACGACACGGAGAAGAACAGGGCTCTGCTCATCCAGTTCATGGCGCAGGAGATCAAGAAGGACGGCAAGATACTGCCTTTTGACCCGAGCGCAATCGACGAGATAATAAACGAGGCCAGGAGGCGCGCCGGGAGGAAGAAGAAGCTCACTCTCATACTCAGGGACCTCGGGGGGCTAATCAGGGCCGCCGGAGACCTGGCCATCGAGGCCAACAAGAAGGTGGTCTCAAGGCAGGATGTCATAAACGCGAGGTCGCTGTCATCGTCCATAGAGAGCCAGATAGTGTCCCGCGAACTTGAGTACAGGAAGGACTACAGCGTGATACATGTCAGCGGCTTCGCGGTAGGCAAGGTCAATGGCCTCGCAGTGGTGGGCAACAGCGTCACCAACTCAGGGGTCGTGATACCGATAGTCGCAGAGGTCACCCCCGCCGGATCTAGGTCAGAGGGCAAGTTCATACCGACCGGCAAGCTCGGCAAGATCGCGACCGAGGCGGTCAAGAACGTCAGCGCGATAATCAAGAAGCACATGGGCCGCGACATAGCCAACTACGACATGCACGTCCAGTTCGTTCAGATGGAGGGAGTGGAGGGCGACAGCGCCAGCATATCTGTCGCGGTAAGCATAATATCCGCAATGGAAAACGTGCCGATCGACCAGTCAATCGCCATGACCGGCTCCCTGTCCGTCAGGGGCGAGGTCCTTCCGGTGGGCGGCGTCACGAGCAAGGTCGAGGCCGCGATAGATGCTGGTATAAAGAAGATCATAATACCTGCAAGCAACATGAACGACGTGGCGCTCAGCAAGGAGAAGCTCAAGAAGGCCAAGATAATACCCGTCCACGTGCTCGCAGACGTGCTCCAGTACTCGCTCAAGGACTGCAAGAGGAAGAGGGAGATAATCAAGGAGCTGAAGAGCGGCGGAAAGGGCAACGGTGGATAGTGGTGGCGAAGAAGAAGAGCGCGGCAGAGCAGACGGCCACCGAATCGAAGGAGAAGCTCGAGAAGTTCGGCAGGGACATCGTCAGGGAGATAGAGGCGATGGAGAACCCCACATTCTCCACCATGGCCAGGGGCCGCAGCAACGTCATATACGACGAGAAGAAGGGCATCCTAAAGCTCGGTGACCAGAGGGAGGAGCGCAGCTTCGTCAACACGGCGCAGTCAAAGAGGTTCATGCAGACAGTAGCGATAGCCGCGAAGTGCCACAAGTTCATAAACGAGAACCTTCATACCACCATAAGGGGTCTATTCTACCAGCTCAAGTACTCGCTGGGAGAGGACGTGGACGAGAACATATTCAACGAGCAGGCCGAGTCCAATCCGCTCATAGAGGACCTGGAGGCCGCCCTGAACCTCAAGAGGGAGGACCTGAACCTCAACGCCAACAGGAAGGGGGTCCTGGCAGGCAACCTCAAGATAATGGACACCTTCGGGGAGGAGAGGCTCGAGATAGATGCCAGCAAGATGGGAAGGAGCGGATGGGCGATACCGAGCGACGTCGACAACGAGATAGAGTTCGTCGACGTGAAGGCGAAGAGCGTCCTCGTGGTCGAGAAGGATGCCCTCTGGCAGAGGCTCAACGAGGACCTACTCTGGAAGAAGGAGAACATGGTGCTCATATCCCCCCAGGGACAGGCTGCAAGGGGGACAAGGAGGCTGATAAGGAAGCTGGCGGACATGGGGCTCCCTGTTTATGTATTCAACGACGGCGACGCCTGGGGATGGTACATCTACTGGACGATCAAGACCGGCAGCATAAACCTCGCATATATGGGGAATTCTATAGCCACTCCGGAGGCCAGATTCCTCGGAGTTACGATGTCGGACCTCAAGAAGTACGAGTTCCTCAACAAGATGACCATGAAGGCGACAGAGGTCGACCTCAAGAGGGCCCAGGAGATGCTGAATTATCCGTGGATAAACCGGCACAAGGAGTGGGAGGAGGAGCTGAAGATGGTGCTCAAGAGCAAATTGAAGCTCGAGCAGGACACGCTGCAGGGGCCAAGGCTGACCTTCGTAGGGGACTACATTAAGGATAAGATAAAGAACAAGGAATGGCTGCCGTAATACCCCGGCGCGTTTCCTAAAACAGTAGAGAATAAACGCTAGCTATATATATTTCCTAAAAGTGAGTGGTAACTAGTGATAATATGGCAAAAGAAGTAGGTGGGTCTGGCACAACGGCTACACTCACTAAGCCAAAAGCGGAAAGTCGATTGTTCAAATCAGATTCGTATAACCGTACTATAGACGGTAAGGTCTTTTGCGGCCAATGCGGGACCAGGGTCGGGGTTTTGGCTGATGATGCTAGTCAAAAGCCCAAAACAGGCCTTGTCATAAAAGGAGCCACTCCCGAAGAGGCCAAATCGATGCTTAGGGGAGCACGGAATGATGCATTTGCCCTTAGTGGAGCAAGGCCAGGGGACTTCGAGCAAATCCTCAAATTTTTGAGGGCCGTAGAAATAGAAGAATAATCACATCCTTATCGCAGGCTCCCCGTTTATCTCGAGCTTCCTAAGCGTCTGGTCAGGGCTGAAGTAGTAGTCCCTCACCATCTCGCTTATGCTCTTTATGTCCCTCTTTCCCTTCTCATTGAGCCTCTGTAGTATCGTCGCCCTTATCAGCTCCTCAGAGAGTATGTCCGTCGGAGCGACCCCGGCCAGCTTCGCTAGCATGTCCCTGTAGGTGACGCTCGGGAGGATTGGAGTACCCTTCATCGTCTTGTAGTCGAACTTGTAAAGGTCTGAGAGGAGCACGTTCGTCTCCATACCTGATATCTCAGAAACCTGGGTTATCTTCCTGACTGGGGCCTTGCTGTTGCCGGCCCTTACTATCGATGCGGTTATCAAAACGTCGATGACCGGGATTATGTCAGTTGGGACCTTCATCGGGGTGTGCTCAAGCCTGTTTACTATGTCCCTTGATGACGAGGCGTGTATGGTCCCCATGGCGATCTTCCCGATGTTCATCGCGGTCATCATGTCGTTTGCCTCCGCTCCCCTCACCTCTCCGACTATTATCATGTCGGGCCTCATCCTAAGTGATGTCTTCACCAGCGCCTCCATGGGGAGGTCCTCGCTGGTCTGCAGCCCAACGCAGTTCTCCTGCATGCTTGTGTTGAGCTCGTAGGTCTCCTCTATCGTAACCACCCTCTGCTCGGGCCTGAAGAAGGAGAACATGGCGTTGAGGAGGGTAGTTTTGCCTGCCCCTGGGATTCCCCCGATGAGCATGTTAGCCGGCCTGATCTTCAGGCCATCAACATAGAGCCAGAGCCTCGCTGCCATCTGGTAGTCCAGCGTGCCGTAGTTTATCAGGTCCAGTATGCTGAGCGTGCTCTTCTTGAAGTTCCTTATGGTTATGTTGTATCCAAGTGGCGAAGAGACGACGTTAGCCCTGCTCTTGCTGGGCATCTGGACGTCGAATATCCTGCCGCCGTATTCCATGTTCGTGGCGTAGAGCTTTATCTTCCCCACGAACCTAGAGAGCTCCTCCCTTGTCTTTATCCTCTGCTCCAGCTTGACGTCGCCAAGCTTCGTGCTGGTCACGAATATGTTGGCGGTGTTGTTTATCATTATGTCCTCTATCTCCTCGTCGTAGATGAGCTTGCTCACTATCCCTATGTCATTCATGTCGTTGAAAAGGATCTCAATCTCATCCTCGCTGAGGGTGCCGTCTATCTGCTTTACCGTGGCCGTGACTATCTCCTTCCTCTCTCCGATATCGGTGATGTCGTTGAATTTTCCGACAAGGGTCTCGAGCACCGCATCTTCTATCCTAAGAAGCCTGGCGTCCATCCAAATCGCTAGTATAATCCAAGCAAAGCTATTAATCCCATCCGCTACTCTGCCCTGGGGACTATGGCGTCGGCTATGAATTCTGGGCTGTAGTCGACAAGGGCGTCATACCCCTCCCCTACCCCGAAGAAGAGTATCGGTATCCCGGTCAGGTGCGATATGGAGAGCGCGCCGCCCCCCTTTGCGTCGCAGTCAAGCTTGGTGAGAACTATCCCGTCGATCTTCATGTGCTTGCCGAACTCCACTATCTGGTTTGCTATGGCGTTCCCCGCGGTGCTCTCACCGACGAATATTATCATGCTAGGCTTTGCCACCCTGACCATCTTCTCCATCTCCCTTATCAGGCTCGGGTTGGTCTCCTGCCTTCCGGCGCTGTCTATTAGCACGGTGTCCAGGTTGCGAGCCCTTGCGTATGCGACCGCATCAAAGGCGATGCTTGCCGGGTCTGCTCCGTAGACGCTCTTTATTATGGGCACGCCGATCTTGTTGGCGTGGTGTTCCATCTGCTCTATAGCCGCCGCCCTGAAGGTATCGCTTGCGGATATCACGGTGCTCACGCCCTCCTTCTTAAGCCTGCTCGCTATCTTCGCTATCGTGGTCGTCTTGCCCGTCCCGTTGGGACCGAGGAAAAGTATGACAAATGGCCCCTCACCCCTTGACTTTATGCGCTCTGTGAAGCTAAAGCCTGGCGCGCCCTTCTGCAGGGTATCTAAAAGAGCGGTGCGCACGTCAGATATCACCTCGTCGTTAATGCTCTTGGATTCGATCTTCTTTCCCTTGAGGCGTCCCCCCAGATCATCTATGAAGCTCTCAGCTACGTCGAAGGCGACGTCCGATTCAAGCATCGATATCTTGAGGCCGGAGAGGAACCTGTCTATCTCGGCATCGCTTAGGACCACGGATCCGAAGACCGCCTTCTTCACCTTCGTGATGAGCGAGACCTTTATCACCTCCTCCTTCTTCTCCCGCGACGCAGGCCTTTCCACCTTCGGCTCGGGCTTTTGCACGGAAACCGGCACCTCTTTTGGCTGGACTTTCGGCCTTTCGGGCTCGATCCGCTTCTCCTCCTCTTTCCTAATCGGCTTGGACTGCGCTACTTGTTCATGCTTAGGTATCCCTTCTACAGCCCGGGCCTTCGCCTCCTCCCTGACTGGAGGGGTTATTTTCTCGACTGTCTTGGGCTGGGGTTCTGCAACTTTCTCCTCCTTCACCGGTTCTACCTGCTGCTCCGCTACCTGTTCCTCCTTCTTGACGAAACCCTTTATCACTTCTGAGAACTTCTTCCTGAGGCCTTCGAACATCTCATTCACTATTTTGCCCTGGTGCGATCCCTGACTGTATGTTTATCATGGCGGCCTCCAACTCCTTTCTGTTCTTGACAAGCTTGGTTACCATATCGTTCTTGACGTCCATCCTCTTCTTGACCGCCTGCTTTGCTGCATCCACCTCCTTCTCCACCATGAAGCCCCCGCCAACTCCCACGATGACCTTCGAATCCTTCTTTATCTGGGATTTCAGGTAGAAGTCGCCGCCTATGCCTGAAAAGGACTCCTTTCCGGAGACTTGGTCCATCTCATCGAGCGCCTTCCCGGCCGAGCTGAGCTCCTGGAGCTCCTCGAGGGCGGCGTTTATCGCGTTGCCCACCATCATGTACTGGTTCTGGTAGACTCTCTCGATGTAGGCAATCTCGTCTTGGCTCATCCTCCTGCCGCTGCCTTTCTCTTCCATATAACCTATGATATTTCGCGTCTCACTTATAAAAAGGCTTGCGAACCGTTGCACAAAAGCCTTTAATACCGATCCAGCACTGAGCATATTGGCGAATACATGAACGCGCAATCAGCAAATGCGGTTCAGTCTGTTTCTATTAGCGTCGCCTCCGTTGGGATAGTCTCCCTTCTCATATCCTGAGCCCAACTCTTTTGTTTTTGGCTTGGGGTGTCATGATGGCTAGATTAAAAAATAGAGAACCCGAAGGTTCTCAGGGTTTCAAGAGGGGCAAACTAGAAACTGACCTGCCTGAGGGGCAAAAGAAGGATCCTGCTGCCCGGGTGGTTCTGCGGGGGGCCGTAAAGCCGTATGTCGTATGCGAGCTTGCCGGGACGTGGGAAGGCCATACGGTTTCACCGCGAGCCGATGCCACATGATGGTGAGTTGAATGACAAAATCGAAGAACTCCGAATCCAAGGCCTCCAGAGGGCCAAAAGTCCCGAACGGAGTCTGTCTAAGGGTTCCGAAACTCGGTGTGTATGTGCTATCTGATCCCACACTGGCGCTTCGAAGGGCCGAGATAGCGAGGAAGAGCGCGACTTTCGTCGATGTTCCCGTATGAGCTTGCACAAAAAGATTAAATACGGGCTCCGGGCAATCCCTGATAGATTCGCATGGCGCAGCCAGCATCGACAGTACGGCCTTACGCTATAACGAACAGCTATGGCAATCTCTGTTCAGCCAACTCCTTCTTTACGGCCTCGGCCTGAGCTTGGTCTCGGTTCCAAGGGCTCGGGTGTTACGATGGTCTTAGCAAGCGCAAAATCTATTCATGCTTAACAGGTGGTATCAATGAGCGAGGAAAAGACAAAAAAGGGGAACCCCGGTCCTGTCAGGGCCGAAACAAAACAGGACCCGGTGCTAATCACAGCCCTACTGCGCAATACAAAGCTCCCAAATCCGGTAAATCATCAGAAGAACAAGTGGTGGCGCAGGAAGGACGGCAGCCATCGGATATGGCCTTGATATGTCACTGCTCCAGTCCCTGTACGATTCTGTTGAGCTCGAAGCCGGTGGTCTCCTCCCCAGCAACGACTCCCTTTGAGTTGGTCACGACAGCCAGGCCGATCGCAAGGGATCCGGTGTTGGCCGTGCTCCTTATGGACTTGAAGCCTGTGATACTTTCCCACTCCTTCTGCTCAAGGTCGGTGGCCCTGTTGTTTATCACCAGTCCCTTGTTGGTGAGTATGTTGTTTGCTCCCACTGTCCTAAAGCCCCCTATTATCGACTTTATGACCTCCACCCCGAGCACATCAGAGATCTGCTTGGTGGCATAGTGGTCGTACTCCTCGTTAACGATCGCCATTTTGTCATTGGAGAGGATGTTGCTCCCTATGGCATTTATGTCGCTGTCCAGCACGGCGACATTGAGCCCGCCGGCCATCTCCCTGATTATCTTAGCCTCAGCTTCGGATGCCAGGTTTGATAGTATGATTCCGTTCGAGTTGGCCCTGGCAAAAAGCCCCACGAGCTCGGATTCGCCAACGCTGACCTCCAAAACTTCAGCGTGCAGGGTGCCTGACAATACCTCCCGCTCCTTTTTGGTAAGGTTGAGGGGCGCTAAAATGAGCCTTTCTGTCGCTGCGCAGAAAACACCTGCGTAATCGCTTCCCCTTATCCTGCACTTGGCCGCATCCATGGCCACCAGCTACTTCTTCTCCGCGGTCGATGGCTTGGCCGCAGTCTTCGTTTCTGCCTTGGTTGCGGGCTTTGCCTCCACCTTGGCGGCTGTCTTCGGCGCGGTCGGTGCCGTCTTGGCTCCTGCCTTTGCTACCGGGGCGGCTGCAGCCTCCTTCTTCTGTATGAATGGGTGCACCGTTGCGGTCCCGTTCTCGATCTTGACGTTGAGCTTAAGCGGAAGCATGCTCTTCGAGTAGGACTTTATCATGAGGTTGTTGAGCTCGCCGGTGATCTTGACGTTCTCCTCATCGACCTTGATGTAGTGCGCCACCCTGTTCCTCACATAGCGGGAGAGCTTCATGTGCCTCCTGCGCACCGGCTGCCTCACCAGGTAGTTCCTGAGGTTTATGGTAAGTAGTCTATCTGTCATGGGATCACTCCTTCTTTATCTTCCTGTGCCTCCAGTCCCTTGCGAACATGTTGTACTGGAGCTTCCTGTGGGTCCTTATCGTAGCGAGGACAGGCATCCTCCTATTCCTCTTGAGCATCTTCCCGAGCCGTCTCTTTTCATCTCCTGTCTTCTTCGTCATAGCATCACTTATGTCTGAACTCAATGGTTGTATCCTCCTTCTGCGTCATTTTTTCTAGAAGCGACTTGAACTGCGCCTCTGTTACCTTTCCCTGTATCCTGTTCTGCTGGGCGAGCTGCACGAGCATGCTGACCATCTGCCTGTATAGCTCCGGATTGGAGGACTTTATGTTGGTCAGCCTCTCATAGGCGTTCGCATCCAAAAGGCGCATCGCGATCTCGGCCATCTGCCGTTCGACCTGCGCCCTCTTGACAGCCTCCTGATACCTCTTCTGGAGCCTTTTCTGGTACTGCTCCTCCTCGCCTTCCATCATGAACCACGCTGAGGTGCCTTTATCTCGTTCGCTATCTTGTCTAGGAACGACTTGCCCTGAGCTGTTATGATCCTTCCTTCCTTGGTGTTCTGGACGAGCTTTATCCTCTCCAGCTCCATAAGCGCATCCCTGATTATGCTTCCACCCGCCTTCATGTGGTGGTGCCTGTGCACTACGTGCTCCTTGCGGCTTCCGTACCTGGTCCTCAGCTTCGACACTCCTATCGGCCCGTTGAGGTATACCTGCCTTAGTATCGAGGCGCTCCTCACGAACCAGAAGTCCCTATCCTGCGGAACCCTCTCCTTGCTCGGCCCCGACTTGACGAAGTCCACATAACCTGGCTTCTTCATCTTCTCCTTGAGCCTTTGCGAGGCTATCTTTACCAGGTCAGCCGACTTTACCTCGTATACGTTAGACATTCAAATCTCCTTCTGAAGGAAGCAGAGAACTGGTTAACTATCAGTCACAAATGTATTAATACCTTACTTCGGCACACATTACCGGTATAATGACCACTATTCTGGTGTTTGGGGACAGCATAGCCTATGGCGCATGGGATGCCGAAGGCGGATGGGTCTGCAGACTCAGGAAATACCTCGATTCAAAGACCCTAAGCGGGAAGGGGGACTCCTACTATAACACCTACAATCTTGGGGTAAGCGGAGACACGACTGCCAACCTGCTGGCGCGTTTCGATGCGGAAACTACGGCCAGGATTGACGAGGGAGAAAGCCAAAACGACCTTGTCGTGATTTTCGCGATAGGGATTAACGATCCGGGCATGCAAAGGGCTAAAGCACCGGACTCGCCGGAAGAATTCCAAAGAAACATCGAAAAACTTTCCAAGAAGGCGAAGGCGTTGACAGGCAACGTGCTGTTTATTGGGAGCCATCCTGTTGACGAGACAAAGACCCATCCTGTCTTCTGGGATAGGGAGATGCACTACGACAACGAGAGCATCCAGAGGGACAATAAGATAATAAAGCGGGTGTGCGCAAAGAAAGATGCCCTGTTCATCGACCTGTCGAAACCGTTCGGCAGCAGCTACAAGAAGCTGCTTGAGGACGGCGTACACCCGAACTCAGAGGGACACAAACTGATATACCAAACCGTAAGGGATTTCCTTATCAAGAAGAAACTAATAAACTAGCAATACTCCTACTTCAGAAGCGGCCAGCACATCAAAACCGAAGAGAGCATCTCTATACTTCCAAACAGACGCGTCGTTCACAACCACTATAACCTTTTGGTAATCCCCAAGCCTACCTTTTATCATGGCAACGCTCTCCTCGATCCTCTTGGTCCCGGTTTCGTATTCTATGGCGGCCTTCCCTTCCTTGAAATAGGCGACCAGGTCCGGACCGTTCGCACGGTTGTGAATATACGCGTCAATCCCAGCGCCCTGAAGGATCGAACGAATCTTCGAGACCATTACCTCGTGCTCAACCCCCGGAACCGACTTTTTCATCACCCATTCCTCTGAGCCGTCCACAAAACGGTCCAAGGTACCTCCCACCAGCATCCGGATCCCTTCGACACCAGTCCCAGCCTTGGTAGCAAGATCGCCTATCCTTATGGGCCTCTGTGCGAACCTAAGGACACTGCCCCCTTCAGGGCCCCTGTAAACCTCTGTTTTCTTGTGCAAGCCTATCGTGGAAACGACCCTCGGGGCCCTATGGTTGGCGCTGATCATAGCGGCCTCGCCATCTCCAAGTGTCGCGAGTTTGGACCTCAGGGACTGCTCGGCATCAAAATTTGACGTCATTACCTTTGCAACATATGCCGCTTCAGAAGGCTCCCTTGAATAGAAGGCCATGAACGTGGCGGCATTGGCGACTATCTGCCTGTTGAGCCTAGATGACATGTGGGTTACTATCATGACCCCGCGGCCGTACTTCCTGCCCTCTTCTATGAACTTGGTGATTATGCCGCTGCACTCCTCAGATTCGTTGATCAACACCTGCGACTCGTCTATCATTATGTACTGCCTGACCTTCCTGTCCTTCGGATCGTCTTTCATTCCTGTATACACCCTCTCTAAAAGCTCCACCAGGTAGATGAGCCGTGCCTCCCTGCTCATCCTTTCCGACACCGAAAAGGAGTGTATCCCCCTCTTTAGGTTTCCAGAAACAGGGGTGTTGAATACCCTGCTGTTGAGGTTCGATATCTTGCTGTAGAGGTGCACCAGCGTGGCCGCCTCGCTTGCGGTTCTGGCATTCTTCACGAATATGTTTATCTCGAATAGAAGATCGGACACCTTGGGCTCTTTTTGCAGCTCTCTGTCATCCCCTCCACTAGCACCAAACCTGCGGTAGGTGTACTTTAGGCACTGGCCCAGCTTTGTGGACTGGATGTGGCCCAGCCCGTATACGCTGCTCAGCAACGCCGTCAAGCCGGCTATGCGGTCAGAGACCGTGGCGCCGTCCAGCGACAAAAGGTTTATGCCGCCGTTGCCAGAATCGTGGACCTGTCCGCCGAGCCCCTGGACGACCTCCTTGTGCTCGTTGTGACCGTCGAATATTATGCACGAGACGCCTGCCTTTGCAACATCAATCAATACGGACTTGAAAAACATGCTCTTCCCGAAGCCGCTCATCCCAGACACGAGGATATGGGGATTCGGCTCGGCTGATGGCAGGAGCACCACTTTTCTATTTACATTTCTCCATCTATACCCGCTCGGATATACCCTCATATAAGGCCCGCTTCCCCTGGCCATCATACCTCCCTTTTGAAGAACGCTGCGCTCGATCCCGAGCTCTATGGAAAGGCCGACCGGCCTCCTTCTATTGAACAAACCAAATATTCTATCGAATAGCATTAAATCACCAAAAAGAAGTGTTTTTAACCCGAAGAGACAGATAATATCCAATGCCGGGGTGGCGGAATCCGGTAACGCGCCGGTCTTGAAATGAACGCATTTCAAGAGCTGATCTGTGATGCGAACAGGCAAACCGGTTTCCCTCGGGAATTTTGGGTTCAAATCCCAACCCCGGCGAATGTTGATCCAATGAAATACGCGATGGTCATGACAACCACGAACAGGAGGAAGGTAGCCTCAGCCATCGCCAAGAGCCTTCTAAAGAAGGGGCTTGCCGCCTGCGTCCAGGTCATGCCGATAAGCAGCACCTTCATCTGGAAAGGCAAGATCCAGAACGGACGAGAGCTGCTCTGCCTAATAAAGACAAGAAGCGGCCTGTACAAGAAGGTGGAGAAAGAGATAGCCAGGCTGCACAACTACGATCTGCCTGAGATAATCCAGGTTCCCATATCCATGGGAAGCAAGGGCTACCTAAAGTGGATTGACGATTCGACAAAAGGCGCGATGAAATGAAGGCAAGCGGCAACACGATACTTGTGACGGGCGGGGCGACAGGTATAGGATTCGCCATCGCAGAAAGGTTTGCCAAGCTCGGCAATACTGTTATAATCTGCGGGAGGGGGCAGGACCGGCTGGATGCAGCGAAGAAGGAGATCCCCTCACTACATGTGATAAGGTGCGACATATCAAAGGAAGCGGATAGAAAATCCCTGCTAAAGAAAATCGAATCTGACTTCAAGGGCCTTAACGTGCTGGTAAACAACGCGGGGATACAGCGGCCCATCAATCTGAAGAGCGGAAACGAGGAGCTACTCAAGGCCGATGACGAGATAGAGACCAACCTCAAGTCCCAGATACACCTCTCAGCACTTTTCATACCTGCGCTATCAAAGGGCAACGAGTCTGCGATAATCAATGTTTCATCGGGACTGGGCTTCGTTCCTCTTTCGAGATTCCCAGTCTACTCGGCCACAAAGGCTGCCCTCCATTCCTTCACGATGTCGCTGAGGCACCAACTCAGGGACACAATCATAAAGGTGTTCGAGCTAATCCCCCCGATAGTGCATGACACCGAGCTGAAGGGCAAGCCGATCAAGAAGGAGGACTGGACTGTCTCATCTGCAGAGGTCGCAGATGCGCTTGCAGAGGGTTTCAAGGCCAATCAGTTCGAAATAGCCGTAGGGCCGTCTAAGCGCTGGGTGTCTGCCTCAAAAGCCGATCTCGATAAGGCCTTCCAAGAGATAAACCGTTAGCGAACCTGTTTGTAACTGTTGGTCCGTGAGCCCTTTCCTTTAGCTCAATCTTGCTCGCAATCGCATCCAAAGGCACAGGAGAATCAAGACCCTCTGTCATCCGGACCAAATCCTTGCGTCCCATCAGCAACTCCATTTGTCTGTCCGTCCGGCTTACCGACTGTGGCCTGAACTTTTCTGCCCTCCTCTCTTGGAGCCTGTCGCTCGATTCTCTTTTCATCCCAAAGTACAGTATGAACATGATGCCGCGGTCAATGCGTGCCCTGGCCCCCGCTCCGATGTCCCAGTCCATAAGGTTCGGCTTTATCTTTTCGGCGTAGAACCTGCCTGCAGGCGCAAAATGGATGAATCTTCCCGGCTCGCTCTGCTTTATGGCGTCAACGTAGTTGAAGAAGAGGTTGTGGGTGACCGCAACCACCTGGGAAGCCGTCATGCCGGCGTCCCGCAGCTCGTAGATCGCCTCATCGACCCCCTTGTGCGGCACCAATTCGCCTGTCCTCTTTCTGGTGCTGATCCTGCTGTAGGCGTCCTGCTGAGAGACGAAGCCCCTCCTCCAGTCAAAAAGTTCAGGCCATGTGTAGAGCTCCGCGAGAAGCCTGGAGAAAAAGCACTTCTGGGCCTCGTCGAAGCTGACGTAGCCCTTGCTTTTGTTGCCGTCCCCTGCCAGCCTGTCCGCCAACTCCGAGACCTTTCCGACCGCAACCCTCATTATGTTCTCCTTAGTCGGCCTCGGTTTCCTAAGATGGTATCCCAGCCTGGCTTGCAACGCCGGATCCGGTTTAAATTCCGCCAGCGTCGCCTGAAAAACAATCTTCCTGTTCAATCTCGGCTGATTGTACCCCATTTCCTCGCTTCGGCAAACTTAAACCGTGCGCTGATCCTGCTACCTCCTTCGCATCATGTATTCCAGCCCTGTTTCTACTCCATTTACCTGATGTACCCCGTTCTGCTTTCCGGGCAGGGCGATGGAGAGTTGAATGTTGCTCCTTAGTATTCTCCCAGCCTTGATTCCTTTCCTTACCGAACCCCTGAGGCTAACCACGTCCTCAAGCAGCTCATCCCTTGTACGCAGCCTTCCATTAGCCCCTGGCCTGACCCCCAATGCAACTTTCAGGGACTGCTCTATCTCATGCAAATCGTCGATGGTCCTCTTAGTCAGGTCCTGATCGGACTTCTTCAAGCTCTTGGCGCCCGTCGCACCACCCCCTAAAATCGTGCTCGTTCAAGATATTTATATCTTGGCTCGGATAATTCTTGGTGGTCAAGTGAAAGTGGGGGACTACAAGACGGCGATCAACGCTAAGCTCAGGTACTCCACCCTCTGCTTTCTGGTCGACGACGAGATGATACTCCTAGCCATGAAGAAGAAGGGCTTCGGGGCTGGCAGATGGAACGGGGTCGGCGGCAAGGTCGAGCCCGGCGAATCCATAGAGCAGGCGATGGTGCGGGAAACGCAGGAGGAGATCGGCGTCACACCAAAATCCTTCGTGAAGACAGCGGAGCTGGAGTTCTACTTCTACAACGAGGAGATGAAGCAGAGCCCCGCAGACCAGCTGGTGACCGTCTACATGGCGGACAGCTGGGATGGGGACCCTTCTGAATCAGACGAGATGGCACCCAAATGGTACCGCAAGGATTTCCTACCCTACGATTCCATGTGGCCGGACGACCGGATCTGGCTGCCGCAGGTCATGCTGGGCAAATCAGTCGAGGCAATGTTCCTCTTCGGGAAGGGGGACGCCCTGCTGGACCACATGCTTGTGGAGAAGGGCGCTCCCTGATTCAGCACTCGCCAGGCCTAAGACCTGCACAGGACCCTCCCCTAATCACAAGCCTTCCTGTGGCTGGTGTCGCGTTCGTTTCATTGAAGCTATCGTTCTCTATGCAGGCGACGCCTCCGTCCCTGAACTCGCAGTTAACATAACCGCTCGAGTTCTCCCCGCTGATCACTCCCGGCGGAACGCTTATGAGCCAGTGGCCCGTTGCGTTTCCTGTGTAGTTGGGCCATCCCGAAGAGTAGTTCCCCGACTCGCTGGCGTTAATGGCCTCGCCCGACCTGATGCCGGGGATCATGGGTGGAAGAATCATAGGGCCATGGCATACTCCCATCCTGGGGCATATGACTGCGGTAGCGTTCGCGCTTCCGTTGATGTTGGCAGCAGCGAACGGCCTCTGAATCGGCTCATTCGCCTCAACGCTTTCATTCATTGCGTTGTAGCCGAAGAACCAGGTCGCATTGGGGCCCATCACGAATCCCTTCCTCGTCCTAATCACGAACTGGGGCGGTCCCTCTCCCCTATACCTCACCTTTCCAGCTGAGACCCCAATCACCCCGTTCTGCGGGAATGTGAAGTTGTCCCTCATGCTTCCATTGGTATCCATCCCAAACTCAAAGTCCTCGTGCATCTGTGGAGAACTGCGGGCGACAACTATGCTGCTCGCATTGAGCCCTATCTGGCCTCCGGTCTGGCGGCTTATCAGTAGAACAGGCAGCATCACTAGGCTACCATTGGCTTCAAGGTGGAGCGACCTCTCAAGGTTGAAGTCTATGTTGACCCAGTTGGTCGAATTGGCTGATACGTTGAAGCTCCCGACCACGAAAAGCTTGCCGCTTGGTAGGAAGACGCTCCTGGAGGTCCCGTTGACTATCGCAGTGACGTTTGACACGGAAAACGAGAGGGCATCGTAGCTTCCGTAGCTTAGGTTGACGCCCGACATTATTTCAGATATGTTGCGCAGGCTCACCAGGTTGAAGGTGTGCTCCTGGAGCGGTATGCTATACCACTTCCCAGAGGTGCTCTGGACGCTTGCGTTAGTAACCGTTATGAACAGGGCGCTGACGTTATAGAACTGCGGGGAGTCAGAAAGTGAGAAGACCGTGCTACCTGTTGGCACGGCAGACCCGGGCGCTATGTAGACCTGCTGGGCAGCCGCAATCACGCCGTTGCCGGAATGGTAAAGGCCGATGGCCAATACGGCGATCAGTATGACCCCTGCTATTGGTATTATCAGACTCTTCATCTGGAAGCCGACCTGATAGGGCGAGCTGACCTGCCCGTTGTTTATCTGGTAATACTTCCACTTCCTCGGCTTGTCGTCCGCAAGGCGTATCTCGCCAGACTGGACGAGCTCCTTGAGGTGCTGGCTTACTGTTGATGGTGCAAGATTAAGCTTTGCGCTGATGTCGGTAAGAGTTCCCTTCTTCGCCTTTAGATACTCTATTATCTGGCGCTTGGTGTCCCCAGTCTTGCTCATGCCATCACACAACATAATCTAAAATTCTAAACATATAAAAAGGCTGTCCCACATTTCGGTTTCATTTTGATTCGGTTTTTGTTTCGGTTTCTCCTTTATCGTTCAATCCTGCCTCCGAACCATCGATCCCAAGGTGTCTGTAAAACCGGCGCAACAGCGGTCGGGCCAATTCAACCAAGCACGCATCCGACTTCCTGTCCCAAATCAAGCCGTCCAACCCGCACCATTTTCGGCCAACAGCAAAGCTATTTAATAAAGGTGCGTCTAAAGAATTACCGATGAAGGAATCGGACGACGGCACGGGACGCAGGGCGACAGGGAAGCCCGCTCCTGAAAACCCAAAGGACGGGAAGGCAGAAAAGGACATGAAGGGCCTTGTCTACCAAGGGGGCGGAGTGCCCGAAACCGAGGTTCCTAAGGCCGAAGCATACCCTGGAGAAACGCCTCCGCCGGAGGGCCTGGAAGGCGAGCCAAAGGGCGAGACAACAGGTGAATTGAAGGATGAAACGGTAGAAGACCTCACTACCGGGGAGAAGCCGAACCCCGAAGAGAACAAGGAGGAAAACATACTCACATTTACGGAAAAGGAGGGCGGCAAGGGAAAGCTGGTCGTGCTTGCGATAGTGGTCGTGATAATCATAATCGCGGTCGTATATCTTGTATTGAATCCGCCCAAGCTTGGCGGTTCCACCACCACGCTCCACACCACAACCATTGTGGGTGGCAATACCATAGCAACCACAACCATATCCCACAACCATAACGTCTCATACCTGGCCAACTTAGACCTGCTCCACAATTATACCGGCCCGGCCACGCTCAACAAGACCAGCTGCGGAAAATCAATGCAGAGCACAGTGTACTCCCTCAACGCTGAGATACAACCATAGCACCCAGTTCTACATCCACGACACGGAGGTCTCGGGCTACTGCCCGCTCACCATAACCTCCATAAAGGTGACAACACCTGGGTTCAAGGTCGTGAGCGTCAACCCTCTGATTCCAATAAAGATCCCACACTACTCAAGCGTCTACATAATCGTAAAGCTGCAGGCCCCGACCTTCAACTACACTGGGCCCCTCTCCATAACGATAAACGAAAACTAGGTGGATTCATGGGCGTGACAAAGAAGACGCTCGGGAAGACCGGCGAGAAGATCCCAGAGCTGGGGATAGGCACCTGGAAGATGGGCGGATCCCCAGAAAGTGAGACAGAGGCCATAAGGAAGGCGATATCGCTCGGGATGGGATTCGTCGACACGGCCGAGATGTACGGCAACGAGCGACTGGTGGGCGAGGCCCTAGAAGGGCAGAATGACCTGTTCCTCGCGACAAAGGTATCTCCCCACCATTTCAGGCACGACGACCTGATAAGAGCCTGCAAGGAGAGCCTGTCAAAGCTCGGGGTCAAGGCCATAGACCTATACCAGCTCCACTGGCCAAACAGGACGATCAAGATAGCCGAGACGATGTCTGCTATGGAGGAGCTGGTGGACATGGGGCTCATAAGGCACATAGGGGTAAGCAACTTCTCGGTCGAGGAGACAAAGGCGGCCCAGGAGTCGATGAAGAAGTACGAGATCGTCTCCAACCAGGTGGAGTACAGCCTGCTGGTCAGGGACATAGAGCACGACCTGATGGACTACTGCGCAAAGGAGAAGATAACGATAATAGCCTACAGCCCTGTTGCTAGGGGCGCCATATTCAACAGCAGCCAGCCCATCCTTGGCGAAGCCATTGATGCCATTGGGAGGAAATACGGGAAGACCAAGGCGCAGGTCGCCCTCAACTGGGTGGTATCGCACGGCAATGTGGTGGCGATACCAAAAACATCCTCCCCACAAAGGGTGGAGGAGAACATGGGGGCATCCGGCTGGAATATGAGTGCGGAAGAGAAAAAGATGCTGGGGGATGCCGCGATAGGGAAGAAATCAACTGCCGACAGCATCAAGCCATTCATGTCAGGCTTGGGATTCGTATCCGGGGCTTACCAGGGGTTCTCGAGCTTCAAGAACAGGAACTCTCACCGGAGCTCCAAGACGACCAAGTCCTCGAAGAAGTAGTGCGCCTTTGCAAGAATCTTTGCACCCGCATCCACCTCCTTCTGGTAACCGCTGAACGTGCTCTCAAGCAAGAGCGCAAAGCCTTTCGGCTTAAGGTGTCCCCTGTAAGATTTCAGGAACCTCTCCACCAACTCCCGTCCGTCTTTTCCCCCATCAAGGGCAAGCTCCCTGTTCTCTGATGCAGGGAGATATGGCGGGTTGAATATTATCATGTCAAACCTGCCTTCTATTCTGGAGAAGATGTCAGAGACGACGAAATCTCCTGTTACCTTATTGGCCCTGGCGTTCGCCTTTGCCGCTGAAATCGCACGCCTGTCAACGTCCGCGAACGTAACCGTGCACCCTTTGAGCGCAGCGGTTATTCCTTGTATTCCGCTTCCGGTTCCGATATCAAGGACATCGCCATGAGCCAGCTTCTCGACAACTCCGGCCAGCAAATGGGAGTCCTCCCTCGGATAGTAAACTCCAGCTTGTCAGCTATCCTGACATCCATGCAAATTTACCTCATCCAAGCTTTAAATGGAAGGCCGCCCGGCCTTCATCGGATTCTTGTCGAGAACTTCTCGGGCGACACTGTCACTTCCAGGACGTAAGTCTTGTCCCTTCCCTGTTCCTCGAACAGCTCGGACATGATCCGCAGCTTTATCAGCTGGCGAAGATGCTCGAGAATCGAGTCCCTCAGGGACGCATCCCTTACGATCCTCCCTATCTTCCTTTCATCCGTCACGTCGCTCCTGTACATGTCTCCTAGTTCCTCGACCAGGCAGTCTATCCAGAAGCAGAGCTCGCGCTCCACTTTCTCGTTTGGCCTCATTCCAAGACACCTCAGGAACCGGCTTTGCGCTAACGCAGACCTCAGGAAAAGCCCCGCTTTCGCAGGTCACCACTTATATAGCGCAGGCAGCGCAGTTTCCTTGATTATATTCTGTCGGGAGGATATTTAAGCTTTACTTAACTTAAAATAAACATTTGTTTACTTTAGGTAAAGTTTAAATACTTTAAGTACAGAATAATACTGCCAAGATACAGGAATTGGCTGACCTCAGAGAAGCGGCCTGCCTCCTAGGGGCAGGCCATCATGCTTCCTTTCTCCAGGACCTAACGAATGCGTTCTTTACTATCTCGTCCGCTATGTCCTCCCCGGCCGAGAGCTCCGGGGCCACCACAGCATCGACCTTCAGGCTCATCATCTTATCCTGGTTCTCTGAATCATTGACCACGGAGATGACCTTGACCCCTGCGGACTTGGAACGCGCAGTTATCGCGGTTATCGCGTTCCTCATATCGTCATAGTCGCAGGCAACGACGAACTCCGCCCGTTCTATGCCAGCTGCTGAGAAAGTCTCCTGCTCATCAACATCTCCTATGACTCCTATGAGTCCGGCCTCTATCGCCTTACCGAGCCCCTTCTTGGTCTTGGCAAGCACTACGGATTTTATCCCCTGCTTGGAAAGCTCCCGGGCTAGCTCCTCTGCATAGCTGTTGAATGGCACAAGTATCGCATGCCCCTTAAGGCTCCTTATCCTGGCCCTTGCGATCCTCTCCTTTATGTCGAATCCCGCGAGGGCGCCGACGAATGCTATGGCTATAAGCAGCGCAAGTAGCGGAAGAACAAGGGCATCAAGGATCTTGGCGACGCCGACCTGCCAGTGATTAGCGGCGGCCAGGGAAATGCCCGTATAATCCATCTGTAGCCCGCTCATGGCTGTGTCGAGAGAGGCGGCCGGAAGCGGCACCCCTGCGCTCACCTTAAGGATAACAGAGACGATAAGAAGAGCTGCCACCATCAGGATCAGCATCTGCTTGGTTCGCTTGACTGACACCATCAGATCGCCACCAACTTGTTTCCAAGCTCGACCCCTGCCACGAGCTCCGGTATTATGCACAGGTCCGCGCCTGCGCGCTGCATCTTGGTGACGCTAAACTCCTCTCTTGCCCTGCTCACTATCATGAGATCCTTGCTGAGCCTGCGCGCAGCCAGTATGCCCATGAGGTTTGTTATATCGCTCTCTGAGCAGAACAGGATCGCACTGGCCTTCTCCGCCCCGGCCTTGCGCAGAACCTTTATGTCAGTGAAGTCGCCGTCAAGCGCCGTGTAGCCGCGCTCGTTGAGCTCCTCGAGCTTGGTTGGGTTCCTGTCGACCACCACGAATTGCCTGTCCTTCTCGACAAGCTGCTCCACGATCTGCTCCCCAAGCCCGGAATAGCCGCAGAGTATCACATGCTTCTCAAGCCGGCTGCTCCTAAGAACGTTTATCTTTGAGTTTATGTCCACGCTGGTCAGCGCGTCTATCAGGACTGCGACCAAAAAGCCGATGAGCACCACCTTTGCCACTCCGTCAAGGAGTTCTATGCCTGTCACCGTGTAGAAGGCCGGGCCAAATGGGACGAGCGAGCTTATGATGCTAAGCGCGTACCCCTCGTTGTTGAGGTCTATGAGCGATGAGACTGTGTAGTAAACAGAGCCGGCGAAGTCGTGGGACACCGAATATATGCCCCAGACCGAGAGGACTGCGATTATGATTATCAGGCCGGCGAGAAGGAGGAGCACCTCCTTGGCTATCTCGACCTCCGTGCTCTCCAGCGCCACTCCACTCTTGACCGCGGCCACTCTATCGGGACCTCATCCTTGAAATCTCCTTCATTATCTCCTTGCAGGCCGTCACCTGGGGCATCACTATCTGGTTTGCCCCTGCCTCGACCAGCTTCTCCTTCACGAAGGAGTCGTTCGCCCTCGTGGCTATGAATATGTCCTTGCGCATGTCCCTTGCGGTTATGACTGTGAAAAGGTTCTTCGCGTCGTTGTCGAGCACGACCGCAATCGCCTTGGCGCCCTCGATCCCGGCCTCCCTTAGCACGGATGCCTTGGTCGCGTCCCCGACGACCACGTTGTAGCCTGAGGTGCGAAGCCTTTCGGCCTTAGCGGCATCGGTATCAATCACTATGAATCCGACTCCCTTCTCGACAAGCTGCTCCACGATCTTGCTCCCGACTATCCCGTAGCCGCATACTATTACGTGACCTTCAGCCCTCTTCGCCATCTCAGCACCGAGATAACATGCCAGCTAAGGTATAAATATTTGAAAAAAGTGAGGGAATTGTGATAAGATGACCAGCAGCACGAGCCAAGGCCTCAAAACGGGAAGGGTACTGCTCAGTGCGAAGGACAGGCCCGGCATCCACGAAGCGATCACCAGTGTGATCAGGAAGGCCGGCTACAGCGTAATGGACTCCGTGGGCAAGAGCATAGACAACTACTACCTGCTGAGGACCGAATTCTCCGCGGCAGACGGCAAGGTCACGAGCATAAAGGAGGTCGGCGAACAATTCAAGTCTACCCTAAGGGGCCTCGACCTTGAAAATCTACACTTCAAGGTTGCCGATGCGGAAATGAGGAAGAGAACAGCGATCCTTGTTTCGGAGGCGACCTACTGCCTCGAGGAGGTCCTAAACCACTGGAAACAGGGGGACCTGAACATAGACGTCGCATGCGTGATAACCAACAACGAAATGACACGCAAGGCCGCCGCCGCTGCCTATCCCGAGTTAGAGGTTATTTTTGAAGACGCGGGGAACAGGAAGCTGGATGGGGATAAGTTCGAGTCAAAGAAGCTGCTGGCCGAAACAAACATCTGCACCACGGCAAACATGCGCCGTGTCGACTTCTACACCCTTGCAAAATGGCATAGAATACTACTAAAGGACGGTCCTCTGCTGGACCCAAACCTCAACGACTCCCCCATTCTGAGCGTCCATCCGAGCCTGCTCCCATCATTCATCGGTGGCAAGGCCGTATTGGATGCCTACCGCGGAGGGGTCAAGGTATCTGGCGCCACCGCACACCTCGTCACTGCGGCGGACGAGGGGATAGACACAGGTCCAAAGATAACCCAGATAACCCGGGAAGTGGGCAACCTGAGCCTGCCGGACTTTGAGAAGGCCGTCCAGTTCGCCGAGAGGGAAGCGCTCTACAAGGCGGTCAAGATATTGAGCGAGGACAGGTTCCTGATATATCCGGACCCTGCGTCAGGAACAAGGAAGACATTCATATTCTGACAAGTTATAAATATCCGGGAAAAGAGAGTTGAAAGGCGATTATATGGCGGCAATCACAAAAGAAAGGCAATTGGACAAGGAAGCCGATGCCTTTGCTACAAAGTTTAGGGAACACCGCGGATCCATGTTAATCAGGTTGGAACAACTGGATTCCATATTCGGCAGCAAGGTGCCGCTGCTTCAGATCTCCATGGAAGCTGCCGGGCGCAACAGCCCATCCCCATCATTCGATTCCGCATCCAGGCTGCTCGATAGCATAAGGAGGGTCGCATCTCCGGTCATAAAGACCAATGATGAAAAGGAAAAGACGGCAACCTACACCTTCATCCACATGTTAACCATGCTCGATGACGTAAACCAGAGAGTCAATGTGGCATCCCACATAGCCGAGACCATGTATAATGTTGGCAGGTCGGATGAGTTGAAGGACGGGGTCGCGGTAAGGATACTATCCTCAATAAACAAATCACTCGGCCGCTCGCTTTCAGGCTCATCGAACGATGTCGCAGTAGAAACGGCAGCAGCCTTCGAAAGCCTGTCTCGGGTCCTAATAAATCCGGAAAGCCTGGTCGAGGTTTCAGAGCTCCTACAAAAGGACAAGACGGGCGAGCTGCAGCGCAGGGAAGAGAAATAATTCAGAGCCGCCAGTTGGGGTTATCTCTTCTTTAGTTTGCGGTATTCTTCAACTCCTTCGAGCCACCCGCCTTCAAAATAAAGCCGCGGATCAAATCCACTGACCGATACCCAAAGCGATTCGGTATGCATGTCAGAATGCTTTACCTTTCCGCCAAGAAAGGCAGCGCTATATCCTATCGCAAAAATTCTCACAACGCGGTTTTTACTGCGCTCCAAACGCTGGTGCCTCATAAATACGACAGGGCTGCCCAGCCTATACCTAACCGAACCACCGAGTTCCTCGGCCATTTTCCGCTTGATGACCTGTTCTAGCGAGGAGTGGAATTCGTGCTTCTGTATCCTGCCACCGGGAAGATCCCAATCTCCATACCTGTCCTTAAAAATGAAAAGCTTACCCTTGCGCTCAAGGAAGACCTTAACCGCAACGTAATACAAATCCCGCTCAGATTGTCTTTTTGTCTTTGGCATCGGTTTACCACGGATTTCTTTAAGTAGCTCCACCCAGATTCGAACTGGGGTTTACGGCTCCAGAGGCCGCCGTCCTTGACCACTAGACGATGGAGCTGGCTAGTGTGGTATCTATTATTAAGTTTGGGATTTATATATGGTTTGATGGACGCAATCAACGTAGGGCATCCCAAGACAAGCGCAAGGGAAATCCGCGACATAATACTCGCGGATGTGGTGCTTACCTTCGCCTTCGCGCTCCTTCTCAGCGGGGGCCTGCTCACAAAGGGGCCCAAGCTGGGCTTCCTGGTGATGCTTCCCATAGCAGCGGTCGCGGTCACGCTCAGCTTCGTGCTCCACGAGCTGATGCACAAGTTCGTCGCCCAGCACTACGGCGCCTGGGCGGAGTTCCGGACATGGCCCGTTGGGCTGGTCATAACCATCGCCAGCAGCTTCTTCGGCTTCCTGATCGGGATCCCTGGCGCGACCTACATATTCTCCAACCGGTTCACCAAGAGGGAGAACGGCCTGGTCTCTCTTGCCGGCCCTGCCACCAACCTGGTTATATTCTTCGTATTCCTTGCCGCCTGGACCATACTAAACCCCCTTCCGGCCACCTATCTGGCCGCAGCGATAGGCACCGTCGCCTTCATAAGCCTCTGGCTGGCCTTCTTCAACATGTTCCCTATCTTCCCCCTCGACGGAAGCAAGGTGCTGGCCTGGGACTGGAGGGCCTATGCCTCTGTCATGCTGTTCATAGTCGTGCTACTTGCCGCCTTCTTCACAGGGGCAATCCTCTGATTCCAGATCAGACTACCTCTAAAGACACCTCCTTCTGGCCGGCCTTTCTTTCCCCGCAGACGAAAAACCGCCATGCCTATATAAAGTTTTCCTGATATATGTCTTGTTGGTTAGGATGACCTCCCAATTCGGCCCAACTCCTGAAGCAAAGACGAGCATCGATTCCCTGCTGGAGCTCCTCAAGGAGAAGGGCAAGGTAGACCTGAACACCGTCTCGATAACGCTGGGCGTCAGCCCGACGATAATCGAGGAGTGGGCGAAGGTCCTGGAGAACGGCAAGCTGATTCGGGTCAGCTACGAGGTCGGGAAGATGTACCTAGAGCCCCGCAGCGAGGCCGGGGAGCAGGAGAGGAACACCAACGTTAAGGCGGATGCGCAGAAGTCGACCCTCCAAAACGAGATGGACGTCGAGAAGATCACGCTTGACAAGTACTCCAAGAACCTCGAGGAGCTTTCCACCACGGTTGCCGGGATGGACGCCCTCTACAAGCAGAAGCTTCCCAACATACAAAAGCTCTTCAGCGAGCTTGACAGCGTATCGGCGCCGATGGCCAAGAAGACCAAGGAACTGGACGCGACGATGAGGTCTGCGGAGTCCTATTTCAACCAGCTCGACAAGAAGGTGGACGACCTCTATGTCAAGGTCAACACCCTCGCCGGCTCCAACATAGAGCGCGCCCTCAAGCAGAAGGAGGAGACGCTGAAGGTGGCGCTCTCGAGAGCCGACACCGCGAAGGCAACCCTCATGGACATCGAGGACACCAAGCAGGCGCTCTACGGGAAGATCTCATCGGACATAGACTCCCAGGTCAGGGAGTTCAAGGGCGCCCTGAAGGCATCGATAGAGCAGATATACAACGAGCTCAAGGCCGATGCCGCCGAGGCGATAACTGTCGACAAGGAGATAAGGACAGAGCTCGCCGAGACCAGCAAGATCACAGCCGAGGCAGACCGCCTGAGGAAGGAGGTAGAGACCTCGAAGACCAACCTGCTCAACTCACGCAAGAGCTTCAAGGACCAGTACCAGAGGACCGTCGACGAGATCAACCAGATATCGGGCTCGGTGATGCAGAAGTACGAGAAGGCCCAGGGAGATCTAGGCGAGCTCAAGGCCTCCCTCGGAGAAGTGTCAAAGGTGCACGACTCGATCGGCAAGGCAAAGGCGGACATAGCAGAAATCCAGAAATCGATAAGCACCTCCAGGGAAGCAGTCGACAGCATATCGGATGCGCTGCGGCTCTTGGATTCCGCAAAGAACATGGATTCCGGGCAGAAGGCCAAGGCGGTCAGCGAATTGAGCAAGAAGTCCCTTGCGGCAAGGCTGAAAGGGGAGCGCATAAAGAGGTCGCTCAAGGAGGTGGGCAGCTCCCTAAAGCAGGACAGCGACGCTACGGGCGAGACAACCCTAGAAGCCGATCACGGAGAGGAACTTAGTGGTGGTACCAATGAGCAAGCCTGAATCAAAAATACTGGCTAGCTACAACCTTGACGTTCACGGCATGCGCGTCGAGATAAAGATAGAGCAGTCCATAGTGGACTTCACGCCCCAGTACAACGTCAGCTTCCCCGGCATAGGGAACGCGACGAAGCTGCTCCTCATGTCCTTTAGGGGGGAGCTGACCTCGATGGTGTCGATAGACCCGTCCAGGGTGCAGGACGAGCGCTACATGAAGTCGCTCGACAACCGCTACAAGGAGGTAAGCAACATCCTGATAGACAAGTACATACCTGGCATAGAGCCCCAGGTCAAGACGCTGCTGATATCATACATAGTCAACATGATGCTCGGACTGGGCGACCTGGAGGTGCTCATAGCCGACGACGGGCTTGAGGAGATCGCGGTCAACGGCGCCCAGGACTACATCTGGATATTCCACAAGGAGCTGGGCTGGTGCAAGACCAACATGAAGCCTCTTAGCGACGAGGCGATATACGAGCAGTCGGCCCAGATAGGAAGAAGGATAGGCAGGGAGATAAACAACCTCGCGCCCCTCATGGACGCTGAGCTCGCCGACGGGTCCAGGGTAAACGCCACCCTATTCCCCATATCCCAGGGCGGAAACACCCTCACCATAAGAAAATTCGCCAAGAACCCGTGGACGATGACGGCCATGGTCAAGAACGGCACCATATCGAGCCAGATAGCCTCTCTCGTCTGGCTCTGCATACAAAACGAGATAAGCCTTCTCTTCTCCGGAGGAACGGCGTCCGGAAAGACCTCATTCCTCAACGCCTGCTCGATGTTCTTCCCCCCAACGAGGAGGATAATATCTATCGAGGAGACCAGGGAGCTTGAGCTGCCGAACTTCCTGCAATGGCTCCCGATGGTCACGAGGGAGCCCAACCCCGAAGGAAAGGGGGAGATAACACTCTATGACCTCATGATAAACGCCCTCAGGCAGAGGCCGGACATAATGCTCGTCGGAGAGGTCAGGACCAAGAAGGACGCGGAGACGCTCTTCGAGGCCATACACACCGGCCACTCCGTATACGGCACTGTCCACGCAGACAACGCCCAGGACACCATAGTCCGTATGACCAACCCTCCGATAGACGTGCCGAAGATAACGATGAATGCCATAGGGGCCGTTGTCGTGCTCTTTAGGCACAGGTCAAAAGGGATGAGGCGTATGCTTGAATTCGGAGAGATACTCGAGACCGGAGACATAAATGTTCTGCACCGCTGGAACATCCTAAACGACACCTTCGTCCAGACCAGCGAGCTCACCAGGCTGCTTGAGACCCTCCAGCTATATGGAGGCTACACCAAGAAGGACATGATAGAGGAGCTGGAGGAGAAGAAGCTAGTGCTCGAATGGCTGGTGAAGAACGGCATCACCACCATAGACGACGCCGGGTACGCGGTGTCAAACTACTACAGGGACAAGGCGAAGGTGGTCGGCCTCGCCAGGGACGACGTCAAGTTCTCTAGGGAGATATTCTAGGTGCGGCGATGAGGGAATACCAGGAGCTGCTCGATCTGATAACAAACATCGAGAGCAGCGGCACAAAGCGCTCCGTCAGCTACGTCAAGATGGACGTAAGGTCAGGCGAGCCGCTGTCGGTGGCACCGCGCAGCTTCCAGGAGCTTCTCTCCGAGATCCCTTCATCAATGTTCGCGGCTCCGCTTCCCAAGCAGAAGAAGCCGCTGATCCCGCAGATAGCAAAGAACCCGCCGCAGCCCCAGCGCCAGCCTCCCCCAGAGCCGATTCCACAGCGCATCGAACCAGATCAGCAAGCCGTAATCAAGCCAGAGGCCAAGGTACCAAAGCCCAAACTCCTGATTCAGTGGCCAAAGCAAGCGCCACAGAAGCCTAAGCCAGCCGCGGCGCCCAGGCCGCAGTCAAAGCCCCTTGAGCAATCCGCAGCGCAGGAGCTCCAGAAAGTCGTCATCGCCTCGAAGATAACCCCATCACCCGCAGCAGAGGAGGTTTATGTGCCATCCAACAAGCTTGTGCTTCCCACACTCTCGCTTACCGACCAGGTTGCGGAGCTTGACAAGATAATCAAGAATCTCAAGGCCTCCAACTTCGACAGCGGCCAGATGGCGATAGTCAAGGAGGAAGTGGCCGGACTTTCAAAGATGGCCCAGCAGCAATCTGCGGGCCCCGCCGAGGGGCTCGACAAGGACCTTATGGAGCTTAGGAGAAATCGGATCACCGAGGCGCTTTCGCTAATGGGGGATAACTGATGTTCGGTATGCCAAAGAAGAAGACGGTCGACCTGGACGGCAAGCAGATAGAGCTCCAGCCCAAGCCTAATGCAGTTTCTAAGCTGTTCGGATCGAAGCCGTCCGCTCCCCAGGCGACCATCCCAGCATCCCCGCAACCAGCGCCAGCCCCTAAGTTCGCGCTCTTCCAACCAGGCCCGGTCACTACTGCGCCAAAGCCTGCCCAGCCCATCGTCCAGCCGCCGAAACCGGCCGCGCCTGCAGCGCCACCTGTCCAGCAGCCAAAAGCGCCTCAACCCAACAAGCCCTACCAGTTCCAGTTTCCCGGCGCCCGCCCGAGCTCTGCTGCCGCCCAAACTCAAAAGCCACCGCCACTAAAACTATTCAGCCAGATGCCGATCCCCAAATATGTCCCTAGGACATCATCCTCAATTCCGAGGCAGCCCGCCGGCTCGCCGCAGGGCCCGCCAGGCATGCTTCGCCTTTACATCCAGCGCATAGGCTCGAAGCATCCTGACCTGGAGGGCGGGCTGAGGAAGGAGGGGATAAAGGAGAGCGTCTACGACTTCATAAAGCGCATGCTCATACTTTCGGTGATTTTCACCGTCGCTATCGGCGGAGTATCGTTCGTCGTCCTCTTCAAGCTGCTCCACAACCCCCTCACCGCAGCCATTCTCGCGGCCCTGGTGGCCGGAGCGGTTTTCACCTCGGTCTTCAGGACGTTCCTTAACTTCCCGACGGCCAAGGGGAAGTCCTCCTCCAAGAGCGTCGAGCGAGACATACTCTTCGCGGCAAGAGACCTGATAATTGCCTTGAGGTCCGGCATGCCCCTCTTCAACGCCATAACATCCGTCAGCAGCGGCTACGGCGAGGCGAGCAAGGAGTTCCTTAAGATCGTGGAGAGAGTACAGCTCGGCACGCCGCTCGAGGACGCGATCGATGACATAGTATCTACGACCAAGAGCCAGTCGTTTAGGAAGATAATGCTTCAGGCATCCGTGAGCATAAGGGTGGGTGCGGACGTCACCTCGGCGCTGCAGAGCGTCATCGACCAGCTCACCCAGGAGAGGGTCATAGAGCTGAGGAGGTACGGGCAGAGGCTCAACGCCATTGCGATGTTCTACATGCTTTTCGGCATAATACTGCCCAGCATGGGGATAGCCGTGCTGACCATACTTACCACATTCATACCCATATTCGCCGTCAACGTTACGATACTCGAAGTCGTGGTCGTAGGGCTTATATTCCTGCAGGTCGTCTTCCTGCAGATGATAAGGAGTTCAAGGCCGGTCTTCACGATGTGATCTTATGGCCATAAGATTCGAAAGGCTGATATCAAGGTCCATCGCGGTGGCGCTATCAAAAGAGCTGGACATGGCGGGCCTTAAGACCAGCGTCGAGGGCATAGCGAGGCTGGTGGTCGTCGGGTCAATAGCCCTGCTAGTGATAGTCCCGTTCGTGGTATACTTCATAACCAAGTTCAATCCGCTTCTCGATTTCATCTGCGGCCTGGGCGCAGCGGCGCTGCTCGTGGTGCTGATCTACTCCTACTTCGAGTACAAGATCGACAACAGGAGGACGAAGATGGAAACCATGTTCCCCGATTACCTCCAGATCGCATCCGCAAACCTGAGGAGCGGCATATCCCTAGACCGTGCGATGCTATTGGCCGCGAGGCCGGAGTTCGGCTTCTTTAGCGAGGACATCAAGAACATGAACCGAAGGGTGTTCAGCGGAGAAAACCTCGGCGACGCGCTCAAGGATTTGGCATCGAAGTACAGGTCCTTCCAGCTCACACATGCCGTCCGAATGATACTGGAATCGCTCACCTATGGGGGAGCCATGGCCGACCTCCTAGAGCAGCTCTCCAAGGACATGAGGCAGCAGCAGCTCACCCAAAAGGAGATATCCGGGCAGCTCTTCCTCTACAGCATATTCATAGCCTTCGCCGCCCTGGTGGCGTCTCCGGTGCTCTACGGGCTTACAAGCCAGATGATAGTGGTAACCGACACAGTCTGGAAGGGCATCTTAGCAGCCAACCCTGGCGGGCTTCCTTCGACCGGGTTCTCTTTCCTCAAGCCCACCCCGCCCAAGATAACGCCCCAGGAGTACCAGTACTTCTCGCTGGCAGCCATAATAGTCATAACCGGATTCGCTTCGCTGATCATGTCGGCCATATCCACAGGCTCCGCCATCAAGGGAATGCGCTATCTTCCAGTCTTTCTTTTAATAGGCGTCATACTCTACTTCGTGATGCAGGCGGTGATAGGCGGGGTATTCGGTGGCATAGCCGGAGGCATCTAGCCCAAGCTTTGAGCACCTGCTATTTCGGCCCGAAGGGCAGGAACAGAACGCCGCACGGGGTTCCAAGCCCCAGAGAGTTCGACTCGCTGCAGATTCCAACCGAGTTGTACTCAACTGCGTAGTTGCCTGTGATCGCAGAGGTCTGGTTGGTGAAACCGTTGTTGCCCGAGGCGAGCGGCCACCATCCTGTCGGGCTCACCCCGGGAACTGTGTTGTTGAGGTAGAGCTGTGCGATCTGGGTGTTGCTGAGGGGGGTGTTGTACACCTGCACATCGGAGATCGAGCCGGAGAACGGGTTTACCCCGGCGGTCTTGCTGCCGATTGAAACATTGCCGCCTACGGTTCCGCTTCCCGGGAGGGTGCTGCAGGATCCTGATGCGGTCTGCGGGACGCCATTGACATACAGCGTGCCTGCTCCGCCATTGTTGTAGATCGTGGCGATTATGTTTACCCATCCATTCTGGACTGCGCTGGGCGCAACCCCGTATATCCCGCTGCTGGTGGATATGCCAAAGCAGGTGCTAGATCCCGCCAGCCCAAGGCTGCCCCTGAAATACAAGGGAGCGGCAGTATTTCCGTTCGGAACCCAGTCCATCCACAGGGAAACCGTGTTGATCCCGCCTGATGTTGAATTAAGCGGTATCGCATTGGCTATGAACTGGTCGTTCTGGGCAGGGTTGAAGTATACTGATCCTGGTATGGTGTTGTTTACGAAGCCGAGGGCGGTGCTTGATACCTGCGCAGATGACGTCACATAGCTTTGCGGGATTGGGACATATATCTTTCCAGGTCCGTTCCAGGAACAGGATGATATGCCATAGCACTGCGAGATACCTTGCACTCCTCCGACAATCGTTGAATAGAACGCCCCTCCGTTCAGCACGCTTCCTGCATAGCCCGACAGGCCTGCGTAGGAGACCTTGCCGCTTATGGTCCCGTTGTCATGGTACCTGCTGTAGTCGTTTAGGTTGCCATTGAGCGGCCACCACCCTATCAAATTGCTGTAGTTGGTCGGAGCGCTGTTTATCCCTGACGTGTAGAGGCTGTAGGCCTGATAAGGAGTCAGTAGGGCGTTGTAGACCTGCAGGTTGGCGATCACCCCGTTGAAGGAGTTGTAGGTGCTGCCGCTGGTGTAACCCCCTATGGATATCGTGCTTCCGGCTCCCGCCGCCGAAGGGAAAGAGCCGCTGAGGATGAAGAGGTTCTGCCTTACGCCATTTATGTAAAGTATGTCGCTGCCCACCGCAGGCGCCCCGTTCTTGAATTCCGCAACCACATGCACCCAGGGGGTTGTGGTGAATCCGCTCATACCATAGTCCACTGCGCCCAGAACGTTCCCGTTGAGCGAGCTGAATCCTATGGCATTGCCAGTCACATATATTGAATATGAGTTAAAGCTGAACGGAACCAGGTTCACCTGGTTGCCTGGCCACTGCATCCAGAAAGAGGCGGTGTTATAGCCACCGGAGACTGTGTTGACCGGAACCGAACTTGCCACAATGTTCCCTCCCGAGAAGCTGGCGACCTGCCTGTTGGCAGAACCGAGTGCGGCAACCCCATAGGGCGAAACCGCATACGGCTGCCCACTTATGAGGCTGAGATATGTCGGAGAGAAAGCCGAAGGCACATAGGCGCCCTTGTAGACCGAGCCCTGAAGTGGAGCGACGTCATAGAAGGTGTTCCCCCCCAGAAGGTAGGTGTTGCCCGTCCTTAGGTAAGCTATTATGTTGGATGTCGTGTAGGAGAGCCCAGTCTGGACGGTCCCGAAGGCCGTGGTCGGCATGACACCGCTAGGTGGATAACTTCTCTCCCTGACCCATTGGAAGTAATATGGGACGCTTATCCCTCCATAGCCTCCTATTTGTATGTTTCCTCCAGCACCGGCAGTGGAAACGGATGAAGTATCATAGAACGAACCATAATTAACTTGCCCTCTGGAACTTGTTGATGAGACATATCCGCTAAAGACATAGAGCGTGCTTGCGGCTGGAGAACCGCCTTGAACTAATAAACTACCTCCTGGCGAATAAAGCCTGAAGTAGTTGTTTGCCGGTCTCAATTCCCAGAATGGGTTATTCCCGCCTCCGGGTCCGTATGCTGGGGTGCTTATCGCTATGTATCCGCTTCCTACGGTCTCGGTGTATGTCTCCATAACCGCATTTGCAGGTGCTACATATGTGCTCTGCACTCCCCACCATGCCGTGCCGCCTGTTTGGGTGAGGCCATTTGCCACAGTATCCGTTCCAGGACTTCCTGTGGTTGCCATTGCGTTATTAGACCACGAAGAGGCAAGTGTGTTTCCTGCAAAATCGTCATAGAAGTTAAAGACGCTGCCTCCGTTGTCATACTTTCCATACTGCCCCGCCGCGCAGCCGCTTATGGTGTTGGTGGGGTTGTTGCAGGAGAGCTGCGGCGCCTCACCTGCATAGACTCCATCGTACTCGATGCCTTTGGCCAGAAATCCCATTGCTATGGTTGTCTGCTGGGTCGGTATGTTCCCCGATGAAACAGAGCCAAAGCTGGAAGACGGCATCGCGCCGTTTGGTGGCTCTGCCCTTACCCTTATCCATTGGAGGTAGATGGCCCTGCCTACCTGCTCGTCTACGAGTATGTTGCTGGGGGAGTTATAACCGGTGAGCACCGTGGTGACGCTTCCCTGGGTCCCGTAGTTATAGGTTCCGGTAGCAATTACGGAATTGCCGTAAAGCGACCATACGCTTGGCGATGACTGGGACGCGCCTGAAGTTATCGAGCCGGCGGCGCTGCTTCCTGAATAGAAACTAAATACATCATAGGGCAATCCGCCCATCCCTATCGCTATCCCGTAGAAAGGAGGGTAGGTGCCGCCCCAGCCAACCATGGCGGTTGTGTATGTCGGAGGCCCTGGCGAACCTGACGCTTGGTACCCGTACGCGTCTATCACAGAGGAGGGTACGTTGAAAGTGGAATAGGATTCTATCGCGTTCGTGGCTGTGGGTATGAAAAGGCCGTTGCTTACAATGACTCCTCCGATAACAATGTGCCATTTGCTGGCGTTGAGGGTGGTCCCGCGGAAGCTGTCGTAGAAGCTGAATATGGCGGCGCCGTTGTCGAATTGTGAATACTGGCCCGCCCCGCAGCCGCTTATAGTGTTGGTCGGGTTGTTGCAGGAGACTTGTGGAGCCTCTCCTGCGTAGACACCGTCATATTGCGTGCTGCTGGGAAGGAACGTCATGTTGACCACTACGTTGCTGCTTCCTGGAATCCCGCTCGGCAGCTTCACCCAAAACAGCGCGCTGCTGCTTGCTATGTCGTTGCATCCGCTCTCGCACCAGCTGTATAACTCCGTCGATCCCTGGTAGAACCTTATGTTCCCCAAATTACTGGCCTCGTAGGCGTTGTATGTCTGCGGGTTGAAGCTGATCATCTGCTGGAAGTTCGACCCAGTGGCGACAGAATTTCCATTCGTCAGGGTTATCGGAAGCTTGGTGCCGGCTGTGGTGAAGCTTGGTACTTTCACCCAGAACACCGCATTGGTGCTGACTATGTCGTTGCATCCCGATTCGCACCAGGAATAGAGATTTTGGCTCCCCTGGTAGAACCTTATGTTCCCGAGGTCGTTCGTTTCGTAGGCGTTGTATGTCTGCGGGTTGAAGCTGATCATCTGCTGGAAGTTCGCTCCTACTGTATTTGACTGCGCATTTGTCAGTGTTATATTGAGGTAGGTCCCCGGGCTAAACCCGTACACCACCCCAGGCTTGGTCGGGCTTGCGATGGTGTTGGCGTAGTATGTAACCAGTCCCGCGAAGCCGCAGGCGCTGCTGTTCACGTTCTGGCTGTTTGCGGCGACGAGGATGTAGCCGGATCTGCTCGAGGAAGGCACATTCGCTATGCTGCCGTCACTGCAGCTTGGTTGGACCGAATTGTCTACGAAAAGCGGCGCGTAGACAAACAGGTATGGAGAAACGCTGCCCGAAAGCGCAGCCGGGTTACCAACTGCGCTGACGCTGTTGTATATACTGCCTGTGGAAAGCAGGGCGGCATAGCTGTCGTTGACCTTCTTTGTCAGGTTGGGTCCGTATGCTATGGAACCCGTACCCAGGGATCCTCCGTAAAGGTCTGGAAGACCCGTGAGCGGAATGCTTGTATTTAGCGAAATGGGGTAAGATACGGTCCCGTATGGTGAGCTGACATTAAGCTGCGAGGAAAGTGTCACGGTGAGCTGCCCTGGAGAGTTCTGGAACACAATGGTGTTGGCGTTCGATAGCGTAACAGTGAGCCCCTTTGCCGCACCCTGCGCCTTCAGGACGTTGGCATATGACGCAATAGTATAGCCTCCCATGTAACTGGCCATGTTGGCCCCGTAGACAGTGCCGTTGTTGATCAGAGACGAGAGCGCGACCGCGCCGCTAGTAACTGCATGGCTCCCGTTGTTGATCTCGTAGGCGTTGAGCGCGTATACCGCCTTGGTTAAGCTGGCCTGCAAAAAGGACGGCGCCGCTATCTCCACCTGATTGTAAAGCGAGCTAGCCCCCAGCGAAGGGGCCGCCTGCACCCCAAGGTTGCTGTACTGGGTGTTGGTGTACAGGTATGTGAGCACCTCTCCTAGCAGCAGCACCACCACCACAACGGTCACTAGCGTGAACATTATTCCCCTGGTGCCCCTCTTTTTCAGCCGCTCCATACCACCACGCTCACGTTGTAGGTGTTGCTTATCCCGTTGTTATTAAGCTGAAGGGGTATCCCTGATCCCCCGACCAGCACAGACCTCGAAAGTATGAGGGGTATGTAGTTTGCGCTGGTGTACATCATGTTGCTAGGGAAGCCGACATGCCCGCCTCCGCTGTAGTCGTTGCCGTCCCCGAGCAGCGGCCACCAGCCGACCAGCCCTGATTTGTTGGAGGGGGCGGCAAAGAGGCCCTGGCTGTATATCGCGCTGACCCTCGCCGGAGCGATAACCGAGTTGTAGAGCTGCAGGTTCGCCAGGCTGACATTTGAGTAGCCGGCGGTCCCGGCGCCCATTACAAGGGCTCCTGTTCCCGCCCCCGGCGTGACCCCGCTGTTCACGGTGCCTGCATGCGCTGTGCCGTTAAGGTAATAGTAAGCCGAAGTGCTGTTGTAGGTGAAGCAGAAAGAGTACCAGTTGCCGACCGAGTTCGCGTTCAGGGGTCCGCTGTAGTTTGCCGCAGTGGCTCCCGAAGAGCCGTAGACCGTGAAACCCCTGTTGGTGGCGCTGTCCACCGCGAACTCGGAGATGCTCCCAGAGCTTGGGGCCTGGGTCCCCTTGAAGAGGAGGCCGTGATATCCGCTCAGCGTGTTTATCTTGTACCAACCGCAAAGGCTCATGGCCCCAAAGGAGCCCGCCTCGGGGCTTAGCTTTGTGCTTGCTGGCGCAGAGATGTAGCTGTTCACCCCGTTGAACTTAGCGACGTGCAGGCCAGGCGCCAGGCTGCCGTTTATGAAGAGGCCTATGTTGCTAGTGCCGTATACCGTGTAGAGCAGGTAATCCGCAAGGCCGCCCCTGCCGCTGAGGTACATGCTTCCGAGGGTGGTGAGGAGGCTGGAATTTGACTGGAAGGCCCCGGCGCCGAAGACATAGAGGCTTTTGCCGTCCGCAACATAGGCATTACCGTAGGCCAAGGCGACGTCAGAATACGGGTATTGCAGGGATGCCGCACTCGGAAGGGTGACGTTGAACAATAGTCCACCCGGCCTGAATGCCTCGAAGTTTATCCCGTTGGAAAGGAGGTAGGTGACATTGCCACCCACCGAGGGCGTAGTGTTGAATGCCCCGATCGGTACTGCAAAGGCCGATGACTGCGCATAGGGGTAGGAAGGAACCCCGGTGATGTTGAGGGTGCCTCCGGCCTTGCTGTAAATCGCAGCCACGTTCCCGTACATGGCAACTGTGTTTGAGGCCTTGACTAGCGCATAGCTTCCGTATGACGAGAAGCTGTTAGAAGGGTACAACGAGGCGTTGACAAACTCGTGGTGGATGAGCCCGTTGAATGTCTTTCCCGCGCCGACGCCCACATAGAACACCCCTTTGTGATGGCCGATCCATACTGCGTTGGCCCCATTTCCGCCCACTGCCGTTGGGTCGGTTTCGACGACGGTCCCGTTGTTTGGGTTCAGGAAGTATATGTTGCCGTAACCAGTTGTATTGAGGATGCCGAAGACGATGTAGCCGTCCTCATACTGCAGAGGGGTCGATAGCTTGTAATAGCTGGGTATCACGGTGTTCCATATGAAGACCTGGCCGTTTGTCGCGCTTCGTGCGATTACATTTCCCGTCGAATTCGCGTATATGATGGAATTCCTGTAGAACAGCGGCGTCCCAACTATCGCGCTAGGATCGGTAATCGGATAATTCCTTGCCGCAGCCCCTGTGGTGGCATTTATCTCATAGACCATATTTGATGTGGCGAATGCAACATAGCCGCCGCTCACGACAGGAGCCGGTATGATTGTGTTTGATGCAATGTAGGAGTAGAGCAGGTATGGCCCTGCGGGTCCGTAGGCGCTCCCGAAGCTGAGCCCCTCGTCGGCCCCGTACTGGGGCCAGGTCCCGGATGTTCCCGCGCCATAAATGGGGCTGGTCTGGCCCAGCTGCTGCAGGTTCGCGGAGAGAAGCGTGCCGCTTATCGCACTTACCTGTGGCGTCTCGATGGACGGAGGAATATATCCGCTGTAGCTCACATATACTAGGGCCCCTATGGCGAAAGCGGCGAACACCAGCGAAAAGATGGCATCAAGAGTGAAGACGAAGCCCTTCATATGATCATCCCGCGCTGGCGGTGTTGTTCGACCACACCTCCACCTGCACCGCTACCGGATTGCCGTAGAGGATTGCGCTCCTCCTGTTGACAAATATCGTACTCGCATTGTAGATGAGCGGGTTCCTCCCTATGGTTATGTTTGCGATTCCCTGCCCAGGGCTGCTTATTATGATGTAATAATCATTGCCTATCCCGAAGAGCGACCGTGTGGCACTATAATTCGAGGACGCCATCGAGATCAGGGCGTAGAGCTTCGGCACAGATATCTGCGGCTGGCCCGATGTGGCCTCTATGCCCGGAACCACGCCCTTCCAGGTGGTGCTGTTGGTGGTGTTTATGGCGGTCTGCCAGTTGGCCGGCGCGCCGGCAGACAGCAATGTGTCCGCCATCGAGCTCGACTGCATGTATAGTATGCCCTGGGCGTTGCTGTAAGACGTCACCAATCCGTTGCTTATGTGCAGCCAGGTCACGCCCACTACCGTCACGGTGAAGCTGAATATCACTACCGCAAAGATGAGGTCTAAGCTCCATATCTGAAGTTTGAATGCCATAGGCTCATCCCATCGACAGCGTCACCGAGCTCGGCTGCACCGGACCCTGCTGGTATATCTGCTCAGCCTGGGTCGGCGTTATCACAGAATTGTACACCCTAACGTCAGCTATCTGGCCGTAGAAATAGCTCCCGGCCGTAGCTCCCCCTCCGACCTCCAGATAATCCGACGCGCCAAGTATTGCAGGCACTCCGCTGTACGTTCCTGAAGAGACATTGATGCCATTTAGGTATATGACCCACCCTGTAGTAGAGAATGTTTCCACCAGGTTGTAGGGCCTGTAGGAAGCGAACTGGAACGGGTAATTGACCGTCCCAGAAAGAGCTGCGGAACCTGTGCCCACGCGGCCCCTTATCCCGGTAAGGCCACAGGAATTCGAGGCGCCTCCGCCGCATAGCTGAATGGAAAACTGGCTCGCCTGTGCTCCCGGCACATTTCCAGATAGTATCGGGTAAGCAAAAAGCGATGAGTAGCTGTTGTAAGTGGTGAACCAGAGGCTTGTGCTGAACGGGCCCGTGAACGAGAGCCCTGTGCCGACCCCGCCAAGCTTTATCCCTCCGGCACCGCTGAATGTCGCGACCCTTGCCGCGCTCTGCGTATTATAGCTGACTGTGTAATTCGCACCTGTGAATATCGAATTGTAGCTCAGGGTGAGGTTGTTGCCGCCGCTGTAATCCATTGTGCTGCCTGCGAGCGGCCACCATGCTGACAGTCCTGATCCGGCGATCGGAAGTCCTGTAGGCCCTGCCGAATAGAGCTGGGCGATCTGCGATCCGCTTAGGGTCTTGGAATAAAGCTGCACGTTGGATATGGAACCCATGAACGGATTGGTGCCCGTACTGCTCCCCGCCCCTATGTAATACACTCCGCCGGATGGGGATATGGTGTTCCCCAAAAGCGATACCGAGTTGGAGTAGATGGCGCTGCCGTTCTCGAAGATGGAGACCGTGCTTGATGGCCCGCTCCAGGCCATTGTGACCATGGTCCAGTTCAGGCTGCTTAGCGGGGTTATGAAGTTCCCCATCACATTCGCCCCTCCAACATATCCCAGGGGACAGGAGGTGGCGCTGGTGCCCTTTGCATTGAGCTGTATCCCACTTCCCAAGGCGCCTCCACTACCGAATATACCAAAGCAGCTAGAGGACGAGCCTCCCGTGTACTTTACCCAGGTGACCAGCGTGAAATTGTTCTTTGATGTTATGTTATTGAGCGACCCGGCCGCGGTGATCGTTATGACTCCATTGCTGGCCGCCTGCTGCGCGGCCCCTCCCGGGAAGGAGGCAGCGGTAAAGCGATTGCCCGATATGGGGGCGCTCCATGCCACTGCGGTATTCGAACCCAGATAGGTCCCCACCCCATTGTCGCTTCCGAATCCCAGGTCGTAGATCGTGCCGCCAGTTCCCTGCTCACCGAAGGTGAGCGGCCACCACCCTATCAGGTTCGCTGTGGTGGTCAGATTGCCATTGAATGAATAGGTCGTAGCATTTGGATTTATCGAGTTGTAGGTTACAAGCGTACTGTAGATCCCGTTTGACGATGTGCCCAGAACCGCTCCTCCTCCCCCATTGGCTATTCCGTTGCTAATGACAGTCCCAATTGGGACATTTGAAAGAGCTGTCCCATTCCTCGCATAGAGGTTGGAGGTAAGGCTGGCGAGCGTCTGGTAAGTGAGATTGATGCCCTGGCCATTGTTCCCGTTGCCGCTGTAATCCTTGGTGTTCCCGTTGAGCGGCCACCAGCCGACAAGGTTGCCTGTCTGTACGGGGCTCCCCTCTATTCCCTCACTGTAAAGCGCGGCAATCTGGCCTGAAGAGAGCGATGCATTATAGATCTGGACATCCGCCACCCCCCCATTGATGTAGTTCGGCACGTCCCACCGCCTTCCTATCTTTATTCCCAATCCGTTGGTCTGAGGGACCACTCCTGAACTGGTGGTTACTGGGGCATTCCCGTTAACGTACAAGGAAAGTGTAGAGCCGTCGTATGTAAACGCGACGAAATTCCAGGCCCCCAACTGCACGTTGGCTGCAGGCGTGGTCGCCCAGCCCCCATTATAGTAGCCTGCGGTTATGGCGCTCCCGCTCGAGAAATAGATGGCGTAATTTACAAACGACGAATATGTGTCTGCCACAATAGAGGAAAAGGACACCTGCTGCCCATTCGGATTCACCCATGCCAATACTGTGAAACGCGTGAGTGCAGTTGTGCCTGTAGGGGCCGGAACCGTTACCATGCTGTTCTGTACGCTGCTAAATACCGGTACATAGTATTCCGCCACATTGTTCAGTATGCTTTCCCCCAAAAGCCCGGCATTGGATATCGGGGCCTCGTCTATGTAGATTGTCCCACCTATGTTCGATACCTTCACCACCCCCGTATAAGACGGTATGAGATAGACCCCGATGCCATTTCCGCTGTACTGTAAGCTTCCGTTTACCGTCATGTTCCTTCCATCGCTGAAGGCGTAGGCGCTGATGGGCTGCGAGCCGAAGGTCGTGTTGACTATCACGACCCCGCTGCTCGCGATGTATATGTTGTAGGGTATGGATCCGGGCCCCTGCGCCAGGGCGAGGGTGCTGGTGTATCCGCTCCCCGCACTGACCGCGTGGTTTATGTAGCCCGCTATCTCCTGGGCCTCTATGGTGGCTATTGAAGTCTGCTGGGCGTTTAGTATCGTGGCCCTCTGGCCAGATATCACTGTGAAGACAAGGATGAAGATTATCAGCACTACCGAATAGACGACTATGAACTCTAGCGCTATCTGTCCCCTCTCCTTCCCTTTCATCCCAAGCACCTTCATAATCCTCTCACAATCAATAAATAGGTTCTAGTGGAGTTTCGCAGAGGGCGGGCAAACGAATTTAGCCCTCAAATAAAGAATAACCACATGGAACTCGATTCCTTGAAGGCAGCGGTGCCCCGCGCCATCTACGAATCGCTTGCGGAAAGGGGGATATCAAAGCTAACTCCTCCTCAAGCGATGGCGGTGGAGAAGGGCCTCCTCATAGGCAAGAACATAGTGGTTTCGAGTCCAACGGCCAGCGGCAAGACCATAGTAGCGGAGCTCGCCTGCGCCATGGCGATACTCTCCAAAGGCAAGCGGGCCGTCTACATAGCCCCGATGAGGGCGCTCGCATCCGAGAAGTTCGCCGAGTTCAAGGAGGCCTACCCCTACATCAAGAGCGTGCTCTCAATCGGTGACCTTGATGCAGAGGACAAGTGGCTCAGCGGCTTCCAGATGATGTTCTTCTCGACCGAGAAGTTCGACAGCCTGATAAGGCACGGGGTAGACTGGATAAGGGATGTGGGATGCTTCGTGTTCGACGAGGTCCACATGATGGGCGACATCTCAAGGGGGCCGACCCTCGAGCTCCTGATAACGAAGCTCAAGGCATCGACGAACGCCCAGCTGATAGCGCTCAGCGCAACCATCGGTAATGCAAAAGAGATCGCCGACTGGATGGGGGCGGAGCTAGTCGAAAGCGACTACAGGCCGGTGAAGCTCGACAAGGGCATAATACACGAGGGCGTCTTCCACTACCATGACGGCAAGAAGGAGGTGAAGCAGGCTCTGATGGGCGAGAGCGATATCCCGGAAATAAGGGTGGTGGAGGACACCTTGGCAAGGGGAAAGCAGGTGATAATATTCTATTCAACAAGGCGCAGCGCCGAGCTTGGGGCCGCGAGAATCGCAAAGTATGTTTACAAGCTCCTCTCCGAGCCAGAGAAGGCCGACCTTATGGACCTGGGAAAGCAGGTGGCATCCGTTCTGGACCGCCCGACCGAGCAGTGCATCAAGCTCGGATCCTTAGTGGAGAAGGGGATCGCATTCCACCACGCCGGCCTGCTCAATCAGCAGAGAAGCGCAGTGGAGAATGCATTCAAGGGCAACAGGATAAAGGTGATATGCTCTACCACGACGCTCGGATACGGTATCAACATGCCTGCGCATACAGTTCTGGTCCGCGACATAACCCGGTTCGACGGTAACTACAGCGAGCAGATAGGCGTCAATGAGGTCCTCCAGCTCTTCGGTAGGGCCGGAAGGCCTAAGTACGACACCGAGGGCAGGGCGATGCTGCCCTCAAGCACCAAGTACAAGATAGCGGACCTCAAGAAGAAGTACATAACCGCGGATCCGGAGTCCATAAACTCGTCGCTCGGCATAGCGCCGGTGCTCCGCTCCCATATTCTTGCATTTGTCGCAGAGCGGTTCCTCAACACCTCCAAGTCTATAGAGACCTTCATGGAGGGAACGCTTTATGGGAAGCAGTTTGGCAACAGGGCGTACATGGAGATGATAATAGGCAAGATACTCGGCGACCTGGAGCGGTGGGGATTCGTCGAGCAGATGGGCGACATCTACAAGGCGACCAGGCTGGGCGAGAGGGTGAGCGAGCTGTACATAGACCCAATGTCCGCAAGGCTGATGCTCGACTCGATGAAGAACGTCAACAACACCTTCGACATACTGCTCATGCTCTGCAATACCCTAGAGATGCGCCCACATGTCAGGGCCCCGAAGGAGGCGGAAGAAAGGTACAGCGCCTACATAGCGGGAGGCAGCGAGGTTCCCTTCTACTCCTACAGCGACATGAACTACGCCGACTACGATCCGGTGAAGGTGTTCAGCACCGCGATGATGCTTGAGGACTGGGCAAACGAGCTAAGGGAGCCGGAGATAGTGAAGAAGTACTCATCGACGCCCGGCGCCCTCTACACCAAGCTCACCAACGCAGACTGGATAATATATTCCGCGTCCGAGCTGGCAGGGATAATAGGCCTGCCGAAGGCGAACATCATCAAGGCGAGGGTCAGGCTGAGGTACGGCATCAAAGAGGAGCTCCTCGACCTGGTGAGATTAGAGCAGATCGGAAGGGCGAGGGCAAGGATGCTCTACGTCAACGGCATCAAGAAGGCCTCAGAGATAACGAAGAACAAGGAGAAGGTGACCTCGCTGCTAGGGAAGGAGGTTGCCCAGAAGGTCTTCGACCAGCTGGAATGACGACTATGTGCGAAGCTGCAGGATAAGAATATATATTTGAACGCGCGGTAATCCTATGGTGGGGGTGTGGTTGAGAAAGACAGGCGCAAGCAAGAGGATGAAAAAGACATACGCTCAGCGCTGCGCATAGAGAAAGTCCGAGAAGAAGCGGAGTTCGGGATAAGGTTCGGCCTTCAGAGCGACACCAAGAGTCCTGTAAACATAGTCAGCATAGAGGAGAGGCCGAACTCGCAATTCTCCGCCATGTTCGCCCACAACCTAAACCTCGAAAGGAGCCAGATGGGCGGCCTTGCAATGCTGTGGGTACTGATACCGAAAACAGAGGAGCCACCGGCGAGCACCGAACGTGGGGAGAGCTTGGACCGGCTGCGCAAGCTCAGGCGCACCGATGGGGATGAAGACCCGTCCAGAAACTAGCCATTCTTCCGCTAATTCTCCCGGGCCGAATGGATTTAAAAGCACGCCCTTGCATTCTTCTCCCAGATTCGATGTACATTTCACAAGGAACCGTCAAGAAAATACTCAAGGAGGCAGGGGCCCAAAGGATAAGCATGGAGGCCTCTGACGAGATGCGCAAGTACCTCAACAAGCTCGCCTTCAGGACCGCGCAGAAGGCGGTAAAGCTTTCCAAGCATGCAAAGAGGAAGACGGTAGAGCTCTCCGACATAAGGCTCGCCTGCGACTGATTGCTCAGATAACAATCCCGAAGAACCTCAGTATTATGAATGTCCCAGCCGCAGGCAGTCCGAAAAGCGCGAGCGGAATTAGGGTATAAATCTTCAGCGGTATCCCCATGTTGAAGAAGAGGTCGACCAGCCAGACGACCCCTATCCCGAGGATGCTGTTTATTATTATCCCGAGGATTATCTTGAGCAGGCTCTTACCTATCTTGTAGACTATGAAGAGAAGCACCGCTATAGCTACGATCACTATTATCTCGCCGCCTATGGTGCCAAGCGCGGTAGGTGCTGCCATGGCCTAACTTGTCATAAAGGTAATAAAACGCTATCTGTTTCTTTAGGCCGCATAAACTGATTTAGGCTAACGCATGAATTTCCTCAACATCCTCATCTTGTTCTGCTTCTGATCCGCTTCACGCTTCTCGTATCTTGAGGAAGCCAGCGCCTCTAGGCAAAGATCATCCCAAAGCCCGTCAAGCTGGTCTTCGGAGACTCCGGCCCTCTTCGCAGCCTCCTTCCTGGTGCAATTTAGGGAGAAGGCATCTGCGATGATGCCCTTCTGGTAGTCCTCTAGGTCATCGGATTTGCGCAATTTTACCTCAGGATGGGCAGCCCCATTTACGGGAGCGCCGTTCTTTTCCTTTTCTGGAGCCGCCTTGGCCTTTCCTAATTCTCCATCCTCATTCGTACTTGGCCTAACCAACACGCTGGAGGATTTGCGTTTCCTGCCACGATTGAAAACCTTGGGCTTCATATCCAGGGACTTCAATATCTTCAGAGAAGTTTCGTATGCCAGCTTCATCCTGCGGCTCAATCCCCCAGTTGAAGAGGTATCCTCGTAGGCCTTCACGAAGTCGTCTCTGTATACGGGCCCCCCGTCTATGCTGTCGCAGATGTAAAATACATTGAACCGTACAACCCTGGCCACAAGGGCCTCCGGTATCTTGCCGCTGCTGAAATACCTGACGAGCTTGGTCTCCATGGCCACCTTCTGCTCGTCGGTCATGCCCAGTCTGTGGTAAAGCTCCACCCTGTCCTTCCAGTCTATGCCGCGCATCTCAGCGCTCTTCGCCAGAGCGGCAAATTCGGGGAGGTCGTGTTCGGAGAGGGTAAACGGCTCACTCCTGGGGGCCCATCTCCGCGCTGCCTGCGCCTGCCCATTTGCGACCCTATTGAACCTGTGCACGCTCACGCCCAACCTATCTCTCTAAGATTCAAATATATAGCGATTGGGGGCGCACTAGATAATCTATTATACCTGCGGGCTCCAAATAAAATCGCGGCGGGCGGGCAGCCTACCGAAAGGAGGAAGCTCCTCCCATACAGAGCGCGCCGGGGCTTAAGGCCTTATTCGGAGCAGAAACGATACCGGAACATGCACAAGCGATGACAATACGAGCGCATGAGACGGATGAAACGGCCGATGGGCGCGCGGTGAGTATGCAAGGCCAGTATGGCCGCTCAGACTAATGCTGCCTAAAACAGAAGGAGGGCTACGGCCCGCCGCCACAAATTGAAGCTTCCTACAGACCCGTATAGGACATCCTTTATAAGCCTAATGTTCCTATCCTTCTCTGAAATTCATGATACCCGAAAGGAAAGTAGAATCGGCGGGGGCCGCGAACGGCTCAAAGGCCCTAGAGTACGACATCGAGGAAAAGAAAAGGGAGATGAAGTACGGCCTTCACTACAAGTGGATAGTCCTATCGAACACAACCATAGGGGCTCTCATGGCCTCCATAGACGGGTCCATAGTTCTCATATCCCTGCCCGCCATCTTCAACGGGCTTGGGGTCAATCCGCTGGTCCCATCAAACATAACGCTTCTAATTTGGATGCTTCTAGGCTACATGATCGTCTCCTCCGTCCTTGTTATCATGATAGGGAGGCTGGGAGATACCTTCGGGAGAGTGAAGGTCTACAACATAGGGTTCATGATATTCGCCCTCGCATCGGTGCTCATATGGGCATCATCATATCTGGTTCACGGCACCGCAGGCGCCCTCTCGATAATCATATTCAGGCTTTTGCAGGCCTTCGGCGCAAGCTGCATCTTCGCCAACATGTTCGCCCTGCTTACCGACGCCTTCTCCCACACAGAGAGGGGAATGGCGCTAGGGATCAACGGGGTGGCCTTCGCAGGTGGCAGCGTCATTGGACTCGTGATAGGGGGAGTGCTAGCCTCAATAGACTGGCACCTCATATTCCTCATAAGCGTCCCGGTCAGCGTTGCAGGCGCCATATGGTCTTATGTGGCACTGCACGAGATAGCCCAGGTAAAGAAGGGCAGAAGCCTGGACATACCGGGCAACCTGCTGCTAGCCGCCTCCCTGACAACGATACTGATCTCCATAACCTACGCATTCCTGCCCTACGGCACCTCTTCAACCGGATGGACAAATCCCATCACCTATGGCGGAATAACCGTCGGTCTGGTGCTGGCTGCAATATTCGTCCTAGTGGAGCTCAGGACCGAGGATCCGATGCTTGACGTTCGGCTTTTCAAGAACAAGACCTTTGCCAGCGCCAACCTCAGCGGCTTCCTCGGCGGAATGGCCAGGGGAGGACTGCAATTTATGCTCATAATATGGCTTCAGGGGATATGGCTACCATTGCACGGCGTGGAGTTCACCCAGACCCCCCTGCTGGCGGCAATCTATATGCTTCCCCTAACCCTGGGATTCCTGATATTCGGCCCGATCTCCGGGAAGCTCTCTGACAAGTATGGCCAGAGGTGGTTCATGACAGCCGGAATGCTGCTCAACGTGGTGGGCTTCATAGGGATGTCAATCCTCCCGGTCGAGTTCACGGTGCTGCCGTTTGCAGTGATAACCTTCATCATAGGGATAGGCCAGGGCCTCTTCAACTCCCCCAATTCAACGAGCATAATGAACGCCGTCCCTCCTCAGCAGAGGGGCGCTGTCGGTGGAATGAGGGCGACGCTCTTCAATATGTCCTTCATGTTCAGCATCATAATCTTCTTCTCCCTATTGATAGTCGGACTTTCGGCATCATTGCCCCATGCGCTCTACACTGGGCTTGTCGGACAGGGTGTATCTTCCGCCGAGGCGATGAACATATCCAACATACCGCCCACCGCGGCGCTATTCGCCACGTTCCTGGGCTACAACCCGCTCAAGCAGATAATACCATCAACCGTGCTCGCCCAGCTGACTCCTCAGCAGCAGGCGACGATAGTGAGCACGAAGTTCTTCCCCCAGCTGATATCCCAGCCTTTCATAGGAAGCCTCAAGATCGTCCTATGGACCGCAACCGCGCTGACGCTCATCGCCGCAATACTATCGGCCACCGTCAAGGTGAGGAGCATATACGAAGATCAAAAGGGCCATCCGCCTGCCCAGCAGGACGCGCCGGTCGGGCACTGATTCCGCCAAAACAGCTCTTGGACTTCCGCAATTCATGTCGTCGAAACCCCGACGACAGCATTTGACCGAAAGCTTTATATATCTTTTCATGACACAATACTAGTGTCTCATTTTAGAAATCTTTAAAAATCTATCTGGGGTCTCGACTCCGTTTCATGTTAACAAAAGTGATAGTATGGCAACCAAAAAGTCTCAAAAGAGTGCGGCCAAGGCGGCTCCGAAGAAGAAGCTAGTGGTCGACAACAATAATAGGATTAGCGTCGAGAATGCAGTCCCAACCAGGGAAATGCCCACGGGCCCAGAGCCTCCGGCAGGTCCGGACCCAAGCTCGCTCGCGGGGAGGGTCAGGAAGTGCCCGAGCTGCGGCAGCACCGACATAGTATTCGACAGCGAACGGGGAGAGCTGGTCTGCAACAACTGCGGCCTCGTAATCGAGGAGAATGCAACCTATTCCGGTCCGGAATGGAGAGCTTTCGACGCCGACCAGAGGAACTCAAGGGCAAGGACAGGCGCCCCAATAAGATACACCAAGCCCAACAAGGGCCTTGTCACCGAGATCGACCTCTACAACAAGGACATAAGGGGGGTTAGGATACCGAGCAAGAGGCAGGCACAATTATACAGGATGAGGAAGTGGCACAAGAGGGCGTCCATCGCGAGCTCAAGCGAGAGAAACTACCTCATCGCGCTTCCGGAGCTAAACCGTGTGTCAAGCTACCTGGGTCTCCCGGAGAACATAAGGGAGAGCGCCGCTCTTCTCTACAGGAAGTGCGTGCAGAACAACCTCATAAGGGGAAGGCCGATCGAGACCGTCGTACAGGCGGTCATCTACGCCTCATGCAGGCAGGCGGGGATGCCAAGGACACTAGATGAGATAGCCAGCATATCAGGGCTTCCGAAGAAGGAGATAGGAAGGGCCTACCGTGTCATTTCGCACGAGCTCGACCTCAAGATCCCGCTCACGGACCCGATAAGCTACGTCCCGAGATACGTCAACGCGCTCAAGCTGAGCGGCGACGCGCAGGAGAAGGCTGTGCAGCTGCTCAAGAACGCGATGAAGAAGGGGCTCATATCAGGAAGGAGCCCGACCGGAGTGAGCGCGGCAGCGGTCTACATAGCGGGCGCCCTTGCGGGCGAGCGCAGGACCCAAAAAGAGGTGGCGGACGTCGCCGGTGTTACCGAGGTAACCATAAGGAATAGGTACAGGGAGCTCAAGGAGCAGCTCAACATCGACGTAAATCTCTGATTCTTGATGCCCTTCGGGGCATCCTTTTCTTTTCCCAAATTAACCAGCCATAGCAAGCGCCTCCTAAAGGTCTAGAGACAAGTTTAATATATCAAGACAAGCTGAGGTTTAGCGGTGGTATAATGGCGCAAATAATAAACTTACAGCAATCAGTAAGCGTAAAAGAAGCAGAGCGTATAGTCTCTAAGTTCAAGAAAACTGGTGACATAACCCCTCAAGACTTCAAGGCTGTAGAGGCGGCGATTTTTGGCTACAGCAGGCTAAGCTATACGAGGAATTGGGCCGTAACACTTCGCACCCCTACAAAAACGATCATGCAAGGCTGTGCCGTGCTGGCAAGGGCGGAAGGAAACATAAATCACGCCCTTTCTTTAGAAGAAAGGATACCACACCTGCCCAAAAATAGCAGATACCGGGCGGGACGCTCAAAAAACGGCTGTTCAACTGGTGAAGTAGTAATCCGAAGATAACGCTCCCTCTCAATAGGCAACAGAAACCATTTGTATACAAAATGTCTATATATGTTTACAATCATAACTATGCATGGATAGCGTAGTGATAAGCGTCAGGGTCAGGAAGGAGGTCAAGACCAAGCTGGAGGACGAGGGGGTAGACGTGCAACATGAGGTAAAAATGTTTCTTGAACACAGGGCTTCGCAGGTACAGTTAAAGAAGGCACTTGATCGCATAGAAAAACTACTAAAAGAGCACAGCAGGCCGTCAAAGAAGGGATTTGCAGTCAGATCTATAAGAGAGGACAGAAATGCAGATCATTGACTCCTCATCCATAGTAAAGTACTTCTCTCAGGAGCCCGGCTGGGAGGCCGTCAGACAGCACCTAGAAAAATCCATGACACTGCATATGGCCATGGTAGAGCTTGCAAATGCATTTAGGAAGAAGGTAAACAAAAACATGCTGGATAAGGATACGGCAATGGAAGCGCTAAGGAGTTATTCGGATTATGCAGATGTGATCGACCAGAACCCATACCTCATGCAGGCACTGGAAATTTCCCTCCTAAAGGGATCCTCGGTGTACGATAGCATGTTCATCGCAGCCGCCCTAGAAACAGGATACGATTTAGTCTCGTCTGATGACAAACAGCTCAAAGTCGCAAGAGAGTTGGGCGTAAAAACTGTGAAATGTTGAAGTAAAATAACCAAAATCTGTACAGCAGCTTTATTAACCTTGATGCGGAAAACGATATGGGTTACAGGGTTTGGAAGACTTTCACACAATCATATTTGGGTGGAAAGATGGGAGAATATAGACCAGAAGGGGTAGAGGAAGGGTCAGTCTACAACGTGAAAGTAGACGCGAAGGGGGCTCGTGGCGAGGGCATCGGCAAGGTTGGCCCGATGGTGGTATTCGTCAAGAACGCCAAGACTCGGATAGGGAACGCCTACGACGTCAGGATAACCAAGGTGTACAGGACGTTCGCCTACGCAGAGCTTAATCACCCGAGGCACATGTTCATCGGCAACGGGAGCGCGCTAATATAGCGCGCCCTCTCCGCAAAGCATTATATATGTATTGTTGCTGATTATTATTGTTATTTTTTTGTTTTCAAACTTTGACCGGTTTGAAAGAAGCTTTTGGATGGATGAGCTTCGTTTTTAAATTCCTGTTAAAAACTATTAGGGGCGCAGTTATGGAAAATGCAGATTATGCGAAATATCTGAAGGGAACTACTACGGTTGGGATGGTTTGCAGTGATGGGGTAGTCATGGGAGCCGACATGAGGGCCACCATGGGCACATACATAAGCAACTCGGAGATGAGGAAGGTCTACAAGATAGACAGCAACCTGGTGATGACTGTAGCGGGCATGGTCGGCGACGCCCAGGAGATAATAAGGATACTCAAGGCCCAGAATGAGATCTACAAGATGAGCGAGAACAGGCCCATGGCCCCCAAGTCCGCGACATCGCTTCTATCCATAATACTTCAGCAGAACAAGATGGTGCCTTTCTACGTGCAGCTGCTCGTTGGTGGAGTTGACGGCAGCGAGCCCCAGCTCTACAGCCTTGATCCTGCCGGTGGATACACCGATGAGGTGTCGTTCACTGCCACCGGAAGCGGCACAGAGCCGGCGATAGGATACCTCGAAGAGACCTACAAGAAGGGGCTGACCACAAAGGACGGGGTCAGGCTCGTGGCGAAGGCGCTCTCCGTCGCGATGAAGAGGAACTCGGCGACCGGAGGCGGCATGATAATAACGACTATAACTAAGTCAGGATTCAGCGAGTACTCCGGCAAGGAGCTGGAGAAATTCCTCGGAACCCAAAAGTAAGGCATTGCACTTATACAAACTACATCCACGGATTATGTGATTTTTTGGAAGAGAGAGACTACGAGGCGCAGAATAGGGTGCCTCTGACCCCAAAGGAGCTCTTTGAGCGGATAAAGGAGATGCTGCCCAACGAGGCGGGCTACATAAAAGCCGAGTTCGAGGGCCCGGACATAGTTGTCTACCTTAGCAACGCAAAGGAGATGTACAAGGACGACTCGGTCATAAGGAACATAGCCTCATCGATCAAGAAGAAGCTGATAATTCGGAGCTCCCAGGATTCGCTGATGGATCCGGAGAAGGCGAAGGCGGCTATAGAGCGGATAATACCCAAGGAGGCAACAATCCACAACATCAAGTTCGTGCCCGAATTCTCAGAGGTCTACATAGAGGCGCTCAAGCCTGGGCTGGTAATCGGGAAGCACGGATCCAACCTAAAGAGCATAGCGATAGAGACGAGCTGGACTCCGAAGGTGCTCAGGACTCCGACAATGGCAAGCGACACTCTCGCAAGGGTCAGGCAGCTCATGTTCAACGAGGCTGACTTCAGGAAGAAGTTCATGTCAAGCCTCGGCAAGTCAATAAACAAGAACAACGGCAAGAGCGAGTGGCTCAAGGTCACCGCTCTCGGCGGATATCGGGAGGTCGGAAGGTCCAGCCTTCTCATGGAGACGCCCCACTCAAAGATACTAATAGACTGCGGGCTGAGCCCGGAGCCTGCGATAAGGGGGGCCGACGCCAACAGCGGCAACAGGGACGTCAACAAGGCGTTCCCCTACCTAGACAGCGCCAACCTCTCGATAAACGAGCTTGACGCGGTGGTACTGACTCACGCTCACATGGACCACACCGGATTCGTACCGTATCTCTTCAAGTACGGGTATGAGGGCCCAGTATACTGCACACCCCCGACAAGGGATCTCATGGCCCTGCTGCTCAGCGACTATGTGAAGCTCAGCCAAAGAGTGGGCGGCACGCCTCTCTACGATGAGAAGGACATCCGCAAGATGCTCATCCACACCATAACAAGGGACTACGGCGAGGTAACGAACATAACAGACGAGCTCAAGCTTACATACCACAATGCTGGCCACATACTCGGCAGTGCGACCGTACACCTGCACGTCGGGGAAGGAATGTATAACATAGTCCACACGGGGGACATGAAATACGGCTTCACTAGGCTCTACGATCCGACCTCAACAAGGTATCCCCGCATAGACGCGCTTTTCATAGAGAGCACCTACGGCGCCCACAACGACATCACAAGAAGCAGGGACGAGTCGGAACGGGAGCTAATGCAGGCGATGAAGCAGACGATAGACAGGGGAGGAAAAGTCCTGGTGCCGCTATTCGCGGTAGGAAGGGCCCAGGAGATGCAGCTCGTACTGGAGAACTACATGACCAAGAAGCCCGAGTTCAAGATGGATGCTCCGGTTTACCTTGACGGAATGATACTCGAGGCGAGCGCCATGCACACAGCCTACCCGGAGTACCTCAAAGAGAGCCTCAGGAATCGGATACTCAACAACAGGAGCCCGTTCGAGAGCGAGATATTCGAGATAATCAAGGGGGAGAGAGAACAGATATTCGAGAAGGGGCCATCGATAATACTGGCAAGCGGAGGAATGATGAACGGAGGGGCAAGCGTCGAGTACTTCAAGAGGATGGCCGACGACCCGAAGAACATGCTTTTATTCGTAGGATTCAACAGCTCCAACTCCATGGGGAGGAGGATACAGTCTGGGTCAAAGGAGGTGGTCATGCCCAATGAGGAGGGCAAGCTCGCCACGATAAAGGTCAACATGGAGATAAAGACAGTGGAAGGGTTCTCCGGCCACAGCGACCGAAGGCAGCTGATAAACTTCGTCGAGAACCTAAGGCCAAGGCCCAAGACGATCTTCACAATGCACGGGGAGGAGCACAAGTGCGACGACCTGGCAAGGAGCCTCGGCAGGATACTCCACGTTGACGCAAGGGCGCCGATGAACCTCGACTCCATAAGGCTGAAGTAAGATGCCAAACAACACATTGATATTCATACGGCATGCCAAAACAAAAGTCGACAAATCATTGCCAATAGAAAACTGGATCCTTACCGAGGACGGCAATGCCTCGGCCAAGAAGCTCTCAGAAAAGACAGAGTTCAATAACCTCGACCTCCTAATATCATCTGACGAGGAGAAAGCCTATCAGACTCTAAAGCCATTGGCCGACAAGCTAGGGAAACAGATAATTAAGGTTGCTGGACTCGGTGAGATAAAGAGGCCAAATTCAGAAAAGCTCACGCTTCAGGAATACGATCTCCTAAAGGAAAAGATATTCCGGGATCTGGATTATAGTGCGCAAGGTTGGGAGACGGCAAACCACGCACTTGAACGATTCAAGTCGGCCGTAGACCAGATAGACGAAGGAAACGACAGCAAAAGGATACTGATAGCCGCGCATGGTACTGTATTAACTCTCTATTTTGCCAAACTTCAAAATAAGATGGATGAGTTGTTTGAGAGATGGTCTAAGATGGAATTTGGAGGATATGGAATAGTCCAAAATGGTACCGTAGTCAGAGATATCATCTGAGGTTGATCTCATACCAATCGTAACAGGAATACCGAATTGGCTGCTCTACCTCATAATCTTCATTGGCATAGCGGAAGCCCTCCAAATTCTCAACCAGATGATCCTGATACCGCTGAAGTACAGGAGGGATCTCTCCAAGATGGGGGCCAGGGAAATGGCCGGAGCGTTCGTCGCCAAGGACAAGCTCTCCTTCATTGCGATCTACCTGACTGAGGATTCCGCAATCCTTGGCGTGGTCGTGGCCAATATCCTCGGATTTCACCCTGGCTTAATTCCTCTGCCTCAATGGACCATATTGATCGGGGTTTTTGCGATGGTGGCCGGCGAGGCGATAAGGCTGTGGTCCACCTATACCCTGGGGAAGTTCTTCACCTACATAGTCGTGATCGCAAGGGACCACAAGCTGGTCATCAGAGGACCATACAGGTTCGTAAGGCATCCGGCATACCTGGGCGGACTGCTCATATTCATCGGCCTTGCGATCATCTCCCAATCCTGGGTCATAGCGGTGACAATAATCACGCTGCTCTGCCTGGCCTACGCCTATCGTATACATGTAGAAGAGGTCGCCCTAAGACAGAAATTCGGAAAAGGATACAAGGAATACTCCAGAAAAACCGCAATGATTATACCGCACCTTCTTTGACCTGCCTAATCCTCTATGCCAAAGTTGTCCTTTATCTCTTTCATCAATCCGCCCTTTCTCTTGCCTTTTTCTGCAGCTGGTTTTGATTGATCGCTTTCTTTTTGCTTTTTCTTCTGCTTGCTTAAAGCTTCAGAAGATTGAACAGAGTTGTAGGAGTTAGCCGAACCATTCTCCTTATATTGAGGGGCCTGCTTTCCTGTACCATACAAGTTTTTTATTAAGTACAAGATAAACAGGCCTAACATTATGAAGATGACGCCTTGCAGGGCCGAATAGAACGCGAATCCTAATATAGCCAATGAAACTGTGCCCCCCGCCGTATCTATTTCGGATACTAAGTTATTCGCAATCAAGTAAAAACTCTGGTTTAATCTGGAAATCGAGGAATTTATACCTAAAAGCGAACCGTTCGCCTCATGGGATTCTAACGTTATGGCGTTTATTATAGGGGGAAGACGGTTCTGGGTCGTGTTAAGCTGCTCTCCGATGTTCCTAAATGCAATGGATATCCCCCTGCTCTGCTGGGGCCCTGAATCCGGTATCACGAATGTAGAGAAGTAGTTGGATTCGTTATAGAATTCCTGCTTGCTTATCGATATGTTGTTTTCAAGCCCTGTCATGAAGGCGGTTATATTATGCGAAGTTGAACCCACAGCAAAAGAGGCGGTTGAGGTCAATCCAGAAACATTTGCGAATAGCGCTTTTACGCTTGACATGCTTTGGTTTACCTCAAGCGATGCGACAGAAAGGGTTTTTTGCACCTTGTAATAGCCGTAGAGCGCAAACCCTCCGATAGCAAAGTTTATGAAACCGAAAACCAGGCAAAGTACGAAGAAGATGCGCAAGAATAATTTAAAATTCATTTTCTCTTACCGAAGACTTATGACATAGGGCCTATGTCCATAATGCTTAGCGGGAGATTAAGTATCTTTTGAAATGATGTTGATGTCCTTTAAATCCCTCTTTAGTTCGGGCATCTCCTCTAAGTATAGGCCTACGGCTTCCTTTATGTTTTTTATTGCTTCCTCTATCGTTTTACCCTGTGTAGCTACTCCTGTAAGAACCTCCTTAATTACGTACATTTTGCCCTCTTGCCAAATGGTCGTCTGAAATTCCATTTTTCCACCTAATTATATCACCAGATAAGAACTATTAACATTTTGATTTAGGTAGCGAGATTTCGAGTATGGTAAAAGCCCCTCGAAGGCTTTAGCATCCGAGGTAGAACCCCTCGGGCTTTGACGTCGAAAAAAGCCCCGGGAGGGAATTGAATCTTAGAATACGCCGAACTTTCTCCTTGAATCCTCCTTCTTCCCTGATCCGGGCATCCCTGCCTTCACTGTGAAGCGCTCCACCACCAGTATCTTCTCCTGGCCCCTGCACTCCTTGCAGACCTTATCATATACCTTGCCTCTCCCCCTGCACTTATCGCAGGCCGCCACCATCTCAAACCTGCCGAATATGGTGTTCTGCTGCACCCTCCTCCTTCCATGGCCATCGCAGACAGCACATTTGGTCTGCTTTGCCCCTGGTTCCCCGCCCGTTCCTTCGCAATGTGGGCAGGTCTTGAAACGCCTTACCTCAAACTCCTTATCCACTCCCCTTTCCAGGTCATCGAACGATAAATAGAGGTTGACACCGGTCTGCTCCTGCTGCTCGAATCCTCCGAAGCCGGGGAATCCGAATCCTGCGCCCTCTCCAAACTGCTGGAATATGTCCTCAAAGTTGAAGTTCCTGAAGATGTCCTCCTGGCTGAACTTCTGGTTGAAGCCGGCCTGGCCATAGGTGTCATACTGTTGCCTCTTCTCGGGATCCCCAAGCACCGCATAGGCCTCGTTTATGGTCTTGAACTTCTCCTCGTTGCCCTTCTCCTTGTTGCGGTCCGGATGATACTTCATCGCAAGGCCCCTATAGGCGTGCTTTATCTCGTCCTGCGTGGCCGTCTTTGCCACACCAAGTATCTTGTAGTAGTCCTCAGACATCTATACTCCCTACTCCGGTCCGGGCGCCGCAGTGCCCTCATACGGGTTTGACCCTCCACTCCCTGAAGGTGGCTGCTGGGGTCCAGGGCCTCCGCCAGCCCCGGCACCTCCTGCGTTCTTGTAAATGTCCTGCCCTATCTCCTGGAGTATCTTGCCCAGCTCGTCAGACTTCTCCTTTATGACATCGTAGTTGTCCTTCTTCACCACATCCTGGAGCTCCTTCTTCGCCTTCTCTATCTTGGTCTTGAGCTCTGCCGGAATCTTGTCCTTGTACTCCTCCATGGACTTCTCGGTCGCGTAGATCAGCGCCTCGGCGGAGTTCTTCGTCTCCACCTGCTCCCTGATCTTCTTGTCCTCCTCCATGTGCTCCTCGGACTCCTTGACCTTCTTCTCTATGTCGTCCTTGGACATCTTGTGGGGCGCGACTATGTCCATCTTCTGCTCCTTGCCCGTCCCCTTATCCTTTGCGGTAACGTGGAGTATGCCGTTGGAGTCTATGTCAAACGTCACCTCTATTTGGGGCACTCCCCTCATTGCGGGCGGTATGCCTGAGAGCGTAAACCTCCCGAGCTCGACATTGTCCTTGACCATCGCCCTCTCTCCCTGGACGACGTGTATGTCCACGCTAGTCTGGTTGTTGTCTGCGGTGGTGAACACCTGCGACTTCTTTGAGGGTATGGTGGTGTTCCTCTCGATTATCTTTGTGGCGACGCCCCCCATCGTCTCTATGCTTAGGGCAAGCGGGGTCACGTCAAGCAGCACTATGTCCTTCACCTCCCCTGTCAGCACCCCTGCCTGAACGGCGGCTCCGAGGGCCACCGCTTCCATGGGGTCCACCCCTCTCTCTACCTTCTTGCCGAGTAGCTGCTCAACATACCTCTGCACTATGGGCATCCTGGTCGGACCTCCTACTAGTATTATCTTCTCAAGTGCTGCTGGCTCAAGCTTTGCATCCTTGAGCGCCTGCATCACCGGCTTGGTTGACTTCTCTATTATCGGCACCACAAGGCTCTCCAGCTTTGCCCTCGTAAAACTGTATGTGAAGTTGAGCGGCTTGCCTGCCTTGTCCTGCGAGAAGAATGGCAGGTTTATCTCTGTGGTGAGCGTGGACGAGAGCTCTATCTTCGCCCGCTCTCCTGCTTCTCTGAGCCTCACCATCGCCTGCGGGCTTCCCTTTACGTCCACCCCTGTCTGGGTCTTGAACTCGTTGGCGAGGAAGTCGACTATGGCGTTGTCCATGTCTGTTCCGCCGAGCTGGGTGTCCCCGCTGGTCGACTTGACCTCGAACACGCCCTTGCCGAACTCCATTATGGTGACGTCAAGCGTCCCTCCCCCGAGGTCGTAGACCATGATCTTCATGTCCTTTCCTGTCTTGTCGATCCCGTAGGCAAGGCTGGCTGCGGTAGGTTCGTTTACAAGCCTTACAACCTCAAGTCCTGCTATCTCGCCGGCGTCCTTGGTCGCCTGCCTCTGGTTGTCGTCGAAGTATGCGGGCACCGTTATGACCGCCTTTGTAACCGGCTCTCCCAAAAATGCCTCCGCGTCGTTCTTTATCTTCTGCAGCAGGGCAGCCGAAAGCTCCTGGGGCTTGTACTTCTTGCCGAATATTGTGTAAACGTAGTCGCTTCCCATCTTCCTCTTGAACGCTGAGACTGTCCCCTCCGGGTTTGCCACCGCCTGCCTCCTCGCCGCCTCTCCGACGAGCCTCTGCCCGTCCTGCGTGAACGCAACGTAGCTCGGGAAGGCCTTCCCGTAGAGTGAAGTCCCCTCGCTGCTCGGTATTATCACCGGCCTTCCGCCTTCCAGTACTGCCGCTGCGCTGTTGCTTGTACCCAAATCAATTCCAATTATCTTCATTTTCTCACCAAATATGATTATTTCTCATTTTTCTACTTCTTTTCTTCAATGGGCTTGGCCACTATCACCGATGCCGGCCTTATCATCCTCCCGTTGATCTCGTATCCCTTCTTCACGACCTGAAGTATCGTCCCCTCCTTCTCCTTGCTCTCCTGCACCATCACTATCTCGTGCTTGAACGGGTCGAACTTGCCCTCCGCCTTCACTTCCCCTAGCCCGCTCCTCTTGAGCGTCTCCATGAGATTGGAGTAGAGCATCTGAACTCCCTTCACAAGCTCCTTGTCATCTGATTTTTCCATGGCCACTATGGCGAGCTGAAATTCATCTATCACTGGAAGGATCTCCTTCACCAGGTTGGCCCTCGCTATTATTCCCGCCTCCTCTACCTCCTTTCTTGTCCGCTTCTTGTAGTTGTCGAACTCCGCCGCGAGCCTTAGGAACCTTTCCTTCGCGTCCCCGTCTTCAGCGGCCGTCTTATCTGTGCTTTCCTGTTTCTTTGGAGCCTGCTCTTCCTTTGCCTCTGACACGTCGGTCTCAATCTTTATCTCCTCGTCGTGGGTCATTCTACTTTCACCTCCACCGCGTCCTCATCGTTTATCTGTACCCTCTTTGCCATGGAGCCCTGCAGCATCATGTCGAACTCCTTGGCCGTGTCCATCATCCTCTGCATCTCCCTGCTCACGTCGTACTCTATCTCCTCTATCGCCTTCTGCATCTCCGACGCCCTGAGGAAGTACTTCCTTCCCTTCTTCACCAGAAGGCCTGCATCAATGAACCTGTTGAGGTGGTATATCACTGTGCTGCGCGCCAGGTCTGTATCAAGCTTCAGCTCAGAGCTTGAGAGCCCAGAATCCCTCTGTGCAGCCTGCACGAAGTTCTTGAGTATCTGCTCCCCGATGGGATTCTCCTCATCCTCCCCTGCCAGTCCGAAGACCTCGCAGAACCACTTTATGATCTGGTCCGGGTTGTTCGAATTCGGCCTCTCGAGAAAGCGTATGACTATCCTTTCCATGTATATGTTATGTAGCAATATGTTTAAATATTTATCGTTTCTTAATAATAAACATTGAAATGTCAGGAAATAGTTGACATAAGTGATAGAAATGGAAGAAAACAAAGAGGATCGAAAGAGGGCGAGGTACGTGACCCCGCTGGAAGGGCTGATGGGCTTCGACATGGGCTGGCCGGGTGCGTTCCCGTTCGGTGGAATGCCAAGCGGCATGATAAACCTGGTGAAGGGCGGATCCAGGCTCCCGAGCGTTGACCTTGTGGACAATGGCGACAGCTTCACCGTGAAGGCCGACATGCCCGGGGTCGACAAGAAGAACATCAAGCTGAAGGTGACCAAGGAGGCGATGTCCATAAGCGCCGAGAGGAGCGAGGAGAAGGACCTCAAGGGAAAGAACTACTACTCCCGGGAGCGGTCCTCGATGGGCTACTACAGGGAACTCCCGTTCCCCGAGGAGGTTAAGAGCGACTCCGCGAAGGCGAGGTACGACGAGGGCATCCTCACCATAGAGATAAAGAAGGCCAACCCGAGGTCGGCACCGACAGAGGTAAAGATTGACTGATTAGCGGTCCATCGCGTGGAGGGCGATCTCCTGTATGAGATCCTCCACCTTTCCGCTTGCTATCCCAAGGCGTCTCACACGCGCCTCTTTTTCTTTTTTTTCTATATTAAACTCGATTGGCCTGATGAGATATTCAGCTATCTGAGAATAGTCCTTCTTGCTGTCGGAGAATACTACGAAGGGCTTGCCTGATTTTGCCCCGAACCTTTTTACCGCATCCCCTATCTGAGAGGTCATCGCGGCGCAGAGCAGCATCTCCATCGCAAGGCTCTTTGATCTGGACTCGCCTCTTTCATGTATCTTGACGGCATTGAGGTAGGCGAACTCAAGGTGCTCCCTGCAGGCTATGGAACCTTCATCGAAGAGCTGGATGCAGCCCGAACGAGGGAGCTTGTCCAATAACCTGTCTACGTCTAACTTAGAAGAAGCGACCACGATGCTGAAATCTTCTGACACGGAGGAGATTTTGCTGGAAAGTATAAATAGCCGAGCTGGATGTGGCTCACTCTAATTTCTTATTGTGGAGATGAGCTACCTCTACTGCTACTGTTAGCGGTATCACCGTTTCCCTATAGAAGTCGGTAATGACATCTGAAGATATCCCCGGAAGGCCGATCGAAACCCAGGTGTTTTTTACCATCTCCAGGACGCTGGCCTCCCGCTTGCCGTCCCTAAGGGCCTTCTCCACTCCCTTCCAGTCCTTCGCAACCATAAGCGGCCTAAATATCTCCGGATGGTCCAGAAACTTCCTCTCGGCAACTATCTCACCGTAATGTATCCTGAACGATAGCCTCTGCAGGCAGTCCAGGTCCGCCGAAGCGGTCTCTCCGTATTCCCCATCGTCCCCTCGAACGCAAAGCCTCCTCAAAATGTTGAAATATGCGCGCGCTATCTCCTTGTTCTTGTTCACCGTCCTGGGGACCTGCTCGTCGAAATTCCTTACGACCATCAATGGCGCATTTGCGCTCTCCGGGAAGAAGGGATGCTGCCTATTGTCCTTAAAGCGGCCGAAGCCAGCGTCAAATATCTCCCTGCCCCTCCTAAAAGCGGTTGAGAAATCACCATCGCTAAACTTCAGCGGCACCCCGCCATTCTCCTTCCTGAGGTATATGTTGGGATTTGTGGGATGCTCCGCCCGCTCAGAAAAGGCTAGCACTATGCCTACCGCGCTTCTCTCAAGCCTGTTGCGTATCATCGGCAACGTGGGCGTCTGCTTCATCGATGTCCCCAAAATGGCTCTGTTTTGGCTAATATTTATAGCTGACGGGGCAGCACCTACTTGTTCCTGTACTTCAGCTTGCAGGCGAGCATTATTCCCATCATCACGATGGCGCACCCCGCCGCTATCGCCAAGGGGATACTGACTATCTCGATCCCGTATATCAGGAAGAGGATCTGCCCGATCGCAAGCGAGACAATCCAGGAGAGCGACAGGTCCCTGGTGTGCTTGGACTTCACTGTCTTCCAGACCTCTGGTATGTAGGACAGCGTTACAAGCACGCTTGCGGCAAGCCCTATGAATGTGACAGCGTCGAACATGCAGATCAGCTAACCATTCTATGCCCCGGTATAAAAGTCTTGCACTATCCTCTACGTCCTGCTGTAGTAAAACCTTAAAAATGGGCGCGACAGATATACTATGAACTATTCAAGATAGGTGCTATTCTGGCCAAATCAAGCAAGATCGACAGGGCAACCATGGAGCATATCTGCATGCTTGCCAAGCTCAACCTCACGGAGCAGGAGATGGATAGCTACGCCAAGGAGCTCTCGGACGTGCTGGAGGCGTTCAAGGTGCTCGACGGCATAGACGCAAAGGACGAGCCCGCCTTCCATCCCATTGAGATAAAGGACAGGCTGAGAGAGGACAAGGTGGCTCCCACGAAGTGGAACCCGCTCGGGAACGCCAAGTCGGTTGACAAGAAGTACTTCATAGGGCCGAAGATAGTCTAGTGTTTCAATGCAAACGAGCGTAAGGCAGCACATCGAGGCCGTAAAGAACGGTGACGTAGACCTAGATGAGTTCGTCTCTGAAGTCATCGAGAAGTGCGAGAAGATACAGTCAAAGTACAGGCCCTTCATCACTCTGGGCAAGAAGCCCGAGTTCAGAAAGTCGAAGGGCAAGCTCGCCGGCCTTCCCATATCCGTCAAGGACAGCATCTGCACCAACGGGATGCAGACAACGGCAGGGTCTAAGATACTTGAAGGCTACATCCCTCCGTTCGATGCCACCTGCGTCGTCAACGCAAAGGCGGAGGGGGGCATTATAATAGGTAAGACTGCGCTCGACGAGTTTGGCTTTGGCACATTCTCAACGAACTGCGCCTACGGGGCGCCCAAGAACCCGAACGACCCCGAAAGGTCCTGCGGAGGGAGCAGCGGAGGGGCAGGCTGCATAACAGCAGCCGCCGACTTTCCTCATGTTGCCATAGCGCAATCTACCGGGGGCAGCATAACGGCACCGGCCGCCTTCACCGGAACCGTCGGGATCACCCCCACTTACGGGCGGGTGTCCAGGTACGGGCTCATCGATTACGCCAACAGCATGGACAAGATCGGGGCCATAGGCAAGGAAGTCTATGATGCCGCTCTCCTGCTTTCTGTGATGTCCGGCTACGACCCCCTCGACTCAACGAGCAGCGAGGAAAAGAGCGAGAATCTTACCTCCTATGTCGGCAAGGACATAAAGGGGATGAAGTTCGGGATACCAAAGGAGTACGTCTCCGATGCCACAGACAAGAAGGTGGTTTCGGGATTCATGAAGGCGGTCGAAAAGCTTGAATCGATGGGCGCGAAGGTCGAGGAAACCTCGCTTCCCCTCACCAAGTACGCTGTCCCTTCATATTACCTGATCGCCATAGCAGAGGCCTCTACCAACCTCGCGAAATACTGCGGACTTAGGTACGGCATGCAGCAAGAGATAATCGGTGACTTCGAGACCTACTTCTCCAAGGTTAGGACGGCCGGATTCGGAAAGGAGGCGAAGAGGCGTGTGCTTTTAGGCACCTACGCGAGGATGGCCGGCTACAGGGACGCATACTACCTCAAGGCTCTGCGCGTGAGGGCCAAGATAATCAAGGAGTTCAAGTCGGAGTTCAAGAAGTTCGACGCGCTCGTCGCGCCTTCGATGCCCATACTGCCGCCAAAGTTCTCAGAGATAGAGAAGCTCACACCGATACAAATCTACAACATGGACATACTCACGATAGCATCAAACATGGCCGGCATCCCTAGCATTTCGATGCCGGTCGGAAAGGCCGACGGGTTGCCGATAGGCCTCCAGGTGATGGGCGACCATTTCACAGAGGGGAAGCTTGTGCAGATCGCTTCGCAGCTTGAGGGGAGATGATGGCAAACACTATCGACATATCGGGCAGAAAACTGGTCTTCAAGATCAGCGGCGCGGACAAGTTCCTCTCCATAAAGAGCAGGCTGGTGATCCCACTGAGCCACGTCAAGTCTGTCTCGACGCAGAGGGCCAAATGGTGGCGCAACCTCTCAGAGCTGAGGATAGGCGGTGCAAGGATACCCAACATAGTTAAGGACGGGAGATACCTGTCCAGAGGGAAGTTTTACTTCTATGTGATGCACGACCCGGACAGGTGCGTTACGATAGACCTAAACAACGAGCTGTACAGCGCGATAATATTTCAGGTGGCCGACAAGGAGGCGATGGCAAGGAAGATACGAGCGAAGATTAAGGGATCATGATGGAACCGGAAGTGATGATAGGCATAGAGGCGCACGTCCAGCTCAACACCCAGAGCAAGATGTTCTGCTCCGATGCAAGCGAACCCGGGGTGGCCGAGCCCAACAGCAACACCTGCCCCATATGCCTAGGGTTCCCCGGCTCCAAGCCCAAGGTCAACGCAAAGGCAGTGGAGCACGGGGCGATGATCGGCCTCGCCATGAACAGCAAGATAAACGGGAAGATGTTCTTCTCCAGGAAGGCCTACTTCTACCCGGACCTCTCGAAGAACTACCAGATAACCCAGTATGAGATCCCTCTCGCATCCGGCGGCTTCATGCATATCGGGGACACGAAGATACGGATCAGGAGGGTCCACATAGAGGAGGACCCGGCGAAGCTGGTCCACGACAGCGGAGAGATCACCACCGCCAACAAGGTGCTCATCGACTACAACAGGGCAGGGGTTCCCCTTGCGGAGATAGTAACAGAGCCGGACTTCAAGAATCCAAAGCAGGTGCGCCAGTTCATGGAGCAGCTCTCATCCGTTCTAGAGTACCTCGGGGTCTATGACCCGAAGAGGGAGATGTCGCTGAGGATAGATGCCAACATATCGATAAACGGGGGCGAAAGGGTAGAGATAAAGAACATAACCGGGTTCGAGAACGTCGAGAAGGCGCTCAGCTACGAGATAGTCAGGCAGAGCGGCATAGCGAGGATGGGGGTCAAGATAGAGAGGGAGACCAGGCACTTCAATGCGCAGGTCAAGACCACCTCGGCTCTTAGGAAGAAGGAGTACGAGGAGGACTATGGATACATCTTCGACCCTGACCTGCCGATGGTGACGCTCAGCAATGAGTTCGTAAGCTCGCTCAAGGCCAGGATGCCAGAGCTGCCGGAGCAGAGAGCGAGGAGGCTGGTCAAGGAGTACAAGATAAGCGAGAATTACGCCAATGTCATAATCTACACCGGCAAGCCCATGGCAGACTTCTACGAGGCCTGCGTGAAGCTAGAGGACAAGCCTGAGCCTATCGCCAACTGGCTGGTCAACTACCTACTCAAGAGCCTGAACTGGAGGTCCGAGCGCATAGAGGACTCGAAGGTCAAGCCCGACACCTTCGTTGAGTTCATAAGGATGATTGAGAAGGGCGAGGTGACCGAGCGCTACGCCAAGGAGCTGATAAAGAAGTACGTCGACACCGGGACCTCGCCGAAGAAGCTGGCGGCCAAGGAGATGGTAGCCTTCAGCGAATCAGATATGCTTAAAATAGTAAGGGACATAATAAGTAAGAACGCAAAGGCGGTAGAGGAGTTCAAGTCAGGGAAGGAGGAGGCGCTTCAGTTCCTCATAGGCCTTGTCCTCAAGGGGACAAGGAAGCAGGCCGACCCGAAGACTATAAAAGGGATCATAGAAAAGGAGATACGCTAAATTGGCATGCCTCGATAGCTCAGCAGGTAGAGCGATCGGCTGTTAACCGATAGGTCGCAGGTTCGAGTCCTGCTCGAGGCGCCATGCTTATTGAGTCGGATTTAAATATCTTGATTACGTAATCCTTACCATGAAGAGATTCTACAGGGTCACATTGGAACAGGATGAAGACGGTATGTTTATCGCCAATGTACCAGAGCTGCCCGGATGCGTATCCGATGGCAAGACAAGGAAGCAGGCGCTGAAGAACATCAAGGATGCGATATCCGGATACCTAGCAAGCCTAAAGAAGCACAATGAACCAGTACCGCCGTCTATAAAGGAGGAGATCGTGGCGGTGACGGTCAATGCCTAAACTTCCACTTCTTCCCTCGACCGTCATAATAAGGGCACTCGGCCGAGTCGGCTACAAATATGATCACCAAACTGGAAGTCATATAATCCTGAGGGCTACTCAACCGCCATTCCGAAGGGCTGTCGTTCCAATAAGAAATCAAATGCCTAGAGGTACTCTAAGAGCAATCATAAGGGAAGCCGGCTTGACACCAGAACAATTCTTAGAGCTTGTAGGCTGAATTCTATTTCGACAGCAAGTAAATTAAGCTGGCTTTTAAGGTTCAGCTTAAGTTTGGGAATTAGCTTTAGTGGCGTCTCATTTTTATGAAAGATAATATTTAAGTATTTGAACCAACAGCAAGAATTCAGTGATAATATGAAAGGATCAACTACAAAGAAGAAACCCAATTATTCGGACTCCGACCCCGCGCTTAACAGGCTTATAGAAGCTCGCAGTATCTTGCCAAGAGGAGCTCCAGAGACTAAAATGATTACATCTCTACTACGTAAACTTACGCCTAAGGTCAACAGCGATATAGAAAAGTGGAGACAGGAGAGGCAGGCGGCTAAGAGTGCAGGGTAATAAACTCGTAGGTGCGAATAATCACCGGGGTGGGCTGTTAACCGATAGGTCGCAGGTTCGAGTCCTGCTCGAGGCGCCTATTTTCCTAAGGAATAAGACCGTGCATAAAACAAGGCTTAAATATATTCTTGATATAAAACCTCTTCATGAACTTGACTAAGATAGAAAGGGAGCTGGTGAGGTCAAGCTCGGGTCCGCCGGAGCTGGCTGTAATTCAAGTTGTTAAGGCACCCTGGAAGCCCCCTACCTTGATTGAGACAAGCATCCTTGCACAAGAAGTTAAAAAGTGGAAGAGGATATCAAGGCCAAAAGAGCATGTTTATTGCGGCTCTACGGAAGACGGCACTTCTATAGCTGTTACCGTATTGACTACCTCCCCTCCAAAATACGTCACATTTCTCTCAAATAAAAGCCAGCCTGGATTTAAGGGGATAGCCATCCAGACAAATCATGCCGAAGCCGAGATCGCCGAGCGGATAATCAATACCGCAGTCATCAAAATACTGAGGGACCGAACTTCCGACTCTGCCGATCCTTCCTAACGTGCAAGCCGAAGCTAAGTGCTACCTGTAACCCCATTAAGCTCTTCACGCCAGGAGGTAAATCGCCACCAACCCAGCCAGAGCAGCCGCGGTCACCAAACCATAGGCTTGCAGTCTGTTCATTTCACCCAACCCAGAGGAATAACGCAGTGGGTTTATAAATCCCATCCGCATTATTTCGGTTTAGCGGAATACCCTAGTTCAGCAGAACTACGAAGAGGTTAAGCAACAGAGCGAAGGTGACCCATGCCATGTAGGGCAAGAACACCGCCGCTCCCTTCTTAGAAACCCTCCAAAACGTCAACAGTGTCACCAATACCGAGAGCCACAACACCACTATTGCGATAAACCCATACAACGGCGACCTTAACCCGAAGAAGAGAGCAGACCAAAGAACATTGAGCACCAGCTGAACAGCGAATGCGACCAGTGCGACCTTCACACCGCGCTTTCTCAGTCCGACCTCCCAGACCAGGTAAGCTGAGATGCCGATGAGGGCGTAAAGCACGAGCCATATTGGACCGAAAACATAGCTTGGGGGAGTGAAAAAGGGCTTGTGAAGTGCCGCATACCATGTGCCTATTGCAGGAATAGTGAAGAGCGAACCTATCGCCCCAGCCAATTCGCATGCGATCACGAACAGCGCCGCAATCGCGAGCTCCTTCGCCTTCATGGTTCTATAACCAATCCAAGCCCTTTAAATCAATTGGTACCCACCTGTAGCGGTTGCCCTGCGGCTGAATTAGAGGGCCGGTAAAAGATTCTGAACGCCGCATACGTAAGGTTCATTGCCATCAAGGCCACCAGCGTAGGATAAGGCGCATGTGCGATTATCAGAAGCAGGGCCAATCCAGCCACCGCCGCGCCATATATGATCTGGCCGGTATATTTGTTCGGCGAAGTCTTCGGATCCGCAACCATCAGGAACGTAAAGTAATAGCTGACAGAAAGCAGCGCGGCAACCGCCGTCGACAGCGAAATGCCCGCTCCGCCGAGGAGCATACCTCCCAACCACAGGACAGCGGTGGCAGTCAATGCCGCCACCCATCTCTTTCCCTCGTAGGCCGCTATTATCAGGATCGCAGAAAGGGGTATCAGGATGCCATAGGCATGCACGCCCACCGCGGCCCACCATTCGTCGCCGGCTCCAAAAACCGCAAGGGCGACCAGCAGTCCTATCACCGCCGGGTTCAGGATGTTTCTTCCCTTGGCCTTCAAGAAGAACTTCGAAAGCTCTGCCACCAGCGAGGCGAGCAGGACAAGGAGGATGGGGGCAGTTATCGGCGCCACAGAGCCTATTATCAGCCCCGTTATCATCGCGGAGAACGGTATCCTTGCGTTCCTCCCATGATAAGCCCCTATTGCGATGTCTATCAGCACGCAGGCCAAGACCGCTACGATAAGGGGGGTTGGGAATGTCCTGTTTACATAAGCCCCATAAACAGAAAGCGATGCAAGGAGCACCAAAGTTACCAGGTACATCATGGCCACATGATGCTTGCCTATCCTCATCATATCCCAAAAGTGCCCACTACATACCCGTTCTGGTCCACCATCACGAAGCCGTCGTCCCCAACCGAGCCCTCGTAGCCGGACGCATCGTCTCCGAAGGATGTCTCAACTATGTAGAGCCTCTCCCCGGCTTGAAGGGTGACAGTTCCGCCCCTTCCCTGGGTCGAAAGCGTTATATTCTCGGCCCCATTTGGCCCCTGGCTCAGGGCCATGTTATACCCGTCCAGCGCGGATCTGGATTGGGAAGAAATGTTTCCAGGGTATATCAGGTACGAATAGCCGTAATACGGCTCGCTGGAGAAGAGCGGCCCAGAGACATTTGCCTGGGGCGTAGTGTTTCCTCCCTGCGGGGCTGTGCTTGTCGTGAACTGGGAATTTTGATTGCCCGATTGCCCTAGAACCAGCAGCGCAATCAGCCCTATTACCACAAGGACCACTATTACTCCGTAGACGGCGATCCTCTCCATCAAATCGAAGTTAGATTCGCCGCACCTTCTTAAAAGCCGATTGTATTGCTTCGGTTTCCTAGGGCAACTTCACAATCAGACGAACAGCCGGCGCCCCTCGCCGTCATTTTTGACTATCCTTACGGTATCCTTAAGCCATACTGTGAAGTTCTCAGGCCTGAATATCAGGTCCTGCACCACCTCCAAGGCAGGCAGGCGAACAACCCTAGTCACCTCCTCCTTATTGGGTATTATTATGCCGTCGTAGATCGTGAAGGCGGCCAGGCAGAACTCGTTCTCGCAGGATCCGTCTCCGTAATCCTTGTCGTAGGAGAATCCCCCCAGTATCGAAATCTTGGGCCTTCCCGTAATCCCGTACTCGTTTAGCAGGCAGCGTTCTGCTGCGCTAGATTCCGTCTCCCCGGCCATGATGTGGGTTGTTGGGGAATCGAGCGCCCCTCCCCCGACCTTCCTCATCGGCCTCTCCTGCAGGATCATCTCCTTCTTGGAATTGAATACAAGGATCTGGATGGCGAGGTGCTTGACCCCTGGGGAAGTATGGGCGGTCTTCCTGTCCACGACCCTCCCCGTCTGCCTCCCATCGGGGTTCACGCATATCATTCTCTGCGTAGGGTTGTCCTCGAGACCCGAACTCATCAAACCACAAATGGGTTGCTCAGGCAAGGTCTAAAAGCGTTAGAGAGAACGCTTAAATATTTCGGGACATGTCAATAATCAGTGATAAGATGGCCACGAGTGCCGACTCTCCGGCGGCGGGAAGGGCAACCAAATCCAAAGTCGCGATAGTCACCGGAGGCAGCAGCGGAATAGGCCTTGAGCTATGCAAGGTGCTCAGGCAGGATGGATATGAGACCTATTCCTTCGACAGGAGTGCACCCAAGGAGTCAAACACCGGAATAATACATGTAGACTGCGACATTACCTCCGCCAGGACTGTTGATGTGGCTCTTGCTCTGGTAAGAAAGCCGATAGATCTGCTGGTCAACAATGCCGGGATACTAAGAAAGGGCAAAATAAACGAGATATCAGAGCCGGCCATGAGGGAGCTTCTGAATGTAAACATAATGGGCAGCTGGATTATGATGACCCGAACGGAGCCCCATCTATCCAGCGGGGCGACAATCCTCCAACTGTCGTCATTTAGGGCCTTCAGGCCGCGTCCTGAAGTGGGTGTATACGGGCTCACGAAGCAGTTTTCCATGGAGATGGCAGCCCAATACGTTCCTGCCGACCCCAGTATCACAGTCAAGGTCGCCCTCCCGGGCCCGGTAGACACGCCCATGCTCCAAAACGACCTAGGCGACCGCTACAAAGAGGTGAAGCGGATTTCCATAACGCCTGCGGAAATGGCACAGAAGATAAGAGCTCTTCTGCATTCGGATTTTGACATGCTCGTATACGATGACCCAAGGGAGCGCGGGGAGCAGGGAAAGGGAAGCTACTTCCTCGAGAATTTCGAGGACAGCAGAATGAAACGTATTGACTGAGTGGGACCATGGAAGTAGCATACTATGGAAGGCCGGGCTCGAACACGGAGCAGGCTGCACTCACCTATATCGCCGGCCCCACAATGATGCCCTGCAAGTTCCTGCCCGACGTCTTCTCCGCTGTGGTCTCCGGGGTAAGATTCGGTGTCATCCCCGCCGAGAACTCAACCGAAGGGATGGTGACGCAGACCTACGACCTCCTTTTCGCCAACCACAAGGTGAAGATCGTGGGCGAGCACATAATAAAGGTCGAGCACCTCCTTCTTGCACGGCCCAAAGCTAAGACAAGCCAGATAAAGAGGGTATATTCCCATCCCCAGGCGCTAGCCCAGTGCAGGGTCGAGCTGGAGAAGTTGGGGGTCGAACAGATCTCGTTTGCGGATACTGCGGCCAGCGCCGAGAAGGTGTCAAAATCGCGCGGTTCGGAAGAGGCTGCCATAGCAAATAGCAGAGCCGCAGAGCTGTACGGCCTAAAAGTATTAAGGTCGGACATCGCAAACAACTCGCTCAACTATACGAGATTCTTCATCATATCAGCAAATGACAATCCCCACTGGGGCGAGCACAAGACATCCATGACATTCAGGCTCCCGCAAGGAGTCGGAAACCTTGAGCATGCACTGCACTGCTTCTCAGAAAACAAAATCGAACTGCATGCAATATTCTCAAGGCCCCTCCCCAACCCGAAGCAGCCGGAGGACGTGTGGAAGCACTACTTCTACGTCGAACTGGAGGGATCCTCAACAGACAAGAATGTCCAAAATGCGATTCATCTGCTCCGAACAAAGGAAACCATAAGGGCGACGGACGTAAGGGTTCACGGATCCTATATAAAAGCTAAGACGCCAAGGTATTAGGGATTGGATGCAAACCAAATTCCTCGTGCTGATGGGGCCGTCCGGGGTGGGGAAGAACACGATAATGCACCTATTATCAAAGATTGACGAGAGGTTCGTTGAGGTCAAGCCCCATGTCACCAGGCCACTGAGGCCCGGCGAGAACGACAGGGTGTCGCTGCCGCTGGAGGTGCTGCAGGGGATGAGGGAGCGCGGTGAGGCGACACAGATAAACCATGTATACGGCACCTACTATGCCGCCCTGCCCAAAAGGATGATAATCGACTCACTTGGAAGCGGCAAGTTTCCCATGGTGGACTACAAGATCCCGTTCCTCGCGGAGCTCAAGGAAGAGTTTCCCGGAAGGGTATTCTGCGTGTACCTGCTTCCTCCTAGCTTCGATGCGATAAAAGGAAGGCTCGAGAGGGCAGGCCGCGCTGCAGATGAAGTAAGGCTTGGAGAAGACAAAAAGGAGGTTCTTGAACTGGATGCGAAATACGGAAAGCTCATAGACCTCAGACTGGTTGCGGAAGAGGGCGCCGTTGATAAAATTGCAGAAAAGATAAGAAGTGCCTATTTGGTCTCTATCGAATAGCCGTCCGCGAACTCATAAGGCCTAAACTGGCGCTCATGCCTCCTGCCCTTCCCGCTTCCGACAGAATGGAAGCCCTTCAGGTATATCTCATCACCTACGCGCAGGAGGGCCCTGTTGCCAACATGGAATTTAAGCGCGGTGCCCTCCGACTCAACCCGCAGCTTTCCCCGTATCTCACTGCCGCCGCGCGCCCTTATGACGTCCTGGCCAACCCTGTCGATAAGCCTCTTTGGCGTTACCAGGGTCGAAGTTTCAGAGCGGGCCGATATCCGTATTGTGGGCATGACATAAATTACAAATCCGGTTTTAAATATCTTCTGTGCTGCTGGGCCTGTCCCTATGCCTATAAAATCATTCAAGCCCTAATACCATCATGCTTATCTGCGTATTCGGCCGCCACCCCGGCCTGGGCGTTGCCGAGCTTGAGTCAGTTCTGGGCCCTGAGATGGTCCTGCCACTTGGCGGAAACTGCGCCATGGTAAATGGTGATATCGACCTATCCAAGCAGGGGCTGGGCAGCGTGATGAAGATCGGAGAGGTGGTCGGATCGGCCCCCGCATCTGCGAAATTGTCCTCCGCCGCCCTTGAGGGAATCGTCCACTACATAACGGAAAGGCCTAAGACCGACCACAAGCTGGCCTTCGGGCTCAGCGTGTATGGGATCAAGGTAACACCCCAACAGATAGAGAAACTGGCGTTCGAGATAAAGTCCGCGCTAAAGGCGAAGGGCCTCTCTTCACACATTGTGCTGGGCAAGGAGACGGAGCTAAACAGCGCGCAGGTAATACACAACAAGCTGACGGGCGAATTCGGCTTCGAGTTTCTCATCGTCTCGACTGCCAAGAGCACCCACATAGCCAGGACCACCTACGTGCAGGACATAGAGAGCTATTCCAAGCGGGACTACAGCCGCCCGAAGAGGAACACGAAGGTGGGCATGCTGCCCCCTAAGCTGGCCCAGATAATGCTCAACCTGGCGAAGGCCGGCCCAGCCAACACGGTGCTGGACCCTTTCTGCGGCACAGGCGTGGTGCTCATGGAGGCCGCGCTGAAGGGATGCAAGCTGATCGGGAGCGACCTCAACCAGCAGCTGGTCTATTCGACCAAGGAGAACCTCGAATGGCTCTCAAAGGAGTATTCCCTGAGTATAAAACTGGACAATCTGGAATGCGCCGACGCCACGATGAACAAATGGAGGGGCTACTTCGACCGTGTGGTGAGCGAGATATACCTTGGACCGCCGTTAGACCATATCCCCAAAGAGGAGTCGCTGAAGGCGATGGCCTACAATTCCAATATCCTGCTCAACAAATTCCTTGCGAACCTAAGGCCGCAGCTCAACTCAAAGGCCCGCTGCTGCATCGCGATCCCGGTCTGGAAGACTGAGAAGGGCTTCCTTCGTTTGCCTGTCGCCGACAAAGTTGAGACTATCGGATACTCAAAGGTCAAGTTCTCAAAGCTCAAGATAGACCGCCTGATATACCACAGGCCCGACCAGATCGTCGGGCGAGAGCTTCTCGTGCTTACTCCAAAATAGAAGGAACTAAAGATATCTTTCTATGTCCTCCCATTCCAACTCGGTGTCCCTAAGAACCCATTTTATGACCTTGGTGTAAAGCTGGGGATACAAAAGTACTGTGGTTTTGTGTCCCAAATTGTCTTTTAGGTGGGCATGGCTACCTCTAGTCCCTATGTATTCATAGCCGTAATGCCTGGCGAGGATCTTTATCATATCAGCTCCCCGCTACCTATCGGCCGTATCCTAGATATCGAATCACGCGTGTCAAATATACACGCCAAGACATCCTAGCTATAGATTCCGTATAAGGTTTGCCTTTACCTTATCTACTATAGCCTTGCTGTAGCTGACCTCATTTTTCAGCACATCCTCAAAGACTAGATGCAGCACTTCCTTCAGATTCGCTTTCAACTCTTTTATGGACTTGGCCTGGGTGTTGGCATGCAGCTCCTTCACTGTAGCTGCGTAACACTTGCCGTCCTTCACCACGTCGGCCTTGAACCCATAGACCTCAAGCTTCATTTTATCAGCAGTATTCTGTTTTATTTCCTTAAATAGCTTTTGCATGGCTCGCGCTAAACTTGAATTTTAAAATTAAATCCG
>CAWBEB010000002.1:0-133964 GCA_963787745.1 uncultured Microcaldota archaeon | reverse complement strand
GCCAGGAAGTATGCCAGCACGACCTCGACTATCCCGACAAAAACCGGGAGGTAGCGCATTATCTGAAGCGCGCTGGCTCCTGTCCAGCCGAGAATAAGGTAAAATATGACCGTAAGATAGGGAAGTCCGGGTGCCTCCCCTATGAATTTATGCCCCGGGAAGCCCGATATGCCAAGATGCTGCGGCTCCGAGAGGTGGTTGACAAGCGTCGCCCTGACAACCGAGTAGTAGAAGAATCCGTCAGGCTCGAACAGCCCCTGGGCTTCGCGAGGCAAGCCTCGCGTAGATGGTGACCGCAAGTATAGCTATGATTATGACCGCGAAGATAAGCCTGTTGTTTAGGTTAATCGCGTACGGCCCCCTCTTCTGCTCGGTATGGGCATGCTCAGGCTGCTCCATTGAACCCCGAGCTATGATATGGAGTTGCTGTTTATAGAACTTTCTCTGTGGCGCACAATGGAGAGGCCATGACCCTAGGATGACGCCGTCAGGGCGGTCGTTAGGGTCTTAGTGAAGGGCGAGGAGAATGATAGTACCCGGACCCTGCCCCGTTATCCTTCGACGTCAGGGAAACGCCATTGGGGGCCCTCTCCGTCGAGGCCCGGCGGCAGAACCAGACATCATATATGACAATTGCCGTAATATAAAGTCTATTATATAAAAAATATGCTAAGTATAGGGTAGGGGTTTAAATACCTTCCAGATGGAATAACTCTACAAATGTTAAGTGTGAGACCATGAAGAGTCTAAACGCAAAGAGGATAGCAGCCATCGTAACAGGAGCTGCGTTATTGGGAGCGGGACTTGCGTTCGCAGGCCCATTGACTTTCCAGAATGTCCCTATTATAAGCAATAGTGGGCAGCCGGTAGTTCAAGTCGTAATAGGATCCGCCGCAAAGGCGTCGGACGGAGTCGCAGCGGGCAACATAGCAGCCGCGATCGGAAACCTCGCATACACGAGCACCCCGGTCACCGGTTGGGTAAACCCGAACAGCACGAACTCCCTGACAGTCAGCGTATCCTCTGCGAAGTACTCACTCACGAACCAGCAGGTCTGGCTCAACAGAGAGTGGTGTCACGAGCGCAACGGGCGGAACATACCTCTTCAGCGCATTGATAGGATCAGTGCTGAACCAGGGAGTCCAGCTTGGGTCGCCTCAGTACACAAAGAATCTGCAGGCTTCGACGAGCTACGCATTCCAGGAGACTACTTCATTGACAACCACACCAAGCCCATACTCGGCTCTTGGATCTGTCCCGACAGGCGGAACAATCCCCCAGACGAGCGCGGGAAGCAACTCCAACACAGGAGGTGGAGTTAACTTCAACGGCTTCACGTCAGGAGGCTACGACAACATACTCCGTATAACGAGCTCGCAGTTCTCTGCCCTTGCGAACAACTGGGGCCCTAACGGCGAGTCCGAAAACCTGTTCCTTACAGGATTCCCTGTATATGACCAGGCAAACAGCGGATCCATACAGAACCAGTTCGCGCTGCTCAGCGTGGGCGGTGCCTATGTAGCGACCTTCAACAAGCCGATACAGAACACCACCTCATCGGGCAACAAGAACATAAACGTTCCGATAAGGATCCTCGGCCAGAACTTCACGATCGTCAACGCGTCGGGAGTTACATCTACGGTAACAAGCTCCACCACAAAGAACGGAGGAAAGATGCAGCTCGCATCTTCAGTGGCGCCTCTCCAGACCGTATACGTTGGCCACAACATAACCTCAGGCCCATGGACAGTCCAGCTGCAGGACCTTGCGCAGACGACTAACGGAGTCAACGCGCCTGCAACAGTCGCTGTCTACTACAACGGCCAGCTGACAAACGCTTCGGTCATCGTAGACCCAACCGGCAACGTCGCCCCGGCAAACGTGAAGATAAACGTAACAGGCAATATACTCTTCATCAACGTCCAGCAGACATTCGCAGGACTTTACGCATACCAGAAGTGGGCAAAGATGCAGCTGTACGCCGGAGTCTACAACCTCCAGGACGGCAGGGTATTCAACAGCACGAACGACAAGGGCTGGTACGCCAACCTGCTCTGGACAAACACGTCCGGATCGCGGTAAGGGAGACGCTCTACAGGGCATAGTAATATACAACTATACCCCAACATCCCTCACACAGGGACAGAGCTTCACCTTCATACAGAACCCAGCTACGTTCCAGCTCACCTTCGTCGGTGACACGCTCGGGAACAACTACGACCAGCTCACCACAACATTGAGCACAGGGTCGGAGACGTACTACAACAACGGTGGCAACATCGGAAAGGACGGGACACCGAGCAACATAACCGAGCCGGCTGAGCTTCTGACTCTACAGAGCCAGATAAACAACGCATTCAGCTACGGGGGCCAGACAAGCAGCATACTGACATACGTGCTGACTCCGTACGAGTTGGTCTACACATCCAACTCCGCTGGATACGCGGCAAACGGAATGGGATCGAACGTGGTTCTCTCCTACACTGCACCGGGTTCTGCGAACTTCATAAGCGCGTCGCACACGGTTTCAGTGCAGATAAAGGGGTTCACGAGCGCAGCTAACGCGGCGAACGGCATAAACTTCACAGAGCCGTCGATAACCTTCACGGCGCCATCGTCCAACCAGCTGCTGACGACACCGCTGTACAGCGTAACCGGGATAACCATAAACAACGGAAGGGCATTCCCAACGAACAGCATCGGTAGCTTCAGCGTTGCCGTAGAAAACGTCGTCGCGCCCGCAAACGTTCTGTCGACTCTGACGCAGATTGCGCCTCTGGCACTGCTCTCCCAGACAAACGGCTACAACAAGACATACACCACGCCGAACGGCAACACGCTGTACAACCAGCAGAACGGGCAGCAGACAAACGTCTACATCAACCTCGGAAGCGGCGCTTCTGGAAACCTGAACCAGTTCTACACCTTCAACGTGGCTGAGCAGCCTGTCCCGCAGAACAGCGTGGCAACTGACTCCCTCGGATTCGGTGTATACAACACGACTGGCTCTCAGGGCAACGCGCAGTTGCTCCAGATGAACTACTCTGTGAACGGGCAGCACAACAACGTGACCTATGCGTCATCCCAGGCTCTCTCGATTCCGGTACAGGCCGGATTCAGGACAGAAAAGGGTAGCAAGGTCGCGTCGATAAGCCCATCCGGGGACACGTTCGACATGGCTACAGCGGTAGACCAGCTCCAGTTCGCCCTGACTAACACAGGAAGCAACTCTGTAGTCACCAAGTCCACAAGCACGTTCGGTCCGTACACGGTCGGACAGGCCACAAACCTGCCCAACGTATCGATCGCAGCTGTGAACGCGACGCCAGTGCTCTCAGGTGCGGCCCAGTACCAGATAAACGGGGTCAACGCTCTGACTGTCATTACGAGCGTACAGAGCGCGACAACGCCGGTCCTCCTGAAGAACCTCAGCTCTACGGCCCCATTGGTCGTGCTGGATGCTCAGGCAAACCAGGGCAGCAACCTGATCCTGGTAGGAAGCGGATACGTCAACACGCTCAGCCAGCAGTTGGAGTCGGCCTACAACGTCCAGGTGACGTCAGGCAGCACTCCGATAATGCAGGCGTACGGCGGCAACAGGATCCTGGTAGCGGGTTACTCGGCCAACGACACTCTGTCTGCGGCGAATAGCTTCATAAACCAGCTATACACCCTGGCGGCCTCGAGCAGCTAAGAGCGCAACAGTAGTCAAGCTTGACCGCCCCGTGCGGTCATTCTTTCTTTTTATTTCTCTTCCTTTTTCTTTTTTCAACTCCCTGCCTCGGGCATCCGCGGCAATCCGTGATTTGCGGCGACAAAACGGCCCTGCCGGGCCGCAGCTCCTCCCTCATATATATAAATTTTGCCATCCATGCTATCAGTGCTTGGTGTTTAGTTGAGGATTGGTTATCTCTACGCTGCATTCGCAATATCCGCGCTCCTTGCGCTCTCTTCCGCAGCAACGCCCAGCGCAGCGCTGAGCTCCTTCCTCTCGGCCTACATGTCAAATGCCACGATATCGCAGTTCTCGTTCTACAACCTCAGCCTGAACGGCTCCAGCTATGTGGTGGCGGCATCATCCAACGGGACCACCTACCTCGCCATAGGTAGCACAGGGGGCAAATACGCGCTCCTTGCCAATGCAAGCGCGATAAACCCGGTGCTTACGTCATATTTCTCCCAGTACGAGAACCTCTCGGCGGTATCCTACCTCAACACCGCAATGCAGAACTACCGCAACAGGATATCAGCCAACCTCTCGGACTGCATCACAGAGACCGGGATAAACCCTCCCAAGACAAACAACGTCTCTCAGGCTGAGCTCGGCTGCCAGTCAATACCGAACTGCAACAAGGCCATGGGCGGCGCAGGGGGCTTCGGCACAGCCAGCCCCTTTAGCCTCGGGATACAGAACTTCTCTGTCGAATACTGGACGCTCAACAACAGCCTAAATTCATACTTCAGCCTGGTCCACAACATAAACGCCAGCAATGCGGGCGACAGCCTCAGCGGCATAGGGTCCGACATCTCCAACATAAGCGCGGTTTCGTCGGAAATCTCGACCAACCCTATCTTCCCGCCTCCGGGCAACGTAGACTTCTCCAAGTGCAACATAGCGGCGCTGCCCACCCAGCAGCCCTGGTACTGCGTCGCCATACCCTACTGCAGCTACCCGTCGTTCAACTCCACCCTGCTCAGCACGATAAGCTCGACGCAGCAGCAGCTCACCGCAAGCATACCTTCAAAGGCCAAGATAGCAGTCTTCAGCTCTGCCTCAGCGCAGGCGGCATCAAGCTACATAATCGTGGCCAACTCCAAGATCAACGCCCCGGCATACTACGCCTTCCTCAACACAACATACCCGACCTACAACAGCCTGGTGGCATCAGCACTGGCGCTGCTCACCAAGAGCCCTGACACGAACCTCTCCTCGGCGCTCGTCCAGCTCAACGCTTCATTCAAGGCGATACTTTCAAACGGGGTCAACGTCAGCATAGGCACGGAAACGACAGGGTTCAACTCCGTGCTCTCCAGCTTCGTGTCGAGCTACAACGCCGCCAACCTCTCATTCGCAGAGGCGTCGTCCTACACCTCAAACTACACCCTTGATGCCGTAGCGGCGCAGCTCAACTACAGGCACATCCCGCCGAAGCTGGCAGAGCTGGCCGCCCAGCTGCAGGCTCTCGACCTCCAGACCGGCACGGGTTCCAACGCCACTGCCGTCCAGGCTGCCATCCCGGAACTCCGGGTTATAGGTGTCCAGCTGGGCGTATATGTGCCGCTCACGACGATAGGCTACCTGATCAAGCTGGCCGACGGATGGTTCATCAACGCTGCTCTCGCCGGATCCAACAGCCCTGTGCCGTCCAAGATAGCATCCGCGCCAACCTACGCGGCGCTGCTCTCCTTCCTGATAGGGCTAATCATACTGATACTCATATACCTCTCCACCCACCACAGGCTGGCGAGGCACCACAAGCTGAGGCGTGACAGGAGGTCCGCCGCCGCATGGGCTTTCCTCTTCGTCTTCATCTTCGTGCTGGTGCTGATCTACACCTACGGGACCTACGCCTATGCGAAGGCGGCCAACAACTTCCTGCCCTTCGCCTACTTCACCGGCTACCTCCACTCCAGCAAGGCAGCCTACATAGTGCTCAACGGCAGCGCGGCATACTCCAACCCGGGCATCACAGCCTGCGCGGGCGCGATAGCCTCTGTGCTGACATCCCAGAACAAGTCCGTCAAGACTATCCAGGCGACCAACTACTCCTGCGTCGCAGGGGGCACGGTCTCTCCGCTTGGCGTCGGCTGCATAGACACCGCTCTTAGCGCCGGTACGCCTGTGGTGTCGCTGAGCCAGTTTGGATCAGGGATAGTCTACAAGGGCCTCTACGGCACGATGCTCTACGCAAGCGGCGCCAATGCCACAGGCAGCTCCTGCATAGTGGCCCAACTGCTCGCAAGGAAGTGATCTGATGCCTCGCGAAAGGAAAGCCCAGCAGAAGGCGGAGAAGTCCGCGAAGAAGGGGTCCACCAGCGCATCAAGGCACATACCTGTGGTCATAATAATCGTGGTGGTGGCGATAGCAGCAGTCCTTGGGTACCTTGCAACCTCAGGCTTCGCCGGGGGCGGAAGCGGGGGCCAGCAGACCTTCCAGAGCTTCCAAAGCGGCTTCTATTCGGCCCAGCGGGTCGCGATATACGTACCTTTCATCAACAGCAGCACCTTCGCCTATTCCGACGGCTGCGCGACGCAGCTTATACAGTCCATCGTCTCGAGCAGGTCGAACCACAGGAACATGACGAGCATAGACCTCATGATAATAGCGAACTCGACATCCTGCCTGAGCCCCAACGGGCCGCTGGGGTCGAGCAACGGCACCAAGATAACTCCTATAGCATCGTGCCTGGCGGTATCGGCCCACGAGCCGTCCGTATTCATAAACTACAGCAGCACCAACTCCACTGCGATAAAGGCGGGCAACCTCTACACCAAGGGCGACGCCCTCTTCCTCAGCGAGTGCGGCATCGCCTCGGAGCTAGGGTGATGCAATCTTCGACGAGGCCGCGGTCAGGGCTGCCATCAGGGACATAAAGGACTACCCCAAGCTTGGCATACTATTCAAGGACATAACCCCTCTGCTTAAGGATCCCAAACTGTTCGGCTCCTGCATGGACGAGCTTGCGATGAGGCTCGGGGGCACTAACGCGGACTACATAGCCGGAGTTGAGTCAAGGGGATTCATAGTCGCCACGGCACTGGCGGAACGGATGCAAAAGGGGCTCATCCCGATAAGAAAGAAGGGGAAGCTCCCCTACAAGACCATCCAGACCAGCTACAACCTCGAGTACGGCAGCGCCACCATAGAAATCCACGAGGACGCGATAACGAGGGGGCAAACCGTGATAATAGCCGACGACCTCCTTGCTACCGGCGGCACATCCAGGGCCGCCGCCGAGCTTGTCGAAAAGCTGGGCGGAAAGGTGGCTGCATTCGCCTTCGTGATCGAGCTCGGCTTCCTGGATGGCAGGAAGAATCTCAAGGAAGAGACGATATCGCTGATAAAGTACTGACCTTTCACTTCCTGTATCTGAGCATTGCGGCGATCCCCCTAAATCCTAGGAGAAGCTGCTTGCCCATGGAACTGTCCGAGGTGACAAACACCATCTCAACGCCCTTTCCCTCGGCCTGCTCTATCAGCTCGCCGACCACATCCTTCTGTGAGGCTATCTCCAGGCTTCCGCCGCAGTCGTGCTTCTGCTGCCTGAAGTTGCCCTCCTCGACGGCGATGACATCCTTCTTGCAGTTGGTGCACTTGTAGGCCACCTCGGTAAGCTCTAAGTCCTCGCTTATGAGCAGCTTGGAGACGTTGCCGCTGTCTAGCGCCGCCTTCACCTTCTCGTAGCCGAAGATTGCGAGGCCGCCCCTGGCGATCTCGGACATGAACCTCTCCATCACAGCCCTCTCCTTGATCATCGCCTGCTGGGAGAGGAGCTCCTTCGCCTTGTCGAGGAGCTCGTTGACGCCGTTGTGCTCGTCGGTGTAGCCGGTGTCAAAGACCCCGAGGACCTTTATCTGGTAGTTTAGCTTTCCTGTCTTCAGGAAGGTCTCCTTGTTCGGGCCGGGCCCTCCTACTATCAGCCCCGTGACCTTCTTGCCGAACTTGAGGTAGAGCTCGTTGACCGCGTCGGCAACGCGGCTGTAATAATCGGCGATCTCGGCCTCGATAACCCTCTCGTACCTTGCCGCCGACTGCCCTCCCTTGCTGGTCTTCGATGGCGCGAATGACCTTACCTTCTTGTCGGAGTCAAAGCGCGCACCCTTGAGCGTGCCGACCGTCGCGTCCTTTCCGTCCATGATGAGCATGAGGTAAAGGTCGCTGGCCTCCATTATCGACTGTAGCGGCTCCAGCATGAACTCCGAGTCGCAGCGGTATATGTTGGACTTGATCTGGCTGAGCGGCTCGATCTTGAAGAGCTCTATCTGGGGGTTGGACTGTAGGTTGGAGACGTTGCCGGCGAATATGGCGAGCCCGTTGGGCGGCACCTTCTTGTAGAGGCGCAGGAACTGTATGATCTTGTCGAGGGCGCCCTGGACGTTCTGCCTGGTCGACTTGGACTTTATGTTGCCGGCCTGCCCGTGCTCCTCCTTCAGCTTGCCCATCTCATCGGAGATGGCGAAGTCGGGCGGTATGTAGACGCTTATCAGCTCCGTTCCGGAGCCGCGTATCGAGGCAAGCCTCTTGAGCTCTCTTCTTATGGCATATTCGTTGTCTGCCACTCTCTCACTTTGCTATCTTGCTTTTTCCCATGTAAGGGACAAGCGCCCCAGGAATAGTTATTGAACCGTCATCATTCGCGTAATTTTCCGCTATCGCGGTCAGTGTCCTTTCAACAGATATGCCGGTCGCGTTCAGCGTGTGGACGTACCTGCGCTCCCCCTTTTCATCGTATCTGATGTCAAGGCGCATGCTCTGCCAGTCGGTGCAATTTGACGCCGAGGTTACCTCCCTGTACTGCTGCTGGCTCGGGAACCATGCCTCCAGGTCAACCTTCTTTGCGGCAACGATACCTATGTCTCCGGTGCACATCTCGATGACCCTATAGGGGATGTTCAACTTCTGGAAAATTTCCTCCTCGTTGGCGATCAGTTCATCAAAGACCTTCCAAGATTCCTCCGGCCTGCAGAAGACAAACTGCTCCACCTTGTCAAATTGGTGGACCCTGAATATCCCCTTCGTGTCCTTTCCGTGGGTGCCTGCCTCTCTCCTGAAAGATGGGCTCACCCCGGCGTATTTCAACGGCAGCTCCTTGGCGGATAGGAGTTCGCCTGCGTGCATTGCAGCCATTGGGTGCTCTGATGTGGCAATTAAGAACTGCTCCCCTTCATCAGCCTCATCCTTTTGTGCTTCGTTGGGCCTTTGAACCGCATATAACATCTGCTCGAAATCGCCCAAGCCTGTTACTCCCCTGTAGTACTCCCTTTTCATAAGGTAAGGTGGCTGCAGCGGAAGATAACCCTTCTTTGCAAGCTCGTCGAGGGCAAACCTCTCGAGCGATTTAGCCAGGAGCACAAAGTCGCCCCTCAGATAATAGAACCGTGAACCCGATACCTTGGCCGCCCTCTCAATGTCAATTAGCCCCTTCTTTTCCAAAAGCTCCGCATGGCCCACAAGAGCTGCCTTTTTGGGCTTGCCCCACGTACTTATCTCTACATTCTCTGTTTCGTCCTTTCCGTATTTGACAGAATCGTGGAGGATATTCGGCATATTCCAGAGAAGGCTCTCTATCTTCTGCTCGTAGACTGATGTGTCCGCCTCAATTTTTGGCATCTGGGTCTTGATCTTTCCCAACGACTCCAGAAGCGCCCTGGTCTCCCCGCCCTTCTTTTTCGTTTCTGAAACGGCTATGCTATCCTTGTTCCTCTTTGCCTGAAGCTCCTGGAGGGCCGTCTTTGCGGCCCTCCACTTCGTGTCAAGCTCAAGGAGTTCGTCAATTGGATAACCGCTCTTCCTTTTCTCCAGAGATTTGCGTATCTGGCTGAGGTTATCCCTGACGTATTTTGTACTTATCATTAAGAGCCCTTTATCGTCTATACTTCTCATCTAAAGTAATATAAACAATGCCTCTAAACCTATAGTGTGCAGGGGTAGCAAAGCTTGGCCAAATGCGCTGGATTTAGGGTTCAGTCCCTTAGCGGGTTCGAGAGTTCAAATCTCTCCCCCTGCATATAATTTAATCGGAAAGACAAGGCAGTCGGTCGCATCAGCGACTCTCTTTTCATCACAGGTCAGAAATACCTCGTCTCATCACAAACGAGATTGTATTCCATCGCTTATTAACCTTTCTGGGATAGCCCCAATCGGATTCGAACCGATGTTTGCGGGTCCAAAGCCCGCCGTGCTTGCCACTACACTATGGGGCTGCGGTATAAATTAGTATAGACTGAGCCGATTAATATTATAGCTCTTGGCTTCTGAAGAGCGAGTGTAGGATTAACCTGATGTGGCCCATTTCCTTGAGCCTCCTGTAGGAGTAGCCCACCCACCTGGTTCCGAAGGGAAGATATAGCGCCACCGTCTCTCCGCTATCCGCCAATTTCTTGGCGTACTGGTTGTCTATGCCGTTGAGCATGGCGTAGGTGACCTTCCTTTTGGCGCTTTTGTTCAGCTTTAGCGCCTTCTCGATTATGTACCTGTCATGGGTGGCGATCATGAACCTGTCTGAATGCGCAAAAAGGTACTCCATGAGGTCCATGTAGTTCAGGCTGACCAGCGTCCTGCCCTCTATCATCCCGGCTCCCTCCTTGTAGCTGTAGGCGCCCTTCACCAGCCTGACTGTGCCGCCCGCATTTGTTATCCTTTTGAGGTCATCCATGCTCCTCTTTAGGTAGGACTGTATGCATATGCCCCCTCCGACATGCTTGTGGGCATCCAAATATGTGTCTATCACGCGCCCTACGTCATGAGACTCCTCCATGTCCAGCCAGACGAATATCCCGTTCATCTTCGCGTGCTCCGCTATTTTCATGTAGTTGTCCTTCATGGCCTTTAGGCCCATGGAAAGTCCTATCTGGGTTGGCTTCACCGATATGTCGCCCTTTATCCTTGTCTTAGACATCTCGGTTATGAGCCTCATGTATGTCTCCACCGCCTCGTCTACGTCCAGCTTCCTCTTGAAGTCCTCGCCCAGGTAGTTTATCAGCACCGAGATGCCCTTGGCGTTTATCGCCTCCGCCCGTTCAAGGGCGTCATCCATTAAAGGCCCGGCTATCCACCTTCCCGCCAGCCGCTTCTCAAAGCCATAGGGCACACTACCACCTGATTCCCAGCTTCCTCAGGTCCTTCACGAGCTTGCCGTATCCAACGAAGCGTATTCCCTTCATGCCGACCCTCCTGGCGCCATCAACGTTCACCTGCAGGTTGTCCACGAAAACCGCATCCCCTGGCTTCACCCGCTCCTTCCCTAGAACGTACCTGTAGATTTGTGGCATCGGCTTGGACATCCCAAGGTAGCAGGAGGCGTAGACCCTAGCTGTCCTCACCCTCTTGAAGAATCCCATCTGCACGTTCTCCATGTACCTGCTCTTCGAGACGTTGGTGAGTAGCACCAGCCTATATTTGTGCCCGAGTCTGTTGACCAGATCTGCCACCCGCTCATCCATCCTCGCTAGCTTGATCCAGGATTTCGACCACTCAAGCTTCCTTGGGCTTATCCCGAAAAGAATGCAGACCCTCTCCAGCATCTCCTTTGTCGATATCCTCCCCTCCTCTGCACTCGGGAGTATGCGGAGAAGCTCATCTCCGAACACCTTGCTATCGAGCCCCAGGGTCTTGCAGATGTACTTAATGTAGTCCTCTTCTGAGAAGTCCTCGATCACACCGCCTATGTCGAATATTATAAGCTTTGTCATCGTTATAGGATGGGCAGGGATGCTTAAAAGGTTTTTTATGCCGGGAACAGTGGTGGCAATAGGGGGCAACGCTATATCCAATCCAGCTTCGCTCGGCGACCCGCGATCCCAGGAGGCCAACATAAGGAGGGTCGCAAGGGAGATAGCAAAGCTCTACCTCAAGGGCGAGCAGGTGGTGGTGACCCACGGAAATGGCCCGCAGGTTGGCAGGGAACTCCAGCGCAACGAGATAGCCGCGAAGAGCGTTCCGGAACTGCCGCTCTACTACCTAACCGCCGAGACCGAGTCTGTGATAGGCTCGATGATAAGCACCGCGCTCTCGGAGGAGTTCCTATCGATGGGGGAAAGGCCTGAGATATGCACGGTCATCTCTCATGTAATAGTCGAGAACACAAAGCACCCCCCGATGAAGCCGATAGGTCCGCTACTGGGTCGTGCAGAGCTCAAGGCCGAGCTGGCAAGGGGGCGTTTCAAATACATAACGAAAGGGAGCCGATACCGGAGGATTGTCCCATCTCCAAAGCCACTCCGCATCCTCGAGTCTGACATGATAAAGGCGCTCTTAGGAAGGGGGATAGTGATTGCCGGCGGTGGCGGTGGCGTTCCCATGCTGATGAAAGGAAGGAATTACCGCGGCGTCGATGCGGTGGTGGACAAGGACCTTACCTCCTCGATACTAGCCAGGGACATAAAGGCAGACCGGCTTGTGATACTCACCGATACAGACTACCTCTACTCTGTCAATGGCCATCGTGCAATAAAATCGATACATGCAGCATCACTGAAGGCGATGGTTGGTTCCCTCGAAGAGGGCACCATAAGGCCGAAGGTGCAGGCCTGCATCGACTTTGTCAAGGGCGGAGGGAGGGAGGCATTCATAGGCAGCCTATACAAGCTCTCGGACATACTTGCAGGTAAGTCGGGCACCAGGATAACCAAGTGAGATGATGGGCACAAAGGATGCATCAAAGCAGGAGCTGCATCAGACAACAATCACAGAGCTCGCCGATGCCCACTGCCACCTGGATCTGATTGCGCCCGCTCAGATAGGAGAGGCGATAAACGCAGGTGTCAAGACCCTCATAACAAACGGGGTGGACATCAAGTCCGACATGCAGTCCGCCAGGCTCGCCGACGGCAGGAACGTCTTTGCCATGCTCGGGATAGACCCTGAGCATGCTGTCCATCTAAAGGAGGACGAACTCGAGCTTGCAGCGGGGCTGATAAAGGGCTCGATCGCCCCTGGCGTCGTCGGTATTGGCGAGATAGGACTTGACGGTAAGATTCCCAACATGCCCTGGCAGAAGAAGGTTTTCGGCAGGCTGTTGGACCTCTCAATGGAGCTCAACCTACCTGTCTCGATACATTCAAGGGACGCGCTCGACGATGTGCTCCACATGCTCGAGGAAAAAGGGGTGAAGAAGGCCCACATCCACTTCTTCGAGGGCAGTGCAGAACAGGCGAAGCGGGTTGAGAGGTACGGTTACATGATCTCCATACCGGCCCTCGAGTCGGCAAGGAGGAGAAAGGTTATAAAGGAGGTTTCAATAGATAATATAATGGTCGAGAGCGACGCCCCCGCGGCGGTGAAATCGCCGAAGGACATAGCAAAGGCGGTCGAGATGGTCGCCGAGGAGAAGCGCATAACTTTCGACCAGGCCGCACACGCGGTCGTGGCAAACACAAAGCGGTTCTTCGGGATAGTGAGCAACAAACCGAAGTTAACATTGATGCGTAATTGACGGGCCCGTAGCTCAGCTTGGATAGAGCGACAGCCTTCTAACTTTAGAGGAAAGCTGAAGGTCGTGGGTTCAAATCCCACCGGGCCCGTGATGCTAGAAAGGTTTTTAGAGAGGATGCGAGAGAAATAGACATGGCCGCAAAGAAAGATGTTGGTACCAAAGTGGAAGTCAAGGAGGCGATGGTCAAGAACATAACCAGCCTGATGACAGCTGCGTTCGGGCTTGTCGCAGCACTAGCGTGGAACACCGCGATACAGAAGATATTCTCCATTATATTCGGGCCGCAGGGCGGGGTCTACGCAATGGTCTCCTATGCCGTCGTCGTCACCGTAATAGCAGTGATAGTCACAGTCTACCTGGGCAGGGTGCTGGGAAAGCTCGGCGTCGTCTGACCAAAATGAGCAGGTAAGATGATAAACAACATAGTAATCGGGGCAATACTCGGCCTGGTTCAGGGTATAAGCGAATGGCTGCCAATCAGCAGCAAGACCCAGGTCGCGGTCGCCTCGATAGCGCTTCTCCACCTGACCTTCTCTCAGGCATACACCCTGGGGCTGTTCTTCGAGGTTGGCACGATTCTGGCAGCGATAATATACTTCAGGAACGAGGTTTTCTCGCTCCTCAAAGTGCTGGCGCTCAGGGGATCTCAGGCCGAAAAGAAGCTCTTCGTCTATGTACTCATAACCACGCTAATAACAGGGCTCATGGGCGTCCCGCTGTACCTAATAGCCGATTCCATCAAGGGAATCGCGATAGGCATACCGATGCTGATAGTCGGACTGATACTCATAGCCGACGCGCTTGTCATCAGGCACTCCAGGTCCAAGCAGAAGTACGGCACGAACACCAAAAAGTTCAATGACCTGAAAGTCAGGGACTATGTGATTGTAGGCATAGTGCAGGGAATTGCTGCGCTACCTGGGATCAGCAGGTCGGGCGTCACTACTAGTGCCCTTCTGCTGCTCAACATAGAGCCTGACGAGGCGTTCCGCCTTTCCTTCATCATCGGGATATTCGCAGCCATAGGTGCGTCTGCGCTCACGGTTATAGTTAGCCATGCAAACGTCTCTGCGGCAGTCTCGGATCTCGGGGTTGCCGGAATAGCGGCGGCCATAGTGGTCGCGACTGTAGTGAGCCTATTCCTGATAAACTTCCTAATAAAGGTGGCCGGTAAGTCAAAGATTGTTTACCTGACTGCTGCGCTCGGGCTGCTTGCAATCTTCGGTGGGATGGTCGCCCTCCTGACCGGAATAGGCGGCTGAACGCCCGAATCTGATCCCGAAGGGCAAGCAAAAGCGTATAAATATAAGCACGCATAACCTAGCGGCGATTCGATAGACAAGAATGGCAAGATGGTAATCTGGATTTTAGGTGCCCTGATGCTATGCATAGCTGCACTTGTACTGCTGCTACCCCACAACCTAGTCTCGAAATCCGGGAAGAGCGGTTCCCAACCCTACAACACCACCAACATAATAAATCCGGTCACCACCATAGCGCCATCCACGACAATCAGGGTGTCCACCACAACCGTAACCCCGCAAAACGGCTCTTCGAACCAGACATTCAACTACACCCAATACGTCCAGCAGCTCTCCAACAAGTACTCGACCACCACCATACTGTACGTCTACTGCGTGGGGTCGCCAGTGCCATCCTTCAACCAGAGCTACTACTCAACCCTTGACCCGAGCGGCGCCGAGAGCTGGAAGTCCACAACCGATTACCCGATACCGTTCCTTGAAGGCTCCTGCGCCTCCAGCGGCGGCTATGTCTACTGCCTTGGCGACTCAGAAATCCTCTTCAGCTCCAGATCAACAGAAGCCTTCTATGCCCCGATCTCATCGAAGGGCATAGGCGCCTGGCAGCAGACCACGAGCTACCCGGTCCAGTTCAACTCCGGAAGCTGCGCGGCCTACAACAACTACATCTACTGCGTAGGCACGTTCAACAGCCTGAGCTCCAACAAGGTATTCTATGCCCCGATCTCATCGAAGGGCATAGGCGCCTGGCAGCAGACCACAAGCTATCCCTCCCAGTTCTACGGGGGCCAATGCAGCACCCTGAACGGGTACATCTACTGCATCGGGGACACCTACCTGAACGCCTCGGCATTCGCCACCAAGAATCCGGCGGACGCCGCAAACATCCCTATAAACAAGAGCGCCACAAGCACCTCGGCGGAGGACCAGGCGCTCGCGAGTCTTGCGACCTCCTTCCTTGGTGGGATAAGCTACGACTACTACGCCCCGGTCACACCTTCTGGCGTCGGCCAGTGGAAGAGGATAAACCCGACCCCCCAACCCGTCGACGGAGGGAGCTGTACAATATCGAATTCGACCATATACTGCATAGCCGGCAGTTCGGCCTTCCAGTCAGCCGCGCTCATAGCCTCAAGCTACAGCACCATAAACTCCGCGACAAACGTCACGAAGCTCCTTGCGTCCCTCTCGTCTGGCGACTCCTCGGCTTCCTTCTATTCAAGGATAGCGGCAAACGGAAGCGTCGGCAACTGGATATACACGGCATCATACCCGAACACGCTCCAGGGGGCGCAGTGCACGGCGAACGGTGCGAACATCTACTGCATCGGGGACTCGGCGGGAAACAACCAGCAGCAGGTCTACTACTCGAAGCTCGCTTCTGGCGGTGGCATTGCATCCTGGACGCAGACCACCAACTATCCGATACCATTCTATTCCGGCTACTGCTCGACGAGCTCGGGCGCATAGGGCGATGAGATGAAGGAAAAGTTCACTAACGAATCAACCTACAAGGGCTTCCTTGAGGCGGGTAAGGAAACGGAGTTCGACAGGCTTTTCGACTCGGCCGCGGAAGCTGCAAGGAAGGGATTCGGCGGAGAGCATCCAATGTACATAGGCGGCGACCCTATCAACTCTGCGGAAAAGATTATCGAGAAGTCACCGATCGACAGTGGGATCGTGATGGGAACCTTCCAGAAGGCATCCCAGGCGCAGGTGGCATCCGCGGTTCAGGCTGCCCACAGGGCGTTCGGCGAATGGTCCGCTCTCGACTACTCCCTAAGGGCTTCGGTATTCAGGAAGGCGGCAGACCTGCTGTCCCAGAGGAAGTTCGAAACGGCAGCAATCCTGAGCTATGAGAACGGCAAGACAAGGTACGAATCGACAGGCGAGGTTGACGAGGGCATAGACTTCATGAGATACTACGCCGAGGAGATCGAGTCGAACCGAGGCTACATAAGGAAAAGGACGCTCAGGGGCAAGTCCATTCATGGAGCCGGATTTCAGGGGGCCCCCTCCAACGAAAAGGTGACGATATCTCTCAGGCCCTATGGGGTCTTCGCCGTAATAGCGCCGTTCAACTTCCCGATATCGATATCAATAGGGATGAGCAGCGGCGCGCTTATAACTGGCAACACGGTGGTGTTTAAGCCCTCATCCACCGACAACCCGGCGATGCTCTCAGGGCTTAAGATATACCAGCTGTTCAAGGATGCGGGGATTCCGGCGGGGGTTTTCAACTATGTCACGGGTCCCGGTGCGGCCTTCGGTTCGGAGGTGACGCGCAACCCAATGGTCAAGGGAATCGCCTTCACCGGCTCGAGGACTGTGGGCACCGAGTTAATGAAGAGTTCGGCCTCCAACGGGCAGCATTCCCAATTCATCATGGAGATGAGCGGGAAGAACCCTACAATAGTATGCAAGAGCGCAGACCTCGACGCTGCGGCAAACGGGGTAGCTAGCGCCGCCTTCGGCTACTGCGGGCAGAAATGCAGCGCCCTCTCGAGGCTCTACGTGCATGAATCCATAAAGGAGGAGCTAGTGGCGAAGATAATAGAGAAGGCGAGATCCATGAAGGTCGGGAACCCAATCAACAAGGATGTCTATCTGGGCCCGCTTATCGGAGAGAAGGCGCTGAAGAAGTACAGGGAATCAATGGCCCTGGCCAAGACGACCGCTAGGGTGCTCTACGGCGGCAACGAATTGAAGACCGGGCTCAAGGGCTGCTATGTGGAGCCGGCTATCGTTGAGGCGAGGCATGACAACGAGCTGGTGCGGTCCGAGCTGTTCGTTCCAATACTCACGGTCGAAACCTTCAAGACCCTTGACGAGGCTATCGGACTTGCGAACGACACCGAATTCGGCCTGACCGCGGGCTTCTACTCAAAGAAGAAATCCGAGGTGAAGGAATTCATCTCCAGGATAGAGGCCGGTGTGGTCTACACCAACAGGGAGGCAAGCGCCACCACTGGAGCGATGGTCGGCACCCATACCTTCGTAGGCTGGAAGGCAAGCGGATTCAGCGGAAAGGGTACCGGAAGCAAGTTCTACCTCCCCCAGTTCATGAGGGAGCAGAGCGTATCCGAGATGGCATAGGTGTTGGGCTGATACTGAAATTCCTCTACGGGCTCCAAAAGTATCAGGTCAGGAAGATAACAATAAATGGCAGGAGCTACTCCGCGATAATGGCCGACACCTCGATAAAGAGGGCGATAGGCCTGATGTTCAGGAAGCGCCTTCCAAGCGGCTCGTGCATGCTTTTCACATTCGGACACTCTGGATACCACGCCATATGGATGAGGAACATGCGCTTCCCCATCGATGCCGTGTGGCTCGACCAAAGAGGTGTGGTAGTGGATGTAAGAGAGAATCTCAAGCCCTGCAGCTCCTTGTTCGACTGCCCCCAATACGAACCAAAGGAGGAGGCCAGCTACTTGATAGAGCTGAATGCAGGGGCAGCAAGGAAAGAAAAGATAAGGGCGGGATCAAAGGCCCGCCTCTGACTGATTACCTGCTTATATCAATCTCGAACCCGCCGAACTTCTTGGCGACTATGTTGTAGAAGAAGGCCACGAGCGCGTTGACCACAACCGAGGCGATCACCAACACAACGAGTCCGGCCACCAAGGCAGGGATTCCTCCTGTCTGGTGTATTCCAAGCGCGATGCCTGCAGATGTGCCTATGACCTTCTCGATTATGAAAATTAACACGGACAGCGCGACTGCCATCTTCACATAGGAGCCTATGTCGACGCTCCTAAGCACGCCTTTGCTGAGCACAATAGTGACACCTCCCATCCTGTCGGCAAGCCAGTTGTAGATTGCCGCCCAGACTATCGGTATCACGAACCCGTATACAAGAAGGATGAATATGAAGGCGGCAGCTACCAGGGGAAGCGAGAGCGATAGCCCGGTGCCCGTTCCTGGGGTCGCGCCTAGGATGACGAACAGCATCGAGGAGAAAACTATGGCGATTATGCCATATATTATGAAACTGAATACGAATGCTATCTTGGCATAGGAGAGCGGATCGATTTTGCCTATGGTGCCCTTTTTATCGAGCGTTATTTTTATTGGCCCAACAAGACCTGCTATCACATTGTATAGGAATGATTCAATGCCTCCGCATACAAACAGGCCTACTACAAGAAGAACCAGCACAACAAGCCCAATCCCAACGCCTACTGCGAGTCCCGTCCCGCTCCTTACTGCACCAATTCCCGCTGCAAATATGAGTGCGATGACCCCTATCACCAGTCCAAAGACCGCGAATATCTTTGCTACAGAGAAAGTCCCGCACTTCTTAATCTTTAGATACCTATCCTGCGCCATTGCAGCACCGATAAACCTTCGCATGATAAGTTTATAGCATTTCGGTTTCTGTGGTCCTAGAAAGCTCACTCATCCTCAAGCATGGCGAACCTAGAGACCAGCACGTTGTACAGGAACGTCCACACAATCCCTCCTATCGCCCCTCCGATGGCACCAGAGACTATCGCGATGATTGCACCCACTACGCCAAGGGCGCCTCCCACAGCCGCTCCTGTTACTCCTCCAATGCCTGCTAACCCTGATGCAGCAATGCTGCTACCAAGAAGAGCTCCAAATGATAAGAAGAATAGTGCGTACACTATGCCAGATAAAAGTCCAAAAACAGCAAAAACCTTGGCCGCAGGGCCGTACTTCAATTTCTTTACTATGCCCATCAGAGGTGCACCGTAAAGAAAAAAGGGGGAAGGATTATCTCCTTCCGCGCCTGTTCATCTTCGCCCTTGCGACGTACCCGCTTTTGTCGATGAAGTAGAGGTATCCCTTGTCTCTCTTTACCTTCTCGCTTCCCACTTTCGACTTCCTTCCACGGGAGTTCGTCTTCATTGGTGTTCTCCAAACGTACCCATCCTTACCTAGGTAGTACAGGTATCCATCGTCTCTGGAGAGCCTTTCCGATCCTATTCTTTCTGCCATAAGATTCACCAAATCTACTGCTCTGCATAGATTTAAATATCTATCGTCGTATTTCCGTCAGTAAATCGACGTATTTAAGGGTTGCGCCAAAAATTCAGGAAAGTGTTTATAAATGCGGCGTCATTATCCTATTCAGTGAGGCTACGCGGATAATAAAATTCTACGAGAGCACCGGCTCCATGAAGGTGAAGCTCGAGACGATGGAGGACCTCTGGTCCCTGCAGCGCGTGGTCTTTCAGGACGACATAGTCAGGGGCGACAGCGAGCGGAAGTTCAAGCCCGAGGAGGGCGGAAAGGGCGAGATGAAGAAGGTGTTCATAACCCTAAAGCTCGAGAAGAGCGAACTCGACAAGAGTGCAGTCCGCCTCAGGCTCTCGGGAAAGATCATGGACGCCAAGCCGCTTGAGTACGTAAGGCTCAACAGCTACCACACCATAAACGTGGCGCCCGGCGATGTAATCGAAATAGCGAAGAAGCGCTGGCCGGGGTATGTGGTCCAGGTGGTCAAGAGCGCGGTCTCGGACACGAAGAAGCCGAGGCTCGGCTTGGTCGTAGTTGACGAGGAGAAGGCGATGCCTGCCTACCTGCTCGGCTACGGGGTCGAATTCAAGAACGAGATCTACAGCGGATTGAGCAAGAGGATGAGTCAGAAGGACTTCACCGAGCAGCAGAACAAGTATTACGAGAAGGTCCTTTCCATAGTGGGCAGCATGAACGTTGACACGGTGGTGCTGGCCGGCCCGGGGTTCGCAAAGGATGACATAAAGAAGTATGGTGACGACAAGGGCATCATACAAAAGATGGGGAAGAGGCTGGTGCTGTCCCAGGTCAGCAACTCAGAACGGTCTGGTATATACGAGCTTATACGCAGCGACGCGGTCGCAAAGCTGCTAGAGAGGGAAAGGATAAGAACAGAGTTCATACTCATGGAGCGTTTCCTTTCGGGGCTCGCCTCCGCCTCATCGAAACACGGAGTGGAGCCCGTCAAGGGTTTGGTTGAAGAAGGATTGGCTGATATTATACTTGTAAATGACAGCTTCATAGGAAGGCCGGAGGTCCAAGAGCTGCTATCCGAGGCCGAAAAAGCCAGGGTAAAAATAGAAGTGTTCAATTCAGAGGACGAGGTCGGATCGCAGCTGCATTCATTCGGCGACATCGTCGGGATGCCGGAATGAGGTGGATGGATTGGCGCTAAACGTAGTGGAAAACAGGCAGCTAATTTACATAATATCCATGTTCCTCGTGGTCCAGTTCGCCGGGCTCCTGCTTGCATCGCAGATATTCGCTGGTGCCAGCTTCATTCCGGCGCTGAACCCGCAGCAAAGTCCCTACTCTACAGGCGGAATCGCCTACCTGATCTTCGTGGTGGCAGCGATAGCGATATTCTCCATAATCCTGGTGCTGCTCTTCAGGTTCGTCAAGACAGACAAGCTCTTCACGTTGCTCGAAATATGGGTGGTCGGTGCGGCCTCGCTCATATTCTTCCTGGTGTTAATCGCCGCACTCAACGGAGATGCGTTCTCTGCGCTCTTCGGAAGCGGGCCAAGCTTGTTGGTGCTAAGCCTGGCCGTCATCTGTGCAGGGGCATTGGTGGCCGCCAAGCTCAAGTGGCACAGGCTCAGGAATGTGACGGCTATGATAGCCAGCGTGGGCGCAGGCCTCGCGCTTGGCGTCTCATTCCCGTTCTGGTTCACCATGGCATTCATGGCGGTCCTGGCGATCTATGACTTCATAGCTGTGTTCATAACAAAGCACATGGTGACCCTCGCCAACGCGGCGGTGAGCAGGAACCTCTCTCTTATGATAATGGCAAGCGAAGTGGAGGCGGTGCCGGCAAGCTCCCTCGGTAAGGGCGACAGGCTCGAGTACTCAAAAGCAAGGACGGAGATATACGCAAAGAACCCGTTCATCAGGCCGGTGATGGACAGCGGAATGGTGCCCCTCTCGGCCAGGACCGCGCTGGGGACCGGAGACCTGATGGCGCCCCTTATGATTGCGATATCCGCCTATACCGTTTACCTGAACTTCACGCTTAGCCTAGTGATCGTGATGGGATCAGTCCTCGGACTGGGGATCACGATGTATACCCTCAAGAAGTATAGAAGACCTCTACCCGCAATACCTTTCCTACTCTTCGGGATTAGTGTTGCTCTTGGTTTGTTCTTCCTTCTTAACATGGTCTGAGAAGGACTAAGCCACATCGTGGACTCATTTTTGGTGAGGAATACTATGCGTACCGCAATATTTAAATACTTATTTGAGTATAAATTCATATACCTAAGTAAAAGGGTGGGTATATGAGTAAACAAAAAGAAGAGAACGGATATCGTCTTAGGGTGCGTGTTATCCCAATGCTGAAGTACCTGGTTCTGCTTCTTCTCGGCGTCACTACTTACGCCAAGTTGAATTACGCAGCGGGGGCGCAGTTAGTATCTGATCTTGATCAGGTAAAAGCCGTGCTCAGTCAGTTGGGTCCTGCAATGAGCGCAATGCTGTTCATAATAGCAGGAATATTCTATGCGGTCGGGCAAATGATGCCACCTGACAAGAAGGCCCATTTCCAGGCCGCTGCCATAAACATAATAATAGGGGCCATAGTAGTCGGGGCGCTCAGTTTTGCATCCACGTCCCTGGCTTTGTCATCAACCCAGATTCTCACGAACTTCACTGCGGTAAACAGCGTAGGCTGAGGGGGTTCTATGGGGGGAATCGGCTACAGCATAGCTCTAAGCCTGATAGCGATAACCATATCAATCGGAGGTATACTGCTTGGCATGGGTTATGCGCTTGATGACCGAAAGCTCAAGGAACTGGCAAGAACAGAGCTTTATGTGGCAATAATAAACGGGGTGATACTCGGCACCCTGATCGCCGTTTTCAGCGGCAACGGGATCGTAGCAGTGGCTCTGTCAGGGATAACGAATAACGTTTCGCAGGGCTATTCCTGCCCGCCACAACTGGCATACAACTCCGCACTATGCTTCTCCTATAACTACGTTGCCGGAACTGGAGGGGTAACCATCCATGGCTCTTCCTATCCCACAGTATTCGACTCCATAATAACCCTCCTCGTCCCCCTTTCTGCATCCTATTCGACATTTAGCATACTCAATTCAATGAGTTTCAGCCTGGGATTGATAAGTTTCGGCCTTTCAGGATCGATGAAACCCCTGCTTACGGGCCTAGGATACGCGATAGACGCCCTGACTCTCGCCCTTACTAGTGTGGAGGTGCAGGGGGTTATCCTGACTTTCATAGCTGCCACTGCAATGTCAGTGTTAATGCCCGTAGCTATCGCCCTACGCTGTTTGTACTTCACACGCCGATTGGGGAGCGCTCTACTTGCGATAACCATAGGCCTTTTCGCGATCCTACCAATGACCTATGTGCTCGACGCCACCATCGTGAACAGTTACTCCCTAGCCTTCAGCCCCACCAATGTAAGTTCGCTGACCTCTAGTGCTGTCAAGGTTCAGAGCAGTATCATAAACGAGGCCTCTGCCTACCAGAGCAAAAGCGTTACTGCGCCTGGCGCCTTCAGCTATATGGCCAGCCTCGCTTCCGGATTCTTAAATGGTATACAGCCGTTTCTCCAAGGCCTGGCCAATTTCGTTGCCATAACCATCGTTCAGGCATTCCTGATGCCGACATTCAGCTTGATACTCACCGTCATCTCAATAAGGGAGCTGGCCCGGATTCTCGGGTCAGAGGTATACTTCGGAAGATTCAATATTGTCTAGTGATGGAATGCAAAAATCGATCATATACATTCTGATTGCCATTGCCTTAATCCCTTCAGTAGCAAGCCTAATCCTCCTTAACCCCTATCTCATAATTCTTTCTGTTTCAGCTGCTTTATCATTATTCTTCATGTACAACCTGTGGGACATCCTCGAGAGCCTCATAATAAAAAGGACAGGAATTGTCCAACTTGTTGGAGACTATGAATTAGAAGGGGAACGCGTCTCGGCTGTAAGGAAAACCGGCGGTTCCTATTGGGCTATTTCTGCTGCATTACTAACCGACCTGCCTTCAAAAGAGATGGACAGGGAAAGCATAGAGCGCATAATATCGAGCTCCAATTCCACATTCAGGTTCGTGCTACAAGTGGCCAAATTGAACACCAGAAAAATATCCGATGACCTAAAGACTAAGAGGAGAATGAAGGAACTTGAGCTCTCCAAAGCAAGTTCTAGCAGAAAGAACGGGGCTGACATCACCAAAGTTGTGGAACGCGAGCTCGAACTGGTGGAAAGCGAGATAAAGGCCCTAGGTTCGGGGGCGGTTCCACTCAAGACCTCGATATACCTGGTCAGCTTTGCCGAATCGGAGTCAAAATTCGTTGCAGAAGAGCGAGCGCTTTCACAGGTTAGAGCACTAGCAGGCGAATTCTCTGCGGTGTTAGGTGCAGGATTTGAGGTCCTTAGCGGATCAAAGCTCATTTCAGTCATCCGCTCCGACCTCTTGGGGGTAGGTGAAATAAGTGAGGTCTAATTCAAAATCCATTACAAGAACGGTCTGCCTATACAAGATGTCAGAGCCAATCCCTGGTGGACAAGGTGGAATATATCTGGGAAAGACACTGGTCTATGGACTGCCTTTCTACCTAGACTGCACCTCGTTGATGAATCCGCATATCGCTATAATAGGGATGTCGGGGTCGGGAAAAAGCTACCTTCTCAAAAGCTTCGTCGCAAAAAGCGTGATAAACCAGAGAGCCAAGCTACTGGCAATAGACTGGAACGATGAGTACAGCGAATTAATTGGGTTCCTCTCCGGCAAAGTCCTGAACTTTGGCAAAGACTTCAGGATAAATGTAATGGATACCTATTCCGGAAGCCTTGGAGGCGCATCTAACGTGGCCGAACTGATTGACACCATGCTCGGACTTGAACAGACTCAAAGATCCCTACTACATAGCATCATACTTGAACTATTCGGCGAGGAGGGACCAAAGACCCTGAGCTCGCTCATCTCCAAGGTCAAAACCAAAGAACCGACCCTTGCTGGAAGGCTTTCCCAACTCTCCAGCAACCCATTCTTCGCTGAGCACACCGAATTCAATACAGGCAAGATTTTGGACGGGATATACAGCATAAACCTTTCCACTTTGAGAGACAGCGCCCAAAGGGCCGAGCTGGTTAGATTTGTGCTCAGGTTAGTCATAGACTGCATGCACAAAACTGAAATACAGGAAGGAAAGCGGAGAATTCTCGTGCTTGATGAGTCCTGGAGGCTTCTCAAGAACTCGGACGAGGTAGGAACTCTCTATAGGGAAGGGAGAAAGTATGGGATATCTGTGGTATCTGCCACCCAGATGGCCTCTGACATAAACAACGAGATAGTGGCGAATTCCGGCTGCCTTGCCGTGTTCAGGCTCCAGAGCGAGCAGGATTATTCCATCCTAGAAAACATAGGCCTCATAGGACCTAATTCAAAGGGAATACTTGGTTCTCTTGGAATTGGAAGCTGCATGCTCTGCCTTGCCTACAAGGGAAATACTGAGGGTCCTTCAAGATTCTACATAAAGAAGATCTCAGGCATCGAATTCGGCCGTCTCAAAATGATATGTGGTCCTATGAAGTATGAGATAAGTTACCAAAGGTTTCTTGCAGTGACCGAGCTTCTCTGCGACATGCACCTGAAGGATAAGATATCCTCATTCGCTCTCCAGAACCAAAAAAGCATCGATGTTGAAGGCTTCATCAGGTTTCTTGGAGAGACCAAGCTATCCAGAGCAGAGATAGTATTCTACCTACGCGAGCTTGGCATAGACGACCTAACCATAGTGAATGCATATGAAAAAGCCTAACCTCGAGCTTCCTCTCAAATCATCATTCACCGCATCGGGTAAGCTGAAGGTTCCGGTGCGAACTCTAATAACGCGCCTCCAAACCATGCCATCGCTTAGATTATTGAAGGATAAGGAAGTCCCCATACTCTCATTCATCGAAACTGGGCTAACAAGCAGTTCTGAAATCCGGGTGGAGGGCAACAGGCTCATACTAAATTATCAATTTCAGCGCATGTCACTAAAGGAGTACATGAAAAACCTTACTAGATTTATATCCATTCTGGCGTACACAAGCGACCTCTACGAGGCGGATTTAAGCTCTATATATCCATACCTAACTGAGGTACTGATCAGATACGCAGAAGAGATGCACAATGAGGATGGCAAGCTCTGGAACGGAAGGCTCCTAGCAAAACAGGCAAAAGTGCTATCGGACATGAACTGCTCATTATCGCTAAAGATAGTAGAAATCCAAGCCGAATGTGCCAAGCTCAGATCAGATAGGGCTCTCCTTTTGAAATTCTACAACGATGTTTCTGCAAGAGCATTGGAAAAGGTCGGAAACAGAGAAAATGATCAGACTTCGATTCCCAGGATCTTGGGAACAAGCACAGAAACATACGACGCCGTATCCTCTATCCCTGAAGCGGTGTCAAAATGAATTCCAAAAAGCGATTTTCATGGCCGGTGCATATATTGCTGTTTCTGGCTGCCGTCGTCCTAATCGTTGCGGCGGCCTTAGAGCTAAGCAGCTATAGGCAATATTCGTGCTCCGAACTATGCGTTGGCGGCCTTTCTCAAAAGGGCAATTACCTGCTTCAGGCCACTATACGCTATCATGGAACTGCACTCCAGAATGAACCAGTAAGCGCCATACTAAACAAAGCTTACAAAAGCACGATCCAGACGGATTTGGGGTCCAAGCTAGATTTCAAGGCGCCCCTCAGCCTGGGACTTAACTCCTTGGTCCTAACCTACGATGGATCAGAGACCACGGTCCGTTTCTTTTACCTTGGTGGTATGCTATACATGCTACTTATCCCGTTAGGAATCATCTTTCTGGTTCTTTCCAGGCTTCTCTCCGAAGAATTTTCAAAAAAGGACAGGATAACCTTTCGTGCGGATGTTGATTGGTCTACTTCAAACAACAATCTGTTAACCGATGCGATCGAAACTTTAGAAGAGAAGAACAAAAGAACAATCAAATGCTTGCCTGAGCTGATATCTGACGTTTCAAAAGAAATTGCAGCGCTTTCAAGAGCCGAAGGCCGCAATTCAATTGCAAAATGTACCACATATATATCCCAGAAATTGGAGAAAGAAGGAATCGCATTCGCCTCTTACGGTTCTGCAAGCCGTGTGCCATTCTCGAAGCATGCTGCAGTATCGCGATGGTTCTATGAAAATTCGATAATCTCGGGTGAATCGGCAAACCTAATTGCCAAGGATCCAATTTCATTTCTTGGAGCCAACAAGATACTGTTCAGAGAAGATATAAACTTAGATCTTCTTTCAAAAGTGGCGATGACCAAGAGAAAGGCACGACTGGTCGTGTTCGGCTATGATGAACTGAGGCAAATTTCCGAGACAAGTAAAGCATACTCAAGAATCGGTGCCGCCTTACTAATGCTAAGAATCACTGGTGTTCTAGAAGTAAACCAATTTGGTGTATGAATGCTCAACGCAATAAGAAAATTTAACAATCGAGGGTCAGCAGGTCCGATTATTCTGCTTCTATTTCTCATCCTTCTTGCATCTGTAATAGTTTTGGGTGTCCTATAATGACCTTTTTCGAGATCCTGCAAATCCCGGATAACCTAAACAGAGAGATGATGATCGAGGCACTTGGTAACAGCAGCTTTGCGGTTCTCTACGATCTAAACCTCAATCGCACCATGCTATGGCTTCCAGACGACAAGAGCGACCTCAATCTGTCCCTGGCCGCTTCGATTCCTGGATTCCAGGCCGAGATAGATGCCACACCAATCCAAATAAGCGGCAAAAAGCTTAGAGCACTATCATTCTATAGAAACGATGAAGAAGACACGGATATCCTTCATGACCTTTTCACGCAGAAGAAAGGACCTCACTTTGTATCCATAGCCTTCATAAACGTGGGCGGAAAGGAAACCGAGCGCGCCAAGCTTTACGCAGAGGCGTTGCTTAGCTCAAAAGGCATGCGAGAAACAAGGTCGACATCCAACTGGCCAAATTCATTGCTCGGTTCTTCATCCATTCACAGGGAATTATACAAAGATTCAGAGGAACTCATAATAGCCAAAGGCATACTCAATTCAATAAATGACTCCGCTTTGAAGAACAATCTATTCTATAAACCATTTCTAATATTGGAAGCGGATAATCCAAACCTAGAGACTTACCTTAGAAATAAGTTTACGGTGTTGTCGGAGAGTGGGATCGATGCCGAAAGCTTTCCTAGATTGATCGAGAAGCTTTCAAAGGCTAAGGCTTTCCCATACGGGTCAAGATGCTGCTCACAATTCATGCGCATCTACATGGCAAGGCGAGCCCGCATAGTTGAATCTGGAATGTCGACCAGCGCGAACTCAGGCGTGCCCATAGGAAAGCTCATGATAAATGGTGCATCTGAAAGTGCTAGGGATGTATGCGTAGATCCGCAGACCCTTAATCTAGGGTTCCTGATAAATGGCCTCCCCGGATCTGGAAAGACCATGGAAGCGATGCACGTTATTGACCGGATCATAAATTCCTCAAAGTGTCCATCTTTCGTAATCGCCCCAAGCGAAGAATGGGACGGCTTTGCAATATCGCACGGCATGAACCTAATCAGGCTCTTTTCCGATGAACTTCCTATAAATTTCTTCAGGTGTCCGCCTATTGCAGAGAAGGAGCGGTTTTACCAAGATCTGGCCGTGGTCCTGGCATCCGCTACTGGAGCAGGGCCTTTCAGAAGGCCCATGGAAAAGTGCATGCTCAACGCCTTCAGAAGGGCTTATCAGAGCACAGCCGAGCCCGATCCCATCGATGTTTATCACGAAATCGAGGAGTCCATAATCAGTCTGCACGGAAAGAGGACAAATGTCGGAATAAAGTACACCAAGCACGGCGAAAACATACGAGCCGCACTTGAAAGCCTTAGGATAATACTAAACAGCCCAAACTATTCAAAAAAAGAAAGCATAAAATTTGAGGAATTGCTTGTGGGAGGGGCGGTTTTTGACATGTCGGCATCCAGCACTGCAACAAGGTCATTCCTATATGCGCTTATACTGAACCAACTCTACGCAATCACATCAAGTTTCGATACCAAAGGGGACGAGGAGCTCAGAATGCTAATATGCGTGGAAGAGGCGCAGATAATTTTCAAGGAAGAATCCTCCCCTGCAGTGGAAGATCTTAAACAACGCATACAAGATTTTAGGAAGAGGGGCATAGGCCTTATGCTAATGGCCCACAATGTTAATGACATCGAGCTCGGTATAAGGAGGCTCTGTCAAACCCGGCTCTACATGAAACAAGCAGCAGACTCAGCCTATCAAGCTGCCAAGGAGCTCATATTTCCTGATGTCGAACCGGACAAGGTCGTCGAAAAACTAAAGCTCTTGGACTCAAGGATAGGGGCGCTCAATTTTATCGTGAGGAAAGGCAAGGAAAAGATACAGGAGGAGAGCATTTTTATCAAAACAGAGGCTTTCGAATCGCAAAACGGTAATTTTACTAAACTGGCAAGGACAAATATTAGCGAAATAACCAGCGAGATAAGACTAACTTTCGCTGACGGATTTGAAAACTCAAATTCAAATGTAGATGTAAGGTACCTCAACGAATCTGTATTACGATTCGCAGTTTCTGGACAAGTCAGAGTAAAACTTGTCAAAGACAGAAAATACATATTCAGACTCATCAACGAAAAGGGTAAAACGAGTTCAGAGACTCAAATAACCGCAAAACAAAAGTTAAGTCTGTTCTTGGACAAGAACAAGATCCTAGAGATGCTATAAAAAATTAACAAAACCGAAATGAAAACCTTACTACCTGAACTGGGTATTTATACCCTAATGATCAGAAGCTGAAAATAGTGAGTGCATGAGGACAAAAATGCTGCTGCTTTCGGCAATAGTGATTTCCTTAATTGGAGTGGGAATAGTAGGGGCCGCCGGCGCAGGTGGTGGATTAAACGGATTTTTCGGATTCAACCAGCGACATGTTCAATACAATGGAACTGCAGCCTACAATGGAGTATATACTTGGAACACGCCTTACAACGGAATCGGCCACAATGCCACTGCCCTGGTCAAAGCAAAGGCTGCATTAGCCCAATGCAAGACCGTATATGCTAATGGCGCATCTGCGGTTGCATCTAACAGCTTTGGCATAAGTGTCAGCACTTCCAGACTAGATCAAGCCAATGCAAACCTACAGTCAAATGTTACTGCAAACTCGACGAGCTTCGATACGCGGATAAGCCTGGCCTTGTTCCAGAATGCATTCCAGCAGTTCTCCCTCATGTACAGGCTCGCAACTCATGGGCTGAACTCCACTCAGGCGGCAAGCCTTAGGGCGTCCCTAAGCGGCAACTCAAACACGTTGAGCGCCTGCGTATCAAGCAACAGCATAGCCGTGACGCAGCGAGGCGGCGGCTTTGGCTTCGGCATAGGAATTCGTGGAACACGCGGATTCGGCAGGAGATAACTCAGTCCAGCGAAGATGCAAGTTGGGTTAGGGGTATCCCTGACCTATTTTCTAATTTAGGAACCGTAAATGGACTCGGCGAACTGTCATCGTAAAAAGCGTTTCGCTTTCACTGTTATACTGCGTCAAACTGTCCCTTTTAGGACGACTTGATCTTGGCGTACCTGTTTGATTTGTATACCTCATCAATTATCAGCTTCTGCCTTTCGCTCCACTCCTTGTTGCTTGTCCGTTTTAGCCACAGCGCGCGCAATTTGACAAACTTCATGTTGTTTTCGAAATTCCGCTTCTTACTGAGCGCAAGACTTTTCAGGAATGCCCTACGATTTTTGATTTTTAGTATGCCTTTACCTTTCATAATTCCACGCCCAGCGTTTCTTTGACCACACCATGCTTTATTGGTAATTCACTCACGAATGCTTTAAGCTTTGCCATATCCAGAGATTCTTTGAATACTATGTAGATATGGCTGGCATCAGCTAGATCTTTTTCGCTTCCTAAGTACAGCTTATATGCGATCTCAAGCTCCAATGGCGATACCAGTAATTTTCTGCCGCCCCCAAGATCAACAGTATATGTATTGTTCAGCGAATAAAAGTCTGTCTCATCTTTAGCAAACTTTATCTCAAAATTAGGATCGAATGTTCCCTTTTCGGCAAATCTTAAGGAGCCGCTGCCTTTCATCAGTTCATACGCATCAGCAGGGTTCTCCGCATTGATTGCATAGTACCTGCTATCTGATATTATTTTGTTGTAGAAATGTGCAAATTGATCTGGCCCATCGTCTTTGATAAAGATATCGACATCCTCAGTATTCCTACTCCTTCCAAAGAGGATAGCAACATATCCACTGATTATCACGTATTTGACATCGATGTGAGATATAAAATCAAGGACCAGATTGTCAAGTTTTGTCAGTGCCTTGCCAGGAAGCTTGATAACACCCTTGGAATAAGAATATTCCATCTAATCTATACTAAAACGCAGACAAAGTATTTATACGCTTACCGAGTTGAACTTTGTGAACCATCGTCCTAAAGAGCGTTTCACTTTCACCGTCATACAACGTCGTATGACAGTAAGTGGACTCGGCGGGAATCGCACCCGCAGTCTTTCCGTTGCGAACGGAACGTTTTGCTACTAAACTACGAGCCCCTGTTATATATTCTGTCAGGAAAGGCTTTTAATCAGGATAATTCAAACCTATTTGTTATAAAAGGGCTATCATGAGGAAGGTTTCCGACTTCGTCTGGGAAATCCCGGTCGAGGAGACCGGCGCCAGCGTGCCGGTGAGGATCTACGCAAACGAAAAGATAGCCCAGAGCATGACAAAGGACAGGACACTAAAGCAGGCCGGTAATGCCGCAAAGCTCCCAAAGATAGTCAAGAACCTTCTAGTAATGCCTGACGGCCACGAGGGGTATGGCTTCCCGGTTGGGGGGGTTGCCGCATTCGACGCGGACGACGGAATAGTGTCACCAGGGGTCGTGGGCTACGACATCAACTGCGGGGTCAGGCTCATAAAGACAAACCTTACCGCAAAGGAACTAAAACCAAAGATCAAGCCGCTCATGGACAGCCTCTTCAAGAACGTCCCGAGCGGGGTCGGAAGCAGGATAAACCTCGGGTTCACGCAGACCGACCTGGACAGGGTAGCCGAGGAAGGCGTGGAATACATAATAAAGAAGGGCTTCGGCTTTGAAAGCGACCTCGACCAGATCGAGGAGCACGGCGTCCTTGAGGGCGCGGACGTCTCAAAGGTCAGCGAATTCGCAAGGAAGCGCGGTGTCCACGAGCTCGGCACGCTAGGGGCTGGCAACCACTTCCTTGAGGTACAGAGGGTGGACAAGATACTTTCAGAGGATATCGCGGCCGGCTACGGGCTGGAGAAGGATGGGGTCACGATAATGGTGCACAGCGGATCAAGGGGCTTCGGCCACCAGGTCTGCAGCGACTACCTGAGGACATTCTCAGAATACCAGACCAAGAACAACATCGTGCCCCCAGATCCGGAACTCTGCTACGCATTCATAGGGACTAAGCCCGCAAACGATTATCTCGCTGCCATGAAGGCCGCTGTCAACTTCGCCTTCACCAACAGGCAGATAATGACGAATTCGATAAGAAAGAGCTTCCAGGAGGTTTTCGGCAAAAGTCCTGATGAACTCGGCATGGAGCTGCTCTACGACGTCGCCCACAACATAGCCAAGCCAGAGGAGCACGATGTTGACGGGAAGAGGATGAAGCTGCTGGTGCACAGGAAGGGCGCCACCAGGGCGTTCGGACCTCACCACCCCCAAATACCGAAGATCTACAAGGATCTCGGCCAGCCGGTGATAATACCAGGAAGCATGGGGAGCGCAAGCTATGTGCTTGCGGGCCGCGCAGAGGCGATGAAGGAGACTTTCGGATCGTCCTGCCATGGTTCTGGAAGGGTAATGTCCCGTCACCAGGCGATACGCGACATACCCGCATCTAGGACCCTGGGCGACCTGAGCAGCAAGGGGATAGAGCTCAGGGTAAGGAACAAGAAGCTCATCAGCGAGGAGGCGGAATGGGCTTACAAAAACGTCGATGATGTAGTGGCGAGCATAGAGGGAGCTAAGATATCAAACATAGTGGCCAGGCTGGTGCCGTTGGGCGTGGCGAAGGGCTGAATTAGTATGAAAATGAGCAAGATTAAGGGAGTTATACTTGCGGCGGGCCGCGGAGTTAGGCTAAAGCCACTCACGGACATAACCAACAAGATGCTGCTCCCGATATTCGACAGGCCGATGATAATAGGCCCGATAGAGTCGTTTAGGAAGGCAGGCATAACCGACATCTGCCTAGTCACCAATCGAAACCACATTGGCAGCTTTAGGAAGTTCCTAGGAGACGGATCTGCATTTGGGGTAAGAATAAAATACGCGATACAGCCCCGTCCGGTTGGGATAGCTGACGCCTTCCTGCGCGCAGAGGGCTTCGCAAGAGGCTCAAAGGTCGCGCTTCTGTTGGGAGACAACATATTTGAGGACATCAGGATCCCAAGGCAGGCGGCGCGGGATGACCATTCCTACGTTTTCATAAAGGAGGTGAAGAATCCCAACAGGTTCGGCGTCGCGGAGATGAGGGGCGAGAGGGTAGTGAACATAGAAGAAAAGCCGAAAAGGCCGAAGAGCAGGCATGCGGTGACCGGACTTTACATCTATCCGGACGATGTCTTCGACGCGATAAGAAAGATGAAGCCAAGCGAGCGCGGAGAGATGGAGATAACTGACGTGAACAACCACTACGTAAAGCAGGGAAGGATGAAGGCCATAAAAGCGGAGGGATACTGGTTTGATGCAGGAACCCTTGACTCACTCCTTAGGGCATCGATACTCAGGGCGGTCTCTGTATCCCCCAAGATACTCAAGGGGATAGACCGAGAGAAGCTGATTAGGATACTAACGGAAAACTGAGGGCGCAATAGCATTTTTATACCCGCTCCTCGATTTAGAAGAGATGAAGCGGCGGTTTGGAGACCAATCGGCAATGGAATACCTACTTACCTACGGGTGGGCAATCCTGATAATTGCGGTCATACTAGTCGTCCTCTTCCAGCTCCACATATTTGAGCCCGCCGCCTACTTCTCGTGCCTTGGGCAGCCGGGGTTCCTATGCTCAGTCCCATCTCTAAGTAGCAGCGGAGCCCTTACCGTGAACCTGAGCTATAACGGATACAACTACCCCATAACCATAATAGGCCTGGTCTGCAACGTCACCTCCTCCCCCTCTCTCAAGGCAAATTCAACCGAAACCACAAAGATAACCCTAAATCCAGGCCAGCAGGTACGTTTGGTGTTCCAATGCCCTTTAAGCAATACTAAAATAGGATCGACATCAACAATCTTCCTTACGATATATTATGATACTCCGACCGTCCCGAACCTCCAGCAAAATTTCGCGAAGGGGGTACTTGCAGTGCAATACTCTGGGATCTCATGGAACGTAACCGAATGGACGGTTCCCGGTGCCCATAGCCCTCCATATATCCAATCGCTCTCCTATACCACAATGCAAAGCAATCCTGCGTCCCCCACTTCATGGGCGACCAAAGTAAAGACATTCCAGTGGAGCTCATTTGTTTACAGCAATCTCGCAGGGTGGGCTTACAGCACCGACTACCACAATCACGATGTATACAATGGGATAGAAACTATTCTATTCCCTGCTTATCCATTAGCTAACGACATCGCCGGACCATCACCAAACCTGTCCAACGGCTACACAGCCACGGCGGTTGTCGATATGGGTGGCCAATACACTTTCTCGGTCTGGACCGATGACGGAACACAAATATTCTACAAACAATGGCCAAGCGGCTCTACATGGAATCCTATACTCCCTTATAATTCCCAAGCGCCAGATAGCACCTGTATCGGTTCTCCTTCCACAGCCGGTTCGGCATGGAACGACCAGCCTCCGTGCTTCTTTTCAAACACAATAACCTTCCCGTCAAACTCCTACGAGATCGCTGTAGATTACATAGACACGGTAGACCCGGCCGGCCTAAGCGTTGTGCAGATAAGTCCTCCCCCAACACAGCCAAACTAAATCTGATCTGCACAGGCAGGCAACAAGATCGGCCTACCTTTTCCTGTTTTTGGATGAGCCCTTTCCAGAATTCAGGTAGCCTGCCACAAAGCCGGCGATTGCCCCAAGCACTATCCCTATTATCAGGGCCCCCACCGGATTGCCCGAGTGGTACTTGGAAACCAGAGGGTAAATTATGAACAGCCCGAGTATCACATATATGAGCGCAGCCGCGACGCCGGCGATTGCCGACTTCTCTTTCTTGCCCTTTACCATCCATCCCGCTATGAACCCGCCCAGCAGCATCGCGACAAATCCGAAGCCATAGGCCACGCTCGGTGCGGCCCAGCCGACAAGGAATTCAACGACTATGGCAACAATCCCGCCAACCACGGCGGCCTTACCTATGCCTCCCATATCCATGCAAAAACCTCCAACCAAAATGGAAAGGCAAGATTTATATCCGTATCATCTTTCAAGAAAGAGGAACGCCTTGGCCGGGATTCGAACCCGGGTTACAACCGTGACAGGGTCGCATGCTAGACCACTACATTACCAAGGCAGGTAAACAGTTAGAAGATTGGCGAAAGGGGTTAATAAATCTTGTCGGACGGATGGCCAGATGGCACCTATCGCCTATGTTATCCTTATAGATACTCGAAGATATAAAAGGACAGGCTTACCTTTTAAGTGAGCGATGTAAGTTGCCTTTGAGATGTAAAAATGCAAATGGTTCATGGGAAGGGCGGCATCGTGATAAAATGCAGCCCGGCGCTGGCATGGGACTTTATCGTAAATCCGGATAACTGGGGTTCCCTCCCACTTCTTAAGCATGCGCATGTCACAAGCCCCGGCGGGAAAATCACGGCAGGCCGGGACGTCTATATGCGGGTGGTCACCAGCGGGGTCAGCCATAACATAAGGATACAGTTCACCGATTTCAGGAGGCCCAAAAGGATGGCCTGGAGCGGGACCGTGCGATACTTCATGGTTGGCGGCCTATGGCCCTTGATGCTGCTCAATGGGACTTTGGGCTTCGAGAAAGTTAGGGGCGGCGTCCATGTCTCAATGGAAATGTCTATTTACCCCAACGGAAACCCGATAAACAGGGCCGCGTTCTACTGGATGACGAGAATCCTTAACCTTGGTCACGTGTTCAACGACACGATGGACATGATTCTGCTCTCCTTCCAATCGAAGCTCGAGGACTAGGTGCTTCTTAGTATCTCGCTCTGCACCGCCTTTAGTTCCTCCTCGCTGGCCTTCGGCCCTACCGCGCTCGTCACATAGCCAGGGTAGCTTTCGAACTTCTCCAGAGGGTAATCTGCAGGCTGGACTTTCCCGTATCCTATCGCAGGGTAAAGCTTCACATGCAGGTGGTTGACCCCAGTCCCCTCAAATACCATGTGGACCCTCTTCACGCTCAGTTTCTCTTCGAGCAGGTTTGCGACCTTCTTCACGGCCTTCATGAACTCGGCGACGCGGGCCTCTGAGAGCGCAAACATATAGCTGTCTATGTGCTTCTTCGAGATGACAAGCGTCTGACCCTTTATGTTGGGGAACGCGTCTAGTATCGCAATGAAATCCCCGTCCTCCCATATCTTGTACGACGGTAGTTCTCCCTCAAGAATTCTGCAGAAGATACAGTCATTCATAGTATCACTATGTCCCGTTGGGGTGAGTTGAACACCCAACCTCCCGCTCTCCACATGTGTGGAACACAGACTACAGGCGGGCGCTCTGCCATTGAGCTACAACGGGATAGATACTATTTAAACACCAACCAATATAAATTACTTAAGGCGGGGATTATATTGATTGGGATGGCTGGGAATGAGGAGGGCGACAATCGCGAGGTAAGTACGATTGTATCTCGGGAAGTGATACGAAAGTACCACACCACACCTCTCTTTCTCTACCGCCTCAAGGACCTTCTCGTCGATATAAAGACCAACGACAACTTCATCGACGCCATACTCATAACCGTCGCCTTCATATCGCTTTGGGCGGCGCTGCCATCCTACCCGGTCGCCATAGCCGCGATCCTAGCCGTCATCATATTCTTCGCCAGCCTCAGGCACGCATTCATTGGCCTGCTGGTCATGATACTGCTCTCCTTCCCGATGGTGATGTACCAGGTGCCGGCGGTGGCGGAGATTTACGTCATCGTGATGTCGATGGCGATGATATACGGGTACATGCACCACCGCACCATAGCGTTCCTCTACATACTAGTCACGCTGCCTTTCTCGATACTCGGCGCCTTCCTAAGCATACCATTCTTCATATTCTCGATACTAATAGTGGGCCATAAGCGGGCCGCGGTCATAGGGGTGATAGCCGTGCTTGGGATTGTCATGCTCTCCGGGCTGACGGGAATCCACAATACCGGCTACGTACCCTACGATCCCACGCTGCCCCACCAGGCTGTGCTCGCAACTCCGATAGCAGTCTACGCCACCCCAAGCCGTCCTCTGCTCAACGTCTTCAACTTCGGCGGCGGCCTCGCCTCCGGGTACGCCAATGCGACGAGTAGTTACCTCATTAACTACGACGCCTACGCCTTTTCCGGGATGTTCTCACCGCTGGGTGATAGCCCTGGCCAGTACCTCCTCTTTGCGGGCTTCCTGATAATAACCGCCATACTAACTGACATGGTCGCGATAGGCAGCAGGTCGCGGTATCACGGTACCGAAGCCGGCCTGATGTGCTCCCTATACCCATTCGCCTACATCCTCATATCCTACCTCTACGGCGAGCCGATAAGCCTGGTCATGTGCATAGTCAGTCTGGCAATAGGCCTCGCCATCCTGTTCATACTGGAAACGGCCGGAGTAGACATCGTCTACTCGCTTGACGTCAGGAAGGAGGACCTCAGAATGAAGTTCGGCGACGCCTTTGAGGACCTCGCCTCCGAGACGACGAGGGAGCGGTTCAGCGACATAGGCAACTACGAGTCGACAAAGAAGGAGCTAGCAGACTCAATAATATTCCCGATAGAGGAGAGAGGGGTCTCGAGGGCCTACAACGTAAAGCCCGTCCGGGGCGTGCTTCTCTTCGGGCCGCCCGGAACCGGAAAGACCATGATAATGAAGGCTCTCGCCAACGAGATACATGTCGGGTTCTACCTGATAAAGGCCTCGAATCTGGTTTCTGCCCTTCCCGGAGAGACGGAGCGCAGGCTCGCAAACGTATTCAACATCGCCAGGAAGAACCAGCCATGCGTGCTGTTCATAGACGAGATAGACTCGATAGGAAGGAGCAGGCAGCGATCCAACGCCGATGAGTCCCGGCGGGCGATGCTCACGCAGATACTCATGGAGATGGACGGCTTCAGGAGGAGCGACAGGATAATAGTGGTCGGCGCGACCAACGCGCCGCAGATGCTCGACCCGGCACTCATGAGGCCAGGGAGGGTAGATAGGATAATATACATGCCGCTTCCGGACTACGGCGGCAGGAAGGAGATATTCAAGAAGTACCTAGGAAAGCTTCCTGTATCTGGTAAGATAAAGCTTGACGAGATTGCAAAGGCCAGTGAGCGATATTCAGGTGCCGACATAAGGAACGTATGTGAGAGCATCGCCCAGGAGGTGGCTCAGGAGGCGGTCCGGGAGCACAAGGTGCTGGAGATAACGCAGGAAGACCTGATGAGCGCGATCAAGAAGGTGAAACCAGCCACATCGCTAGCCCAGCTCAAGAACTACGCGACCTTCAAGATCGACTTCGAGAGGAGGGTGCTCGGGCAGAACACGGTGGAGTCGAAGAGGGTCACCATGATGAAGGACGTGATCGGCCTCGATGACGCGAAGAGGGCTATAAAGGACGCGATCGAGGTGCCGCTGGTGCACCCCGATCTGGTCAAGAAGTACGGGGTGAGCCCGATAAAGGGCGTGCTCCTGTTCGGGCCGCCAGGCAACGGAAAAACGATGCTGCTCTCTTCGATACTAAATGGCATGAAGGATGTTACGGTGCTGCAGATAAGCGCCTCGGAGCTGACGAACGAGGACCCGAGGAACGCGATCTCCGCCATAAAGAAGATATTCAACCGGGCGGCGGAGAATACCCCGGCGGTTGTGCTCATAGACGAGGTCGACAGCATAATACCTTCGAGGAGGGACGCGAGCGAGCAGGCGATACAACTCACAAACGAGATACTCCAGCAGATAGACGGGATAAAGGAGAATGACGGCATAATAATAGTGGGCGCAACCAACAGGCCCGAGGCGCTCGATCCGGCGATGCTCAGGCCGGGCAGGTTCGACAAGCTGATATACGTTAGGCCGCCCAACGAGGCCGAAAGGGCCAGCATGTTCGGGCTCTACCTCAAGGGCTGCCCCGTGGACAATGGAATCGACTTCCAAGAGCTGGGGAGGGAGTCCGAAGGCTTCACCGGAGCCGACATCAACAACATATGCAGGGAGGTGAAGACGGAGGCGCTCAGGCTTGCATCGGAGTCGGGCAAGGACATATTGATTGAGATGGGCGACATACAGAAGCTGATAGGCCAGTTCAAGCCATCGGCGCCAGAGTCCGAGCTCAAGCTGTACCAGGCCTTCCTCCAGAAGTACGGAGAAAGATGACCACATCTACAGAGCTACGCAAGGAATCGGACATGGATTTATAAGCGTTAGGTCAGATAGGACAAACGAGTTTGAGTGGTGCGATGCCCAAAAAGTCTTCCATGAAGCAGTTCGCGATAGGTGCCTGGGCGGGAATATGTCTCGGCATAGCCTCCGTAGCACTACTTGTGACGCTCGGAAGCAAATTCTTCACAAATCCATTCCTCTTCTCCCTGATATCTGCAATCATAGACACCCTGCTCCTTGCAGGGGGCATTGCGGGGTTCGCAATCTCAAGAAGGATGATCAAGGGTTCGCGCCGCCGCACCAAGAGAAGATAAACCACAAGTTGCAGGATCCCGCATTATGGGCGAACCATTTTATTCGTTGCCTGAGCATAGGCAGCGGTGTTCCACTTGCAGAAACGTGTCTTTGAAGGCAGTGTTGACTACATACAAGTGATGGACGAGAACGGAGTGATAGACCAGGCGCTCTTCCCGAAGGATCTCACCGACGCGAAGATCGTTGAGATGTACAGATACATGTGCTTTGCGCGAGCGCTGGACGAGAAGGCCCTCAGCCTGCAGCGCCAGGGAAGGGCTGTGACCTACGCGCCGCTGGTCGGCGAGGAGGCGACCCAGATAGGGAGCGCCCTGGCGATGAGGACCGGCGATCTGTTCGTGCCGAACTTCAGGCAGCACGGCGTCTTCCTCGCGAGGGGGATGCCGCTTGACATATTCCTGCTCAATGGCATGGGATTCGAGGAAGGCAACCACATACCCAAGGAAGTGGGTGGATTCCCCGTCTGCATACCCGTAGGATCGCAGATGCCGCACGCGGCTGGGATAGCATTCGCGCAGAAGTACAAGAAGACCGGTGCGGTGGTGGTGGCCTACGTCGGAGACGGCGGCACCTCGGAAGGCGACTTCTATGAGGCGATAAACTTTGCTGGGGTGTTCAAGCTCCCACTCATATCGATAGTTGAGAACAACCAGTGGGCGATATCAGTGCCCCGGTCCATGCAAACCGCGGCGACAACGCTGGCGCAGAAGGCGATTGCGGCAGGGATAAGGTGCGTCCAGGTGGATGGCAACGACCCCATAGCGGTCTACGAGGCGGTCAGCGAGGGGATAAAACTTTCGGAGGACGGACCGACCGTGATAGAGTGCATAACCTACAGGATGAGCATGCACACCACGGCAGACGATCCGACCAAGTACAGGAGCGATGACGACGTGGCTGTGTGGAGGGCTAGGGATCCTATAGAGCGGACCCGCAAGTACCTGATAACAAAGTCCCTATGGAACGACGAGATGGAACAGCTCATGAGGGCGGATCAGAAGGCCACAATAGATGCCGCGGTCGCGAAGGCGGAGCTCTTTAAGCCGGATCCCAGGAGCATGTTCGATAACGTTTACAGCAGCGTCGGCATAAGCCAGATACTCAAGGAGGAGCTCGACGAGGCGGAGGCCTCCAACTTCTACCAGGTGTGAAGATGCAGATGAACATGGTTAGCGCGCTCAACAGTGCCCTAGAAACGATACTCAAGTCGGATGACTCGGCTGTGCTGCTGGGCGAGGACATAGGGAAGGACGGCGGCGTGTTCAGGGTGACTGATGGCCTGCAGGAAAAGTTCGGGGAGGGGAGGGTCATAGACACTCCACTCGCGGAGTCGGTGATACTGGGGTCCTCGATAGGCATGGCCATATCTGGGATGAGGCCAATACCTGAAATACAGTTTGCCGGATTCATGCTAATGGGGTTCGACCAGCTTATCAACCATGCGGCGAGATATAGGAGCAGGTCGAGGTCGAGGTTCACGGTGCCGATGGTAGTGAGGACACCGGTGAGCGGCGGTGTTAGGACTCTGGAGCATCACTCCGACAGTCCGGAGATATACTATTCCCATGTAGGTGGACTCGTGGTGGTCGAGCCATCAAATCCATACGATGCAAAGGGGCTTCTCATAAGCGCTGCAAAGATGGACGACCCGGTCATATTCCTTGAGCCAACAAAGCTCTACAGGCTCTTCAAGCAGGAGGTGCCGGAGGAGAGCTATGAGGTCCCGATAGGCAAGGCAAACATAGTGCAGGAGGGGGACAAGCTCAGCATAATAACCTACGGCACGATGGTGCCGCTGGTTAAGGATGTGGTGGCAAAGAAGGGCGTCGCCGCAGAGATAATAGACCTCAGGACGATAAATCCTCTGGACGAGGCAACAATAATAGAGAGCGCCAAGAAGACCGGAAGGGTCGTAATAGTGCACGAGGCGCAGACGAGCTTCGGGGTGGGTGCGGAAATCGCGGCGAGGATAGCGGACAAGGCGATATTCGAGCTGCAGGCCCCGATAGTGAGGGTCGGCTCCCCCAGCCTCCCCTACCCGTTCCCGGGATACGAGAACTACTACATACCTAACGCGGTCAAGGTGTCTAAGGCAATAGACAGGGTAATGGAGGCGTGAACATGAAAGAGATTAGGTTTGTAGACGTCGGGGAAGGAATCACCGAAGGTCACATCAAGAAGTGGCTGGTAAAGGACGGGGCAGAGGTGAAGGAGGATCAGCCTCTCTTCCAGGTCGAGACCGACAAGGCGGTGGTCAACATGCCTGCCCCGATAGACGGGATAGTCAAGATAGTGGCAAAGGAGGACACGACGGTCAAAGTAGGCGACACGATCGCCCAAGTCGGGACAAAGGAGGAACTCTCATCCGGAACACCGGCTCCAGCGCAAGCTCCGCAGCAGCCGGCCCCAATTCCCCAGGAGCACAAGACAGTACCGATAGAGCATGAGGGCGTGCTGGCAACTCCTTTCGTAAGGAAGATCGCCCACGACCTGAACGTTGACATTAGCACGATAACAGGCACCGGCCCTAATGGAAGGATACTTGAAAACGACGTCAGATTGCACGCGTCAGCGGCATCCCCCCAGAAGAAGGCGGTGCCAAAGTTCTCAGAGACTCTAGAGGAGCAGCACCAAAACGACATAGAGCGGGTGCCGATGAGCCAGACAAGGAAGGCAATAGCCAGGAACATGGAGGCCTCGCTCTCGGTACCTAGCGCGGTACACATGGACCTGATCGATGCGAGCGCCCTCTACAAGATAGTGAGCGGCGAGAAGGCGAGGGTGCTGGCGGACACTGGGGTAAAGCTCACATTCCTTCCATTCATAATGAAGGCCACAGTGGAGGCCCTCAAGGAGAACCCGAACTTCAACTCGAGCTATGACCATGAGACCATGGAGATAATACTCAAGAAGTACTACAACATAGGGCTAGCGGCGGAGGCGCCGGATGGGCTGAAGGTCGTAGTGATAAAATACGTCGACAAGAAGAGCATACTCAGCCTGGCAAAGGAGCTGCAGCTCCTTGGCGACAAGGTCAAGAACCAGACGATAAGCCTTGACGAAATGAGGGACAACACATTCACGATAACCAATATAGGCAGCCTGGGCGGCGGCTACCTATCGGTCCCGATAATAAATCATCCCGACGTCGCGATACTGGGCATAGGGATGATTAGGGATACTCCGATAGTGGCGGATGGGATCATAAAGATAGGGAAGCAGATGCCGTTCTCCCTGGTCTTTGACCACAGGGTAGTGGACGGGGCCGAGGCTGTCAAGTTCGGCAACGCATTCAAGAAGTACATCGAGGACCCCGAGCTCCTCGAGATGATGTAGGTGGGTTTCTGGATCCAAAACAGATGAAGCTACTCATAGCCGAAGCCCAAAAGGCAAACTCCCCATTTTTCTCATCCTTAGTAAAAGGAAACAAAATAATAGCAATGAGCAAAAGTAACGGATTAAATAATCCCACCGAACACTCGGAAATGTTAACTATCAGGAAAGCTTTGAAGCGAATAAAGACGAAATCCCTAAAGGGATACTCATTATATTCTACCTGTGAATCGTGCCCAATGTGCATCGGTGCAATTCATTGGACCGGGATAAAAGAAGTGACATTCGGTGCCAGGTTGACGGATTCACGGCGATTCGGCTTTGATGAGATTATATCACCACAGCTTACCAAGATGCTAAAAGCCAAAGGTGTAAAGGTCAATAAAGACGTAATGCGTAAGGAATGTCTAGCGTTGTTCAATAGAAATCAGTGAAAATTATGGTAATGGGTTCTATACCGGAGCAGGTCGACCTGGCAGTGATAGGCGGCGGAGTCGGCGGCTATGTCGCCGCGATAAGGGCTGCGCAGCTGGGGCTGAGCGTCGCGCTGGTCGAGAAGGAGAAGCTTGGCGGACACTGCCTCAACTATGCCTGCATACCCTCCAAGACGCTCATAAAGATAGCAGACATCTACTACGAGGCGACCCATTCAGACCAGTTCGGCATATCATCACCCTCGACCACGATCGATCCGAAGAAGATGAATGCCTGGAGAAACGATGTATCGAAGAAACTCGAGGAGGGGGTCGCATACCTCTGCAAGGCGAACGGGATAGACGTCTTCAAGGGATCCGCAACCTTCCTAAACAGCAGCTCCGTGCAGCTTACCGACGGGATAACACTCGAGTTCAAGAAGGCCCTGGTGGCGACAGGATCAGAGCCGATCCCGATGAAGGGTTTCGAGTTCTGCGACTACATACTGGACTACAAGCGGGCGCTGATGCTAGATTACATCCCGAAGTCAATGGCGATAATAGGCGCAGGTTACGTGGCCGTTGAGATCGGGATGCTCTACGCAAAATTAGGGACCAAGGTCAGCATAATTGCCAGGAGCGACATCCTCTCAAGGTTTGACCGCGACGCTGTTAACGTCGTAAAGGCAAAGATGCAGAAGCTTGGCATCGACCTTTTTACCGGAGCCACCCCCACCTCGCAGACAAAGGGCACGATAACATTATCAGACGGCAAGAAGATCGACTGCCAGCTGATCGTCGTCGCAATAGGACTATCTCCCTATACCATAGGACTGGGTCTGGAGAACACGAAGGTGAAGATCGACGATAAGGGGTTCATCACGGTAGACAAGCAGATGAAGACCCAGGATCCCAACATACTTGCGATAGGCGACGTTGTTGGCGAGCCAATGCTCGCCCACAAGGCGATAAGGCAGGGCATAATAGCAGGCGAGGTCGCCGCGGGCCAGAACTCCTCATTCGATAATTTGGTAATCCCGGCCGTCATATTCTCGGATCCCGAGATTGCGATAGCTGGGGAGGTGGAGGAAAAAGAGGGCATACGCGTTTCTAAGTTCCCGCTCACCGGCCTTGGAAGGGCGATAGCGCTGGACTCGAAGGAGGGATTCGTCAAGATGGCCTGCGACGAATCCGGTACGGTCACCGGGGTAGAGATCGTCTCGGACGAGGCGAATGCGATGATTGCGGAGGCTGCGCTGGCGATAGAGATGGGCGCCAACATAGAGGACATAGCCGACACGATACACCCCCATCCGACCTATGGTGAGGCGGTGCAGGAGGCCGCGGAGCTGGCCCTCGGAAGGTCGATACACTTCTTCGTCGGGAAGGCAAAGAAGTGACTGGATGGACTTCCCCGGATTCGAGCAGAAGTTCCTGAATACAGAATCAGGGAGGGTATCCTACCTCCACAGGGGCGGAAAAAGGGGCAAGATGGTATTCCTGCACGGGATAGGCGGGAGCCTCAAAACCTGGAACAAGCTGGTGCCGTATCTTCCCACCGGGCCAGAGGTGTATATGCTAGACCTGCTGGGCCACGGCAAGTCTGATGCCCCGGATGTCGAATACGATGTCCTGCTGCAGGTAAGAATGCTCCGCGAATTCACAGAGCTCCTGGCCATCGATAAACCCATACTTTTCGGCCATTCCTACGGAGGATGGATGGCCGTTCACTACTCGATAGACAATCCTGCCGGGGGGCTCATCATAGAGGACAGCGCCGGCATAGAATCGCAGCAGATTGAAATAAGGAACGCGGGGAAAACAGACGAGGACAGGCGATTGCTCATAAGCGAATCCGTCAAGATAGGAGCCAATGAGCGCGTTATGGAAAGTGCGATTGGCAACTTCGACAAGCATCTTCTCGATGCCGAAATCATGTCAAGGGTCTTTGTGAAGACCTCGCTTATCTGGGGAGACAACGACGAGTTTGTGCCGCTTAGGTTCGGGAAGGAGATGAACAATTCGATAAAGGGAAGCAGTCTTCTTGTCATACCGGGCGCGGGCCATGTGCCCCACAGGACAAAGCCAGAAATAGTGGGAAAGGCGACTTCAGACTTCATCGCCATGCTCTAGTCAAGATGGATGAACTCCCTTCCCATGTTCCATGACTCCTTCGAATACTTCTCTTTGTAAAGCCTCTCGGTGAGCTTTAGCTCGGCCTCGCTCAGCCTTCCGGGCCTATAAACAAATCCGAGCTCCTTAGAGTATCCTTCCAGTACTGCCTTCCTTATCTCATCCACCCCTTTCCCAGAGAGATCCTTTATGTTCGCGACACGCTCCAGTATCGTCTGGACTCCCTTGTCCTTGAGCTTTATGCCAGGCACCTTCAGTACCGAGGCGAGCACGTTTAGGTTTGTTTCGACAAGCAGAGCGGCATGGAAGAGGACCACCCCCTTCTTCATCGTAGCAGCCGCACCCATTATCTTCTTCTTCCCTGCGGTCACGTCATTCATTCCCCATGCAAGCTCAGGTACCCCTGCAATATTCAATGACGTGGCGGCGCCGGTCATCATGATCTTGAAAAGCTTCTCCACGTTGAGGCCTATGCCGTAGTGATCCTTCGATATAACCGAGAAGTTGAGGTCGCCCATGTCGTGGTAGACTGCACCTCCTCCGGTAAACCTCTTTGCTATCTTTATTCCATTCTTGGACGCGTATTCTAGGTCGAGCTCCTCCTCTGCGAGCTGGAAGCAGCCCAGTATCACGGCGTTCCTGTTCCTGTAGAACCGCAGCGTGGTCGGCGACCTCCCCGACTCAACCTCCCTGAATATCGCCTCGTCAAGTGCGAGATTCCTGCACGGGTCGTCAGGGTAATCCTCTTCTATGATCCTAACTTCCATTCACAACACCAAGAACCGCCTTCACCATGTCCTCCCTGCCGAGCATCGGGGTCTCCACCCCCGAATCATAGAAGTCGTCGACCGCCTTTGCCACCGACTCCTGGCCAAGTTTTATCCCTATCAGCCGCCTTTCGAGCGCGGGCAGGGAATCCTCAGGCATCATGAAGAAGTCGCCGGTTATCCTCACGCTTCTGAGAATCCCGGAATCGAGATCCGCCTCCACACGTATCAGCCCCTTGGGCGCCTTGTAGAGGGAATGAACAAGCATGATAGGATTATGCCGGAAGGATTTAAAGCAGTTCAGAATAAACGAGTATTGGTGTTTCAATAGCTGTCATACCGGTCACGGAAAGGAAGTACAAGCTCCTGGAGAAGAAGGACGAGACCCCAGAGGTCCTCACGCTCAAGTTCATGCCCGACGACGGACAGCCCTGCCCCTTCGACCCGGGCATGTTCATGATGATATCTGGGCTCGATGCCGCAGGGAAGAAATACACCGCGAGGGCGTTCTCAATAGCCTCTGATCCATCAACACCGGGAATGGAGTTCATGGTGATAAAGGAGCCAAGGCACGGCGACCACATAGGAAAGTCGCACTTCGTCGACGCCAACATAGGCGACGAGTTCATGCTCAAGGGGCCGAGCGGCCAGTTCAGGTTTGACCCCAAGACTGACAGGAAGGTATGCTTCGTCGCAGGGGGAACTGGGCTCGCGCCATTCACCTCGATGCTCAGGCACATAAAGGTGACGGGCTCACAGAACGACGCGATACTGCTCTACAGCACGAAGTTCGCCACGGAGATAATCTGGAAGGACGAGCTCAACAGCTATGTTGCAGACCTTAAGCTCAAGCTTGTGGTGACAGTGACAAGGCCCCAGCCTGGGGACGGCTGGACGGGCCAGACCGGCCACGTCGACGCGGACCTGATAAAGAAGTACGCGCCCGACTTCATGGAGAGAGGATTCTACATCTGCGGGCCGCTCAACTTTGTGAAGGCGGTGAAGGATGCGCTGACCGCGATAGGGGTCCCGGCCAACAAGGTGTCGGCGGACGTTTGGGGCTAGCGGATGGCAGCTTTCATAGGTGTAATAATCGAAGAGAGCCTGACGGACAACTCGATTCTCAAGAAGCTCAAAATAACAAAGACCGAGGTCGAAAAGACAACGCCGGAGCACAAGTCATCGGTGAAGCAGTGGACCCTTCACACCGTCGAAATACCGGAGAACCAGGCCTCCAAGGTCGCAAAGGGGCTGGGCAAGGCACTTGACAAGGCGCACGGCTGGTACGCGGACTTCAAGAACGACACCCACCATTACATAGTTTTCAGCGGCAGGGTCTTCTACATTGACAGGAAGGGCAGGGCGCAATACGACCGGGCTCGGGCATACGGCATAAGCCTTGGCATACCGGAGGGCCAACTGGACTTCGAAAATGACGCCAAAGCCTGACTATGGGAATCAGATCTTGCTGAGTCTGTCGTAGAGCTTGTCGATGTCGAGCTTTGTGGTTATGAGCGGTATCTTCTCAACCTGGGCTATCTTCACCGCCAGCCTGTCTATGGTTGGGACGTTGTGGAGCACTATTATCTTGGGCTTGATCGGGGCGACCCTGACCACGACGAGAGGGGACCTTCCTGTCGATACCTTCTCAAATATGAATGCGCGCTCGGTTGTCGAGCCGAATAGCTTGGGGTACTCCGAAGGGGATATCTCCAGTATGACCCTAAGGCTGTCCAGCTTGGTGTACCCGAACAGCTTGACTGCGTCAAGGTAGCTCGCGTTCGCCACCACCTTGCCCTCTATTATCCTGTTGAAGTCGGCCCCGCTTATCGGTGCCGCGAAATCGTGTATCTTGTAGTAGGGATCCTTCTCCTCGCTCTTGGGGGTAAGCCTCTCGAGGCCGCTGACCACCGTGCCTCCCCTGTCCTTGTCTATCGTGAAGAGCGCCTCGACGAACCTCCTTATGACACCAACGCCCGGGCTCATCCTCCTGTTGCTCTCGTAGTCGCTGACCGTCGATGTGGATATCTTTATCTGCCTGGCAAGATCCATTTGGGTTATCCCGAAGAGCTCCCTCCACTTCTTCATAGCGCTGCCCGGGCTGTCAGAAAGGGTTATCTCACCGGCTATTCTCTCCATCAGCTCGTTCATGTGCTCTTCCTCTTCTTCTTCCCGGACCCTGCAACTTCTGCCACAGGCGCCGCTTCGGTCGCCTCTCCTGGAACCTTGGGCTTCTTGACCGCCCCGTAGATCAGCAGGGCGACACCCGCTATGAATGCGACAACCGCAACCAGGGCCTCGCCGGAATGGCTGACCCAGTCGCCGTAGCTGTATGACTTGTATATCACGCTCGCGTTGACCACACTGTTGTAGGACGGGCTTCCTGGGGTGCTGTCGATGACCGCGTAGATGTAATAGCTTGGGGTGAAGTTCTTAGCGCCGATTTGGTATACCTCCTTGACTGCGGTTGAATTGTTGACGAATACGTCTGACTTGTTGAGTTCGTGGGTCGAAACGTATGAATATGCGCTCCTGACCGTGTTGGAACTGAGATAGGATGAAAGGCCATTGAACACGGACTGGTTTAGAAAGTATATGTTAGTCTGGTTGCCGGCAAACACGAATATTATGGATATCCCTGTGGCGTTCACTTGGATCGGCACGTCCTTGATGCCTCCAATCGGCGCGCTGACGTTGGTGATGCTTGTCGGGGTTCCCTTTGTTATGTAGCCCGCCACAACATAGAATATGACGACGGCTATTACCAGCAGCACCGCGCCTGCGTACAGGTAATTCTTGATCATGCGACCCCAGAGGGATTGGTTTCTATAAGTATATAAATCAGACTACTCGGATTCGAGCGAAAACGTAATCTGGTCATCCGGTTTGAGTTCGCCATTCTCCTCCCTGAAGCCAAGCGAGCGCAGCAATCTGGCGGAAGCCTCGTTCGAGCTGTCCGAAACCGCCTGCAGCTTCAGAAGGTGCAGCTGACCGAAGGCGATTCTGGAAAGAAGCCTTACGGCCTCCCGTCCGTAGCCATGTCTGCGGTAAGGTCTGCTGATCCAGTACCCTATGCTTGCGCTGCGGCCGGACCCTCCAAAGCCGTAGAGAGCGCACATCCCTATGGTCTTGTCTTCGAGGCATACCGCGAAATGCAGTTCGGCTTCCATGGCCGCCCTTTCCACAAGACCCGCAACCATTTCCCTAGCCCGTTGAAGGTCCTTTACGCCCTCAGAGCCGGGTACGGTGCCTCCAAGCCCACCATGGACCAGACCCTCCAGGATATCCGCCGAGTCATCCACTGAAATTGGCCTGAGCAGAATCCCAGCGCCAGAAGCCCTAAATTCCCCCAAAATATGCCCCTCAGAGTACTTTCGGGGTGAAATTATAAGATACCATCCCCTGCCGCTAATGCCTCCTTTCCTCAGTAAGCCTTTTAAATGTTATCATAGTATTAAATAGCGAAAATGGTGAAGATCCATGAATGGAAATAGAAACTCCAGAGCGCAAAGCGCTATGGAATACCTTATGACATACGGATGGGCGATTCTGATAATCGCTGTCGTTCTCGCGGCATTGTTCTCGCTGAACGTTTTCAACGCCGGCGCGCAGCTGGGTACCTCCTGCATAGGGCAGCCCGGATTCTCGTGCTCACAGCCAGTGATAAGCCAAGCTGGCAACCTTAGCATTACGATGGGCCAGGGCATAGGTTACACAACCTACAACGCCCAGATAGCCTGCGTATCAAGTGCTAACTCTGTCAGCGCAAACTCGCTGATATACAACGCGATTGAGGCTAACGGAATTATCGCGCCTGGCGGAACTGCGGGATACACGGCCACTTCGGGGAACAGCATTTCAAGCGGAACAACGCTTACGCTCCCGAACATACAGTGCTTCCCCGGAACGGGCGGATACAGCTCAATTGGTCTTTCACCGATAGGATCTGGCTTCACTGGCGTAATCTGGCTCGCATACGCGACAACGGCCGGTGGAACAGGACAGTACGTGAAGATCGCAACTGTATCAGTGAAGTCGTCCAGATAAAGACGACTTCTCTTTCTTCTTTTTCTTCTTTCTTTTAACTAAGGATTAGCGTGAGCTGATTAGCGTGAGTTTTGTGCAGTCAATTCCCTGTCTCAGCCTTGAGCTTTAAGACCTCCATGAGCTCGTTTGCGCTAAGGAGAGGCTTCCTTATCCTCTTGGGGTCATCCACCGCTATCCTCGGGCAGGCGGTGTTCACGAAGGCATCGAATTCCAGCATGTTGTCCAGGGACTCGAAGTCGAAGCTGTTGGCGACTATCATGCCGGCGCTGTATCCGGCCCTTTCTATCTTCTCCTTGAGGAGCCTGCCGAGCGCCATGTTGTGCTGTCCGTTCTTGGTGCTGACCATTATGGCGAATCTTTTCGCCTGCAGTGAGCCGAGTATCTTGCCGCGGCTCTGCTTCCTTGTGGTCTCCCTGTAGCCATCCATCCTCTCAACCCTGTTGGTGTAGGGCTCTGCGACTACGAAAGGCTTGGTCGTGGCCAAGACAGCGCCCAATGGGTGGAATATTCCACCCCCGAAGTAGACGAAGGCGTCCACCTCCCTGTCTATGGTGGCGGCGCTCCCTATGTCGCATCCTAGTATCTGGCCTCTCTCCTTGGCGAAGCCGTAGGGCTTGCCTATAACGACCGTCTTGCCCTCCGCCTCGTAAAACTTCCTGATCGAATCGAGCTGATGTACGTGCTGGATCGTGGTTACGATGCCTATCTTCCTATAGTCCTTGAGGAGAGGAAGAGTGTCCCTGAGTATCTCGGTCTTAGCCGTCATCTCATAGGGAACATACTCAACATTGAAGTCGACGTGGTGGAACTCGCCGTGGCCGAAGTGTACGAGCTTGTCCGCCTTTATGTTCTTTGCCTCGTCGAGGGCGAGGTCGCAAGCCCCGAAGGTGGGGGAGGCTGATATGAAGACCTCGTTTCCTTGCACCTCAAGCTTCTTGGCGTGCTCCAGCGCCTTCTGCTTGAGCCCTTCCGGGAACTGCAGCAATATCCGCATCGGATTACCTAATGAAAATAAGCAGAAAAAATCAGGTCGGAGTTGCCCTTACCTTGTAGGTCCCCGACAGCTTGGAGGCGGCCCTCTTGAAGGCCTCCACCGCTACAGCCCTGTTGGCCTTCGCGGTCCTAATCACCATGAACGGCTGGCCCTCCCTTATGCGCGCGGCGACGGATACCGGTCGCCCGAAGGCCTGGCTCATTCCCCTTGATATACGGTCGGCTCCCGCACCGGTAGCCATCTTGTGCTCCCTTATCACGTTGTGCGGGTAGACCAATACCTTGAACATGTACTCTGCGGCAAGCTCCCTCTCGAGGTGCTTGTTCGCCACCTGCCTGGCCGACTCCAGGGCGTTTGACCTCAGCTGTATCGGCTGCTGCGGCCTGAGCGTAAGCTCGAGGTCGTACACACCCTTGGCGTTGCCCATGTTGAATACGATGAGGCTCGTCCTCGGCATCGCCCTCACGTAGTTCTTCTTCGGCTTCTTGAGGGAGTACCTGGACCACGCCATCGAGTTGGGCGTCCTCATTGTCCTTGCAGGCCTGATTCTTGCCATCGCTATCACAAATACAATCCGGAGAAACCGGTAGAATCATTTGGAAAAACAAGATATATATACCTTCTACCCGCGGTTAGGTCCTGAGGCTAAAAGCTTATAAATCAGGACTGCGATACTAAAACAGGTGGATGGCATGGATCTAGTCGACAGCGCACTAAGCTTCAACTCAAGCGACGCTGACCTTTTCAAGGCAAGGATATCAGTCTGCGGGGTCGGAGGGGGAGGATCCAACACGATACAGAGGCTCGCAAGGAGCGGGATAGTCGGAGCCAACCTTATAGCGGTCAACACTGACGGCAAGCACCTCAACACGCTTGATTCGTCCATAAAGAAGATACTCATAGGCGGGGCCCTGACAAGGGGCCTGGGGGCCGGAGGCTTCCCGGAGATGGGGGCAAAGGCCGCTGAATACTCTAAGAGCGCGATAGATGACGCCATAGGGGACTGCAACCTGATGTTCGTCACCGCGGGAATGGGAGGCGGAACCGGAAGCGGCGCCGCTCCGGTGATCGCGAGGCTCGCAAAGGAGAGGGGAGCTCTCGTCGTAGGAGTGGTTACATTCCCGTTCGCGCTGGAGAGGGTGAGGCTCAAGACCGCCCAGAAGGCGATAAACGAGCTGAAGGGATACGCCGACACGGTCATAGTCATAGACAACCAGAGGCTCTTTGAGGTCTACAAGAACATGGCCATGGAGCAGGCGTTCAAGATAGCGGACGAGGTCGCGGTCAGGGCGGTCAAGGGGATAACAGAATCCATAAGCTCGCCTGGCCTCATAAACGTGGACTTCGCCGACATAAAGGCGATAATGTCCAACAGGGGCCTTGCGATGATAAGCGTCGGAGAAGGATCAGGCCCGAACAAGATAGACGACGTGGTCAAGAGCACGCTGAGGAACAAGCTCCTCGACGTAGACTACGAGGGCACCACAGGGATAATGCTGGCAATAAAGGGTGGGGAGGACCTCACGCTCGGAGACGCGAACCAGATCGCGACAAAGCTTACCGAGAAGGCGGCCCCTAACGCAAACGTGATATGGGGCGCAAGGATAGATCCAGCATACGCAGGAAGGGTAGAGGTGCTGGGGATCTTCACAGGGGTCAAGAGCCCGATGATCCTAGCGGGAGGCAGCCCGTCAAAGGCGGATTCCGACTCCCTTGGCATCGACGGCCTCTGACCGATACCGATGCTCCGCTGGGAATTAATGCTAATCTAGCGAAGCTGCCATTATTCCGTATCTGACGTTCGCGGTGCTAAAAGTCCAGGGATGCGGCTTACCTCCACTGCCCTTGCCGCAACCACTCTAGGAACGATGGCTGCAGGTCCGTCGCTGGCTATCTTCTCGACAACTTTGCGTGCCTCTGCGCTTATCCTTTCCGTAACTGCCGGAGCAGGCGAATTGGCGGTCCTTAACTTTACAGCGAGGAGCACTCCTGTTGCTACGCCGTATTTGCGAGCATCATCCGGATGTCGTGCTGTAGCTATAGGAATGGTCTTCTTAAACTGAGACTGGCTGGCCATAGGAAAACTTACGCCGCCCCATATATATAAACCTTGCCGGTGGTGGGGTCGGGACTAGAGCTCTACGAATGAGGTCGGCTCGTTCCTCGACTTGTCCCTGCCGAGCTGGTATACCCTCGCCCCTCCAATGTTCTTGAGCGCGCTGTCGTGGGTTATTATGAACACCTGGTCGACGATCCTCGGAAGCGACTCGCCTAGGATCTGGACGAGCTTGCCAATCCCGTTCTCGTCTATGTTGTGGGTCGGCTCGTCGAGTATCAGCCACCTTAGGTTCGGCACTATCACCATCGACATGGATATCCTCATGGCAAGGCAGGCGATGCTCTTCTCACCTCCGCTGGCTATGCCGTTTATGTCGGCCCAGGCAGCAGAGCCGTCCGGCCCCGCACCTGTGGAAGCCTCAAGGAGGTAGTCATCGTCTGAAGCATTCAGGCGTATGGCTGGATAATCCCCATAGGGGTATATCTGCAGCCACACCTCCTGCATCAGCGCGTTTATCGAGCCCACCAGCCTGTTCCTAAGGGAGCTTTCGGTCTCCACCAGGGCGGTCTTGAACCTGTTCATGCTCGATACCATGCCGCGCATCCTTTCGACCCTCTCCTCAAGCTGCACGATCCTCGCTATGCTCTTCGTCTTGTCCGATAGCTGTGTGTCCAGACTTTTAAGATACCTGGAATTGGACTCCAACTTCGACTCCGCCTCGCTCAGCGACTTGCTCGCCTTGACGACCTCGGCCTGCAGGGCGTCTATCTCCTCGTCATCAACCTTTATCCTACCTAGCTCCTCTGACTTCTGGGCGGCGGATTCCTGCAGCTGCGCCACCTCCTTCGAGTACCTATCCATCCTCTTGGCGGAATCCAATTTTATCGCCAGCGCGTTCAGCTCCTTGCCAAGCGGGTCAAGCTGCCCGTAAACCTTCTCGTAGGCCGCCGCCGCCTCGTCATGGAGCTTCTTCTCTGCAGATGCCCTCTCCTTCGTCCCAGGAATCCCGTCGGCCAGTGCCTTGTACTCCTCCATGCGCTTCGAATCGGCAAGGGCCCTTTCGTGCCTCTCCTTTGCCCCCTTCACGCCCTCCCTGAGCGCAGCGGTCTGCGCCTTGGCGTTCTTCAGCCCTTCCTCTGTCTTCAGCATAAGCTCCTTCTTCTCCAGCACAAGCCTCTCCCTGAGCTCATCTCCCAGCTCCCTCTCGCAGATCGGGCATTTCCCGAGATGCTTCTCCAGCGCGCCCAGCGCCTTCTGGGCCTCGGTCATCCTGCTCTCCGACACCGCCGCCTCCTTCGCGCGGCCCTCAAGCTCCTCCTGCAGCTTCGCGAGCTCAGACTCCGCCTTTGAGAGCGGGATGGCGTCAAGAGACGATTTCACCTTCTCAAGCTCCCTGATCTTAGTCTCGGCCGAGCGCAGCTCTGCCTCCGCGTTGGCGAGCTTCTTGAGGGAGGCCGATTCCCTGGCCTTGAGGTCCTTGACTTCCTTTTCGAACTTCTCATGGAGGGATTTCTTCGAAGATATGGCCTCTTCAAGCTGCGTGAGGCTCTCCTTCATCTCCCCTATCTTGGAGACCTCGGCCTTCAGGGTGCTTATCCTGCCCATGGTGACCTCGATCTCCTTTGAAAGCGCGTTGCGCCTCTCCTGCTCCTTCTTGGAGGCAAAGAGCCGCGATTCGATGGATTTGACCTCCTCTTTGTATTTGGTCGCGTTCTGGAATAGGCTCTGCTGCTCCTCAAGCAGCTTCTCCCTTTCGATGCTGAGCTTCTCCAGCTCGGATTTCTGCTGCTTGGCATCAGCCTGGGAAAGCGATGCTTCGTCCTCCTTGACGCGGTTCCTTAGGCTGTTTATTAGGGAGGTGGAATTCTCCTCTGCCCTTGAGAAGTTGTCGAGCCCGAGCATCTGGTCTATTTGGCGCTTCCGCTCTCCCTTCGCAAGCTCCAGAAAGTAGTCGAGCCGGTTCTGCTCTGCGTATATCGCCCTGGAAAAGGTGTCGTAGTCGATCTTGAGGAGCGAAGAGACCTCCTCGTTGACCCGCTCCGCCTGGGTCTGGATGTAATTGCCGTCCTTTTCCAGGCGTGCGAAGGTGCTCTCCCTCTTGGAGAGCTTCCTGTAAACAGTATAGCGCTCCCCTCCGACAGTGAAGGAGAGCTTGACCTCCGCGCTCTCCTTCTCGCTGGGCCTGCTGGATATGAGGTCCTTGGTCGAGACGCTCTTGGACTTGAGGGCAGGGAAGGTTCCGAAGAGCGCGAAGGATATGGCGTCCATGACAGAGCTCTTGCCGGCCCCCATGACGCCGATGAGCACGTTTACCCCGCGCTGGAAGCGCATAGTCGTGTGGCTGTGCGTCTTCCAGTTAGTGAGCTCTATCGACTCTATCATCCAAACCACTAGGTGCCCCTAACTAGTTGCTACTTGATAAATAATAAACCTATGGAAGGGGAGAAAAGATCAGTTGCCGGATCAGAGAAGGGTCTCCTCCTCGACTTCGACTTCGCCGACGCTGTCAAGCTTCTTGAGAGCCTCCTCTATCTTCGAGGAGCCCATGTCGTTGTCCTCGAACTTGAAGGCTGCCCTTATGAGCTTTATCCCGAATGCGACCTCCTCCTGCCTTATGTCGGCCGGTTTGTACTCCATCTTGGTCTTTATGTCGGACATGGCCTTCTCGACGTCGGCCTGCTCCTTGGGGTATATCCTAAATATCGTGACTACTGTTGCCATTGGATCACGGCCCCGCGAACCCGCAGTCCGGGCACTTGTAAATGTTCGAGATCTCCCTGCAGTGCCTGTCCCTGACTATGTCTCCCTTCCTGCACGAGGGGCACTTGAATTCCGTGTACTCGTTGGTCAGGTGTCCGCACGAGACGCATTTCTTTCCTGGTAGAGAAGCTATACTATCACCTAGAGTTAAGACTGATAAATGATAAGGCGAAAAGGTATAACTACTTTCGCCTCCTGCCCTTCCTTTCCGGCTTTGCGGAAAGGACCAGCACCTTGTGCGCCAGGATGGCCACGAGCACTATGCATCCGGCCAGCAGCGCGAGGGTCAGGGCAACCAGCAACGTAAGCTCGTGCACCTTTGCGGTGAGGGTGTTGAGCATGGATACCGTCGCAGCCCCATAGTTGCCGTTCTGGTTCTGGGCTGTGCTAACCGTACTAGACGTACTCGAGCCCGAGATGAGGCTTGCGTATATTGACTGCGTGTCGGCGCTCAATTGCGAGGCGAGCTTGGCCGAGGCATAGGCCTCGTCGGCGTAGAAGCCCGCGACCGTGGAGTTGCTTGCGGTCGACGATTCATACACGTAGAAGAGCGCCTCGTTGGAGAACTGGGTCGCCCATGCTCCATAGGTGGAATTGTTGGCGACCGCAATGGCGGCGGTGTTGAGCGCCGATACGTTCGCGCTTCCTGCGCTCTGGGCCGAAGAGGAGAGCGCATAGGCGTAATCAGCGTCAAGGATCGCCACTGGGTAGTTACCAGCCTTGTAAGCCGCCTGCGCGAGGGTGAGGTACATCCCCGGATACTGGCTGGCCCTGTTTATCCTCTCTATCGCAAGGTGGCCTAGCGACTGGGAGAAGGTCACCGGTGCCGAGCTTGCGGAATAGGGGTAGCTATATAGCGTGGATACCGCGCCGCACCAGGCCTGCGCCTGGCCGACCGAATACATCGCAGAGACTATGTCGTCTCTGGTGGCTCCCGTGGTGTTGAAGCCTGATATGGTTGAATTGATGGTGTAGTTGGCCCATCCCTGCCTCAACTCCGCAGCTATGACATATTCATAGTTGTCAGAGGTCAATTGTGGTGCGAGAAGGCCCGAGCAGCCTGTCTGGACGCCCTGCATGTATGAGGACGCCTCCGCCCTGGTCATGTTGTAGCTTGATATGTAGAAGGCATCGAGGTAGCTTAGGAATGCTACATCGGCTGAGACGTAGAGGTAGCCCTTGTCTCCTATCTGGGTGGCCTGGTTGGTGACGTTGGCGAGCTGCCTTCCCACGAGCCCTGCGCCGAAGCCCGATATGTTGGCTATCTGCGATCTTGTCGTGGCTATCGTGTAGTTCGCCAGCGCAGAGAAGGGCGCCTGGTCGCAGCCGTTGGAGCAGTTGAGCGGGGCAGCCGGAAGCCCGTTTACATTATACTGGCTGGTGAAGTTGACCGTGACCTCGTTCGGAACACCTGAAGAGTTCCCAAAGGCATAGGAGGCCGCCTGCGATATGTTCGAGACCTCAACAACAGGAATCCCGTACTCCTCCTGGCCCACGTAGTAGATGCCTTGCTCTATGTTGCCCTGGGGCACCCATGGAACTAGCATCAGCGTAAGGCCTCCCCCCGAAGCGGCGGATATCTTGTCTATCGCGCCTCCTATCTCGCCGATGCTGCCTCCCGGGCTTATCGTCCCGGTTATGGTGAAGCTGGTCCTAAGCGGCGTGTTCCTGAAGGCCGAGATGGCGAGCAGCGTCATAGCCGCCCCGGCGCTCGGGCCCGAGACGTTGGAGCCGCCGTCCTCGATCGAATAAGTGAAATCATACTTGGAGAAGTTCTTTCCCGTGTATTGGGATGCGTATCTTGCTGCCGTGTAAGCCGAAAAATGGGTGTCGTTGGCTATCTGCGAGGCGTTCACAAAGTTAACTGTGCCGTTGCCATTTGTTATGGTAAGCGTTATCGTTGTAAGGCTGCCTGTATTGTTGTATATTATCACTGCGGGCGCCCTTATCAGGGCGAAGCCTACTGGTCCTGCCGAAGAGACTGAGACGAGAACCGCGGCGACAAACATCGCGGTAAGCAAATACGCAGAAGCCCTCATGTACCCACAGCGTAGGATTGTGCTATAACCTATAAAAACCCATCCTGTATATTTAGTGAGTTTACATGAGGACCATAGTAATCAGCCACAGCGCCGACATAGACGGAATCGGTTGCGCGGGGCTGTTCAAGATGAAGTACGGCACAAAGGATGCAGACATATTCCTGATAGACTACAGCACAGAGGCGCTACGGGCGGTCGAGAAAAGCATAAGGCAAATGAAACCTGAGGCGACGGACCTGTTCGTAACCGACCTGAGCGCCAACGACGAAAAGGTCGGATTGTTTCTGTCCATCATAAGAGTAGTGAAGAGGGGCGGAGGGAAGGTGCGCTGGTTTGACCACCATCCATGGTCCGCCACTGCGGCGAGAAAGATATCAAAGGAGTGCGAGACGATAATATGCGGAGAGCGCGACGAATGCGCGTCCGAGATAACCGCAAGGCAGTTGAAGATGAAAGGAAAATTCGTGGGCGACTTCCTGAAGGTGTGCCACGCATCGGACTTCAACCTAAAGCCCAAGGACAGGAGATCGCAATCGCTGATAAAGACCTATGCCCTTGGGATAGCCCGATACAACATAGGGCAAAAGGCGAATGGGCTAAAAAAACTCAAGGCGCTGGCGACCACGCTAAGCAATGGGAAGATGACCAACACCGATTTGGTATCTGCCGGGAGGGAATTCGAGAAGGTCAGCAAGAAGCGGATAAGCGTGATGAAGAAGGGGCTAGTGCCGGTTGGCGGGAACATCGCGGTCGGGTTTGCGAAGTCGCTGCAGTCCACAAATGCATGCTACCACATAATCAAGGCGAGCGGGAGGGACATAGGCATATTCATAAACATTGACGCCAAAAAGGGCAACATAAGGAGCATAAAGCGCAACATAAGTCCGCTCGCCATGTCCCTGGGCGGCGGCGGCCACCCCCACGCATCGGGGTTCTCATTCGACAAGAAAAGGTACCGTGTGAATACCGAGAAAGGCAGGATCCTAATCCTAAAGAGGATAGAAGAAGCTGCAAAGAAAACAGGAGTTTACTGAATCAGAGGTCCAGCAGCATCTTGTCGGTCAGCTCATGCTCCTCCTTGAACTCCCTGTAGCGCTGCCTCATGTTCTTGATTGCGTCATAACCGAGCTTTATGAAAAGTAGCAGGATCACGACAGCGGACCATACTCTCCCGAGGCCGTTGTTGTAGTAGAATATGCCGTAGATGACCAGGCTGGTGGCAGCTATGAAGGCCAGAAGGAGCAGGCTGAAATATATCGTGAAGTTCCTCTTGAGCTCGCGGTAGGCAATCTCGACTCTCACATCTAGGTCCTTTACCATGCACCCGCCTTTTATCTCATGGGAACAAATCCTTAAAAACCTGTATCAATGTTTTTTGAACTAAGGAGGCTGGCCTTCCGCGCCCAGAAAAAGAAGATTGCCGCAAGCAGGATTTGAACCTGCGACCTGCCCGTTTCTGCTTTCGATGATTCGAAAGACTTCAGCGGGCCGCTCTCCCACTGAGCTATTGCGGCTTGATAGATAATTAACCCCCAGATAAGTATAAATAGTGTGGGACGCCGTTCAGGACTGATCGCCAGCGCGCAGAAGAGGGATCCCGATCGGCCGGCCTTCCCGATTGGTCCTACGGAGAAGCCTCTTTAGCCCGCTGTTGTAAATGCTGTTTATCTCCGCCTCAATCTCTATCAAGGTCGGCTGCCCATTCTCTGTTGTCAGATGGCCCACCACGGAAACCTTATTCTTCGGCGATCCCTCCCTTACATTCATTAGGAAGTGCCTATGTGTATTTTGCAAGGTCTTACTTACTGTGTTCCACCATAGGTCGTCGCTGATGCTTATGTGCAGCTCCTTGCTGCCAACCCACCTATCCACCCTAGCGAAGAACTCCCCCTGGGCTCCCTCTGCTTGGACCACCCTGATAGCCTTTCGATCAGCCAAAGGCTCGGGCTTCTGGATTGTCATGGCGGCATTCCCCAATAACACACCTATAATTATGTATAATTAATATTAGACGATTAGATATAATAAGCTTCCTGTGGGTCATTTTCGATCAAGCTGGAAGGGACCTATAAGCATTATCTAGAGGCGGTCACGCTAAACCTCCCAACCTCAACAAGCGCATTGGTCACAAATGACGTTGAATACATTGCCCATATCTGACCCTGAAAACTAGACCCTATTGTGGGGTTTGCTATGTTCGGATTAACGCATATTGAAACTGTCGACTGCTGACCCGGCAATAAAGAACTGATATAGGCCCAATGGCCCGTAACTGTTCCCCAATACTTGAAATCAGTCTTGCTGCCACCGGAACCTATACCTGTAATGCTCTGTCCTTGGGGAACTACGGCAAGAAAAACATTATTCCACTGGTTCGATGTACTCCCTATTATCACATTCATGGACGGGAAACCCGTATAAGCACCCCCAACCCCACAGAAATCATTCAGATTGGTGCTGAACTGTATTCCACTGCACAAAAACCCGGGATCCCCTACGCAAGAGTTAGAAGGTCTTGGAGCAAAGACTCCCAAAGAAAATAGCGCGGCCAAAACCACTGCAATTATCAGTATTGCCCATCCATAGGTCATCAAATACTCCATGGCTGATTGGGCCCTGGCCCAACTTCGAAGGGAATCCACTGATGGCTTAACCGGCTCGCTATCCATAAGATTACTTTCTGCACCAATGCTTAAAAGAAGGGCACTATACTGTTAACCGGTCAAGGTTTGCAGCTATTGTACTTTATCGTGGTGTTCTTTGAGTTTACGATGTTGTGGTTCCCGGCGATGCAGCTAACACTTGCCACCATCTCATTCGTGAAATTTATTATGTTATGGGATCCGCCGTAGGCCTCCATCACGCTTCCACCTATGCTGTTGACGTTGCTATAGCTTCCTGAAGAAAGAACCCCAATCTCCCCATTGTTGTCGCTCTTGAAGTTGAACTGCTCATATGATCCTGAGAACCCAGCGGCAATGGTGCTATCTGGAGCTGTCAGGTTAAGGCTGTCATAACTCCCAGACACTCCTATGAGATCGTATCCGGAGTTCAGGCTAAGCCCAAATTTGTTGTAGCTTCCAGAAGAGCCAAGTGCCACACCCGAGCTTAGGGTTGAATAGACGTACCCATTGCCGTTACTGCCGGACATCGAGAAGGTCACATTCCCTCCGCCGGCCGAGTTCACGGAAACACAGTCGTAAGAACCGCTAACTGAGACGCTTATCGGTTTGGAGGTTACCTTGTTAACGTTGACACTTATCCTGCTTTGTGAATAAGCGAGCGATTTGTAACTGTTGTAGTTGCTGTCATTGATCGTGATGTTCGTTATCGACCCAGTCTTACAGATGAAGGACTGTGGCGATGGGTTTATCGTAGTCGTAGGAACGGTTGAAGACGATGTTGACGTTGTGGTTGATGAAACTGTGGTGGTTGTAGTAGGGATTGTTGAGGTGGTAGTTGTGTACTTTATCGTTGTGGTCGTAGGCTTGACGCTTGTTGTGGTGGGAGCTGTCGAAGTGGTAGTTGAACTATACCCTATCGTGGTCGTTGTTGTCGGCCTTATCGTTGTGGAAGTCGTTTTACATGTTGACGAGCTGGTCGTCTTGTAAGTGGACGTTGAAGAAGATGTGCTTGTGGAGGTGCTAACTGTCGTTGAAGAGGTGGTTGACGTTGTAGGTATAGTGGTTGTAGGGGCTGTCGTTGAGGTAGTAGAAGTAGTACTAACACTTGAAGAAGTGGTCGAAATTGTCGATATGGTGGTTGTAGGAACTGTCGTTGGGATTGTGGAGGTTGTTGGGACGGTACTAACGCTTGAAGTGGTGGTTGGCACCGTTGTCGTTGCTATGCTTGATGTTGTAGTGTTCACTGTAGTTGAGCTTGCAGTAGATGTCGAGGTAGATGAAGCGCTCGAAGTTGTACTTGATGTTGTTGAAGAGGTCGTAGATGTAGTGGGTATCGTCGTAGTTGTCGTATTGACGCTTGTTGTAGTACTGGATGTGGTATTTACGGTGCTGGTGGTGGTTGAGCTAGTCGTCGAAGTGGTTGGTATGGTGGTTGTTGTATTCACAGAAGTTGTGGAAGATGTTGTAGATGATGTAGTCGAGGTGCTTATGGGAAGAACAGTTATCTGGATCATTTTCGAGGCGTTAGCGCCGTTGCTGTCGTACACAAACTCCGTTATGTTGTAAACTCCGGAATTAGCAAAAGAGAATTGATTTCCATTTTCCGTAATGCCCACTCCTGTCGGGAAGACATAACTGAAAACATATGGTGGAGAGCCAGTAAATCTAACGCTCCCGCTTGAGGTATTGTTTGCTATGGTTATCGCACCACCCACAGTCGTAATGTTTGCGGATGACGTCAGCGAAATAGTGAGGCCATAATAAAGTGATACTATGGTCTGGGAAGAACCCGTATTTCCGCTACTGTCATTCACATTGGCTGTTACCACGTCAGGAGACTCAACGAGCGTGGAGCTGTTTCCGAAAAACAAAGCAGAACAAGAATGGTTTCCTAGGTATATCGGAGAATCGGACTTGAACAGCGAGTAATAGGACCATAGGCATGTGTAATTTCCATTTCCACCAGAGACATTGGCGGTCAGCAATGTGGACTGCCCCATGTCTATGCTGTACTGGTGTGCGGTAACGTTAACGGTAAGGCCGCCTGCCGCAGCGCCACCTGCTAAAGATGCGGATAGAATAAGCAGAATAGCTATAGCAGCATTATTTGCCATCACACAACCTAATCTCTAATTCTTCTGGAAGGAGAGTATAATAACCTCTATCACGAGCGCGGCGAAGCCGACTCCACTCCGAATACTCCCCACACCAATAATAAGCCTTTATGAGAAGCCATATAATGCCGCTTTCCTGGACCGAACTGGCTCCCTATGACCGACTGGTTAATACCTCCGTGGTTGAGCCCAGGGCATACCAAATCAGCATAATCAAGAGTGCCTACAGCGGAAGGAACACCCTGGTGATCCTCCCAACCGGCCTCGGGAAGACCATAATAGCCGTCTTCGCGATTGCGAAGGCGCTCACGGAGGGTAAGAAGGCGCTCATAGTGGCGCCCACCAAGCCGCTCAGCGAGCAGCACCTCCAGTCGCTGGAAAAGGTGCTGAACGTAGGCGGGGACTCAATGCTGCTCCTGACTGGTAGCATAAACAAGGCCAAGCGAAAGGAGCTGGTATCTAACGCCAAGGTCATAGCGGCCACGCCGCAGACATTCGCCAACGACATGAGAGGGGGTCGCATAAACCTGGAGGACTACGGCGTCATTGTCTTCGACGAGTGCCACCGTGCCGTCGGTAAGTATGCCTACACTTACATAGCAAATGAGTGCAAGGTGCGCGGCGTACAGATGCTCGGCCTCACTGCATCGCCCGGCAGCGACCGGAAGAAGATAAACGCCCTCATCGAGACCCTCGGGATAGAGAACATAGAGATAAGGATAAGCACCGATCCCGACGTCGAACAGTATGTAATGCGGAAGGATGTGGACGTCGTCCCGGTGGACAAGACGCCAACGATGAATGCCATACTCAACCTGCTCAAGCCCGTGATAGACAGGCACCTTGGCAGCCTCTACAGCCATGGGCTGAGCCCATTCAGGGACTTCGAGACTATGCCTAAGGGCCGGCTGCTGCAGATAGGGGACGCGATAAAGAGGATAGAGGCCGCGAATTACAAGTTCATGGGGATCTTCGACTACGTCTATGTGCTTAACCTCTCCCACGCCTACGACCTTCTGAGCAGCGAGGGCATATTCCCGTTCGTCAGCTACATGGACTCCCTGGAGGGAAGGGAGCAGAAGAGCAGGGCGGTGAAGAACATCCTCGCCAACGAATCCGTGGCGGCCGCGACAAAGCTGGCGCGCGAGGCCCTTGAAAAGGGGGAGGAGCACCCCAAGGTGGGCGTGACGGTGAGCCTGCTGAAGAAGGAGATGGCTGGGCAGCACGTTATAATATTCACCCAGTACCGCTCGACCGCGAAGATGCTGACAAAGGTCCTCAACGCCAACGACATAGCCGCAAGGGAGTTCGTTGGGAAGGGGGTCGGGGTTACACAGGCCCAGCAGCAATCGATAATCGCGGCCTTCAGGGACCGGGAGTTCAGGGTTTTGGTCGCAACTTCGATAGGCGAAGAAGGCCTTGACGTCCCTGCTGTCGACGCAGTGGTGTTCTACGAGCCGATCCCCAACGAAATACGAAACATACAGAGGAAGGGAAGGGCCGGGAGGATGAAGCTCGGCAGGATATTCATACTCATGACCAAGAACACCAAGGACGAGACCTATCTCTTCATATCGAGGATAAGGGAGAAGAGGATGAGGGACAACATAGCGAAGATAAAGGAGAGGATGGATCGGAACCCGAGAAGGTTGGACCCCCAGAGGACCCTTTAGTAAGCGATATTAACCTTAATTGCGTTGATGACTCGATGACCCGTTATCAGAAAGGTGCAAGCGCCGAGCGCGAACTGCTCAACTCACTCTATGATAGGGGCTACGCCGTGATCCGAGCTGCCGGATCTGGTGTCAACGCCCTGGGCCCCGACCTGGTCGTGCTGAAGAACAACGTCGCCATAGCATTCGAGTGCAAGTCCGGATACAAGAGCGGGCTCTCCATAGAGGAGGAGCAGTACAAGAAGATAACAGAGTGGGCGGAGCGTACGACCTTCCCCATATACGTCGCCTGGAGGATAAACCGCGAAGGGTGGTTCTTCATACTCCCAAGCGAGCTTCGAAAGACAGAACGCCACAGGGTAATAACACCCCGCGAGGCGAGGGCGATAAACAGGAGCCTCGAGGCAGTCCTTTAGGTGCGTTCACTGTGCAGCCCATAGCCTATTACCTCGCATTCCTTCTCCTGATTTGGCTGGTCCTCACGTTCGGAGGGATCCGCGGCCTTCTCCGTAAAGACGAGCAAAAGCCCAAGAAGCCGAACGGGAAGATGAGGATACTTCTCATGGTGCCCTGCAAGGGGACTGACATAAGCCTCGAGCGCAACCTCCGGAACGCGATGGCGCAGGACTATCCGAACTACAGGGCGGTTGCTATAGTGGAAAGCAAGAGGGATCAGGCCTTTAAGTCGATTAGGAATTCTGGGATCGACTACCTGATAGCAGACTTCAACTGCAGGAACTGCAGCGGCAAGGTGAGGAACCTCGCAACGGCCATCAGGAAATTCAGGAACTACGATGCATACTGCATACTCGATTCTGACGTAAACGCTAACGCGAATTGGCTGTCCAGCTTGGTGGCGGAAATGGGTCCGAAGACCGGGATATCTACCGCGTTCCCGATCTTCAACCCGATCGGTGGATTCTGGTCCAAGGCCAAGCACATCTGGGGATTCGTGGGCCAGGGCCTCATGGAAAATCCCAAAACGCGATTCGGATGGGGCGGAAGCCTGCTCTTTAGGAAGGAGCTCATGGAAAAAGGAGGCCTCGAACGCTTCAGCGAGAGCGTATCGGACGACATAGTGATAACAAAACTCTGCAAGGAAAGAGGACTATCGATCGCCTACGCCCCGGCAGCGAGGCCGATGGTGGATTGCAGGGAGACCGCAGGCAGCTTCATGGAATGGTCGAATCGGCAGACCGCCTTCTCAGTCCTTGGGGACCGCAAGATCCTGTATGTGGGGCTAGTTTTCTACTCCGCAGGAGCGCTCCTACTAGTATCTTCTATAATACTATCCATATGGTACAGTGCCTGGTCCGCGGTCCTCCTGCTCCCGTTCGCCCTCTTCGTGGCGAGGTGCTTTAGGCGCTCCGGGAGCCTTGACCTGGCGATCATACCCATCTGCCTCCTGCTCACATTCATTTACCTCTACAATATCATCAATTCAGCCTTCATGAGGCGTGTAGAATGGCGCGGGAGGACATACCAACTCAAATAAATACCCTCTTTCCCACCTTCCCTTCCTGACTTACCCTGCCGATACCTTTTTAAGCTTGCCCCTATCAGTGTCTGATAGACAAGTGGTCTAAATGGCTAAGAAAAACTCTTCGGCCGCGGCGGGAGGTGTCCTGCTGCTGCTCGGATCGCTGGTATACCTGTATGTACTGTTCTCATGGTACAACAGCGGTATCGTCGGTTCGTGGCTAAGCGCGGCACAGTTCCTTACACCGTTCGTTGCAGCGGTAGCCCTGATAGGCTCGATAAGCCTGTTCTTCATGAGCATAGGCACATTGGCAGGAAAGATGTCTGACAAGACGATGATGAACGTCCTCTGGAAGTTCGTCATGTTCGAGTCCGTAACGTCTGTGATAATCACAGCTACGACCTCGTCCTTCTACGCAGTCATCGGTGCCTTCATCCTGACATACCTCGGCGCTCTCGCGGCGGGCATGTAAGAAGCAAGGCATTCTTTTTCTTTTTTCTTTCCTTTTTCCATGATTTGGCCTGCCATTGGCATGCCCGATTGGCAATCCGCAGAGCCACCGCAAAGCACCCGCCGCGCCCAAAGGTATTTATTAGTTCTTATGCTATACCTATCTACCTATACGAGCAAGCTCAGCTTAGCCGTTATAGTCCTTCTTTGCCGGTGAGCCGTTGGTTGATACCCCGAACCTCATATCAAAACATGAAATACTCAGCGAAAGCGAGGCCAAGAAGGTCTCGAAGAAGTACGGAATAACCCGCGACAAGTTCCCGAGGATACTCGAGACCGACGTCCAGGTACTAAAGCTCAAGGGCAAGCCCGGCGACCTCGTTGCCGTGAGCAGGAAGGACCCTACTGGAAGCTACACCTACTACAGGCTAGTGGTGAAGGATTAACTGGTGCGAATATGGCCGACAACTCACATCACCTATTGGAATCTTACCTGTCCACCACGTCGATGGTGCAGCAGCAGGTGGAGAGCTACAACCGCTTCGTCAGGATGGGGATCCACAAGGTGGTCGAGGCAAACAACATGGTGGAGCCGGAGGTGTCAGACTTTGCGATCAAGTTCACTGGAATAAGGGTGGAGCAGCCGATGATTATAGAGTCAGACAGCTCCACAAGGAAGATAATGCCCAACGAGGCAATCGCGAGGAACCTCACCTACGCGTCTCCGATGTACCTCACATACGTTCCGGTCGTCAGCGGGATAGAGAAGCGCGACGCGGCGGGAGAAGCCTTCGTCGGCGAGCTGCCGGTCATGGTGAAGAGCGACCTATGCTACACCCACAACATGAGCGGCGAGCAGCTGGGGACCGAGGGCGAAGACCCGGACGACCCCGGAGGCTATTTCATAATAAAGGGCACCGAGAGGGTGCTGGTAGGCACAGAGGATCTCGCACCCAACAGGATAATAACGACGAAGGAATCATCGCACGAAGTTGTGTCGAAGGTCTTCTCGACAACGATGAACTTCAGGGCGCGCTGCAGCGTGGCCCGCGACGAATACGGAATATACAAGGTTCTCTTCCCGACCGTCACAAAGGGGATGGACCTGATATTGATACTTGACGCCCTTGGCATAAAGCCCAAGGAGATCGCATCTAGCATAGAGCGCACCGAGGTCGCAAACGACATGCTGCTCAACATCGACCTAAGCAACGCGAAGGAGATGGGGACGGCAGAGGCGATAATGGAGCTCGGCAGGCTCGCTGCCCCGAACCAGACCAAGGAGTACCAGAAGAGGAGGGCGGAGATACAGCTCGACACCTACATACTCCCGCACCTGGGATCGGACTCCTCGGTGAGGGGCGAGAAGGCAGCCTACCTGCTTCGGATGGCAGAGAGGTGCTCGCTGGTCGCATTCGGATACGCGCGTGCCAATGACAAGGACCACTACGCCAACAAGAGGATCAAGCTCGCAGGAGACCTCATGGAGGAGCTATTCAACAACGCATTCAAGTTCTTCATAAAGGACATAAAGTACCACGTCGAGAGGACAACGGCAAGGGGCAGAAAGCTCAGCGTAAGGACGAACATAAACCCAGACGCGCTAACGGGCAAGATCCTCTACTCGATGGGAACTGGGTCGTGGCCAGCAGGGCAGACAGGCATATCCCAGGTGCTCGACAGGGTCAACCTAACCGGAACGCTCGCGCACCTGAGGAGGGTGAAGTCGCCTCTCTCGAAGAAGCACCCGCACTACAAGGCCAGGGACGTCCACGGAACATACCTCGGCAAGATCTGCCCGAGCGAAACCGCAGAAGGAACCGACGTAGGCCTTACAAAGTACCTTGCAATAATGGCAAAGATAACAGTCGGCGCCGACCACAAGGCGCTTGAGGAGAAGCTCAAGGAGCTCAAGCTTGTATAAGGGTGTTTATGTTGGCAAAGGAAGGGCAAAAGACAAAAGTCTATCTCGATGGCCGCGTTATCGCTGAGGTCAAGTCAGGGAGGGCCTTCGCAGAGGAGGTCAGGAAGAACAGGAGGCTCGGGGTCATATCCGGAGAGATAAACGTATCCTACACAAAGAAGCTCAACGAGGTCCACATAAATGCCGACAGGGGGCGCGCAAGGAAGCCCTACATAGTGGTCGAAGGCGGCCAGAGCAGGTTCACAACAGAATTGGATTCAAGACTACAGAGCAAGGAGGTCGATTACAATTACCTGGTAAGGAGGGGAATCATAGAGTACCTCGACGCAGAGGAGGAGGAAGACGCCTTCATAGCGCTTGCACAGGACCAGATAAACGAGAAGACAACGCACCTGGAGATAGACAAGGCGAGTATGCTCGGCCTCACGATGAACTGCTCGGTCTTCCCAGAATACAACTCTATAGGAAGGCACCCAATATCATCCAACTTCGCCAAGCAGAGCCAGGGTCTCTACGCTATAAACTTCAACAAGAGGTACGACCCAAGGGCATTCATAATGTATTATCCTCAGATACCGATAGTCAACAGCATGGCCTACAGGGCGCTGAAGATAGGGACGCACCCGAGCGGTCAGAACCTCGTGGTCGCGCTCTCGACTTACTATGGATACAACATGAAGGACGCAGTTGTGCTTAACAGGGGGGCCATCGACAGGGGGATGGGAAGGTCGATGTCCTATAAGACCTACTCGGACGAGGAGAGGAGGTACCCTGGAAGCCAGCAGGACAAGTTCAAGGTCCCGCCGCCAACCACGGAGAGCTACCTCGGTGAGCACGCATATTCAAAACTCAGCGAGGACGGAATCGTTGAGACAGAAACACAGGTTACGGAGGGAGACGTCCTGATCGGAAAGGTGTCGCCGCCAAGGTTCCTCGAGGAGGAGACGAGCTTCGGCGTGGGCGAGGAGAAGAGCAGGGACAACTCAATAACATTAAAGGCAGGGGAGGAAGGCATAGTAGACAACGTTCTGCTCTGCGAAACGACCAGCGCGACAAAGATCGCAAAGGTTCGGATAAGGTCCGAGAGAGTACCAGAAATCGGGGACAAGTTCGCAAGCAGGCACGGGCAGAAGGGAGTGGTCGCGCTCATAGTCGACCCGAACGACATGCCAAGGACAAAGGACGGGATAGTCCCTGACCTGCTGCTCAACCCGCTTTCGCTTCCGAGCAGAATGACATTCGGCCACATGCTTGAGATGCTTGGCGGAAAGGTCGGCTCGATACACGGCAAGCAGATGGACGGGACCGCATTCTCTACAGAGGGGAGGGACCTGGTCGACGAATACGGCTCCATACTCGAAGGATCCGGCTTCGACAAGTTCGGGGACGAGGAGCTCTACGACGGCAGGACCGGAGAGAAGATGAAGGCGAAGATATTCACAGGAGTGGTGTACTACAACAGGCTCATGCACATGGTTGGCCTTAGGCTCCAGGTAAGGAGCAGGGGCCCGGTGCAGATACTCACGCACCAGCCGACAGAGGGTAAGCCCAGAAGGGGAGGACTCAGGTTCGGAGAGATGGAACGTGATACGCTCGTAGGCCACGGCGCAAGCCTGCTGCTCAAGGAGAGGATGCTTGACCAGTCCGACAAGGCCGACGTCTGGGTCTGCAGGAACTGCGGAGACATAGGATACTACGACTACATAAAGAACCAGCCGACATGCCAGACCTGCGGACAGAACGAGCTGGAAAAGGTCGAGATAAGCTACGGGTTCAAGCTGCTGCTAGACGAGGTAAAGTCGCTGCACGTCCTGCCAAGGATAAAGATAAACATGGGTTGATGGTTCATGCATGCCGAAAGTATTGAGTACATAAAATTCACGACGATATCCCCAGAGCAGATAAAGAAGATGAGCGTCGCGCGGCTGATAGTTCCGGACACCTACAACGATGAGGGATACCCAATAGACAGTGGCCTGATCGACCAGAGGCTCGGGGTCATAGACCCGGGACTCAGGTGCAAGACCTGCGGGGGAAGGATAAAGACCTGTCCGGGCCACTTCGGACACATAGAACTTGTAAGGCCGGTCATACACCCGGAGTTCGCAAAGACAATTTATTCGCTGCTGCAGTCCACGTGCCACAGCTGCCATAGGATCCTCGCCACCCAGAAGGAGGCGGCAGAGGTCAAGGAGAAGGTCGCGGAGATAGTTGGCAGCGATGAGCTCGACACTGCGACGGTGCTCAGCACCATAGAGGAGGAGGTCGGGAAGGGCAAGATAAAGAAGCCGAAGTCGGTAAAGAAGTGCCCCCACTGCGCATCCCCCCAGAGGAAGATAAAGCTCGAGAGGCCGACATTCTTCTACCTCGACAGCAACAAGATGAAAGCCGACGAGATAAGGGACTGGCTCTCCAAGATAAGCGACGAGGACCTCAGGCTCCTTGGCATGGACCCGACGGCAACGAGGCCGGAGTGGTTCGTTATAACAGTGCTGCTGGTGCCTCCGGTAAACGTGAGGCCGTCCATAACGCTCGAATCGGGAGAGAGGAGCGAGGACGACCTGACCCACAAGCTCGTCGACATAATGAGGATAAACCAGAGGCTGGAGCAGGACATAGACGCGGGGGCGCCTCAGATCATAATAGACGACCTCTGGGAGCTGCTGCAGTACCAGGTCACAACATACTTCAACAACGAGACGCCGGGAATACCTGTCGCAAGGCACAGGTCCACCAGGCCGCTTAAGACCCTCGCGCAGAGGCTTAAGGGCAAGGAGGGAAGGCTCAGATACAACCTCAGCGGAAAGAGGGTCAACTTCTCGGCAAGGACTGTAATAAGCCCTGACGCTAGCCTCACAATAAACCAGGTCGGAGTGCCGCAGAAGATAGCGGAGGTGCTCACGATCCCGCTCTACGTCACAAAGTGGAACGTGGACACCGCGAAGAAGTACCTCGAGAACAAGGAGTACCCAATGGTCCTCAACGTCATAACCAAGGAGGGGATGAGGAAGAGGGTAACCGAAGTCAACAGGGAGGAGCTTCTCAAGCTCGTCGAGCCAGGATACATCCTCGAGAGACAGCTGGTCAATGGGGATGTCGGCCTCATGAACAGGCAACCAACGCTGCACAAGCTCTCCATAATGGCCCATACCATAAAGGTCATACCCGGAAGGACTCTAAGGATCCACGTCTCGGCATGCACACCATACAACGCCGACTTCGACGGAGACGAGATGAACCTGCACCTTCCCCAGAGCCTAGAGGCCCAGGCGGAGGCAAGGTATCTCATGCAGCCCAAGGACCTGATACTATCGCCCAGGGACGGGGAGCCGATAATGGCCCTCCAGGAGGACGAACTCATAGGGATATTCCTGCTCACAAAGGAGGGCGCGACCTTCAGCAAGAGAGAAGCATGCTCGCTGCTCGCCGGAGTGGGGGTAAATGATCTCCCCAAGCCAGCCGCGAAGGGAAGGTATAGCGGCAAGTCGATATTCTCGATGATATTGCCGAAGGACTTCAGCTTCGAGGGCAAGCTCGGCGGCGAGAAGCTCCTAATAGAGAAGGGCGACCTAAAGGAGGGCACCATAACTGTCAAGCTCGTCGGGGAGGGCAACGGGGCGCTCATAATAAAGCTCTTCGACGAGTACGGGTCAGACTCGATAAACCAGTTCATACTTAACCTCTCAAAGCTCGCAGTCGCTGTGTCCGCGATGATGGGAGTCACGGTCAGCGTCAAGGACTACTACAATTCCGACACCGTCAACAAGGAGCTCAACTCGATAATCGACGGCACCAGGAAGAAGGCCGACGAGCTCCTCAATAAGTATCGGGAGAAGAAGCTGGATCAGCTGCCGGGCTACACCAGGAAGGAGACCTTCGAAATCGAGGTCATGGCGGAGCTTGAGAGCGCAAGGACTCTTGCGGCGAACGTGCTCAAGAAGTACGTCGGCCCGGAGAACAACACGCAGCTCATGGCGATGGTCAAGGCAAGGGGAAACATACTAAACTTCGTCCAGACAAGCATGCTGCTGGGGCAGCAGGCGGTAAGGGGAAGGAGGCCGCAGAGAGGATATCGCGGAAGGGTGCTTCCATACTTCGGCAGGAAGGACAGCAGCCCGGAGGCGAAGGGATTCATAACCTCATCGTTCTTCACAGGGCTAAAGCCTGTCGAGTTCTTCATGCACGCAATGGGTTCGAGGGACTCGGCCATGTCCAAGTCGCTGGTAATCGCGCAGTCCGGATACCTGCAAAGGAGGCTGATTAACGCCATGCAGGACTTCTACGTCGCCGACGACCTCTCGGTGAGGGACGCGGCAGGATCGCTTATACAGACAATATATGGAGGGGACGGAATAGACCCGTCGAAGGAGAAGCTGGGCGAGTGATATGGCAAAGGACAAGAAGGAATCATTGATAATGACATCGGGCGAGGCCGTGGGGACTCTTGCGGCGCAGTCCATAGGCGAGCCCAGCACCCAGATGATGCTTAGGGCATTCCACTCTGCAGGAATAAGCTCGGTAATAACAACGAGGGGACTTCCAAGAGTAATCGAGCTGATAGACGCTAGGAAGAGGCCCAGGAACCCGGGAATGATAATACAACTGGAGAAGAAGATATCCAAGGACTACGAGAAGGTCAGGGAGATCTGGAGGAAGCTCGAGGACGTCAAGCTGTCTGCGCTGATGCTAAACTACGATGAGAACCTGAGATCTGGAGTGCTGACGGTACACCTGGACCCGGAAAGGCTTTCATCCTACGAGATAACTGGCAGGACCATAGCATCAAAGCTCGGAAAGAGGGAGGACATAACGACCGAGCAGGATGAGAAAGATATAGTCGTGAAGATAAAGAAGAAGGAGGGCGTCAAGGCTACGAGGACGGTATTCGTCAACGTGCTCAACTCTTCGATAATAGGGATACCTGGAATAAACAAGGCCATAGTCCAGCAGGACGAGGACGGCACATTCTACATCACCACATCCGGAAGCAACATCGCGGAGGCGATGAAGATAGACGGAGTGGAAAAGGACAACATATACTCAAACGACCCGTTCGAGGTCCTAAAGAACTACGGGGTCGAGGCGTCAAGGAACACCATAGCCCACGAGCTCATATCGACAATAAAGGAGGAGGGCCTCACAGTCAGCTACAGGCACATAGGTCTGGTGGCGGACGCTATGACTCTGGGCGGCGAGATAAAGAGCGCCGGAAGGCACGGAATAGCCGGAGAGAAGCAGTCCGTGCTCGCGAGGGCCGCCTACGAGGAGACTGTCAAGCACTTCATCAACGCAGGGGTATTCGGAGAGACAGACAGGCTCACCGGGGTCGCGGAGAACATACTAATCGGTAAGCAAATTGGAGTAGGAACCGGAAGGATAAGGCTCGGCGTCAAGAAGGAGGACATCAAGAAGCTGAAGTAATCCCTACAACTTAATTCCCTCCCGGGGCTTTTCTCGACGTCAAGACCTGAGGGGTTCTACTTCAGGTAATAAAGCCTCAAAGGGGCTATCAAAATACCTAAAATCTTATTTTGCTCCAGCTACAAGATAGTATATCCTGGCTAAAGATGGCCTTTCGATTTGAATGTTATTGAATCCAGAACTGGTCATAAGATTGTAAAGTTCTTTTTTACTTTTTGGGATACCCAGTCTGCTCTTTTCAGTTGGCTTGGATAGTTCTCCCCTAATCAATAATCTCAGCCTTTCTTTTGCTTTTTCAGCATCACAGCCCCTAAGAAGAGCGAACGGTACATTGTAGTTTGGTATCTGGAAAACAAATATTCCGCCTTCCTTAAGGCACCTGAAACTCTCTTTTGTATACTTGACAAACGCCTCATTGCTTACAAATCCCAAAGTACCATGAGAGAAGATCATATCAAACTTCTTGTCCTGAAATTTGAGTTCGCCACTTCCGTCTACCTTTTCAACAGATACATTATTGAAATTCTTTAGCATAATCTTTGCCGTTTCCACCATTCCTTCCGATAAATCAATACCTGTAATGTTTGATACCTGCGGCGCGATAAACTGGGCAAGCCTTCCAACACCACAGCCAATATCAAGAACAGAATCGGTTCGTTTTAATTCGTAATTATATCTGTTTCTTAAGAATCTGCTCATTTCAACTACGGAGTTGAACCCAAGTTGATAGAACATTATCTTATCTCCATAATAGTATGGTGAAACGTTCTTGAAATGCCATTTGTATTGGTCATCAGAACTCTTGGTTTTTGACATATAACCTCAATATATCTTCGCTTGTCTCCAAATATAAATATCTTGGCATCTCATATAAACTGATGCGATGAGGGAAAACGTAAATATGCTGCCTTATACGGGTCAATCCAGATACAAATTTAATACTCATGGGTTTTCCTACGATTTACCATTGGTAAAAGTAGAAAAAAATAAATACATTGCATGGTTGGATACACTTGGCGAGACTAAGCTGGTAACTTTAATCGCAAAAACTCTGTCAAAAGAGCTAGCCCATTGTGATATCTTAGTTACTTTAGAGCCTTACGGTTTAGAATTTGCTCATTCTTTGGCGACTTTAATTAAAAAAGATAAATTTGTGGTATGCAGAAACAAAAAGTACAATTATATGATTAAACCCATCCACGAATATTGGGGTCCTAAAAATAACATAAAATCAGCGGTATTTTATTTGGATTCTAGAGATGCCGAGTTAATTAAAGGTAAACGCGTAGGTATTGTTGACGAGATTGTTGGTGCACGGCGGGCAATGGATGCAATGGAAAGGTTGGTAAAAAGGGCAGGAGGTAGGGTGGTAAAAAGAGTTGCTATGTTTTCTGATGGAGAGAAACATCAAGATATAACCTGCTTTGGTATCTTACCTGTTTTTATAGTCAGCCGTCCAAATAAATAACAGGTAATAACATGGCGCCAAATCGAGGGCGTTCTACTTCAAGCACAGGATCCCTCCCGGGGCTTTACACGTCCACCACAACTTTGGCCTCCATTTCTTTGCCCTTTTTTATCTCCATTCCGTATTTTGAGACTCCCTTGACCGCAAGCTTTGAGTATTCGTTCTTCTTTTCTTTAGCGTAGATCTTGGCATCGCAGGAGAAACTTCCATTTTCCTCCTTTACTTCTATCCTGTCTACCTCATAAGCAAAGACCCTCCGTGACTCAGTGATCGAAAGGGTATGCTGTAGAGTATACCAGAGCAGGTCCTCCAGGCTGTCAGCCTTCTCCTTGACCGTGACTCTTAGCTTTCTTCCATCAGATCTTGAAAGGGCGGCGGTGTCTGCAACCGTTTCGAAAATCGCTAACAGCGCGTTGGAGAAGAGCTCATCCTCATTCTTGCCGTAGGCTATGAACTCTACGTCCGCGGTGTGGTCGACGAACCTGAACTTCATGCTCCCACTACAGCTTATAAGCCTTACTCTATAAGTATTACTGTCCTATGAGGAGAAGAGTAACTGCTGAAACGTGATGACGCCCATTTCGACCGAGGACAATCAAGTGTTCCAATGGTGGCATATCCAGAGCAAGATGCGGAACGAATTTTCCAGACCGTGATAATAGGCATAGCCTTCATCATAGGTGCGGCCGCCACGCTCGCGATCACCGGATCCACCATACTCCAAAACGACTCTTCATCCTACATAATAGTCACCATGATCATGGGCGTGCTGTTCATATTCTTCACCCTAAAGGACAAGACCCCTGTGGCAAAAGGGGAGTACGGGATAATCGGCGCCACGGTGGCGTTCATCGTCTTCCTACTAGTGCTGTCCTATTCACGCGGCCTGCTCTCATTCGAGTTCCTGTCCTACAGAATCGACGCCCTGCTCCTTCCCCTGCTTCTCATGTCCATAGTGATGGCGGTAGCCGGGCTTAAGGGCATACGGAGATACGCGCCTGTCATGGCCTACCTGCTGTTCTCCTCTCCGATCCTCCTGCTCTCAATAATAAACGCCAACTCCCGCCTGGCATCATTCAGCGGTGGTATAGTCTATTCGGTCCTCAAGGCAACCGGGTCTAGCCTGGCCCATGCCGGCCAGCAGATAATAGCCCCATCCGGCCAGGCGCTGACGATCGCCTCTACCAGCGTGCCAGTCGGGGTATTCATAGCGTTCATAATGCTCCTAATACCTGTCTCCTACCTCTGCACCGGTAACCCGACTCGGAAGACAGCGTGGCTGGCGACCGGCGTGATCCTGCTTTTCGTGCTCAACATAATAAGGATGTTAATCCTTGCGATGACCTGGACGTATTCGAACGTGAGCGGCGTCGTCTCCAGCTTCCATGCCTTCGGCGGCAACCTGATATTCTACATCGCCCTTGTTGCGATGCTGCTTACCTACCGCAAGTTCGGGCTCAAGCTGGATCTCGGCAAGAAGTGGGTGGCGCGGCTCAGGCGCGCCTTCAGCACATATGATCTCGAATCAAACTACACCTCCATAGCTGCAGTGGCGATCATAGCGGTCGCGGCCCTGCTGCTGTCAATTAGCTACCTTGGGGCGGTGAACGTCTCTGCCGCCCAGTTCAGCGGATTGCAGATATCAAATTCAACCTATGTGCAGCTCTTCCAGCAGGTTTTCTCTAAGGTAAACGCCAGCGGCGTGGAGTACACCTATTTGGGCAGCTACCAGGGCACGATGCTCTTTGAGCTTGGGAAGAACAGCCCCGAGAACTCGACCTACCTTATAGTATCATTCTACACCCATCCGGAGCGCGGCGCCAACGTTGCCTTCTACGCGAGCCATCCGAACCAGACAATCTATGTGCTCAAATCGGGCATCACGATGTCGTCCTTCAGCACAATATCCAACAACACGCCCTTCTACCTAAGCTACTTTGCAACCCCGGTGAGTGCGGACGGCGTAGCCTACTCAGCCAACTTCGAGATCTTCTCCCATGCGGACGTGCCTGATCTGCAGTACTGCAACCCGTCAGAAGATGCGGGTATACCGGAGTACCTCGAGTCCAGCATCTATAACCTGCTCACCACAGCCAGCCCGGTTCACGGGCCGGTGCTCTGCGCCGCTGAGAAGATAGCATTGTCCTGAAGGCCTCTTAATCAACCGAGCGCGCGCTCCAGCATGCCCCTTGCCTCGTCGACTCCTATCGAGACTATGAGCTTGCCGATCCTCGGTCCGTTGTCCTTGCCTATCAGTGCCGTATAGAGAACCTTGAACAGGGCCTCTGTCTTAAGGCCGTTCTCCTTAGCGACATTGTAGACCAGGTTGTGCACCTGCAGATCGTCCATCCCGGATTGCAGGGCGTCGACGAACTTCCTCACCGCATCCTTATGCTCACTGATCCTTGTCTGCTTTACCGAGAAGTTGTAGCGGTCAGGCGCGAAGCCCTTGGCAAGCCACCTCTCTATGTAGGGCGAAAGGTACCGAACACCGTCCCTGTCATCAAGCTTCGCCCCAACCTTCCCCCAATCCTTGGTTATCTGGTAGTCAAGAAGCATGTCCACGAAAGAGGCCTTCCATGAGAGCCTGCTTATCGCTATGTGGAAGGCGAGCCATTTCTTCTCGTCAGCCCTCCCCTCTGGCTTGGCGATGGAGTTGATCCGCTCGACCTCGTTGTAGAGCAGTATCAGCTTGTCCCCGCTCGGGTCTATGTCCTTGTTCTGCTCCACGTTGGGCTCTATTAGGGCGTATTTGAGCAGCTCAGGAGGAATCAGCTCGCTGAGCTCAACCGCCCCCATCCCTATCCCCTTCGATTTAGAGTACTTCTTCCCGTTTATCAGGATGAATCCGTACCTAAACAGTATCGGCGGCTCGCGCTTGAGGATCTCTTTGTGGATCGCTTCTGCGGTGGTCGCGCTGCCGCCCTTGGTCATGTGGTCTATCCCGCTCCCCTCTATGCTAGAGCCGAAGAGCGCCTGCCAGGAGGGCCAGTGCAGCCTCCACTGAAGCTTGTATTGGTGGTCCTTGAGGCTTGCCTTCCCGGCGAACCCGCAGCCCTTGGTGTATTTCACATCAACATCGCAGACATACTCATAATCGTCGCCCCTATGCGAGGTTACCCTGGTAGTGGCTATCTTGCCGCACGCCTCGCAGATCGGCATTATCGGGCTCCAGCCCTTTAGGGTCTCCAGCTTCCTCATCGAGGTCCTTGCAACAACCTCCTTGACTTTCTCCTCCTGGCTGAGGAAAAGCCTGGCGTAATGGTCCATCTTCCCGCTGTCATATAGATCATTTGCCGGTATAACATTGATCTCCAGCGACATCTTCTTCATCAGCTCCTTGGCCTGCTCTAGATAGTGCTCGCCGTAGGAGTCGTGGCACCCGAAGGGGTCGATGGTATGCACGAGCGGCTTCCCCAGCTCGGGCCTAAGGATCTGCTCGTACTTCTTCACATCCTCCGGTATCCCGTCGAAGGCGTCCAGTATGTCGCCAATGAAGTGCAACTCCGCCTTCTCCCCTCTGCCCTCTATCGCGCTTCTCAGGACGGCCGGGTAAAGGAACTCGCAGACCGTGCCGAGGTGCGCCGCTCCGCTGGTGGTCATGCCTCCGGTTATCACGTGAGGCCCCTTCCCCGCTGAAAGGACCTGGTCCGCCAGGTTCTCGGTCCAGTGCCTGTTCTTCCGCTCGGTCTTCGCTTCCTCCATCCAAGTCACAAATCAGTATAAGATAAGTCAAAAAGCTATAAATACAGCCCACTGGGTGGGGATGAAAAATAGTGAGGGAGCCGGCCTATAGCCGGCAACCAACTCACTGTGGGGGTGAAACAATTAGCGTGCCCGCCATTTTGGCGTCGTACTTATAGTAGACTTTATGGCCCAGCTGGTACCTCTCTAGGAGGCCCTGCTGGTAAAGCCTGTTCAACCTGGCGGATGCTCCGTTCCTGCCCCTGTAGCCCAGCTCCTGCCTGACGTCCTCTGCGCAGGCAATGTTCTTGAGCTGGACTATTTGCAGGATCTTTGCATCCAGTCCAGACACGGGTTGAACCCTTGAAAGTCTATCCTCTACAGGGTCGAAGGCAGATTGGTCGTCTTGCTCATATTGCCCTGCGTCGCCCATCTCCTTCTCGAGACGGCCTACGCTATCGGATATTCCCTTCAATATCATTGTGTTCTTCTTGTTCTCATCCATCATGAGCCTGACTATCATCAGCAGGTTCGAGCTGGTCTCGTCTGCCTTCATCTTGCCCTCGAGCATGTCCTTGGCTAGCTTGTCGGTGACCTGTATCCCACCGATCTGCTTCTTTATGCTCTTAAGCTCTGTTTCAAGCTCCTTTCTCGAACGCATCCAAACCACACATTGTTGCACGATTCTTTCATGGAAGAATCATGAGACAATCACGATTTAATTGTGAGACAATTAAGTATATAAACCTTTGCGAAGGTGCGCCGAGAAGCGGAATAGCGGAAGTATCTGGTTTCTTTGCATGGGTCTTAATCAAAATGGTTGCTCAGCACAGGGTTTATAAATTTATAGATTTATAATATTCTGGGATCTTATGAAGACAATAGCCGTATCGATGGAAACATACAAGAGGTTAATAAAACTAAAAGAGGAATTCGAAACATCCAATATGGACGATGCGCTAGAGACGCTATTGGACAACTATAAATCCCTCCTAAAGCAGATTTCGCTAAAGAAGCTACTTGAACTTAACAAAAAGGAGGCAAAAATAAGCGTCGAGGAATTGCTTGATGATAGGAGGCGATATGGATGGCCGAGAAGTCTATACTAGACACGACGATGCTGATCGAGATACTCGAACGGAGAAGATACACCGGTCTGCTTGATGGTGACAACAGCATATCCATAGTTAGTATATACGAATTCATCAGGCATAAAAAGAAAATGGAGGAAAACAAGCTGCTCCTAGAAAATTCATTCGACGTGATACCACTAACCAATCCGACATTATTGAAGGCTGCAGAGATATTCATCAAGCTCAAGGAAAATGGCATAACAATAAACGAGAATGATATACATATCGCCTCCGCCGCGATAGTCCACAACCTTAGATTGTATACAAAAGACAAGGACTTCACGAAGATCAAGAAATATTTCGAAGAGTTCAAGTTGCACTCTGTAGGCGACTGAGCCTTATTTAAAGTTTCGCGGATAAAGTGGTATGCCAGTGAAGCGATGCAACAGCTATACATAACGCAGGAGAGGCTGAAGTCTCTCCGCGGAGATCCCAAGGCGCTCAAGCAGGTGGAGAAGGCCTGCAACTGCAAGATAGCCGTGGCCAGCGACGGCACCATAGAGATAAACTCCAAGGACGCCTTCTCGGAGTTCAACGCCAAGAACGTGATCTACGCCTTCGGGAGGGGCTTCGACATGGAGACCGCACTCAAGCTCGTGAATCCGGAGTTCTACTTCAGGATAATAGACATCGGCCAGATAGAGTCGAAAGCGGAGCGGGTCAAGCAGCTGAAGGCGAGGATAATAGGGATTGGCGGCAAGGCCAAGCGCTACATAGAGGAGGTGAGCCTTGCCCACATAAGCGTCTACGGCGACACCATCTCGATGATAGGGGACATAACCCAGATATCCGAGGCCGAGACTGCGATAAACACCCTCATAGACGGGGGCACCCACAGGATGGCTTACATAAAGATGGAGGCTATGCACCGCAAGAACAAGGCCGCGGCGGTCTCGGCGAGGTTTTAGATGGCCGAGAGAAAAGCTGAGGAGATATTTACCGCCTTCAAGGAGCACTCGATAGCCGAGTTCTTCAAGAAGAACAGGCAGATGCTCGGCTACTCGGGGAAGGTGCGCTCGCTCGTCACGATAGTGCACGAGTACGTCACCAACAGCTTTGACGCGGCGGAGGAGGCCGGGACGCTGCCTTCGGTCAGCGTTGTCCTTGTCGAGAAGGGAGAAGACAGGTACCTCATAACAGTCCAGGACAACGGCCCCGGGATACCCAAGAATTACATAGGAAAGGCGCTCGCCACCATACTTGCGGGTACTAAGTTCCACCGCTATGTACAGCAGAGGGGGCAGCAGGGCATAGGCGCGGCTGGATGCACGCTCTTCTCCCAGATGACCACAGGTAAGCAGATACTAGTGAAATGCTCCACCGGGCCCGGGAAGGGGTATGGCTGCAAGATATCGATAGACACGGTCAAGAACAAGCCGGTCGTATCAGACATGGTAGACCTGCCGGATTTCCCCAAGGGCCTCTTAGTCGAGGGAGAGTTCGCAGACGTGAAGTACGAGAATAGCGACCGCGGCATACTGGAGTACCTAAAGCGCACCGCGCTATCCAACCCCCATGCTGAAATATCATTCACCGACCCCCAGGGACAGGAGCACAGGTTCCCTAGGAGCGTCGAGAAGATGCCGGAGAGACCCGAGCCCGCCAAGCCCCACCCGCTCGGATTATACGTCAACGACCTGCTTGAATATGCGCACTCCTCCCCTGAGCGGAAGGTTGCGTCATTCCTCCAGGAGAACTTCGCCAGGGTGAGCGCCGGCAAGGTTGCCGAACTCAGGGAGATAGCAAAGAGGGTCGACTTCGACAAGGACCCCAAGCAGCTTAGCTGGGACGACGCGGAGATGCTCATCAAGGCCTTCAAGGAGGTCAAGTGGATAGCGCCTGAAAGCACCCACATAAAGCCGATAGGGGAGGAGCAGATAAGGCTCGCCATGAAGAACATATTCGAGCCGGAGTTCATGAACGTGGTCGAGAGGAAGACCGCCCTGCTCAAGGGCGGCATACCATTCATAGTCGAGGCCGCGGTCTCCTTCGGCGGATTCTCAGGAAGGAAGACCGACCAGGGCCACGAGGCGACCATAATGAGATTCGCCAACAGGGTTCCCCTCCTGTTCGATAGCGGAACCTGCGCCATAACGGTTGCCGCGAAGAACGTCGACTGGAAGCGCTACAATCTCGATGTTGATAAGATGCCCCTGAGCATCTTTGTGAATGTCTCCTCGGTCCACATACCCTACACCGGGGTGGGCAAGGAATCAATAGCCCAGGAGGATGAGATAGTCGAGGAGATAAGGCTGGCGCTCATGGAGGCGGCAAGGGGCGTGCAAAAGTATGTAAGCGGAAAGATCAAGGCCCACCATGAGGCTACCAGGTACAATACCATCATGCGCTACGCCAAGCAGCTCTCGTTGGACCTATCCAGCATAACCAGCAAGGACCAGAAGGGGTTGGAGGTGGCGATAGAGCGGCTGGTAGCGAGCAAGATCCCCAAGGCCGCCGCTGCGGAAGAGGTAAACGAGGAGGCGTCAGCGTCCCAGGAGGAACAGGCAGAAGATGAATAATCCCCGGGGCCGGATCAGCCCATCGTCTTGTCAAGGTTGTCGGCGTCGACAAGCCTTATGTAATCCGATGATATGTACATCTTGAGCTTCTCCACCTCATCTGAGCTGGTGGTGTAGAGCTTAGACCTGAACTCCTCCATCGCATCCGAATTCAGGAAGATTAGGTAGGTTCTCGCATCCGGGTATATGGGTATGTTCTTGAACCTGGTCGTCTCCGAGTAGATGACAACGTATTTCTTGTCGCCATGCATCGAGGCCACCATGTCGGCCTCCTCGCTCGAGTCTATCTCACTGAAGGTGTAGCTGTGGGTGACGAAATAGATCCTCAGCTTCTTGAAGGTCGCCAGGTAGCCTATGTCGTGCTTGCTCGCCTCAACCCAGGTCGCCGGGGCGTAAAGCTCATCCGCGCCGACTATGTAGCCCTTAACGAGAAGGCTGTCGAGTATGGAGTCGATGTTCCTATAAGTCAGCTCGACAGGTATGTTCTTGTACTTGATGTTGATCGCGATGGCCGACTTCATCTCTGTCTTGGAGAGCGGCATGTACTTCCAGTGGTAGTTCGTATTGAGCTTGTCGAACACCGAGAGCACCTCCGCGGCCTTGATCTTTATCTCGATCTTCTTGCTCTCCGGGAGGCTCGGGACGTCGATGTAGAATTCGTCCCTCACCGGTGCCCTGACGAACAGCACCATTATCAGCATCATGACTAGGACTATAACCAGCTCGATGTACTGGGGGTTGAGCTTAAATGGGAAGACTTGGTGGGTTACCACTACCACCTCCTTCTGGTTCAGCATGCTGAATGTGAATGTCAGGGGCGCGCTGACGGCCGCCCCCTGCGGGATGACATAGGCCACGATTCCGGAGCGTATGACTCCTGACGATGGGTAAAGGTTGTTGACCGAGAGGTTGTAAGCCACATTGTTCACCGCATCCCCTCCCGAAGTTATCTTGAAGACGAAGGTACCGGAGGTGAAGTTGATCTGGGTTGGTGTTATCACATAATTTGGTATCACGAAGAAGCCCGCAGCCACCTCAGTGTTGTCGGAGAAGTTGGTGAGCATGATTATGTAGCGGCCCGGGCCAAGGTTGATGTTGTAATAGTTGTAGAACGACTTCTGAGAAGCCTCGGAAAAGTTGTTTATACTAGGTCCCTGCTCCACCCATCCGGTCGGCTGCAGGTTCTGGTTGTAGATCTTGATGAATGTGGACAGCTTCGTCGGGTTGACCGGGGCGGAGGTGAGGTTGAAGGTTATCTGCACGTTGCTCTCGTTGGGCGAGACGTTCTTCTGGAGGGACACCATCCCCCTCGTGTTCATGCTGGGCCGACCTGTTATGTAGGTATAGACATCGGGCCGGCCTACGTATGCTGGGATTCCTGCGATTGCGACCCTGTAATATCCCTTCGCGAGCGTCTGGGGAAAAGTAATGTTGTACTTGTTTGGCGTGCTGTTCCCGCTCGTGTTCATGACGATGCCTATCGTACCGATTCCTCCCTTCGGCACCGCCACCTCTGCGGTCGATCCGAATGCGTACCGCGGCAGCCAGAACATCTGGTAGACTGCCTTCGCCAGGTCCTCACCCGCCGCCTGCTCCGAAGGCCACGATGCCAGCGTGTTTGGGAAGGCGGCTATGGAGCCGTTGCCTATGTTCTCATAGGTGAGCAGACGGTAGGATGTCCCCTGATAGAATGCGAAGGTCGGCGCGTTGAATGTGAAAGTCCCGTCTGACTTGATGCCCTTTTTGCCTGGGGTATAGCTGGAGAGGAAGCTGGGGACCTTCCCGGATGGCGCCGGCTCTGCGACCACTCCGGAGACTATCATAGAAGAGAAGTTCTTGCCCACATACAGTATGCTTGTCTGCTTTGCGAGCAGCGTGTTCACGAGGCTGAAATTGTTTACGGCCATCTCGCTTGGGATCAGTCCCGTCACGACCACCAGTATCGAGTCGTTCTGGATCCCCGCCAGGTTGCCGACGGAGACGTTGGTGATGTTGGCGTAGAGTCCCTGCATGTCATATGCCTTTATGCCGGCGATGAAGGTCCTTATTGCGGTGGTGGCGTTGCCGCAGTCGAAGCAGCCGCCGGAATAGTTGAGTATGTAGATATGTGTCGGTGGGGGTATCCTATAGACCCCACCCTGGGCGCTCAGGCTGGTCACGAAAGGCGCGTTGTAGACAACAGAGAGGTAAGGAAGTTCGTATTTGGCATTGTTGTAGGTGAGCAGCGCCTGGTTGTTGACGTAGCCGGAAACCGCCGGCACCGGCGATGAGCTGCCGAGCGTCGTGCCGCTTAGCCCGCTTAGGAGTATCTCGAAGTACCCGAAGATGACCACAAAGAGGACAAAAAACCCCAAGCCTATGGCGACGGCGAGCTTGCTTCTCCTGCTCTTCAACAGAGGCATATAATCACGCCCCCCTTGCCGCCTCCTCTGGCTTCCTCTTCAAGAAGATGCGCTCAAAGAGCTTCGTGATTGCGTTCTCGGTGGGGCCGACCTTCTTTAGGACATTGTAGACCTTTATGCTGCGCACCCTCTTCCTGATCCGCACCCTGTATATCATCTTATCCCTTCAGCTCGATGTATCCGAGCGACACCATCTTGTTCAGTATCCCCTCTATCCTCGTGGGGTTGACCCTGTATACCTTGCTGAACTCCCCCACGTCTATCTCGCTGTTGTGGGTGTCCAGCCACTCCTGCGTCATGACCATAAGAGAGTCGTCCGAGTATCCCTCAAGCTCCTTCACCCTCGCCGAAAGGGTCTTGTTCTCCTCAGAGAGCTGCGATGCCTGGACCGAGAGGTTCTTGTTGGCGGCGGTGAGCTCTACGTTCATCTTCCTGAGTTCCTTGTACTCGTTGAATATCGCGTCGTAGTTGTTGAAAAGTGAGCTGTAGCTCTGCGACATGGAGGCGGAAAGCTCATCGATCGCCGAATCCAGGCATTGGAACATCTCTGAATTGTCCACGCTGTAAAGATCGGTTATGAGCGAAAGGACGCTGAGCGCCTCCTTGAGAGCCTGCATCCTCCTTATCTTTGGGCTCGAGTCGGTCGCCACGGTGTAGCTTATCATCAGTCTGTCGGCCCCAAGCTCCATGATCACAAAAAGGAAGGGCCTCTTCTGTATGTCCCTGCTCTCAACCCTCACGATCCTAAGAAGCGAGTCGCCCTTCACGATCTCCAGGGTCTCTATCCCCGACAGCCTCTTCGATATGTCGTTGAAGCTGCCGAGCAGCTTGGCCTTTACCTCCAGCTCCTCTGTTTTCGGCTCCACGAAAGCGGTTTCCTCAGGCAAGCAGACACCACGGTGGCATTTGGCGCAGGCAGATGCACGGTACCCTCAACCGGCAGCACTTTGCGATAGCCACCATCCTCATACCATCACTCTGCAGGTTTATAAACCTTTTCGCGGCTACCGACGGGATTTCTGGGCCGCGGGGTCGCCCGAGCCCTTGAGCTCTGGGACGTAGCTTATCAGCGAAAGGCAGTAGAGGAAGAGCGTTATCACGACCCCGTAGGCCACGATGCCGAGATACCTGCCCCCGGATATTGCGGCCAAGGCTACGGTGAACACTATGCCAAGGCCCACATACATCGCCCTCCTCCGCACGAACTTCGAGCGGAGCTTCCTGTACTGGGGCATGCATTCGCTGCAGACCACTATCCTATAGCCCTTGGCGTTCCTGGTGACGTTTTCCTTGAACCAGCGCATCGCCTTTATGACGTGGTCCTCATCGACCGCAGTCCCGCTCTTCTCCTTCCCGCATATCATGCATGCGGCCTTTTTACCGGCCATCAAATCAACTGAAATCAATCGTTGCGTCGTAGATCTTCCCTATCTCGGCGTCTATCTTGCTCTCGTCCACCATCCTAAAGACGTTGGCTATCACGACGTCGTCCATCCCTATCCTCCTTAGCACCCTGGCGCTCTTCTCTCTGCCGACCCCCATCCTCTCAAGAGTGGTCACGAAGGCGATCGCGTTTATGTGGCGGTGGGCCTTGTTTAATATGTTGAAGAGGGCAAGTATCGCCTTATCCTCCATCCCCATGCTGACCAGCGCCTTTCTGAGATCGTTCCTCCCTATGGTGAAATACGACCCCGCCATCTAACTCCCCATTACCCTTGTTATTACCTGGTCTTCCATTCCCATGTTCTTGAGGAAGAGGACCACGTTGCCGACCGATATGCCTCCCTCCCGAAGCTGGTGCACCAGCGTGTCTATCTTGATCCTCCGGTTGTTCTTCTCTATATCCGCGAATATCCTCTCGATCTCCTCCACCGTCAGGTTGTACTCGATCAGCTTGTTCCGTAGCTCCTCCTTCTCCATCTGGTACTCCTTGTCGATGACCTCTGACCCCAATTCGCTCTGCGTGAGGATGCTGCTTACGTCTATGGTGTACACATAGAGCGGCTCCTCCCCGTATATCTTCTCGAGGATGAATATCTCCGGGAAGCGCAGCGAGGTCTGGAATGCCATGTCCACGGCCGCCTGCCCGACACCAAACCTCCCTATCTCGCTCCTTATGAACGAGGAGAAGTTCAGCGAGCTCTGCAGGTAGCTCATGAATTTCTCGAACTTTATCCTTAGTATGAAGGTCGTGCCTACGTTAGAGAATATCGCCTCGTTCACGTCCGTGGGGTTCTGGGAGGCCACTATCAGCCCGAACTGGTACTTTCTTCCCTCCCTAACTATCGTTATGGCGTCGCTCCTGTCGTCGCTCGCCACCTTCCACGCCTCGTCAAGCACCACCAGGGTCTTAAGCCCCTTCGACTCGCTCCACCCCTCGCTCCTCATTATCTCCTTTAGTGTCTGCAGTATGAAGAGCGCGGCGAGGGCTCTAAACCTCTCGTCCGGAAGGGATGAGAGGTCGACGGCGACGAGCCCCGAGTTCGCGAGCTTGCCTATGTCTATGGTGCTCTTCTTGGCGAAGTAGTCCTCCCCCTCCCTGGCGAACTGCCTGAGCCTGTATATGGCGTTCTCCAGCTCCGCCGGGTACTCATAGGTGCCCTCCTGGACCTTCTCCTGCAGGAGCGCGATCACGTCCTTGAGCGTCGGGCACTCCTTGCCAGCCGGCGGCCGCTCGGAGGTGATGAAGCCGAAGTTGGAGTAGGACTGCTCTATCGCCTCCTCCGTTATCCTCCTCTGCTCCGGGAACGACGATATGTCAGTGAGTATCTCCAAGGAGCTTATTATCTGCTTGGTCCTGTCGATGGGCTTCATTGTCGATAGGTCCATGATGTTTATGAAGTCGCCCTTCCCGAGCGCCACGACAGTTCCGCCGCTCTGCTTCACCCAGGTCTTGTACTCCCCGGCGAAGTCGACTATTATCGCGTTCGAGTTCCAGATGTAGCTCGCCCTCACGAGGAGGGTCTTCACGAAGTAGCTCTTTCCGGAGCCCGTTATCCCAACCACTGCGATGTGCGGGTTGGTCAGGTTGGAGAAGGACCAGCAGAACGGGACGCTGAATATCTTGGTCGATCCTATGTATATCGCCTGCAGCGGGTCGTTCATGAGCATGTTGGCCGGCGGCTCGGGCGGCCTCGAGAGGAACGCCCTCTTGGCTATCTCGTTGCTCATGAGCTCCTGCAGCCTTATCAGAGTCATCCGATCAAATCCTCATGCTAAGTATAAAGCCCTAACTCTGCTTGTCGAAGTAGGTCCTCGTCTCCTCGTAGTTCAGCGGCATCGCGAAGCTGAACTTGAAGAGCGTGTAAAGCTCCCTTCCGATCACCCTGATCAGGTCGACGTTCATCGGGCTTAAGGCTATTTGGAGCGCGCCTATCTGCCTCTCCAGCTCGTCGACCGCCGCCTTCTCGCTGACGCCTATTGCGGTCGTCTCGACATACATGACAGAGCCTATCGGCTTCTCTCCGCCGGATATCCTGTCCATCTTCCTCTGGAGCACGTTTATCTTTCTCTGCAGCTCCTCGATCGCCATGTTGTCCTTGCCCTCCTGCATGACCTTGGACATCTGGTACTCCTGGTAGGACCTTTTTCCCTCCAGCTCGTCCCTCATGTCCTGGACGTTTAGGCCGGAGGAAAGAAGGTGGTACTTGAATGGGAACTTTATGTTGGTGACCGCAAGCTCCCACCTGAGCGGGGCCTCTATTATCTTCGCCTCGGTGTCCGACTGCTCGAGTTCCTGCTTGAACTCGTAGCTGAACAGATTCGCGGTGACATAGCCTGTGGCGTAGTATATCCCACCCACCTGCTTGATGGCGGCATTCTGCTGCTTGTTTATCAGGTAGCCCGCCGCGGGCTGGAACGTGAGGCCCATGGCGCTGAACCCGAGCGAGACCACTATGTAGTCGGCGAAGTTGAGTATCACGACCAGGCAGGCCGTGACAACCACTATGAGGGCGGCGATCACGGACAGTATACCCCCTCCCATCCTCGCTGCGAAGGTGAGCGATACAAGAAGTACCACGAGCGCGAATGCCATGTATATTATTCCTTCCTCGTCCATCATTCCACCTCTCCGTGCTCTATCTTCTTTGTTATCTCCTCGCTAACCGTCGACAGCGGTATTAAGTATTCGGGCTCCACGAGCTTCAATATCTCACTGCCCACGATTATGTTTGGCGTGACCCCGAGTATGGTCCCAACCCCGTTCATCAGCTCCTTGGCCTTCTGCTGGGCTATGGTTATCGCCTCGTACTCCTTGCCCCCTGTGGCGGAGACCGCCGCGAAGGTGACTAGCTCCATGGAGGACTTGGAGCCTATGGTGTCAAGTATCTTCTTCCACATCGAGAGCTTGCCCCTCGCCCTCTCGATCTCGATAGGGCCGCCCCTCTGCAGGGCGATGCTCTCGTCGTTTTCTGCGATGCCTATGAGCTCCTTGATCTTCTTGAGGTAGTCATCCTTGTCCATGATCCTAAGCACAGAGCTGAACCTCACCGGCTCCTTGTTGACGCCTACCAGCCTGCTCATCTGGCTTGCGAACCTCTCCCTCTCCTCGTCGCTCATTTCGCTGGACGATACGTAGAGCGGTATGTTTATGTAGGCGGTGGCGATGAAGTCCTCGTTGCGCTTTGAGACTATGCAGTCCCCTGTGGTCGCCAGCCAGTAGGGCACCTGGTCGCTTAGTATTATATGCCTGCTCCTCTGCTTGAGTATCGGGGCTATAAGATAGCTGTAGTACCTGCAGGAGAAGCCTATGACGACGAAGGCCATCGCGAGTATGAACAGTATGAACTTTATTATGTCGGCGAGGGCCCCACTCGGTATATATGCGGCCACACCTGCCGTCACCAGCCCGAGCAGCAGGAATCCCATTATCAGCAGTACCTTCGGGTTCATCCTTATCAAACCAGAATCTCAGCCAACCCTTTTATTACTTGCCCATCGCCTGACAAGCGATAGGAACCTCTACAGGAACCTCCTGAGCCTACCCATCGCCTGCTGCTGGTAGGTACCTCCTATAAGTTTTGATAACTGGATCACGAACGAGTAGGTGAAGGCTATTATCATGGCCGGGTAGAAGAGGATCAGCATCCAAAAGCCGCTCATCGCCGACTGGGCGTTGTTGAGGTCTGTCACCAGAGGGCTCTGGGACGATGTTACAACCCCGCCCGAGTATGCCGCCTGCTGCAGTTGGTTGTTGGCCACATTCATGCTCGTTATCACGTTCTGCGCCGTGAAATAGTATACGGCAGCGAAGAGCGAGGGTGCCACAAGGTAGAAGCCTATTGCTATCGCGATCATCACTCCGCCGAGCCCCCTTGTCGGCAGGATCGCCCTGAATATTATGCCGGGAACCAGGAAGACTGGTATCGCGGCCACCGAGAAGAAGACCAGGAGGTAATACTCCCCGTAAAGGACGGCCATCCCCTCGATGATTATCTGCGAGAGCGCGCTCGCCGGGTTGAGGAACAGAACGGTTATCAGGAAGCTGTATACGTTCAGGAATACGGCAGATTCCGCCGCCGTGGCCTCGGCCTGGGCGAAGCTCGACCTTGTGAGCCCGGCTTCGGGTCCCGAGATGTCAATTGTAACGCTGGTCGTCTCCGCGAGGGGGACATAAGAGCTGTATATGGAACTGTAAATGCCCTGGGCGCTGGCTATGGTGGAGCCCATGAGGTGGAACGCCGTCGCATAGGGGTTTATGTTACCCACCAGGGCGCCTGGCCCGAGCCCGAAGATCACGGCGCAGATGTAGACGAAGGCGACCACTATTATTGCCGTCGCGATCGCCTCATACATCTCGGCCGCGCCGTAGTTCCTTATCTTGGCGCTGCCTAGCGCCTGGCCTACCATGATTATCAGCCCGGCGAGCAGGAAGGAGATGAGCGTCACTATTAGCATCACCGGCACCCAGCCCTCCCACTGGTTGGTGACCTGCTGGCTTATGGGGCAGTACCAGGGGTATTTGGCGTTTATCGTGGTGGCTATCTGTCCCGAAAGCAGGCCGCAGCCCTGCTGCCCTCCCAGCCCAAGCTGATTTAGAATGTTTCCCTGGAGCATCGGGAGCAATAGCAGCAACAAGTGTATCATAAAATCCCTATACCACGCTCCTAAAGAGCATCGAGAATGACATCTGCTCGCCCACCGCCCTTGAGAAGTCGACAACGAACACGTCGACAATGATTATATTAACCGCCGGCATGACTATTAGCCCGGCTAGTATGTAGCCTATTTCGTCGAAGACGGTCGCGAAGGATGTGGCGAGCGCCTGGACCGGGGCTGCGGTCGTCCCGTTGAAGAGGTTGAGCAGCGCAGCGTAGGGCGAAAGGAAGCTGTTGAAGAACGCTGTGCCGAAGTTTAGCACCGCGCCGCCGGAGCAGAGGGTTGATCCTATGCATGCGGTGTTGGCCGCGACGTCGATATATCCGTAGGTCACCGCGATCAGGAGCGGGTATATTATCCCGAGCCCTATGCCGAACGCTATCATCGCTCCGCCGAAGCTCCTCGAGACCCCGAATACCCTGCCGACCAGCCCGATCGCGAAGAAGAACGACATGAGCAGCAGGGAGCTCGAGAGAAGTATCAGCTGTATCTGGCTGAGCAGCAGGAACCCGAGTATCACGTCCATCACGGTCTGGAGGAATTTGGTGTTGCCCGCGTCGACGATGTTGGGTATGTTGAATATGACCTCAAGGCCCGCGCCCTCCTGCCTAAAAGGCTGTATCGCAAGCGTGGATGTGGGCGCGACCCCCTTGAAGACAGAGAAGATCCATATGTAGCTCGCTATGTTGTAGCTTGCGGTGTTGAACTGGGCGAGGCTGCAGGCGGAGAGGCTGTATACGGTGTTGGCCGCGGCGCAGCCCTGGGGCACCAGTCCAACTGATGCGAAGGCAGGCACCGGGTTGAGGAAGAAGATCTTCACGACGACCAGGAACATGAATATGAGAAGCACCGACAAAAGCGCCTCGTATATCTGGAATCGGGACCACTGCTGCATGGCGCTGCTGTTTAGTATCGGCGCCAGTATGTAGAGCAGGGCGGCAACAAGTATCACGCAGAGCGCAGCAACAAGGCTCACAAGCACCCAGGGGACCGGGCTGATCGGGAGCAGCGGCTGGGCCTGAAGCAGGATTCCGTGCAGCGCCAGCAGAATCATGATTGGGATCATAGAATCACAAGATCTTTCCGAGCAGCCTCTCGGTAGAGAGGCTCGGCGCGCCAAGGATATCGGACAGTATGTCCGCGAAGTCCAGGGCAACGACAAGCGAGAGCGCTATCGTCACGACGAGCATTATGGCGGGCCCCATGAAGTCCGCTATGAACCCGTTTATGACTCCATAGCCGCCGGGCCAACCGACGATGGAGCCGAGCACGTCGCCCAAGTAGGACATCGTACCACCGGTCGTGGAAGGCCCTCCGTTCTGGGTGGGCTGGACGCTTGCGATCCCGGTGGCCGAGAGGACGTTGGCCGTGCCGGTGGCGGATCCGGACGTATAATAATTGGCATTGTTCTGGGCGAATGCGGCGCCGAGACCGCCCATGGTGTCGTTTAGCATTATCGGGAATACGATATAAAATCCTATAAATATGGCTATGAAGACGCCCCCGGCGGCGCGGGACCAGGGGAAGGCCCTTAGGACTATGCCTATGTAGAGGAACAGGGGGAAGAGGGAGTATATGAAGCCCAGCAGGAACATTATCGCAAGGATCGCCACCAGGAACGCGGCCATTATGCCCTGCAGCTCATTTAGGGTGGTCGGTATTATCGCAAGCCCGCTCAGCGGGCTGTCCGAGAAGCCGAAGCCTCCCGGAGTTATCTTAAAGGTCAGAGTGTCGAGCGTGTTGAGGAAGTAGTTCACCGTGCCGCTGATTATAACCGGCTCGACGATCGCAAGGGACGAGCTGCCGAGCGTCGCGCAGTCGTTCACGAAGACAGACCTTCCCGGTCCGTTGAAGTGCAGGGTGGGATTTGTCGTAGCGGCCTGCTGGCCCCCGGTGGCGGCGAACGCCGCGGCGTAGAACGCCCCGAAGAACAGGGCGATGAGCAGGGCGGTGCCAACCATTTCTGCGATCTCGACCTTCACATAGTTGCCGAGGTCGGGGAGCCCAGCTAGGCGCGAGACCATGTAAAGCAGCGCAGTGACAAGAAGCACGGTCAGCATTATCAGCAGCGTCAGCCCGACCACGCTGGCGGCTCCCTGGGTGCCGGTCCCAAGCAGCGGCGAAGGCGCTATTATCCCATTTGCCGTGGCGCTGCCGCCGCATATCGTTTGCATCACCGACTGCGCGCTAGCCAGCGACGGCAGGATGGCGACTGCAAGAACCCCGAGGAGGGCGATGCGAACGAGGCTTGAATTATTCATGGGCACACCTATACGAACCTCGACAATCCCTCAAGCGTCGTGTTGCCTCCCAGCAGTCCGGACATCCCCACGATCGCGGAGAGCGTTATTATCAGGTTCAGGATCGGTATGAAATAGGAAGTCACGCCCATGATCCCGTAGGCGTTTAGCATCTCCAGGTTGGTAGAAAGAGCCCCCTGGATGGGACAGTAGGCCGGCAGGAAGTAGGTTCCGGCCGACAGCGTCGTGCTGGCCGTTAGGATTTGCCCGACCCCGGAGCCCAGGTTGGTTATCGGGTTTAGCAAATAGAATATGTCCGCGAGCTCGGCGGTCGCAAGGGGGCTTTGGGTTCCAAGTCCCGCGACCTCAGGTATCACGAGCCCGGCCGCTATCGGGTTGAGCAGCTGGGTCACCACCCCCGCGGTCGAGACCTGTGGCCAGCAGTTGTTCGCCTGTGCTATCTGCTGCAGGCTCGGCGGAACGTAGAAGTTGAGCAGGTAGTTGCCCGCGGTCGCCTGTCCGTTCACGGTCGTGTAATCCGGTATCTGCGCTATGGCGTTATCCGGTGACAGGGCGTTGAATCCATAGGTGGCGTTATAGGGAGTCGCTGCAGTGATTCCGGGCAGCCCGTTTGCCAAAGTGGCATACTCTATTCCGAAGACCGTCGGGAATATCACCACCGCGCCTATCGCTATCGCTATCAGGAGGCCCCCTAGCTTTCTGGTGAAGAAGGTGCTCCTGAGGACTATGCCGCCGAACAGCAGGTACGGCCATATGTAGAGTATTATCGATATGATTAGCAGCTGCGCGATGTAGGACTCGAATGAGAGGTTGAGAAGCGTCCCGACGATCGATATGCCGCTGTATAGAATCTGGTAGCCGACATAGGGAGCGTAGCTAAGCGACATCCTAAAGTAACTGCCGATTATGGCGCCTCCCGGGATCACGCACTGGATCGCCTCCGGAGGCGCGAAGCAAAGCGAGATTGTCGGCTTGAGCGTGGAGAGGAAGCCTATGTATGCGTCATAGGTGTAGGCCGCGTTGAGGTTGTTGGCGGTCTGGGCGGTCAGGTTTGCCGTCACAACCGCAGCCGCCGCAAGCGGGTAGTTCATCTTGTCGGTTATGGTACTGCCGTCCAGCATGCTGCATATCCCGACCAGTTGCTTGCCCGAAGGCGTCTGCGCCCCGGAAAGGAGGGAGTTGGTCGGCCCGAGGAGCGATAGCTGGCTGCTGCTCTCTACGTTATGGCAGAGCGTGGTCATCGCCGTCGGGTTCAAAAGGTTGGTCGAGCTCATGATCGAGTATGATATGCCAGAGTAGGCGGCCACCATCCAGAGCAATGCCCCTATGAGGAATGCGGTCCCGAGGAACTGGTAGTACTCCCCCTTTGCGGACTGCTTCACCCCCTCGTTGGCTAGAATCACACCCGCGAAGTACCAGACCGCAACTATGCAGACGTCCAGTAGCAGTGCGACCATCACTATCGGGATTATGTTTGCCTCTACCGGTGCGATGTTGGTCGGCGCGCTCAAAAGGAATGTCGGGATCATCATGTCACCAGAACCTCCCGGCCTCTCCCAGGCCGGTCTTGAGTGCCTTGTAGAGGCTGACCGCAAGCCCTACCGTCACCGCCATGTTCAGCGCGAAGAGCAGTATCGATTCAAAGAAAAACTGGGCCATGGCATTCGTATAGTTCCGCAACGTCCCGATTAGGTTCAGACTTTGGAAGGCGTAGTTGTAGGAGCCCGATGCCGAAAGGGCGCTGAGCACAAAGTCACCCTCGCTCGCAAGAGCGTTCGCACCGCTGATGTCAAATTGTGGCTGGGTCTGGAAGAAGGAGTTCGGGGCGACGGAATTGACCGTGAAGGCGGCTCCTGCATATTGCGCTGAGGGGTTGTTGGCGGAGAACACCCAGGAGATCGCGTAGCCGTCGAAGGCGATCATCATCGGGTATATTATGTAGAGCGCGATCGCGAGCGCTATCAGGGCGTTTGATGCGTCACCCAGCCCGGTTGAGAAGAAGGCAACGGAGCGCAGCGCGAGCGCGACCGGCAGCACTATGGTGAAGGCGGAGAACTGCATCACTGGTATTGCAAGGAACTGTATGAACATCAGGCCGGCGGCTATGACGAGTATTGGGCTGAAGACCGCGAGGTACATCGTCGCGAACTGGTTGAACAGGTATGAGAGGTCGACGCTGGGTATGCTCTCGTACTCGCAGGGCAGCGCTATGGTCTGGCATCCGTATGTCAGTAGGGTGCCTATGGGGGATAGCCAGCTGCCGCCCGAGAACCCGCCCGGCCCGGAGCTGATCGCCGTCTTGGTCAGCGCCCTACCAAGCACGCTCCCCTTGCTGATGGTGGCGCCGACATTGAGGCCCCTGAGGACGGTACCGGGGAGGGCCCTGATTATCGACGAGTAGACCGCATAGCTAATCCCGGTGCTGTATATGTTGGAGAGGAGCGCGAGCCCTGTGTTGAATGTGCTGGAGATGTAGTACTCGGAGTAGGCGAACGGATCCATCTGCTTATGGGTCAAAGAGCTGCTCACGTTGGCCGAGAGGCCGCAGGCCGTAGCGGAGAGCGCGAGCACAAGTCCGAGTATGAGGATGCTGACGAGCAGCTGTATCATCTCGAATCGGATGAAGCCCTTGAGCCTCCCCTTCATGCTGGCCGGGAATAGGTTGCTGAGCGTGTACCCGACCGCGACCGCCATCAGGCTGATGAGTATGACAAGTATGTTGATGGACAGCCAACCGTTCACATAGTTGGTCGTGCCCCATATAGCGCAGGTGTCTATCATTCAACCAGTCCTCAGGGAGAGCTTGCTCCCGAACCCTAGCCTCACCTTTCCTCCCAGCAGGGAGGTTATGGCGCCTACTATTATGAGCCCTAGCATTATGTCTATGCCGAGCAGTATCATCTGCACTACCATACCGAGAGTGTTGTCGATTATCAGGTTGAGCGACGGGAATATGCCGTAGGTCAGCGGCGTAGCCAGGCCCACGCTATACCCTTCGATGAGCGCCCCGACCACGTTGGCGTTGTTGGCGGCATTGGATCCCAGTGCGATGGACAGCGGGAACTTTGCGAAATTGGCGGCGCCGGCCCCGCCAACTGTGAAAAGACCCGGTTGTGCTATCAGGCCGATGACTGCATTCCACATGTTGCAGACCAGTCCTGAGGAGAATGGGCAGCTGCTGCTGAGCGTCTGCGAATAGGTGAAGGCGTAGATGTAGCTGGAAACAGGGAGGTTGATGATGAGGAGCAGCGCTGGGTACACAAGGGCTAGCCCTATTCCCGTGGCTATCAGGGTGCCCCCTATGTTCCTGACCAGGGGGAATGCCCTAAATATTATGCCCAGCGGTATGAGTATGCCAAGGCCGAGCTCCACTAGGTTGTCAAAGAAGCTGGACTGGAACTGGAAGGCTATAAGCATCGGTATCGCGACCAGCTGGCTTATGTTTTGCGTGATCGAGTAGGCGCTCTCACCCGGACCCGCGGACAAAAAGTTGCTGGTGAGCAGGCTCTCCGTCGACCCGAACTGTATCGAGCCGAAGATGTCAGGCGGGATTAGAGGTATCGGTATCCACAGCGAAAGGGAAAAGCTCTTCAGTATGCCTATCCCGGTCGAGAGGCCGAGCACGGCTGCGTAGGATTGGTAGGAGCCGTTGAGCTGCTGGGCAAGGTAGGTGTTGTCGGCATTGTAGAGGCTGGCCAGGTTTGTTGAGAGCGCGCCTCCGGTGCCTGAAAACGGCTGGACGTACTGCCCCTGGGGCACCCCTACGAGTATGTCCGCGACCGCGCTCACAAGCACGAGCGATGATATTATCACCCCGACCATCACGAGCGTCTTGATTGCCTCCCAGAGCTCGGCCCTGTACCAGTCCTGCATCGACCTAAAGTTCATCACGTTGCCGAGCATGTAGACTATCGCTATTACCATGAAGGAGAGAAGAACGCCTATCGCCATGTAGGGGAAGGAGCTGAGTATGCAGTTGTCGGCGGTGGCGACCTGCCCGGTTATTATGCAGACCTGGGTGAATGGCGTGACGGCCTGCGCCGAGGGGAGGTCGGCGAGCAGCGCCGCAAGAAGCAGCGCGGCGATCAGACCAGACGCCCATCTGGAAGGCCGAAAATCCATATCAACTTGATGGCAAAAAAGGTATTTAATACGCTATGAGCGCGGCTTTGGCGTCAGTCCAAGCGATTTGCCCGCCCACTGGAAACGACTTTAAGGGCGTCGGTAGAATAATAACTCATGCCCAGGGGCAAGAGAAAGGCAAAGAAGAAGCTGAGCATCTCAGAACTATTCAAAGGGGACGGCTACGTCCTGGCGCTCTGGCTCCTGCTGCTTCTCGCGGTCTTCCTGGTGCATTACTTCTACAGCGGGCCATACCTGCAATCGGGCGACGGCATATACCTCACCCTGGCCGGGCAGGTGGGCACCCACGCCTTCAATCCAATTTCAAGCCCCCGCGCCTACGGCTGGCTCTTCATCTACCTTTCATACCTGGGCCAATCGATCTTCGGGACCTCCCAGTCCGGCCTTGTCGCCCTGACGGCGATAGAATACCTTAGCCTAATACTCCTCACCTATGTGCTGGCGGTGAAGGTGTCGAAGGACCGCAAGCTCGCGCTCCTGGCAGCCTTCATTGTTTGCATACTCCCATTCACAGTGCAGTTCTCCACACGCTTGCTCCCCGACATGCTGCTCGGCTTGGTCGCGGCCTCGAGCGCGGTCTTCCTTCTTTCCGACAACAAGCTGGACTGGGCACTGGCCGGCCTGATGGCAGGGCTCATGGTATTCATAAACCTGACAGCGCTTGCATACCTCATACCGTTTGTGATATGCGCCCTGGCCTCGAAGGGAAGGAAATACGTCCTAGTCCCGCTCTTCTTTGCGGTGGTGGCATACACAATCCCGTTCGCAATATACGCTCACAACCCGCTCTTCCCATTCCAGAGCTTCGCCGCGGCGACGGTGCTCTCCCACGGGACCATCGCCGGCAACCTGGCGGCCCTCGGGGTGACCGCGGGCCTCTTCCAATCGGGATCCAGCTACACTTTGTATTCGCTCGGCCTTTTGCCTTGGCTTGCCGCCCTCGGCTCCATAATCGCGATAAAGCTGCGCAACAGGCGCATGCTGGCGATGGCCGGCATCTTCTGGGTCTATTTGCTTTACCTCTGCTTCGGCACCACGGCGCTGACCCAATATTCAGTCAGCCCGTTCCTTACAAGGTACCTGCTCGTCGTGGCTGCGCCGATGGCGATACTGGTCGCCTACGCGATTCGGTCCATGGCCGCGCCCGCAAAGAGAAGCTGGCTGCCGGCCGCGATATTCATAGCTTTGCTTGCACTTACCCTCCTTTCACTCTGGCACAGCTACCATCTCGTCTACTACTACAACGACATGATAAAGCTAAACCCGCTCTGGCTCCCGGCCGGCAATATCGTCTAAGGCCTGGGCGCTAGGCGCCTATACCTTGAGCAGCCCGAACCTGTTGAGGTACATCTCCCCCTGCATCAGCATGAGGAACGGCAGCAGGAAGACTGAGCTGACGATCAGCATCGCATATCTTGATGCGACGGTCCCGAGCGCATGGATGAAGACGAAGTCGAGCACGGTGAAGAGCAATATCGCCACCACAAGCCATAGCAGGAAGTAGTCGAACTTCTTGAAGAAGAACGCCATGCTGGCGCGCATCGCCCGCAGGAGCCCCTTCTCGTCTATAACGATCGAGGACGGGGCGTAGAATATGAGGGGCGTCAGTACCAATGCGACTATGGCCGTTATCGGGGCCGAGTATCCGGTCCCGTAGCTGAGCACGTCAGCTGCGAAGACAAGTATCGAGTATATGAGAAGCGCGACGAAGACCATACCCGTGAAGCGCTCGAGGCTCCTTATAACCTCTGTTTTGACCTTCGTCCGCGTCCTGCTGTGCTTCGCTATGACGTTTATCATCACGAGCGCGAAGCTGATGAAGACAAGGGAGAATAGGAAGGAGACTATGATGACTGCGCTGTTGAATATGTTCAGGTTGAGGTATATGCTAGAGGTCCTCAGGAAGACTCCGCCCAGGTCGTTGAAGGTGGGCAGCGAGGCGAAAACCGGCACCAGGAATGCTATGATAAGGGCGACGGCGGATAAGAGCACAAGCTGCAGGTTAGAGGTGTAGGAGTTCCAGGTTCGACTTAGGACATTGGGCATGGTACCATCTGGCTAATCAGGAAATAAAAGGAAGAGAAGAAATAAAAGGTGGGTAGTCTACCCACCCAAGGATCTCTGGCTTTATGCTCCATTGGCGAAGTTGGTGCAGATCTGCGAAGCGCTGACCCTTCCGGCAACGCCACCTGTTCCGCCGCCGGTGATAGAACCGCTAGCCACATACGATCCGCTGGCTCCGGACGCGCTGACTATCGTGTTCAGGATGAAAGGCGCTGCGACCGCGATCGCTACTCCTATTATCCCACCGATTATCATCGCCATCCCGTACCCCTGGAATCCTCCCCTAGACTGGCTCGGCATCAGGTTTGCACCTGCGTATATCGCGCCTCCGAGGATCATTAGGGCAAGACCAAGCACGAATATTACCTCCTTTATCGTGTTGAATATGTTGCAGATGGTCTTCATTACCGCCGAGCTTGCGGCACTAGAGCCGGTACCCTGAGCAGGCACGACCAGCATCATCGAAAAGACAACGCTAAGCGCGACCAGCAAAAGTCCGGCCATGTCGCCGAATCCAAGCCTCTGGACAAAGTTCTTTCCCATTGAATCACACTATTATCTGAAAATACCTTGACTAGATATATATAAATACCTATCCCTTGAGCACGGCTCTCGCCTCGGGGCACATATAAAAGAAAGTATCATTGTAGATGGCGCATGCGGCGTAGGTGCCGGTCCCATTGTAGAGGCTCACTTCAAGTTCCGTGGGTTTTGGGTATGCTATGTATATCCTGTTGTCCGGAACCCCCGTACCGACGACCTGATGGGTAGTGCTCCCTCCCGGGCCTGAAACCGTGATGCTGTAATTGGTCACGGACACCTGGGTCAGGCTCAGGTTCCCTGAGAAGGTGTATAGGAGCACCCTAAGTGGCCCGATGAAGTTGCCACTATGGAGCTCTCCGAAATAACTCATGCTATTGTTCTGGGTAGCCGACTGGTCGCTCACAGAGATTCCGAATGAATGTTCGTACTGCAGATGCCCCACTGCAACCACCAAGACCGCCGCCAGGCCTAGTATGCAAAGCGCAGCGTAGGCGATCCTCCTCTCAATCATCGGCGCCTCAGCGGACGATCTCTTGGGCACTTCGAGAATCGCGACGATCGTACCGAGCACAGCGAAGACCGCGTAATACTCTATCCTTCCGAAATCCAAAAACAGGAATGGCACAAGGGAGAGGATTGCGAAGTTCCTCTTCTTCCCGAGCAGCAGGAACAGGACGACAGAGATCCCGAGCCCGAGATAAAAAAGGGCGCGGAAATAGGGGAGCGGAATGTCGAAGTACCTGACAATCAGAATCCCGAACGGCGACAATGAGGTGGGGAGGACGCTGCCCAGCTGGCTGAGCAACTTGCCGATGTAGCCGATGGGACCGAGCGCCATGGGATATATATTTATGGCCAGGACGGTAAGCCCGAACGCCACGACGTCCCGGAGAGCCTTGGCCTGCTTGGACCTAATTATAGTATATAGCAGGAGCATCAGCACGGGTATCCAGGCCAGTTGCTGCATCGATGCAGCGATGCCAAGCGCCACCCCAAAATACCATTTCTCCGGGAAGAAGAATGCGATCAGGAGGGCTGCGATCACGACCATGTCCACGAAAGATATGAGGCTAAAGAACAGGAACGGTATCACCAGCAGCAGCGCGATGATGGGGCCCCTGCCGGAGCCCCTGACACCACCTATGTAGGCGATGACGGCCAGCAGTGCAAGAGAGAAAATGGCCTCCTGGTAAAGAAGAGCGCCTGAGAACTGCTGTATTGTCGAGGAGACGGCAGCGAACGGAAGGAAGAGAAGTAGGTAGAGGGGTGGATAACCGATTGTCCTTCCTCCAACCGTTCCGTCGGTCCTGAAGGTGACTGAATTTATCGTGTGGTTCTGGAACGCCCCGTAGAGCCCAGTATTCAGGAAATCGGAGTAGGGGTTGTGCCCGGCAAGCAGAACCCTGTCGGCGTAATATGTCGTGAAGGCCGCGTCGTTGAGCCCGATTGCCTGGAAGGTGCCGCTAAGGAAGAACAGGGCGATTGCGAAGATTGCAAACCCGACAAGGACCGCCCCGAGCGCCTTCAGCGCCCTCTTCCTGAATCGGTGCAGGATCATCGTACCTACATATAATGGTATGAGCGCGGCGATGGTGATGAAGCCGTAGAGCGCAATTTCCTGCAGGAATGCCTCGGCCGGCGAGGCGGCATAGCCCATCAGTATGAGGATTGCGACCTCCATCGCGGTAAGCGCGGCCAACGCAGCGGTCAGAAGGGACGGCAAGCGGCCGCACTCTGGCCTACCAATCAAGAAGTACTGGATCAGGAAGATCAGCACAGAAACGGCGGACAGGACGGCAACAACCGGGAATACAATCCCGAAATCCATGAACGACCCGACCTGCAGCATGATAAGAAATGCCGAAAGTGCGAGGTATAAAACCGCTTTGCCGTCTGGTTTTTTTGCCATTGCATTCACTTCTTAGATCCTCCTCCTAAGCGAATCGTATACCTCTGCCGGGCTTATGCTTTCCATGTAGGCCTCTATCGCGTCAGCACCGCCGTGTATCCCCTGGCCATCATACCTGTAGAAGACGCTCTTCGGTGGCGCCTTTCCCACAACGATAAGGTTGGGCCTCCGTGGCAGAACCGTCCTATTTATCGTCGGGGTGTTTATCACGACCTGCAGCGGAACCTCCATCGCGGCGGCTATGTTCATGAAGGCTGTGTCTACGCTGATGAACGCGTCGAGCTTCCCTACCAGCGCGCAGGAGTCCAGAATGTCTGCGCTCTCAACGACGAGCAAGTTTCCGTTGTCCACTTCCTCCTTGATCGTGTTGGTCTCGATTCTTTCGTCATCTCGCCCGAAAAGAAGCACCGAAACATTGGGGTGGCGGCTCAGGATCATTTCTATGAGGTCTTTGTAATTCTCCGCGGGCCACCTCCGCAGGATGAGATTCTTGGTCCGGCCCGAGCCGACATGTATCCCCACCAACTTCCTTCCGGCCAATTTGTTCCTGCGCAGGAAGCCTTCGGCAAAATTGGAGTTCCTTGCTAAAAGGTATATCTTCGGCTTGCGGTCCTTTGCCGCCATGCTACTGCGTATCCCTAGCAGCCGCAGGAAATTCATGTTGTTGTCAATGAGGTGCAGCCTGTAATCAAGCGGCACCCTCTCGGTGAACAGGGCACCGCCGCTCCGGTCGCCGTAATCGTGGCCTAGCCTCCTACCGGCATGTATAAGGTAGGAAACGAGGTGGTACCTGTAGTTGCTCTGGGGGCAGGTGTTTATCGAGATGTCGTAACCCCTCTTCCGCAGCTTGGCACAGAACGCAAGGGTGCCGAGAAGGCCTCCGCCGAACATGTCGTACTGGTGTATCCTGTCTATGTCGGGATTGTTCCTCAGGACTGCGGCGGAGGATTCCCACATGACAAGCACCTCTATTCCGCTCTTCGGGAGGCTCTTCCTTATGGCGTGTATAAGCGGAATAGCGAACAGCGTGTCGCCAACACCAGCCAGCGAAATAATCAGTATCTTCATTTCGGCACCTCATACAGCTGGGTTTTGGCGGTGGAAACGCAGAGGCATAAATATCCCTACTCATAAAGAAAGATATCTATTTAATACAGGTAAGTTCGGATGGCGAGCAAGAAGGACAAGGGGGTCGCAGCGCCACATGGCACGACGGCCCACAGGAGATTCTCCCAGTTCGGCGTCGAATCCGCGGCAGGCGGAATCATATACACCGCCTCGTCCATCATCCGCTCCGGGGGGACGCTCGCACTGCTCATACTCCTTGCCCGGCTTTTAGGGCCCTACGAGTTCGGGCTCTACAGCATAGTCTTTGCGATCGCATCGTTCCTGGGGCTCAACTCAGACTACGGCCTGGGCTTCTCGCTGAAAAAGAAGCTTCCCGAGGCCAGGGGAAAGGACAGGATCAACAGCCTGATAAGCAACAGCATGCTGATAACGCTTGTTATAGGGATTGTGCTTGCCGCAGGCTCAGTGCTCCTGGCCAGGTACGTCGCAGTAGACCTATACGCAAACCCGCAGCTCACCTTCCCTATAATCGTCTCTGTCTGTTCGCTAATCTTCTCCGCCCTCTTCATACTTGCAACATCCGCGCTGCTCGGCCTTAGGAAGAACGCACACGCGGGGATAAGCTACATAATACACTCCGTACTCCAGTTCATCTTCTCCGCCGCCTTGGTGCTGCTCGGCTACGGCGTATACGGGGCCCTGCTCGGCATGCTTCTTAGCTACCTGGCCGCCTTCGCGGTGGCTTTGGCGCTCCTTCTCATCGACGGATACCGGCCTGCCGCCCCGCAGAAGGAGGCGATACGTGAGATAACAATGTTCTCGGCCCCGATACTGGTTTCAAACATAACCGTCAACGGGACCAGAAACCTCGGCATCGTGCTCCTCGGAATCGTCGTCGCGGCGTCTGTCATCGGTAACTATGGTGCGGCCTATAGGCTCGCCACCTTCGGCGATGTGATAATCGCCTCATGCATAGCCGTGCTGCTCCCCATGTTCTCCCACGCGCTCTCGACAAAGCGGCTTTCCGGAAGCCTCGCAAAGATGTTCAATGGAAGCCTCTACTACACCCTCCTGTTCCTGCTGCCGGTCCTTGCCTACCTGATCTCGGTATCCAAGCCCCTCTTCAACATCCTCTTCTCCAGCAGCTATGCAACGGCGGCGTCCTACTTCCCGATAATGGTCGTCGGCATATCAGCCACGATCCTCTTCAAATACGCGGGCACCCTACTTCTCGGATATGGGAAGGTGAGGAGCTATACCAAATACCAGCTCCTCGGGGCGCTGGCGATAACGGTTCTGCTTGCCCTTCTAACCCCCACCATGAAACTGTATGGGGTCATGTTCGTCCTGTTTGTCGCAAGTCCGATAATCCTGGGAATCATCTTCACCAGGGTGCTTGCCAAGGAGCTGCACATCAGGATCGACTTTGGCCGGCCGATCCGGCTGACTGCGGCATCGCTACTGCTCCTCATCGTACTCGAGTGCCTGCCCCTTGCCATCAATGCCGGTTCCTATGCTCTTGTGCTCAATGCCGCGGTGACCGTCCTTCTATATCCGCCGTTCCTGGCGCTTCTTGGCGCGGTCAGGGGCAGCGACATCGGATTCGTCGATGAGGTCGGAAGGAGGTTGCGGATCTCGATATTCACGGCGCCTCTCATGGCCTACACCAACCTTTTCGCGGCCAAGTAATATGCTATAAATAAACGGCTCCCCAAGATTAGCTGATGGCAAAGTCAAGAAGGGCTGCTGGCGGAGGCGGCGTTAATCCATGCCCGCGCATAATACTCATAGTCTGTGACACTTTGAGGAAGGATGCGCTGCGCTTGTATGGAGGCCCGGCGAAGACCCCAGCACTAGAAAGGCTCGCCGAAGATTCGATGGTATACCATGACGCGATAGCACCAGCGCCTTGGACATTCCCCTCCCACGTGAGCATGTTCACGGGTCTCTACCCAAGCGAGCATGGGGTACACGAGGACAGGAACGTGAAGACAGAGGGGTGCATAAAGCTGAACGAAAGGCTGTCCGCAGGCCTGCTCGCCCATGCCCTCTCCGAAAAGGGCTACAGAACGATAGGCGTATCAAACAACATAACCGTGTCAAGGTTCACGCATTTCGACAAGGGCTTCGACAGTTTCATGAATGTCGACGTGGATCCCTGGACATCAAAGAAGGAGATAGAGAAGCTAAGGCTCTTCGGCGCGACGATACCAGAGATATTCGTAAGGCTTTTTGCGGAGGGCAGGCTTGACGACGCCGCGCGCTACGCAGGCGAGTTCATCAGGATAAAATCGCTGGCCAAGGCGATAAACTTCCCGCTCGACAAGGGCTCAAGCGAGACCAACAGGCTGCTTCTGAGCAGCAAGTTCCCGGAAAAGTTCTTCATGTTCATAAACTTCCTGGAGATGCACGAGCCCTACCGGCATGAGAGCAGGAAGGAGAGGTGGGACCACTACACCGACACGAGGCCGATGGCGGCCTCCTCGCTCAAAAAGCTCTGGGCGGACTACATAGAGGAGACCGAATACCTTGACAAAGGGGTCGGCGCGCTCCTCGGGATGCTGAAGGATCGCGGCCTCTACGACGACTCGCTGATAATAGTGACATCGGATCACGGCCAGGCGTTCAACGAGCACGGCTTCCTCTACCACAACATATACCTTTACGACGAGCTCGTCAGGGTCCCTCTGATAATAAAGTACCCGAAGGGCAGGAAGTTCAAGAAGAAGGCAGGTTACCAGAGCCTCGTGAACCTGCCGAGACTGATACTTGATATCATCGATGGCAAGGATGACGGGGCGATGACCTCAAACACTGCATTCTCGGAATCCTTCGGAGACATCCACACCAAGCAGCTGATGCCGAAGACCTACCGGGGCAGGATCCCCTATCTGATCAGCAAGTACGAGAAGCACAGGAAGGCGGTATACAGGAACGGGTTCAAGCTTACGGTGAATGGAACCGATGGCATAGTCGAGGAGTTCCTGAAGGACGGAAAACCAGTCGACCGGTCACACCACAGGAAAGCGTTTTCAGACCTTTCCAGGGCGCTCAAAAGTTTCAGCGGCGATCCGAAGTTCAAGGTGCCGTCTACCACTTCCTGACCCGCCTGTACACGGCTGACTTGAAGCGCGCCGGGAATATCTTCCCCAGGGGCGATCTGGTAACCCTATAGGACGTAGTAACCACGAACATCTTGGGGATCTGCTTGCTCACCTTGACCTTGCTTCCCTCACTCTGCATGTGGTATATTATCGGCACCTCCTCGACCGGAAGTCCCTGCCTCTTCATCTCGTAGAGAAGGTTTATGTCAAAGCTCATCTCCGTAAGCTTTACGTTCCTCATGACGGCGCGCAACGCCCCCGAGCTGAAGAACTTGGCGCCGCATTGGGTATCGGTGAAATCAAAACCGAACAGAAGTCTCACCATGGCATTGTAAAGCCTGCTCGCCAGCCATCTGGTCTTGGGCTGCCGCCCCACGATGCGGCTTCCGGGGAGGTACCTCGAGGCCATCACGCCCTGAACACGATCCCTCTGCAACGCTGTCATCAGCTTCTCAAGCTGGTCTGGCGGCACCGAGCCGTCCGCGTCGGCAAAACCGACAATCGCCGGCCCCGACTTGAGGGCGGCCTCAAACCCGCGTATGAGGTTGATCCCCTTGCCCGATGTTTTTCTGCAGTCGAGCGCCCTGACCCTGGGGGACTTCCGGGATATCTGCTGGACGATCTCCATGGTCCTGTCTTCTCCCTGGACGGCAACGATGACGCTCATCCTGGTGTACTTCTTGAGAAGAGAGCCCACGATGCTCTCAAGGGTGCTCGATATCCTCTTCTCCTCGTTGTAGGCCGGGATAACGAGGCACACCTTCTGGTCCCCCATCCCCCTAGAAGCGATGCTTATCCAGACACCCCAAGCTAATGCGATGTAACCATTTGTGACATCTCCCCACCATTGAATCTGGTGGGCTTCATCTGCATCATGGATTCCACTCCTTCAATGCAGACTATGTTCCTGATTCATCGACACAACTTGCAATCCCTGCTGGATTGTAGTGATTGTGTCTCCAAAGGCGTTTCTTAGGGGGTGCCCCTCCCTAGCTTTTTCAAGTATGTTTATTGCAGCGTTTATGTCTCTGTCCTTTTGCATACCGCAGATATTACATCTGTATATCCTTTCCGATAGGAATATCTCCTGAATGTTTCCACAATTGCTGCACTGTTTTGACGTATTCCTCGGATTTACTTCTACCATTTTCATACCAGCACTTTCAGCCTTGTATGAAAGCATTTCTTTGAACCTGAACCACGATGCCCCAGAGATCTGATTTGCGAGGCTATGGGTTTTCAGCATGTTCTGTACTTGCAACTTTTCTATTGCGAATGATGTGTATCCTGAATCTATCAATTGGTCTGTTATCTTGTGGAGGCAGTCGTTCTGCTGATTCGTCCATCTCTGATATTCCCTTTGCAGATGCAGTTTTGCCCTCTCTCTATTCTTTGAACCCTTTTTCTTCCTTGCTAATATTTTCTGCCATCTTGCGATTCTCTTTTGGGCGTCCTTCTTAAAGTTCGGTTTTTTTATTTTTGTTCCGTCCGACAGAACTGCAAATGTTTCCAATCCTACGTCAATACCTACTGGATTAGTATCTTTTATCTTCATTGGTTTTATATCTTTTATGGCGGTGAAGATTGCGTAGTACCTTCCTGCCTCTTTCTTTATCGTTAGCGTTTTAATTTCACCCTCCATCTTTCTATGATGTTCTATCTTCATTGTTCCTATCCTTGAGACCCGTAGCCTACCATTTTCTACCTTAAATGCGCCATTGTCCTGTGGGTAGACTATACTGTAATATCTGTCCTTCGACTTGAATCTTGGAAATCCGACTTTTTGGTTATTTCCCGACTTCTTCTTTTTGCATCTCCTGAAGAAGTTTTGGTATGACTTTTGTAGTTTTATCGATATATTTTGCCTTGTCTGCGAGTAAATTCTGAGATAGTCCTTGTTTTCCGAAACTATTCTTTTCATCATCCGGTTAAGAGTCGAGATATTGAGTTTGAAGTTCTTGTCTTTGATGAAAGCGTCTTTTGACTGTTCAAGAAGTTTGTTGTATAAGTTCTTTGACAGGGTTAATTGAAGATCTATCTCCAACTGGCGTTTAAGGTCGGGATATATCCTAAATTTGTATGCCCTTGTGGAATCCATATTTCTATTTTGCTTTGTCCTATTTATACCTCTTTCGGAGATTCTAACGCTTTCATTACCCAATTAAAATGTCGGGTTTTCGGTTCATCACATTTATAAGGGTTATCGCCTATATTATCCTGATTCGTGTTACTATGAAGATTCTGCAGCTGGACGTCGACTCGATAACCTACGAACTCATAAAGCCCGAGGCGAAGCTCTACGAGGAGAGCGACAAGAAGAGCGTCACTGTGAAGGATGCGCTTGTGCTACTTCTCAGCGTGGAGGAAGGGGACGACAAGTCGGTGGCCGAGAAGGCGGCTGCGGATGCACTGGAAACCGCAAAGAAGCTCGACAGAAAGAGAATACTTGTATACCCGTTCGCCCACCTGAGCAACAACCTCGTAGACCCAAAGAGCGCGATGGAGGTCGTCAGCCAGCTGTTCAAGGCATGCGAGGTCCCTGGAATTGAAGTGTCAAGGTCACCTTTCGGCTGGAACAAGAAGCTCACGGTGGCAGTCAAGGGGCATCCGCTAGCAGAACAGGGCAGGAGCTACGGCAAGGATGACGTGAAGAAGACGTACAAGAAGGCCAAGCCCGCAGGTGTCAACACATCGATAGTTAGGAAGAGCGACTGGTCGGGGCTGCCTGACGCCGACCACAGGACCATAGGCGAGAAATTGGACCTCTACAGCTTCCAGGAGGTCTCTCCCGGAATGGTATACTGGCACAACAACGGGTTCATAATATTCAAGGAGCTGTTTAGGTACATAAGGGAGAAGCTCGACGAGTACGGGTACCAGGAGATATCGACTCCCGCCCTTGCCAACCTGGCTCTGTGGCATGTGAGCGGCCACATAGACCACTACAAGTCGGAGATGTTCACCTTCGAGTCCGGATCAGATGAGATGGGGCTCAAGCCGATGAATTGCCCGTCCACGATAATGATATTCAAGTCACGCAAGTGGAGCTACAGAGATCTTCCCCTAAGGCTTGCGGACTTCGACAAGCTCTACAGGAACGAGGTCAGCGGAGCGCTGACTGGGCTGTTTCGGGTCAGGGAGCTAACCCAGGACGACGCGCACCTCTTCGTAAGGCCAGACCAGGTCGGCCAGGAGCTTGTCTCGCTGCTGAAGATGATAAAGGAGCTCTACGACATATTCGGCCTCAAGTATGTGGCCAAGGTATCTACGATGCCCGACAGCCACCTCGGCGACGAGTCGCTGTGGAGGGAGGCCGAGTCGGCGCTCAAGAACGCGCTCAAGGAGAACGGCATGGAGTTCGGGCTAAAAGAGAAGGACGGCGCATTCTACGGACCAAAGATAGACTTCCAGGTCAAGGACTCGATGGGAAGGGAGTGGCAGTGCGCTACGGTGCAGCTCGACTACCAGCTCCCCAAGAGGTTCGGCCTCACCTACACTGGGGAGGACGGGAAGGAGCACGAGCCTGTGATAATACATCGGGTCATATACGGATCGCTTGAGAGATTCCTTGGCGTCTTAGTGGAGCATGTGCAGGGCAGGTTCCCCACATGGCTTGCGCCGGTGCAGGTACAGGTGGTCTCGATATCTGACCAGTCGCAGAAGTACGCCGAGGACGTCTACAATAAGATAAGGGCGGAGAAAGTGAGGGCAAAGCTCGACAACTCAGATAGGACCCTACAGTACAAGATAAGGGAGGCGCAGTTGCAGCAGGTTCCCTACATAATAGTAATAGGTAAGAAGGAGCAGGAGGGCGGCCTGGTCACTATAAGGGACAGGACCGGGAAACAGACGATGGGCATGAAATTCGAGGACTTCATGAAGTCGATAAAGGGAGAGATATCTGAAAGGAGATTCGAACTGGGTCTGAAGTAGCATGTATGTTCTTGGAATATGGGACGGTCACGATTCCGGTGCCGCCCTGGTGAGGGATAACGAGATACTCTTCGCGGCGAACGAGGAGCGCTTCACCAAGAGGAAGCTCGAGATAAGCTTCCCCTCCCACGCGATCGCCGCGGCGCTCAAGCACGCGAAGATAAGGCCCCATGAGGTGGAGCACGTCGCTTTCACCACAACAGAGTTCACCAAGACCCTCGAGCGAATGATCCCCGGGATGAAGGAGAACTACTACCAGTTCAGGAGGAGGAAGGTCCCAAAGCCGTCCTTCGAGCATGCCCGGCACAAGTTCAAGTACTCGATAACCACGGTAGGCCCGCTCCCGCTCTGCGGGGCTGTCAGCTCATCGATAATTCGGTCCAGGCTCGACAGGATGGGCTTCAAGAACTACCGGCTGCACATAGTGGATCATCATACTGCTCACGCCGCAACGGCAGCTTTCACTTCTGGTAAGAGCAGGGCTCTAGTGCTCACCCTTGACGGACTGGGTGACGGACTCTCGGGCAGCGCAAGCATACTGTCCAACGGCAAGCTGGAGAGGATGATGGCGATCGGCGCCAGGGACTCTATCGGCATATTCTACGAGCAGGTTACAAACATACTGGGGATGAGGGAGCTGGAGGACGAGGGAAAGATAATGGCAATGGCCGATTATTCCTTCCCTTTCACATTCGACAAGAATAAGTTCAAGGACTTCTTCGACCTCACCGGCACAAGGCTCAGAGCGAGGTATTCGCCCTCCAGGCAGTACGACATGATAAGCAGGATATCCTGGCAGATGCCAAGGGAGCAGACCGCCTACATGGCGCAGCAGCTCGTGGAAGGACTGATAATAAAGCTCGCGAGCAACCTCATCGACAGGTACAACGTAGGCGACATCGCGGTGTCGGGGGGGATTTTCTCGAACGTCAAGGCCAACATGCTGGTGAGAGAGCTCGACAATGTGAAGTCGATGCACATCTTCCCCCACATGGGAGACGGAGGGATAGCGCTAGGCGCAGCGTTGCAGGTCGCCCACGAGATTACCGGAGCGACAGATTTCCCGTTCAGCCCCTATCTCGGCAACGGCTACCAGCCTGAAGAGATTGAGACAGCCCTAAAGGCGGACAAGTCGCTCAAGTACTCAATAGACGGCAAACAGGAGCAGGGAAGGCATGCGGCCGAACTAATGGCAGAAGGAAACTACATATTCTGGTTCCAGAACCGGATGGAGTACGGCCCGCGTGCGCTCGGCAACAGGAGCATACTGGCGCCCAGCGACTCTGACGAAGTGAAGGAAAAGCTGAACCTCTTCGTGAAGCAGAGAGAGTGGTTCCAGCCCTTCGCGCCATCGATGCTGGAGGAGGATGTTCACAAGCTCCTCGAGTACGACGACAAGGGCTTCAACAGGTTCATGACCAGCGCCTACAGGCTGAGACCGGAGCACAAGTCGATCGAGAAGTCGGTGGCGCACGTCGACGGTACTGTGAGGGCGCAGATGGTCGGGGATGAAAACGAGGCCTACCGCGACCTGCTCAAGGCGGTGAGGAAGCACAGGGGCTACGGGATAGTCCTTAACACCAGCTTCAACATCCACGGCCAGCCCATAGTCATGTCGCCCGAGGACGCGATAAGCACGATGAAGCAGACGAAGACGAAGTACATGTTCATGGACGGGATATTCGTGACCAACAGGTCGGTTTGATGCTCTCTGACGGAATGCTCGAATACATATACACTGCAGGAATACTAGTCTCATTCCTGGGGCTCATAATCGGCTGCGTGTGGAACAGGAAGAGGATCGGGCATGTGCTCAAAGAGGCCGGCTTCACGAGATCCGACCTGGTCCTCGCATTTGCGGCGGTCGCGATATTCCTGACTATCGTCGTAATCGCGATGAAGCCGACCCAGCTGTTGTTCTTCGACGATGCAATCTACCAGGCGATGGGCCTGTCGCTCTTGCATTCAGGACAGGCCTGGATGTGCAACTTCGGCACCCCCTCCCACTGCATCAGCGGCCAGATATTCCACGAGCCCATAGGTCTTTCGTTCAACATCGCGATAGGATTCCTGCTTCTCGGCGTCCACAGGGCATCGTCCTACGCAGTGCAGGTGGCGCTCGCGGCGCTCTCAGTGTTCATGACTTTTATGGTGGCGTTCATTCTGCTCAAGGACAGGCGTGCGGCATTCTTCGCTGCACTCGCACTGGCCCTACTACCAATAATACTTGTCTGGTCTGCCCCCACAAACTCGGACATGGCCACCCTCGCATATTCGCTGGTGTCGCTCTTCATGCTCGTCGTCCTGCTGAGAAGCAGGAGTGTGCTCTCCCTCTCCAACTTTCTACTCTCCCTCTCGATTCTGCTCTACATGAAAGTGGATGCCCTGATCTACGTCCCTATCTTCGTGGTGGTTTACCTAGTGCTCTATGACAAGGGGGTGCTGAAGGGAATTGCAGATTCGGCGAAGATACTCTTCAAGAACATATTCAACACCAAGTTCCTACTGGCCCTGCTGCTCTTCGTGCTGGTCGCGTATCCCACTGTACTCTTTGCCTTCTCCAACTCATCCAGCGACGGATACGGATACCAGGGAACATCCGTCCAGCTAACATGCAGCCCATCCGGCTCCTACATCAAGGCCAACGGGACTATCAACCTACAGAACTTCAAGGCTAACATCTGCTCCAACCTACTCTTCTGGACCAACAATTATGCCAAGCAACAGGTCGCGCAGCCGCTCTATCTCTCGATTCTTGCAGTGGTCGGCGCCCTGCTCCTGGTCGCCTTCGGAAAGGGGCGCGCCTTTGCGGCGCTCGTCCTCTGGTTCGGGGCGATCTTCCTTCTGTACACCGCGTTCTATGCGGGCTCTGTAGTGTACGGCGTCGACTGGCGCTTCATGATCGGGCTGATGGCCCCGTTCGCGATCCTGGTGGGATTTGGGGTATCTGGAATCTCACGCGGGGCAGAAATCATAGTTTCAAAGATCAGAAAACACAAGCAGTTGCCCATGTACGCAGGAATGGCAGTTTCAGCGATCCTGGCTGCCTCGCTCTTCTACGTTCTCTACATCAACGCATCCTACGTATTCCTGAATCCATCTTCGATCCAGCAGGCCGGCGACGCGCGATTCTACGAGAACTTCGTCTACAATTCGAGCCATCTGATACCCGCGAACTGCATAGTCTACACCTACGACCCGACGCTCTTCAACATAAACAACAGGACGGCGACCCAGATGTCCAACATCTACAACTCAAGCTTCTACAGCTCGGCAAAGATAAAGTATCCCTGCGCGGTCCTTGACATCGGCTACTGGTGCAACACGCCAGGGAACCTCTGCACCCAGGCGGAGCATACCTACAATCTGACCTCTATAGCCAACGCGACCTATACGAGCGGCTTCTCCTACGGCTTCTACAGGATAAGCTGAGAACATGAGCGGGCTTGCAATCCCAATCGATCAAACAGGAGATTTATAAATCTTTGATCTTTCCTCCTCTTCTGCAGAGGAGATGGCATGTCTAACAAGCCTCAAAAGATCATCATGGACAAGGCCATTTGAAAGAACAGACCCTTTCAACTCCTTGTCGTATCTCTGGTCATTCCCAAATAGGTCTGTTACCTTTCCCCCGGCCTCTTCAACAATGACCTTTAGGGCGGCCGTATCGTGGGCGGATGTCGCCGGGTGAACAGAGGCTGAAAATTGGCCGCAGGCCACCATGGCTCCCATATAAGTTATGGAACCTAGCATCACTGGGCTTGCACCGGCAATTTGGATGTCCTTCCACATATCCAGAATCTTAAATTCTGAGCTGTTCCAGAAAGCATGCCCTATGGCTGTGCCGGCAATCGTCTTGTCGTCAGAAACTTTTATCCTCCCGCGATTCATGAATGCTCCCTCTCCGACAACTGAGTGGAACATCCTGTCCATGAACGGGTCATATACAACCCCTAGGACGGGGAGGCCTTCGTTAACCAAAGCAAGTGAAAAGACACAAGTTGGTATGCCCCTGCAAAAGCTCATCGTTCCGTCTATTGGGTCGCAGACCCAAACGAGCGGGCTTTTCCTTGACATGTCACTCTTTTCCTCCGCCAAGACGTCATGGCTGGGGAAGTCGAGCCTCACCTGTGATAGAAGAATATCATTTATCGCCAGGTCCGCCTTTGTGACCACCGTCCTGTCGGGCTTCAAGGCCTTTTCCATACCTGGCTTAAATTCTCCCAACATTACGGCTCCAGCTAACTTGGCCATGTGCATTGCAAAAGGGAGCTCGTTGCCTTTAAGAGCCCTTTTTGCCTCTGACTTTTGAATAGTAACTGCCACCATTTTATCAGTACAATAGCGCGTTTTCAAATATATATAGATTCCTGGAATCGACAAAGGATTAGTCCCAGAAAAACTCTTTTCTCTTCAATATCTCAGTCACATGGTCGTAGAAAGAGCGCCTTACTTTTTCATCCAGACCTGGAATATAGGTAGGGGATGCGTATATCGCCGCAATCGGCCCGAGAGTATTCACCATCGTCCTAACAATCTCTTTGTCACCGGTCCGCTCTATATATCGCTTTAGGAAATAGTTCCCTAGGCTTTTGAAATACTTCTTGTTGCCAAGGTGGTACCTGAACAAATACTGAGACATCCAAATACCAACGTCATATCCGGGGTCGCCCCATGGGGTCCTCGAATAGTCAATCACATACACTGTCCCATCATCCCTAAAGAACACATTCGAACCCCAGAAATCTCCGTGGATGGCGGAGAGCCTATCCGGCCTGTTCTTGAAATGCTGGATGTTGTCGAACATCAGGACAAGGAGCTCCCGTTGCTCTTTTGGGTTGAGCACCTTAGTATCGTCGGGCATGTCGTGTAAGAACTGGAGAAGGTATTCAGGATGACCTATCATGCTCCTCCAGGAATCGTTATAGACTGCGACCAGCTTCTTTTTGCTTGCGCTAGGGTGCCGTGTCTTATGCAAGGGGACTATAAAATCCAGGATCTTCTCTATCTCCCTCTTATCTTCGCTGTCAATTTCAGCCTTGTCCATCTTCCTGTCAAGCATGTCGACGTAGCTGGTCCCCTTCCCCCCATACTCCTGGACATGGTATATCTCGCTCTTCTCGTCCAGCTCCGGTAGGAATTCTATGTCCTTGCCCTCCACGACTACCCCAAGGGAGGCCGGGGAGCCCGTGCCTTTGGCCCTATTCGTCATGGAATGACTTACCAAAAGCGACATCAGCTTCCTTTCCGGAAACTCGAAGCCGAGGTCTTCCGCCTTTATCCTTTTTACAAAATAGTCTTTGCCTGAATCTGTAGAGACCTTGTAGCCGTCAGAATGGTACCCCGACCCTACCAGAACAACATCTTTTACCACTACTTTCCTACCGAGCCTTTCGCTTAGCAGCCTTGAGAGAACATCTTTGTTTAGCATTCAACCACTCTCAGGCATTCCTAAGTATCGTCCGGAGTATCGCCCAGCCGTCCCTGAATGTCATGAGCTTGGCGTCTCCGCCCTCTCTCCTCTTCTCGTAGCTGGGCACCTCAAGGACCTTCATCCCCTTCTTGACCGCCTTGATGCTTATCTCGGCCTCTATCCCGAAACCCTTCTCGTCAAGGTGGAGCCTCCTGGGCACGTCGCGCGCGAAGCTCCTGTATCCATAACATAAATCCGTATATCTTGATCCGTAAATGAGGTTTACTATCTTGACGAAGCACCAGTTCCCGAACTTCCTGATAAGCGGCATGTCATCAGACCCTCCTCCGGTTAGGAAGCGGGATCCCATGCAGATGTCGTAGCCCGTCTCTATCCCCGCTATCAGCAGCTTGAGTTCTGTCGGCCTGTTGGAGAGGTCAGCGTCCATGGATATGATCACGTCTCCCCTTGCCGCGTTTATCCCTCTCGATAAGGCCGATCCCTTCCCCCAGCGATCGTATATGATCCTGGCCCCTGCAGACTTGGCGATGTTAACTGTCCTGTCCTTGGAATGCCCGTCCACCACTATCAGCTCGTAGCGGTAGCCCTTAAGTATCGAGGAGACCTGCCTTAGGAGGCTGCCTATATTCTCCTCTTCGTTCAATGTCGGTATCACTAGGCTGATGTGCGGCCTGCTCATTGGTGTGGCACCTCCTGGGTTTGAGCATCTGGCTGTAGCGGACTTCCGGGCTTGCCTTTTCTCCTGAAGATAACAGAGAGTACGATAAGTGCGAGTATCACGACAACTATTGCAATCAATGCGAGTCCAACTATCCCGATTCCAAGGATTCCACTGCCTCCTCCTGTACCAGAAGACCCGAAGACTATGGCAGCGCTTGCGATCTGGGCATAGTGGTAGCCCTGATACTCATAGGACAGCTCGCCGGTCAGCGGGAAGGAAGCATCTGTGTAAGATGGGGAAGCGACATCGAAGTAGACATCCGCCTTTCCATTTGACGGTACATTTACAACCTCGGTAGAGTTCGCAACCTTGAAGCCAGGCGGTACAACTGCGACCACGTTCGCCTGTATCTCCTGCTGCGCATTATTGGTGACGTTGAGATACAGCCTGTTTCCCTTGACCGAGGCGACAGCCACCAAAGGGCCGCCTGCCAGGCTGCCGATGTGAACTATGCAGGGGAAGACGGTACCATAGGTGCTGCCAGATTGCACATATGTCGCGTTGACGTTGACCGCATAGCTTCCAAGGCCTATTACATTGGACAGCGGGAACTTTCTAGTGTAGCTGGAATTCGGGGAGACGAGCGCTATCACCTGCGTCGAGTTTGCGGCGCTCAGCCCCTGGAAACTGATGCTCATCGTAAGGTCAGAGGCGGCCCCGTTTCCTGTGTTGGTGACGTTGAACGCTATGTAGCTATTGCTGGAGTTTATGATATATGAAGGACATCCGCCTGTCAACGTTACCGTTGACGCGGAAGAAAGCTGCAGTACAAGTGCGACAGCCACCGCGAAGGCGATGTAAACGTTCTTGTTGGACATGGAATCCCTACGAGATGAGGCTCAGCATGTGGCCTGTTATGGTCTGGTAGGCCTCGCAGGAGGTCCAGAAGTTTGGTTCAAGCCCCTTTTTCATGTCATCCCTGGCCTTGCCGGCCAGTTCGCCGCGCCAGATTGGCTTGAGGTAGAAGCCCGACTCCTTAATGTTCCCTATTTTCCTGTCCCACATTATAGACGGGTAGACGTTCCCGAAGCTGTCCATAAAGAGCGATGCGTCAAGCCCCCTGCTCCTCATCGGGCTGATTCCCGTCTTGAGGAATGTCACAAGTCCCCTGAGGTATGCGTCCTCAACGAGCGCTATCGGGTCGAGCCTGAACTCCCTGTTCTTTATCACCCATTCCAGGTCGGAAAGGGCGCCCTCCTTGTTCGGGCGGATGTCATCGCCTTCGTTCTTGTAGTAGTTTTCTGATGTCTGGGCGATGTTGACGTGGAAGTCGTTGACCTTCAGCTCTGGGATATCCCTCTTGACGTCCTCGAAGACCTTCTGGAACTGGCCGACGTTGAACTTCGACATCGTGAACCCGAAGACGAAATAGAGGTTCCTGTAGGTCTTGGAAAGCTCCTGAAGCATCTTGTAGTTAGTGACAGCCTTCTCGTAGTTGCCCGGCACCCCCCTTATCTTGTCGTGCAGCTCCTTGTTCCCGTCAAGGCTGATGGTGACCGCTACCCTCGGGATCCCGAGTTCGAGTATCTCGACAACCTTCTTCTGCACCATCTCGTGGTTGCAGAGCGAGTTAGTCGGGAAAGTAAGTATGTACAGGTCCTTGTTGGCGTCCCTGAAGGCCCTTGCGATGTCGACCACGTCGCCCCTCAGGAACGGCTCGCCCCCGGTGAGCTCGACCCACTTGAAATAATTGTTCTTGGCCGCGAACTGCTTTATCTCGTCGAGTGTCAGCTCCCCCTTGGGCTTTATCTGCCATATATTACAGCTTAAACATCTGGACTGGCAAAGGTAAGTTATAGAGAAGTTTATCTTGTACGGAAGCCGCAGGCTGGAGACGTTGCTTTTCAACATCGTTCCGCTCAAGCTGAGCATTTTCTGTACGGACACAACAACACATACATAGCCCCAGTCATATATTTATCCCTGTGGGTGCAGGCTGGCTGCCGTTGGCCCCAGCAATTGATAAATACCTTCTGCTTCGTATCATCCTCTATGACAAAAGGGGGTGCGGATGTCGGCGACTTCAAGGCTTTCGTTGCCGAGCACAAGGACAGAGTCTACTCCAAGATACTAGAATACCTCGCCCTAGACGTGCCTGCGGACTTCGCGGAGATGATGCGGTGCTACGTCGAGAGGAAGGGCCAGTACCGCCGCCCCACCTACACAATACTATGGAACCTGCTCTACGGTGGCAAGGACGATGACTCCCTGCTCCCTGCGGCAGCCCAGCAGCTCTCCGAGGACTACTTCCTGATGCACGACGACTGGATGGACGACAACAACATGCGCAGGGGCCTCCCGACAGCGCACAAGATGTACGGCCCCGAATACGCCATAGACGCCGGCGACGCGCTGCAGACCATACTATGGAAGGTCGCAACCGACGCGAGGGATTCGCTCGGCGGCGCAAGGGGCAAGAAGTATTTCGACAAATTCCAGGACATAATGCTCGTGACCCACGTGGGCCAGTACCTGGACCTGAAGCTGACGAGAGAATTCAGGGACATAACAAAGTTCACCCCAGATGACTACTTCAAGTCGATACACGCAAAGAGCGCCTACTACTCGGTCTACGGGCCGATGCAGTGCGGCGCCATAATAGCGGGCGCCGGAGATTCAGAGCTCGCCGGGATAAAGTCCTATGGCACACTCGCGGGCCTCGCATTCCAGATAAAGGATGACATACTAGACTGCACATCGACCCAGGACACGCTCGGCAAGTCGATAGGCAACGACGTGAAGGAGGGCGTGAAGACGATGATACTCTGGCATGCGGTCCACAATGCGGACACCGCGACCCTTGAAAAGCTCAAAGAGATCTACACGAAGCAGCGGAAGGCGAAGACGAAGGCGGACATAGAGTTCGTGCTGAGGAAGTTCGACGAGCTGGGCTCCATAGCATTCGCGGAGGATGAGGTCGAACGGCTGATGGACGAGGCGATGGTGATATTCGAAGAGGATACATCAAAGATAAAGGAGTCCAAGATAAAGGCGATAGCCAGGGCCTCAATCTCGCACACCGGGAAGAGGAGCAAGTGATCATATGCCCAAGGACGAGATAACCGCGTACCTGAAGCTCAGGGCTGAGCAGGTCGACAGGGAGATAAAGAAGTACCTCACCGACAAGGCGTCGACAAGATACCTGGAGGCGCTGCTGGGAAGAAGCGGCTATGAGTACGACACCAGGGCGATAGACCATGCGGTGTTAGAACCTGCAAGATACCTGCTGGACCTAGGCGGGAAGAGGTGGAGGTCGACATTGATGCTCACCATAATAGACGCGCTCGGCAAGGACTCGAACGAGGTGGTGGAGTTCGCGATAATCCCAGAGGTCATACACAACGGCACGCTGATACACGACGACATAGAGGACTCCTCGGAGACAAGGAGGGGTGCCCCTGCTGTCCATGTGAAATACGGGACGGACGTGGCACTCAACCTGGGGGATTTCATGTTCTACCTACCCATGATAGCCCTCCTAGATAGCAAGAAGGTCGACAAGGAGGTCAAGATCAGGATGCTCGAGATATACCAGAGGGAGATGCTCAAGCTCTCGATAGGGCAGGCCACCGACATCGCCTGGCACAGGTCCATGATAGGTCCGGAGAAGGTGACAGAGGCGCAGTACCTACAGATGGCGTACTCCAAGACTGGGGTGCTTGCCAGCATGGCAGCGAAGATGGGCGCCGCGGTCGCCGGAGCCGACGACAAGACGATAGCAGCCTTGGGTAACTTCGGGGCCACGATCGGCGTCGCATTCCAGCTGCAGGACGATGTGCTTAACCTGAGTGAGAGCGAGCTCTCCAATCTCAAGGGCGGGGTCGGCGACGACATAACAGAGGGGAAGATAACACTGCTCGCCATAAAGACCTTCGAGAAGGCGGACAAGGCCGACAGGGCAAGGCTCTCCGAGATACTCAAGATGCACACCAGGGACCAGGCGCTGATCAAGGAGGCGGTCGCGATAATAAAGAAGTACGGCGCCGAGGGGTACATAAAGGAATTGGAGTTCGAGCTGCTGAAGAAGGCCTGGGCACAGGTGGATGGGCTCCTTCCGGCCTCGGACGCGAAAAAGAAGCTCAAGGGCATCGCGGAATTCCTGGTGAACAGGACAATATAAGCTAAGGGTAATGGGTTGTCTGCTGCAAATCAGCTCGATAGCTATAGAAGGATACTAAGGCTAACGCTCATGCTTTCTCTCATGATCGCCCTTTCACTGATACTTATCGGCACCTACTACCTGCTCGCCTCCGGAAGATAGCTATATTACGATTGTGCTTCATATAGATGGGTATCGGTTAGGATGGGTAGACGACCATGACACCAAAAGCTATAATTCTTGTCATCCACACATTACCGCATGGTCGGCTGATGGTGTGATGGCATGAGCGACTTCTCGATCGTTGAAAACCAGATCAGGGCCAAGAATCTCGACGTCAGGCACACGATCGAGAGCGGCCAGCCGCTCACATTCCTTGCCGACTGCGATTGGAAGAAGGGCAGGTTTTCCTATGTCGACAATGGCAAGAAGGTCACCTTCAAGGTTTCCGGAGGCCCGGAAAACGCGATCCTGACTCTTGCAAGGGGCGCCCCCGACTCCATGGAGAGGGCCGCCGCACGGTTCAGGATCGACGAAAGCCTCAACTCGATCTACAACAAGATAAACACCGACAAGTTCATGCACTCCGCAATATCGCGCTACAAGGGAATGAGGCTTACCAAAAATGACCCCTGGGAGACCACAGTCTGCTTCATACTCTCGCAGTATAGCAACATCAAGAGGATACGCCAGAACGTCAGGTCTGTCGTAGACACATTCGGTACGAGGACGATAGACGGATCGACGAGGTTCCCTACCAGCGAGGAGCTGATGGGCGCGTCCGAGAAACAGCTGCGCGGGCTGGGGCTAGGATTCAGGGCGAAGTACATAAAACACGCGGCCGAGTACTGCACCAACAACATGGACCTTAGCAGACTCGGAAGGAAGGACTACACCCTCCTCAAGGGCAGCCTTATGGAGATCAATGGGGTCGGCGACAAGGTCGCTGACTGCATAGCACTCATGGGCTACGGAAGGCTGGAGGCCTTCCCGATAGACGTCTGGGTGAAGCGGACGATGGAGAAGGCCTACTTCGGCGGGAAGAAGAAGAGGATCCAAGAAATCCACGAGTTCGCCTCCGACCAGTGGGGGAAGCACCGCGGCTACGCCCAGCAGTACATCTTCCACTCGTCTAGGAGCAGGGACAAGTAGTGTTCGCATGCCAAAGCTCGAGAGCGAAATCGGGTATCTATCAAAGTCACTCACAGAGAAGCAGCGCCGCTTCGACCAGGCGATGGACAGATCCAGGGAGCTAATTAGGCTAGCCGGCCTGACAATAACAAAGCTGCACAACAGCGACCTTCGGGGAGCCAGGAAGGGGCTCTCAGAGGCGGCCAAGCTTTCCAAGATCCTTTCCAAGCTTAAGGAGTTCGAATACAACACCAAGCAGGCCCAGCAGGAGTATTCCGAGGCGAAGATATTCTACACCATAAAGGTCTCAAGGCGACTTCCATCGGTAGCAGAGGTAGGAACCGACGGGGAGGCGTACCTCATGGGGATGATGGATGTCTTCGGGGAGCTGAAGAGGGAAATCATAGGGTCACTGTCGGAAGGGGATGTAAGGTCAGCTAGCTTCTACCACTCTATTATGACAAGCATGTTCGATGCAACGAGGAGCATAAGGTTCGCGGAGGCAATCCTGCAGGGCTTTAGGAGGAAGCAGGACGTCGCAAGGATCCAGATGGAGAGCTCGGCATCGGAGCTTCTCGCCTTCAGAAAGAACGCTGGAAAATAGACGATAGCTTATAAATATTCCCATATCAATTAAGGTAGCGATTGGATGGGAGTGCGCGCCTTCTTTAGTCCTGCGGCAGTGGCGTCCATCGCAGCTCTTATCGTCGTCTTTGTTCTTTGCACCGGGACCGCCTCCGGCCAGGCAACCGGGGGCACAGGCTCTTCCGGAACAGGACTCACCTCCACCAGCTCCTCTGGAGACTACCTGGGAAGCCAGGGGATCTCCTGCGGGGACCTCGGCGGCATAGCAAACTGCTTCGTAGCCTACAACGGCCTCAACGCCGGATACGGGTACGGCGGATGCGCAGTGATACCTGACGAGTCCGAATACGTACCGAGCGTTGGGGAATGCTACTTCCTAAACGCATCGGTCTCAGCCACATATTATACCTATAATGCCGGCAACGGCCAGATAACCAAGAGCCCCATCGCGATACCCGTCCCAAATCCCGTCCCGGTCATAAAGGACGTGTTAAACAACAATAACAAGTACAGCCCCTATCTCATAACCTGTCCGCTTCCGCCCCAACCAACAAACACCATCGAGTACATAAGCGATCCCCAGACCTTCATAGCGGGCAACAGGTGCCTCGCAAGCGCCCTCCCGCTCTTCACGACGGTCAGCCTGACCACCAAGATACAGGTCACCAGCGTGGGCTGGTTCGTCAACCTTGCAGGGTACACTCTTGGAAGCGCGCCCAGCTCGGCAAGCCAGTCCTATAATATAGAGAACATAGCAAGGGGCACTTTGAAGAACATCGGCTACTCCGGCCAGGCGACGGTGAAGGGATCCCCGTACAACATATCCTCATCCTACGACACCAACAGCTACATCTTCCAGCCGATAAACTCCTCGCCCCAGCAGGGCATATGGACCTGGACCGCGGAATACGCGGATCTCAGGCAGGTGCAGCTCCAGTGGCTAGACCTCAACTACAACAGCAAGAACGACGAGCTGCTGCAGGACGGCCTCAACGCCGTCTACGGGGGTATAGACATCGGCATAACGACCGACCTCCTCGGCATACCCATACCTTTCCCAGTGTTCGTCGGGTGCTCCTTCACCTACAACCTCGAGGTTCAGTCGAAGATCACCAGCGTCGCGAACGCGAACGTCATCATCCCAGTATTCAACAAATCCCTCAACGGAACCGCGAACAACTACATTGACGTGGGCAACTACAAGTACAGCCCCACCAGCAGCCTGGACCCCAATGCCAACAGCTGCTACCAGCAGATGTTCAGCGCCGGCCCGAGCTGCTCGGTCCAGAAGACCACTTTCTCATCACTCGGCGTCCCCACCACCGCGGACACCGCGAACTGGTTCAAGATAGGTTACAACGCGAGCGCGCTCTACAACGGCCAGACCTACAACAACCTTCCCGTCTACGTGCGCATACCAAACAACCTCGACATAAACCAGCTCTTCGGCTACTCAAACTACGCCGTGGAGATCGTCTGCACCATAAACAGCAACGGCCACGGCGAGGCAACCGGGGCAGCTTGCCAGGTCGTCCAATACATACCCCAGTCCGCCGCCCTGGCCTCAGACGGAAGCGTCAACACCGCAGGGATAGCTAGCTACATCTGGAGCCAGTCTGGCTACGGAACGAACGGCTGCGGAGCCGGAGTTGGCGCTACCTACTGTCAGGGCGCTTACTTGACTCCAGTGACGCTCGTCAGCCCACACGGTGGGAGCGGGGACGCATGCAGTCAGGCTTTGTACAGTGACGTCCTCTACCCCCCGTCCCCTAGTGGCATCCTCACCCTCGCCGGCGACCCCAACGGGCAGCTCTACTGCGTTGAGGCAGGCTACGGAACCCCCCATGGCGGGAGCTTCAGCCTCGTTCCATTCTGCCCTGGTAGCAGTGGCAATAACCAAGGCGCCTATTACGGCCCGTCCTGCTTGACCTACATCGTGGCATCCCCGACGCCCATAAACAAGATACCGCCATATCTCAACATAAGCTACGCGGTCCCGATAAACAGGGGAGCCGCCCAGGCGCTCCTCACCGCAAACGTCGTCAACTCCATAGCGGTGCAGAACGTCTCCATATTCCCATATTTCCTCTACAACGCGACGATACCTTCCACCTACAGCCAGTTCAGCCCGTCCACCTTCCTCGGCCTATCATATTCGCTCTACAGCCCGAACAACTACGCCAGCACCGTGAACACCTTCGGGATCCTTTCAACCCCGGTCGAGCCATACAACCTTTACTCCGGCGCCGGCCTGCTCGCCAACTACTCCCTCAAGCCCGGCTCGAGCGCGCTTGCCGCCCTGCCTCTCCCGATCGGCCCGGCATCGTCAAACACGTTCTATGACACATTCCCGATAGTGATAAACCCGCAGGTCGCCAGCTCCCTTACTATATGGGCGCAATACAACGCCGTCATACCCTCAAGCGGTGGCGGACCTCTGGTACCTGGGATCATCACGGTAAGTCAGCCCACGGTATCGGAGGGCATAACATCCCAGCTGACGCTCTCTGGGCCGCAGGGCGGCCTCCCGCCATACACCTATGAATGGTATGTGGAACCGCCGGGCGCCACCACCTATTCCTCTACCGGAACGATTGACAGTGCCATCTACGAATTCACCGGATATGTAACTGGAACCTACAACATCAGGGTCCAGGTGTTCGACAGCAACACCCCCCAGGCCACCGGAAACACATCAAGCGTCTCCGTGAACGTGCAGCAGGCGCAGCTCGTTGCGATAACGCAGGGGCAGTCGACAACCGTTACCGGGAGCAGCCCGTCCAACGGGATCGCGCCCTACGGCTACCAGTGGTTCGACCAGTGCCCGACCTGCTCCGCCTTCAGCCAGATACCCGGGGCAACCGGCACCAGCTACCCGTTCTCCACCAACACGCTAACGCCGGTCGGCAACTGGCAGTTCCAGCTGCAGGTCTCTGACAGCAACACCCCCCGCGCAGTGACCTACAATCCCCCGATAACAATCGTGGTTCAGTCCATCGCCACCCTGACCGTTGCGCCCATCGCGGCCAGCCCGGCCGCAATAACGCAGGGCGACCAGACGACGTTGTCACCAACCCAGACCTACGGAACAAGCCAGACGGACGCGGCGACCGGAGGCTCTGGAAGCTACAGCTACCAGTGGTACGAGGAGGCCGCTGGATCATCGACCTACAATGCCATCCCCGGCGCCATCTCCGATGTCTACACATTCATGACATCCGATTCGAACACCATGCCAACCACTCCCGGCATATACAGCTTCATACTCCAGGCCACCGACACCAGCGTGCCTCCGCTCATCGCAAACAGCCCGGCCACGAGCGTGACCGTGCAGACTCTCGCCGCCGCGGGCCCAAGCGCCTCCCCGCAGCCAAATCAGCGCACATTCGCTTCCGCACCAACAAAATCGTCGGCCAGGGGGCTCAGCCTGCAGGGCACCAGCTCCACACAGCTCACCGTATCCCCGATATTCGCCAGCCCCAAGAGCATCGTACAGGGCGCATACTCCGCAATTGTGGCCAACCAGACATACTCCGGAGAGACAGAGGCCGCGACCGGAGGCAACCCGCCCTACACATATCAGTGGCTGGTCGAGCTCCCCGGATCTGGCTCCTTCCAGTCTTCTTCGTCCGCTTCACCAATATACCTGCCCTACGGCTTCACCACAACCGGAACAACGCAGATTGGGAACTGGACATTCAAACTACAGGTCACCGACAACAGCCCGATCCCGCAGGTTGTGGACAGCGACACTGCGACGGTCCAAGTCAGCAATGGCAGCGTCGGCACCAATGCGGGAAACATACAGCTATCTGCCAACGTGGTGGGGATGGGCGATGTGGATGTGCTTACCACCACCTGCAACAGCCTCGACACCTGCGCGGTCAAGTACTGCACCGGGGTAGGGTGCAACCCGGTCACTACGCTCTCGACCGGAACGGGCCACGCGACCTACACCTGCTCTACGCTTGCTGGAGGGACTATCTGCTCTACGGCCGGAACCTACACGGTGACTGGATGCGACCTCAATGGCGCATCCATCAATTCAGGAGTAGCGGTGATAGGAAGCGACTGTACCGGGCCGGTGGTCCTCTATGTGCAGGGGGCAGGGCTCCCGCCGCCAATCTCGCTGCCGTCGCTGTGCACCGGCTCGATTTGCTCCTACAACGTGATAACCGACAACTTCAATGCTGGCAGCGGGTACATCTCCGCGGTCGGGTCCGGCGGCACCTACGTCGCCGAGCCGAACACCAACCCGGTCACCCTCAACAACCAGCTCGACAGCGCCACGCTCTCGGCCTCAAGCACCCACGGGACCCTGGGCTTTGGCAACATAACCAACCCCGCGTTCGTGTCCGAGAGCCCCAACGGATACATCTTCGTTATAAACTATTCCAGCTCCTGCGGCTTCCTCTGCTTCACCAGCACGACGAACGCGGTGCTCTTCAAGATGAAGTACATACCGACGGGCGACTTCAACTACTCCGAGTACCAGCCCAACCAGTTCGCGCCGCAGGGCTCCTACCCGGCATGGCTTAACGCGACATCCAATTACTTCAAGGCCGCGATGCTCGCCGACACCCCGTCGCTTTACATAACCGGCATCTCCCAGTTCACCAGCACCCAGACCCCCAACTGGTGCCTCTTCGGCGTCTGCGTAGGCGGCGGTCAGGATGGGATCTTAGGATCTGGGGTGGGTCCGCAACAGAACGGGCAGAGCCCGTTCATACCGCTCGCGGCCGGCGCCGACTACCAGGGTGATGTCTTCATGGTGGGCGCTCCGATATATGGCAAGGATGCGGCCGGCAACCAGTACTTCGCGCTTGCCGAGATAAGCTCTGCCGGGACCGTCAACGTGGTGACAAACCTCGATCAGCCGGCCGGCTTCGTGCCTTCGCAGGAGTTTGCGGTCTCCCCGGGCGGCCAGTTCGTCTATCTTGCAAACGCCAGCTGGCCCTCGATAAACATCTACAGCACCTCCGCCAACGGCGGTTTCCAGTACGTCGGCAACATACCCCTCTCATACTCAAACTCGAGCTACAGCATGAACATAATCTCATACCTGTCGAACGGCGGCCCGTTCTACAACAACGCCATAAAGACTGCCTACGGCGGTGCCAACCCTCCGGTCGCATCGATGAACGACATACCCGCATTCCACCACCCGCTGGCGATAACGGACGTCCAGGGCACCCTATTCGTGGTTGACGACTGGGCCTTTGGCACCTCCGGAATCGCAAACACTGGCGGAGGCGGATACTCAGGACTAGGAGGCGGAGGGACGACCATCGTGACCAACCCGCTGGGCGCAATCTGGATGCTCAGGGCATTCCAGGACAACGGCACAACCGAGATACCCCTTGAGTACAGCACCAACAACACGCTTATACCGGTCAGCACGCTGCCGCAGCAGATCAACCCATTCCAGATCGGCAGGGCCTACCTGCGCTGGCCGCCCTACGGGCAGCCGCTGACGGCCAACATATCCCTCTCCTCTTCAGGGACAGCACAGACCGTCTCCATATGCGAATACACCTCTGCAAACGGCTGCAACGCCTACAGCGACGTCACCGGCTACAACTCCATAGGTCCGCAGATAACCGCCACCGGAAGCGTTGTCGCCTCAAGCGACTTCCTAGACAACAAGGGGTGGGCAGGCCAGAGCAGCGAGGACCTCGGCATCTCATCCGGGTTCGACGGGAGCATTTACCTGATAACGCACGACAAGGTGGCAAAGACGCCCTACACCGAGCTGCTGGTGCTAAAGCCCAATGTCGAGAACTACACCGTGACCGAGATAGGCCAGGGCGTGCCCTACCAGTGCTACACCAACATAGGTGCCAACACTCCGGACTGCATCACGGCCAACTACATAGCCAACCTCTACCCGCCTCTCCTCGGCATGCCGGACTCGTTCGAGTACCTCACCGGCCAGGGCGGGCCTCTGCAGTACTTCTCAATACCCAGCGCGATCTCCGCGCTCCTGCCCAACGAGGCGGCAACGCCGGGAGCGGGGGCTTACAACAGCGCCCAGATATTCAACACCGGGGTCTTCCCGCCGGCCACGCTGACATCCTCCCCGCCCTGCATAAACAGCACCAACTCCGGATCGCTAGGCTCATCTGGAGCAAACTACAACTACCTTGCAACTTCGGGCATCTCGGGATGTGCGCTCACTGCGACATCGCAGCTGAGGACCTACGTCAACAGCACCATCAACGGCTACGTCATAACGCCATACACCATTTCATATACGCTTCACCAGAGCTGGGACTTCAGCGCCAGCAGCAGTAGCAGCAGCAGCGGAGGGGACTGCCAGGACAGCGGAGGGAACGGCCAGTGCCTCTTCGAGCTCAACCTGCTGGATGCGACCCTGCTCGAAGGGGTCTGCGACTTCACCCCAGACGCGCAGAACGGCGCAACCACTGTCTACAAGAACTGGGTCACCAACCTGGGGAGCAACTTCGTCAACCAGACCATAGAGGGCGGCAACATGTACGCCAACTCCAGCATCACCCAGTCGAACTACCAGCCCAACCTCTCCGACCAGAACCTGATAATATCACCCAATACCCGCTACAACCTCTTCACCAACAGGCTCCTAGGCGAGATATACATAAACCAGACCATAAGCCCATCATACGCCGCCGAGCTGGGCGGTGTCGGAAGCGTCATAGTCTCGGAACTCGGAGGCAACCTGGGCGTGCTCGGCGGCAGCGGCTCGACAACATGCTCCGTCTGCCTGGTCGACGCGCTGGACGCGCTAGGCGGCTTGACCGGCTACGAGCCCATGGTCATAAACGCCAGCAGGAACTACAACTACACTGAGGATGTCTACATACAGACCATAGACAACCCTCTGGCCCAGGGCTTCAGCTCCTTCAAGACCGGAGTGGGATCATCGCTATCGTCCTGGGCAGGGGTGCTCAGCTTCGGCGGATGCGCCGGGGTTCTCTGCGCGCCAGCATACCTCGCGGAGAACGCCTCGCCTACCGGAACGAGCCCCAACAATACCATACTGGGCGCCGACTGCGGCGGGAAGGGATGCCCGGGCATCAATGTCGGCGGGATCAACGTAGGCCAGCTGACCAACCTGTTCGGCGGTAGCCAGAACTGGCTCAACCTGCCTCCGCAGGTAGGCTCGCTCACGGGACTCGCCGGCTACTACTACAACGACCACTACCTCAACGGCAACAACGTCTTCAACTACTCAGAGAACAACCAGACCAACTACTTCTCGCTCTTCTCGCTCTTCCATAGGTTCGCCTACATCTACGGACTCGGCCTTGACCTCTCGAACGTCCCACAAATATACGGGTACAACCGCCTGGTCTACACCTATGTGGACAGGTACAACAACACCGTGTACATGCCGCTCGACGTCGACTTTGCGAACACGACGCTCGTGTTCCTAAACACCACGACCGCGGTCAACACCCTCAACGTGAACCAGTCGACGATAAACATCACCGGAACGCTTCTCTACATCGCACCGAACGGGATAATCGCCCCGGCGCCTGTGGGATCGACCATCTACCTCTACTACAACACCAACCTCAACTACTACAACACCTCCGCGCTGGCCCTGCTGGCCCAGTCTGTGGGCGGAGGCACCGCATCGGCGGCACTGGGCGCATCCTACTACAAATGGGCCGAGAACTGCGCCTTCGCTCCGCAGAGCAGCGCTTGCACTACCGCCAACCCGCTCTCAACATCGGGCCTCGCAGGCATACTAGAAGGCCTAACCGGGGTAAGCCAAGCCAACCTTGAGACCACGGCCGCCCAGGCGCTCGGCAACATGGCAAACACTGTCACATACCATCCTAACTATGGCCCGTCCGGAAGCTGCTACACGGAGCCGAACAGCCTGCTCACCCTATCGCAGTACAACTGCAACATATACGGAAACGCCTACTCCAGCCTCCTCCCATCTGACATACAGACATACCTATCCCAGTATGGCGGAATACTCCCTGCAACGGCACAGGGTCCCAACGGCTTCACCCAGTACTGCGTGCCCCAGTACAGCAACGGCACCGGCTTTTTGACATCCCAGCTGGGGCTTATAGGCACCGTCACGACAAACAGCGCGGGAAGCTTCAACGACATGATAACTGCCTGCGGCGTCGGGTCCGGGAGGATAATAGCGCAGTACTACGGAAACCCGCCCCCGGAGCCGGTCTATGTGGTGCAGCCCAACCTGGTGCACTCCACCAACAGCGTCATCACCGCCCTCACGGTGGGCAACGACGTCATAACACCCGAGTACAACTACTACTACGCGCCCAACGTCTCGTCATCCACCTTCCAGATAGGCAGCTACCAGCTCAACATCGGCAACCTCTACGCCTGGGTGCCCATCATAATAATACTGATACTGCTGCTGGCCTCAAGGTCCGCGCTCGGCCAGAGCGGCGGGATATTCGAGCTGTTCGGCTTCGCCGCCCTCTACGACATGGCGGCGTCCATCGGCCTGGGCAGCGGCGCAAGGGGCAAGGGTCTCAGATCAGGCTACAGGTCCGGAAGCCTGCCTTCGACAACCTTCGACAGGGCCGGAAACGTCAGGAGCGCCAAGAAGACTCTGGCCGAAAAGAAGCGCCGTGTCACGCAGCAAACTCCTCCCTCGTCCGGGACACCAGTGCCACCGGGCGCAGCTTTAGGTCCGACCGGCGGAGCGGTCGGCAAAGTAAGAATGGCCTCCAACTACGAACGCTCGGGAAGGCCAGCGGTGGGGCCGAAGGTCCAATCAGCTGGGGGTCCAATGCCGGCGGCAGGAATCCCACAGGTCACGGCAGAAAACCTTAGCACAACGCTCAAAACTATTAACGAGTCTAACTTCTACACCTTCCTCGGAATGTCGACCATGCCCAAGAGTATGGACGAGGTCAAGGCCGCCTACAGGAACCAGATGCAAAACTACCACCCTGACGTTGCTGGATCGACTGCCGACGCGACTGCAAGGTCTGCAGCGATAAACAAGGCCAATGAAATCGCAAAGAAGAAATTCGCCTCCCAGTAAAAGCCCTAAACCATTGGCATACTCTGCGCGCCTGATAAGCCCCTGCCCCGAGACTACAAAACTATAAATATAACCGCAACCAGCATAATTTACGGTAAATATGATGCGCACCCTAAACCCCGGGCCGTCACCCACAGGCAAGCCTAAGGCGGACAATTGGGAAAGACATGCGAGGGATTATTACAATGTGTTGAAGCTTGAGGGGCTCGTTAGCCACAAGGACTGCAAGAGCATAGACTCACTATTCAATGCACTCGAATCCTCAAAGACCTCACAGGAGACCGATAAGCTGCGGATAGAACTGTGGAAGGCCCTGCAGGCCGAATGGATTAAGGGCACTTATCACATGCGCGGGAGGGACGTAATTGACACCCCCAAATGGAAGAAGCGCAATCAGGCGCTGATGGAAATAGTGAATAGAGCCAAGGGCGCCGAAGAACTGCTGGCGCTTTGCAGGAAGAGCCTTATAGAACACTTAGAAGCGACCAGCAAAGTCATTAGGACCAGAGCCAAAATCAAAATCGAGAATAGGGTAGCCGGAGTCAATGAGGATATTGCGGAATACAACGACGTGATAGCCAATGGAAAGGGGATGACTAGATTCGTCCTGCGTGTCGGGGAGAAGTTTGGACTAAAGCAACGCAAGCTCTCAAGGCTTCCTTTCGACCAGTGGATACTTCCAGGGGTCAAAGATTATTCCCGAATCAGGGCGTTGGAGGTAAAAATAGAAGCCGAAATAGAACCTCTCGTGGAAAAGTCGATAAAGGCGGCCTTTGATGCGATGGATCCCTCCGAAAGGGCAAAGTTCAACGCTCTCCCAGAGAAAACGCGCGAGGCTGAAATAAGCGAACTTAGGGGAGAATTGACAGCAGAATTGAAGGTGGAAAGACTGAAAATAGAGCTTGGCGACCCTGAAACACTAAACGCCATCTCTAGGGCAATCTACGACTCGCATTTTGGCACAATCAGCGGTACCTCTGCGTCCGGGGATCCAATCTCAGAAAAAAGGGATAACGCCGATAAGCTTGCTGACGCGCTAATGAATTTTCCGGATCCGTTCCACCGGGTCAAAGACTGGATTAATGACATCTTTCATTAACCTTAGGTGTCCGAGCAGGCAGCAGCGATCAAATCCTTTTCCTTTTCCGAAAAGATTTCCTCGTCTCGCATCGTCTTGTTGGCCTTTAAGAAGTTGAGCAGTTCCTTCCTTTCCTCACTTGTGGCGGTCTCCTTGAGTACCAATATCGGGTTTCCAATGCCGACCTTCATGCTCGCATCGTTGATCCATGCGTCGAGCTGCCTGCTGTAGCGCATCAGGATCTCTATCTTTTCCACCGCCATCAAGAATAGCCTTGCCCTCTCGGCGCTCTCCACCTCCATGGAAGTGGCATTGGGGCCCTTCGATTGGATATTCTTTATGTACTCCCCGTACCTCTGCCTCATCTGCTCCGCGTTCTCTAGAATCTGCCCGACCACAAACAGCTTCATCTCGGCGTCGCTGGGCTGGTCTGGCACGCTTATCAGGTTCCCCTTTATGTCGATGCGCTTGGCCTCGATCTCGCCCTCCAGCGTCTCTATCGCCTGGGTCACGAGCTCGCGCTTCGCCTTGTTGAGAAGATCAACGCATACCATCCATGCTGGAATGTCTGCGCCGGTTTTGTCCATGGAACCATCTGAGAATTAGATCATAATGCCAAACAGAAACATGCCTTCCCACCCGAGGGCAGTACAAACATGTCGTGAGCAGGCTTAGCTTCCGAGTTCGGAAAGGGATCGGGCGTTTCCCTGCTCCAGTTACCGTTTGACAAAGATATTATGCCGAAAAGCTATTTAAAGCTAACTGGCGAGCGGGCTTTGCACTAAAAGTTCGCTTTTGCACTTAAATTATTGAAGTTGCACATAAATCTGATTTTTCAAAGAAATAAACATTAGGTAGGGATTTATCTAATTTTGGGCTTTGCGGATAAATTCGGAATAAATCCACGAAGTCAATAATTAATCCACAACTTAAAAATGCACCTCAATCTTTAACTCAAACATCTCTTGTATCAAGCAACAGATATTGTGAGCCAATATTTTTAGCAGTATCTCATTCACACAAGCGGTATCTGTCTTAGACCTTGTGTAGTCCCCGAACTTGGACTTTATCATAAAGACTGCGCTCTCTACATTACTGCGCTGGTGGTAATGCTCCATGAACGCCGACTGATTGAGAGCAAAGTAATTGTAGAGCCGACCCCATACCGAAGCCGTATCGGTTGTTGCTACTGTGTTTGACTTGAAAGGGATATACGGCACGATACCCAACTTGTCAAGGCACTCTAAGTTATTGTGGCTCAAATATCCCTTGTCAGCATCCAACTCAGGTATCTTGAACTCTCGGCTTACACCCTGCACCAATTCAGGTAGCATGACGCATATCTGATACATACTCGTGGTTACATCAGCACCGCATACTATATGGGTTGTATTCCCTATGAGCAAGTGAGCCTTGTAGAATATCTTACGACCCCTGACCATCTTATACTTGTGGTCATACCACCTTGAGAATAGAGCAAGGCTAAACCCTGTTGCATCTATTGAGAACGACCCTTTTTCCTCTACCGTCTTTAATGGCAGAGCGGACAGGGTTATCAGTCCTTTCAGTATCGGGGTCAGGTCAGGGTTTCTCATGTAATACGCTACTGTGCTGAACTCTGGCACGCTTTTCATATATCCCTTGCTCTGTGCTTCCTTCATGTCAGAGCCATACCTGCGGAGAGAGAAGGTAGTATAGACCTTTAGACCGCTTGCGAATACCATATCTCGCAAAGGCATAGAAGGACGCCCTGCACCTTCTTTCCTTGCTGGTTCTTGTATCGTGTTGCATAGGCCGTTGAGCATCTTGAGGTATAGCTCCTTTTGCCTAACGCTTGCCTCGTTATATGCTTTCCAATTCTGCGGATAGGTCTTACGCTTTGTAACCGTTGTCTGTGTGATAGAGCCGTCGCTGTGTAGTTCTGTTTGAGTAAGGGTATATTTTCAACGCTCCAATAGTGCTTGCACTTAATACCGTAAATGCCACGCTCCTTAAAGTCCTCACAGTTGCATTTAGCACCGT
>CAWBEB010000001.1:0-54462 GCA_963787745.1 uncultured Microcaldota archaeon | reverse complement strand
ATATGATTTGATGTTGCGGACAAAATCCCTTATTCTAATCCTAACAATTCTGATAGTAGGTGTAATACTCTCATTAAGTTATCCCTACTTATTGCCTCACCAATCAAAGGCAGCTTCATCCCATAATACTGAAGAATCTAATAATACAACCATTAATTCAAAATATACCCAAACATTCAGTCAGATATTAATCCCACCCCCAACAGTTGGCTGCATCCCGCCTTATTATCAAATTAACAGTAATATTACTAATATTACGGGATTAACTATATATAATTTTTCAGGTTTAAGTGATTTTGTAATAGCACCTGGCAATACTGGAACAATAAGCTACATTATTAATATTGGCGGAGGCCCTAATATCGCAGCACAATCAGACAACGAAAGCCTAAATTCAAATATAATAAACTTGGCACAATTATACAATGCCACTTCAATGACTAACCAGACTTCTAACGGCGTAGCAACATATGTTTGGACTTGGAATTCCGTCATGCCTAGCTCTTTTGGAATAAATATATCTTATTTACCTTCAACAGAAGTTTTGACCTATAACGGTATTATCCCAGTTAATGCTATAATATCGGTAGGCTCTAATGCTCCTGAAGGAACTTACTGGATAAACCTTAGTCCTGGACCTTGCAACGGTGGCTTAACGACTCTACTTACTGTAGGAACAAATCAATTTAACGGAATTGTAAACCAGTACCGGGGGTCTACTTAATGAACCAAAAAATGGCGTATATATTTCTATCCTTAATTATATTTTTATCTTTAGCCAATCAAACTAAAGCATCGGTTTTTGATACTGCTTGGTACTATGGAGGTACATTTAATTCTCCTTCATCTCCTGAAATTAAGTCTATAGCTACAACTATTCAAATACCATCTCAAATAGATACTCAGCTAAACCCATTTTATATCCTCACTTCAGCCGTTGATAATACAGGAAGCTATGATCAAATAGGTTTTTCTAACCATCTTAATTCTAGTACACTACAGTATAATTGGGTAATCATTTATTCGTATACCACCGGATCACCTTATCACTATCATACTATCCCAGCAAAGGCACTGGTTCCAGGCTCGACTTACATTTTTACTATTAGTGCAAATTCTGGCATAATTAATTATACTGTATATCAAAATTCCACTGTATTTTGGACCGACTCAATAGAAACAGGCGGGAACTATTTAACCTCTCCGACTTACACTGATTATGAAGAAGTTCATTCCCTAGTAATTTACAATGCACTGGGTGCTGGTTTCCCGTCAACCCCGAAACCATTACCATTTAATGTTTATTTCTACCATAGCAATTGGACGTCTATAAACGGTATTGTTACTGATACCAATTGGTTGCCGTACTCCATTGGTGAACCGGCTAACGTAAGCCTTATTATAGAGGGAAATTCGATATTTATTGAAAATATAAAAATTCCATTAACAGCAATAATAACCCCAATTTCTAATACCCTAAGAATCGGAAATGCCTCACAATTTAAACTTATAGCATCAGGTGGGGTACCGCCCTACACTTACAGCTGGTCATCTAATGCTCCATTCACAAACTGCGTGACATTTGGAAATAGCATAGTGCCGACATCATCTTCAGCAACTAATGCCAATTGCAATTTTGCAACTTATTCTGCAGTTTCTGGATTTAATCCCTTCTTTATCAATGAAGGGACAACTTTGTTAGCTGGAAACTATCTCGTAAACTTAACTGTAACTGATTATTTGGAAAATGTAATAAAAGTCAACAGAACAGTCCAGGTAAAAGAAGCCTCCAATACAATGACACCATATTCCATGGACTCGTATCTCGGAAATATAGGACCGACTAGCTACTACAACGTAACCATAGTGAACAATGCAAATACCCCAACAAACTCCACAGCACCCGTCCTTGTAACATATAACAACAATCCATCAAGAACCGTATTCTTCTGGGACAACGGGACCATAATAAAATCTTGGTTTACTAGTGGCGGACATTCCAATACCTATTATTATCTCAATTTGAGTAAGAGCATACCCTCAGAGAGTAGCATAACGATCCACATGGGGGTAGGCCCAGACAATGGTAGCATTGATTATACCGGTCTATGCAAACAAAGTTACAACAATGGCGGCATGGTGACCCTGCAGAACTCCATCTGCATTGAACCATCGCCCATAGGGGAGGCACCGATGTACTCAACGACTTATGGGGCGCATGATAACGGACAGATGGTATTTAACCAGTATGATAGCTTCATAAGCAACCAGACAAATCTAAATTCCTACAACTCTTTCTATTCGGATTGGCAGCAGAATAATGTGACCTCTTACGGCAACGGCCTTTCTCTAAATGGATTGCTGATAACAAGGAAGACTTTTAACAATCTGAACACTGTAATCTTATCAGATCTCTACGGCTCGGATGCGATACCATACGGATTTGCACCTTTTGTTCCGGCCCATGATGCCGCAGGATGGGTGGACCCCGATACCTGCTATGTAAACTTCGGAGATGGACCAATCCTATGGACAAATGGGTCAAACGGATATGACGCACATGATGATTACTGCTTCGGTAATAGAAACTTACCTTCGATAATTGGGGGCTACAATTCAACATCACAAATCGCGGCCTCCATCTCTAATGGTCCTTCAGGTCAGGCAATCGGTAATCTAACGAATTCGGTATATATAGGCTCTTACCATGTCGCGGTCGGTAGCAGCTTCATGGGGCACTACATTGCAATAATGAGCAGGTCTGCACAAACGCCTGCTGTTAATTTTGCCCCAGTATCCTACCCCTTGGCCAATCTTCATCCTCTAATCTTAAACATTACAGCATTCTTTAACTTTAACCGGCTGTTCCTAGGGCAAAGTATTCACTTCAACATAACTATCTCAAATGGGGCCTATTACGGAAGTGAACCGTACAACCTTTCATTTGCGATAATGAGCAAGGTCGGATCTTGTGCAACATCGCCTACATCTCATTGCATAGTATATCAAGGAAACAGCGTAATAACGCATGACGGAACCCCGCAGACGATCAATGTCACAGCAAATCAGATTATTGCGTATTCTGGCAGCCAGCTTCCAGCTGGGAATTATACCATATTCACTACGGTACAGAAAGGTGCGGCCGCAATAGCCCAGACTTACCTGAATTTCACGATCAATAATCCTGATGTGCCCATATCGACCAGCAATAATCAGGGGTCTACTACGGGTTCCAACTTCCAGCAGATGATAACATTCAGCCCCTCAAACAACACATACTACCCATACGAAGCGAACGACCTGGGAAACATAAGGTTCTATCAGAGCGCCAATGAGCTCTACTCATGGTGTGAATCTGGTTGCACATCCAATCTGCACCCCCAAGTCCCTATTACGCTTACGAATTCACAGAATACGTTGGTACAGAGCGGATTCCAGCAGATGATGACATTCAATGCCCAGACCTACAATGCATATGAAGCCTCGGACCTGGGCAACATCCGCTTCTATCAGGGTGCGAACGAACTTTACTCCTGGTGCGAGTCCGGATGCTCTTCCACATCATCAAAAACGGTATTCTGGATCGGGCTGTCAAACAGCATATCTGCAAACGGAAATTCCGTAGTAAACGCGATCTTCCTGTCCATCACCACCGAATACGATGGCAATTATGCAGGAGAAGCGCCACAGCTTTCCCAATCTTATGCGCAGTACGACAACGGGGCCAAGGTATTCAACTCATTCTATCAGGACTTCAACGGAACCTCGTGTCCTAGCGGCGCATCATGCATCGGGACGACCTCACCAGTCATAAACAACGGCATAGTTCTGAATTCAATTTCAACAACCTACTCCCAGATAACATATTCGCCATCCTCAAAGCAGAACATCATAGAGTTCTACGGCAACGTGCTGACCGCCTCCTCAAGTGGCACGTCGATTCTGGCACTCACAGGAAGTCTGGGAGAGTTCCTTTACTACGAACCTGTTCTTGGGATACCACATTCCGGCGGACCGACCTACCATGCGACCCAGGTTGCGGACGAGGCCGACTACTGCCTGGCATCTCCAGGAAACTTCTCGACCTATCCGTCCTCCGGATACCACATATACTCGATGGAATTGACGAGTTCGAACATAATAGGCCAATACGACTATAATTCGCTGTCGCAGGCCACAAGCAACTGCGCAGAGCAGTACAACTCCATAGGCTTCTCGGTCCAGGAGACCGGTCACCTTGCTGCCTATTGGCTGCGCATGCGCGTCTACCCAACAAATGGCATTATGCCCAGCGTGACATTCGGCAACGTACAGGTTACACAGGCGACATTCTGGGTGAAGCTGCCTGCAGGGATTTCAGCCAATTCAAATGCCATAGTCAATATGACGTTCCTGCCCACAAATACTGAATACGATGGAATCTATGCAGGAGAAGCGCCACAGCTTTCGTGCAACAACCCCTCCAATACAGTAAGCGGCTGCGCGAGCGGGCAGTACGGAAAGTACGACAATGGGGCGAATGTGTTTGCCCTTTATGATGGCTTCGCAGGAAACACCTTATCAGGAATTTGGAGCCACACCGGAACTGTCAATGTCGATAACGGCGTTTCGGCAGTCAGCGGAAGCATATCTAGCGCATCATACAATTCACTGCTTTATGTAGGGGATACTTACGGGTACGCGATCGCTTCGGTCTCTCCGATATATGCAGCGACAATAATAAAATGGGGACCCTCGGGTTCGACGCCTAATTATGGGATAGCGCCAAGCAGCTCCACCCAGTATTCTATATTTACATTCGCATCTGGAATCAGTTCCGGCACTACGATTGCAACCGGTTCAGAATCGGCCCCAGGAATATGGTCTTTGGTCAACACCGCAAACCAAAGGGGAGGCGGCGCAACAGGAATCTATGATTATTCTGTATCTGCCACTAACTCAGCCCATCCTCTATCGAATCCGACTGCAACCTTCGGATTATACGCTGCTTCTTCAGGAAGCATGGTGCATTCCCAATGGATAAGGTTGAGGGTCTACCCGCCGAATGGTGTTATGCCAACCGCGCAATTCGGTAGCCTTAACTAATTGTTTTACCTCTATACTGGCGAAAGGTTTAAATGCATGCACGGCTATAATAATAAGAACATCGTCATACACGAGCTAGTGGGCCTTGATGTTGAAGTCGTCGATTCTCGCGACCGAAAACAAATAGGTATAAACGGTAGTGTGATAAGGGAGACAAAGAACCTTCTTTATGTAAAAACTGGCGATGGCGCCGCCGTCAAGGTGGTGAAATTGATATCGGAATTCCGATTCAGGGTCGGCAACCGCCGATTCAAAGTCAAAGGTGAAGAGATAAACTTTAGAAGTCATGAGCGAACCGAGAAGGCGCTCAGGTTCTACAAGATTAGAAAGGAGTGAGCATGGACTGCAAAGATCCGAAATGTCCCATACACGGGCACCTCAAGACCCACGGGAACGAGATAGCCGGGGTCGTGGTCAGCGACAAGGCTACCAAGACCGTCATAATCGAGCACTCATACACGACCTTCCTGCAGAAGTACGAGAGGTCCCTCAGGAAGACTTCTCGGATAGCCGCCTACGCGCCGCTCTGCATGGGCGTAAAGACCGGCGACCACGTGACGATCGCCGCCACGAGGAGGCTCAGCAAGACCAAGGCGTTCGTGGTCACTAAGATATCGAAGGTGTGATGCTTGAAGGGACTGTCGACAACAATATCAAGGAACCTAATCCCGAGCTCGGTGCTCACATGCGCCGACAACAGCGGTGCGAAGACACTCATGATAATCAACAGGCTCGGCAAGGGCGGAAACACCAAGGGAAGGTACTCCGCCTCCGGCGTCGGCGACATAGTGATATGCAGCGTCAAGAGCGGAAACCCGGCCTACATCAAGAAGAAGGTCAGGGTAGTCATAATCAGGCAGAGGAGCCCCATAAGGAGGTCGAACGGCATGCGCGTCGTCTTCGAGGACAACGCGGGCATACTCGTAACGGATACCAACCTGGCCGTCGGGACAGAGGTCAAGGGCGCCATGGCAAGGGAGATAGTCGAAAGGTACGTCAAGCTGGCGGGAATCGCCTCTAGGGTGGTATGATGGTACAGAGTTCCAAACCGAGGATCCAGAGGCTTTTCAGGTTCACCGCCCCGCTGCACCAAAGGCAGCACTTCGTCAACGCCCACGTCGACAAGTCGCTGAGGTCAAAGCTCGGCATCAAGACGAGGGCGATAAGGCTCGCTACGGGCGACACGGTCAAGATAATGAGCGGAAGCAAGAGGGGCACCACGGGCAAGGTCACATTCGTCGATCTTAGGAAGGGAAGGATAAAGGTGACATCGCTCGTCAAGAAGAACGCAAAGGGCAAGGAGTTCAGCGTAAGCATAAGCCCGAGCAACGTCTACATAACAGACCTCAACTTAGAAGACAAGTACAGGGCAACGAGGCTCAAGCTCAGCCAGGCGGCCAAGCCGAAGGAACCCAAGAAGGAGGTTGCGCCGGCGATCGCTGAGGCAGCCAAGCCGGAGGTAAAGCAGGTCGAGGTACAAAAGTGATATTCATGGCAGGAAAAGGAAATAGCAGATATATGAAAAGGCTCAATTCGCCGGAGTTCTTCGGCATCCACAGGAAGGAGAGGGCCTACATAACCAAGCCCAACGCCGGGAGGCACAGCCTCGAGAGGTGCATAGCGCTCTCGCTGGCGGCAAGGAAGCTCGGCCTAGCCAAGACAACGGCGGAGGCAGAGAAGACGATAAAGGCGAAGGTCTTCAAGGTCAACGGGAAGACCATAACCGAGCCGAAGTACCCCGTGGGTATCGGAGACATACTCGAGGGAGCGGGCGAGTCCCACAGGCTCTGGATAAACGAGCAGGGCAAGATCACATTCGAGAAGGCGTCCGCAAAGGAGGAACCTCTCTACAAGGTGGTCGGCAAGTACAAGGACGCAAGCAACAAGGTCATGCTCAGGCTGCATGACGGGAGCGTCATAGCGGCGAAGACGGACATATCCGTCAATGACTCGGTCATACTCAAGGGCGGGAAGATAGAGAAGACATTCAAGCTCGCGCCCGGTGCTCTCTGCTCCGTGGTCAACGGCGTCCACGTCGGCGCCAAAGGCACAGTGGTCAACCTCGTCGAGGGGACGATGCACAAGCCGAGGTCGCTGGTCATAGAGAGCGGGTCATCGAAGTTCGAGACGCTTGTAATGAACATAATGGTAACAGGCTGATGATGAATGGAGCAGACAAACCCAATGCGCGCCATACGGATCAACAAGGTAGTGCTCAACATAGGCACCGGCCACGATGACAACATGCAGGCCAACGCAAAGAGGCTGCTCAACACCATAAGCGGCAGGGACTCCGCCGACGAGATATCGAAGAGGAGGAACCCGGCGTTCAAGATAACGAAGGGCCAGAAGATAGGCGCCTTCGTGACTCTGCGGGGAAAGCTCGGTAGGGATGTGCTCAAGAGGCTGCTCGAGGCGGTAGACAACAGGGTCAAGCCCAACGCCATAACGAAGAACAGCATGAGCTTTGGGATAAGGGAGTACATAGACATCAGCGGGCTCAAGTACGACCCCAAGATAGGCATGATGGGGCTCAACGTCAATGTCTCCTTCAGGAGGCGGGGCATGAGGGTCGCGCTCAGGAAGAGGCAGCAATCGGAGGTGCCGCCCAAGCACAGGGACATCGGCCCGGACGAGATAACGGAGTACATGACAAAGGAGTTCAGCATTGTGCCGGCGACGGAGTGATATTATGCAGGTAAAACCAAGCGAGAAATACAAGGGCAGGGGCATCCGCAAGTGCAGGATATGCGGCAACTCCAGGGCCCTGATAAGGGCGCACAACCTCTACATGTGCAGGAGGTGCTTCCGCGAGGTGGCCCGCGGGATAGGATTCAAGAAATATGGTTGATGTTCATGGACAGACTCGCAGAAGCGATTAACATAATAAAGACCCACGAACGAATGGGCAGGGAGGAGTGCGTGGTCGACTCGACCAAGCTGCTAAAGAGCGTGCTCCAGACCCTCAAGAAGGAGTCCTACATAAATGACTTCGAGGAGTTCAAGGAGGGCAAGATCATGAAGATAAGGATAAAGCTCTCCAACAGGATAAACGCGATGGGCGTCGTGAAGCCCAGGTACGCGATACAGAAGGGCACGATAGCCAAGTACGAGTCCAGATACATACCGAGCAAGGACTTTGGGATACTTGTAATGTCGACGCCACAGGGCCTCATGACCAACAGGGAGGCCAGGGAGAAGCAGACGGGCGGAAGGCTCGTGCTTTACGTTTACTAGCTGATTGAGATGAGAGAGATAGCGCTTCCGGATGGAGTCAAGGCCGAGGTAAAGGGCCCGACGATAGCGATAAGCGGGAAGCTCGGCTCCAACACGAGGAAGTTCAACGACGCGCTCGTCACCATCAAGGTCGAGGCCGGAAAGCTGGCGCTAGACCATGTGAAGGACAAGAAGCTGGCGCACAAGGCGATGAACGCCGAGAGCGCCCTCTCCAAGGAGCTCGCCAACGACGTGAAGGGCGTCACAGAGTACTTCGAGTTCAAGATGAAGTCGATACACGCCCACTTCCCCATAACGGTCGAGGCGAAGGGCCAGGTAATAAACATAAACAACATAATCGGCGAGAGGGTGCCGCGCGTGGCAGCGATAGCGGGGCTGACCAAGGTCGAAGTGAAGGGCCAGAATGTTCGGCTCTACGGCACAAGCCTTGACGATGTCTCCCAGACCGCGGCCAACATAAGGAAGGCCTGCAGGATGAGGAACAAGGACACTCGCGTGTTCCAGGACGGTCTGTATTTTGAGGTGTGATTATGGCAATTAGGAAAAAGGGTCATCCAACGTTCAACGTGCCGAACTTCGGCGCAAAGTCCAGGAAGCGGGTGCTGCCGCGCTGGAGGAAGCAGAGGGGCATCGACAACAAGAAGAGGGAGAAGATGGACTTCATGGGCGCAGAGCCCACGATAGGCTACCGCAACCCGGAGCACCTAAGGGGAGTGAGGGCGAGCGGCAAGAGGATAGTCATCGTGCACAACGTTGACGAGCTCAAGGGCGTCCTCGCGGGCGACTTCAGCGGGCTCGATGTCACGATAGCGGGCGGAGTCTCGATAAGGAAGAAGATAGCGATAACGGAATTCGCAAAGGGGAAGGTAAACGTCACCAACGGTGCTTACAAATGAGTATCAAGCTTACAAGAAGGATCGCGGCGGAGCTGCTAGGCAGGGGAGAGAGCAAGGTAAGGATAAAGCCCGATCGGACAGAGGACGCCAAGAAGTCGATAACAAGGGAGGACGTGCGCGCCCTCATATCAAGCGGCGGCGTATATGCGATCAAGGAGAAGCACAACCTCAGCCTCTACTCCAAGGAGCTCAGGGAGAAGAGGAACAAGGGGCGCAGGAGGGGCCCGGGAAGGAGGAAGGGCACCGCAAAGGCGAGGCAGAGCATAGACTACGTAAAGAAGGTGAGGGGACAGAGGAGGGTACTCGCCGCGCTCAAGAAGGACAAGATGATAGACAACGAGGCATTCAAGAAATACTACAGGCTGGTCAAGGGGGGCAACTTCCAGACGAAGGGCCAGCTGCTAAGCCACCTCACAACAGACGGGGTCAAGATAGAGGCCCAGAGGCTAGAGCAGCTGAGGCACATGTGATACTATGATGTACAGAATGGTTAGAAGGAGAAGGCGCACCGCCGAGACCGATTACCTCAAGAGGGTAAAGGAGCTCAAGGGGGGAGTCGCGAGAATGGTCGTAAGGAAGTCCAACAGGGGCATAATAGCGCAGATAATAGCCTACGAGGAGAACGGCGACAAGGTAGTCGCGGTCGCCAACTCGAGGGAGCTAAGGACGATGGGATGGGAGCCAAGGTGCAACCTGCCCACCGCATACCTGACCGGCCTGCTTCTCGCAAAGAAGTGGAAGGGCGAGGCGACCCTCGACATAGGGCTCTACAAGCCTGTCAAGGGGTCCGTCGTATTCGCAGCGGCGAAGGGCGCCCAGGACGGAGGGGTAAAGCTTGGCGCAAACATAGAGATCGACCAGGCGAGGCTCGCGGGAGCACACATAGAGGCATACTCAAAGAGCGAGCCGGCAAGGTTCGGCGGATATTCAAAGGCGGGATTCGACCCTTCAAAGGCGAAGGAGAAGTTCGAGGAGGCGAAGGGCCGCATCATGAAGTGATTTGTTGATGAGAAGAAACCAAAGGGATAGGAGGGAAGAGGAGAGGCAGAGGTTCAACCCCGAGGCCTGGACCCCTAGGACCCAGCTCGGCAAGGACGTCAAGGAGCACAGGGTCACGAGCATAATGCAGATATTCAACGAGGGAAGGTCGATCCAGGAGAGCGAGGTTATAGACGCGCTGCTCCCAGACCTCAAGAACGAGATAATCGAGATAATCAACGTACAGAGGATGACAAAGAACAACAGGAAGATGAAGTTCAGGGCAACCGCCGTAGTCGGAGACGGAAAGGGCCACATAGGCGTCGGGGCCGGAAAGGACGTAGAGGTAAAGGCCGCGATAGACAACGCGATAATCGACGCGAAGGACAAGGTCATACCGATAATAATGGGCTGCGGCTCATGGCAGTGCGGATGCGGCACGAAGCACAGCCTGCCGTTCAAGGCGACCGGGCGCTGCGGGAGCGTCGAAGTGATACTCAAGCCGGCTCCAAGGGGCCTTGGAATAGTCGCCAGCGGCCCGATAAGGAAGGCGCTGGAGCTCGCGGGCGTGAAGGACATATGGGCCTTCTCAAGGGGCCGCACAAGGTCGAGATACAACTCGGTCATGGCGGTCTACAGGGCGCTGGGCAGCATCAACAAGATGAAGAACCTCAGCAACAAGATAATGGAGTGATTGGATGCAGGAAGAATCTTTGGTAGTTCCTGGCGAAAAGATCGGTACAGAGGAGGAGTTCCAGCCGGGCCACAACACCTATTCGGAAGGGGGAGTGATATACGCCTCCACCTTCGGCACTGTAAAGTCAGCCGAGGGCGCCGTCAGCGTCCAGCCAGGGACGGGAAGGGAGATCAAGATATTCGACAAGGGTATGACGGTCATAGGCACTGTCACCGATGACATGAAGAGCGTAATCTTCGTCGATATAAATGCGATAAATGTGGGGAGGAAGGAGTTCCTCGCCCTCAAGGACGGGAAGATACTCCCGCCGAGGCCCGCAGGACCAGGAATGGCAAGGGCCCCAATGGGAAGAAGGGGGACCGACAACAAGTTCTACGAGGCGAAGGAGAAGATGTGCGGCGTGGGGGACACGGTCCTCGCCAAGGTGCTCTTCAACGACAAGGACTCATACACCCTCGGCATCCTCGGGGAGCCGTTCGGCGTGGTTTTCGCTAAGTGCGCAAGATGCGGGGAGGACATGAACTGGAACCAGGAGAGGCACATACTCGTCTGCTCTGTCTGCGGAAACGCGGAGAGGAGGAAGGTGAGCGTCCTTTATGGCCAGCCGGAAAAGATAAAAGAGCTGTTTGCCTAGTGTAAGTGATCATATGAAGCTGAATTTGATAAAGGAGGAGGACAAGGAGCTTGCGATAGAGTTCGAGACCTCTGACTTCACCATACCGGACCTCATAGCCGACGAGTTGCTCGAGGACTCTAACGTCGAGTTCGCTGGAGTCTCAAAGGACCACCCGGAGACGGGCAAGCCGATCCTGGTGATAAGGGGAAAGAAGCCAAAGGCGGCCCTCATGGACGCACTGGAGCGACTTGACAAGAACTTCGGGGAGATAAAGATCTCCAAGAAGGGTAGCAAGTAAAATCCGCAACCAGTAGCTGCATTTTCTAGCGGTCCCATAAATAGTGGCAGCGGAGCCGATGCCTGGCCTAAAACTCGACTAGGGAGGTCTGCTTTATCCTGTCGATCGTGCTCCACCTGAGCCTTATGTGCTCGCCCAGCGCCTCGTTCTTGAGGTTGTCCCTTATGGTCCTAATCGTAAGCTCGTCGGACGGGTAGCCGGAGCCGATCTTCAGCTTGAGCCTCTTCTGAAGCTTTGCTATCTCGGCGTCCCGGGTGACCTTCGCTATTATGCTGGCCGCCGAGACTACGGGATACCTGGCGTCCGCCTTGTGCTCGGATACGATCCTTGTGTACCTGATGCCCTTCTCCCTGCCGGACTTGACGCCCACCACCCTGGTCGGTCTTGTGCTGTACATGCTGAACCTGACCCCGAACCTCTCCGGTATGACATCAGGGGAGTCGAGGTAGACAAGGCTAACCTCACCGTCTATCTCGTTGAATATCTCAGAAAAAGCCTTGGCCTCAACCTCGTTGAGCGATATGTCGTTCCCCATCGCCTCGTTTATCTCGGCGGGGGTTATGCACCTGACCTTAACAGTGCTGGCTATGGCCACTATGTCATCATATAGGTGATTTCTCTTCTTCTCGGAGAGGAGCTTGGAGTCCCTTACCCCGATGTCGGTGAGCTTTCTTACGCCTGAGCTCTTCACTCCGACCATGCTTACAACAAGCGGCCCCAATATTGCGCCCCTACCGGCCTCGTCAGCCCCGCACAATATTATGGCCACCACCGGGCTTACAGGTTCTTCCTGTCAACGACTATGTAGTCATTCACTGAGGTGACTGCATCATAGGGCACCTTTATGTGCTCGTCGTCGCCCCTCATCTTGTTAGCAACGCTGCTGTCAGGATCAGGCTCTATGAGTAGAACATTGAGCTTACCGGTGACCTTGCTTATCTCGGCATCAACGAACCTGCCCAGGTCGAATCCGTCAGACGTTATTACCTTCTTTCCAACCAGCTGCTTGGCAATTATGAATTTTACCATATGCGCCACCAATTTATCATGATTTGAATGAAACCTTTTGATACCATTTCGTTATCTGCAGGTCTGAATAATGATACCATCTAAAGATATTTAAAGGATTATGTTAATTTTGCTCTCGGAAGGAAGCCAAGCTACCCTGTCGGTATCTGCCTTGCGGAAGTCCCCCAACGCGGAATTACGTCGACAAGCCAGAACGAAACGTATAAATACTTGTATGACATATAATACAATGGTGACACATATGAATATTACCATTAGAGATTTGAACGAGGAGATTTTCAGGCGGTTCAAGGCCAGGGCGGCAGAGGATGGCGTAAAGTTAGGGGTAGCCATGAGCAGGGCCATGCAGCTCCTAATCGAGAAAGAGAAAGAAGACCACAAACCCGCCAAGAAGCTGAGCGCAATAAAGCCATTCAGTTGGGGGAGGGGGAGCGAGGATACAAGCAAGGAGATTGATGCGCTGCTCTACGGTGAATAAATGATATTCCTAGATACTAGCTTCATAGTGGCGCTCTTTAACTCTGTTGACGCGAACCACGATAGGGCGGTGTCTGTTTCTAGGGAGATAGACGAAGGCAAATATGGTATGGCCATGATAAGCGACTATATATTCACCGAGGTGGCGACTGTCATGATGCTCCGGATAAAGGACATATCTAAAGTGGTCAAATACTGCAACGACTTGATGGAGAGCACCAAAATGCTCAGGGTGGACGAGGAAGCATTTAAGATTTCCTGGCTTGAGTTCTGCAAGCACAACACCTCCGCCCTTAAGTTCAGCTTCATAGACTGCTCAAATCTGGCCATAGCAAGGCAAAATTCGATAAAGTATACTGCAACATTCGATGGGCAGTTCGAGAAGGCGGGGGGACTAATCGTCATAAACTAGCGTCAGACTTCGGACCCTCATCTGGCGAGTAATCCACAAAGTGTTTTATATGGCGGCGAATAGAGCCTTATCTGATGCCATGGGGGTTTCAGCAAAGGCGAGGCCTGCAAGGAAAAAGGCGGGATTGGACATAGACGGCACTCTTGCCTTGTTCCACGAGGCTTTCCTAAAGGAATACAACTCCAAATACCACACAAACTATGTCCTAGAGGACTTTGAATCCTACCACAAGTGGCGGATTCCTGTCTCGTTTGAGGAGTTCATGGACTTCCATAACATGATATGGAAGGAAAAATGGCGCGAGGTGAAACCCGCCGTATCGCAATCGACCCTCCAGTCCCTGGCCAAGGCATACGAGGTCGAGATACTTACGCACCGGCCGGATGACCACAAGCCCCATCTCGAGCAGTGGCTGAAATTCTACTTTCCGAAGGTCAAGCTGGAGGTACGGATAACAAGCAACACCGAAGTCAAGGCGCTCGCACGCTATGACATACTCTTTGAGGACGCCCCGCCCGTGGCCGAGGAGATGATAAGGAGGGGCGACACCAAGACCTTGCTCATACTTGTCAATCGGCCCTGGAACCGGACCGCCACCCTGGAGGGGCTCACGCCCAACATAGTGAGGGTGGACTCCCTCAAGGAAGGGATAGAGATGCTCCTTGGAACCCAGCCGCAAACAAATAAATAAGCCCAAAACCCATCCCTAAACGGGCCTGTGGCGCAACTTGGATAGCGCGTTCGGCTTCGGACCGAACGGTTGCGGGTTCAAATCCCGCCAGGCCCGCATATTGGTGTGTCTATGACCGAAAAGCTGTACCTGAGCGACTCCTACGCGAAGGAATTCGAGGCAAAGGTGACCCAAATAGAAGGAAACGAAGTGCGGCTGGACAGGACAGCATTCTTTCCTACTGGAGGGGGCCAACTCTGCGACACCGGTACCCTAGAATCGGGAGGCAGGGCATACAAGGTCGTGGAAACGGCGAAGAGCGGGGACGAAGTCATACACAAGCTCGAGGCTGCAGACGGCCTAAACGTGGGAGATTCAGTAAAGGGCAGGATAGACTGGAAAAGGCGCTACGCCTTGATGAGGCTGCATACTGCGCTTCATGTCATGGACGCGGTCGTGGTCAAGAACTACAGCAACGGCCAGATAACCGGCGGGCAGATCTACGAGCACAAGGCCAGGATAGACTTTGACATGGAGGGCGTAAGCAGGGAGCTTGTGGAGAAGATAATATCAGAGTCACAGAAGATCGTGGACGAAGGTCATCCGGTCAAAATAAGGTTCCTAAGCAGGGAGGAGGCTGCAAAGGTCGAAGGGCTTGCGCGGACGGCACCTGGAGCCGAGCTCCTCAAGAAGCTGGACATAGTCAGGGTGGTCGACATCGGCGAGCACGACTTCCAGCTTGACGGGGGAACCCACGTCGCCAACACCAAGGAGATAGGCAAGATTAGGCTTATCGGCTACGAGAACAAGGGATCCAAGAGGAAGCGGATAGAGATAGCAGTGGAATGATCACAGGTCCTTTGTGCTCTCGTCGACCTCCTTGTGCTGGTAGAGGAAGAGCGCCTTCTTGGCGGCCTTGAGCGATATGGTGGCGCATTTCAGCCTTGCAGGACCCGGGTCTATGCCTATGAGATCGATCAGATCCTTCACCCCAATCTTCTCGACATCCTGAACGCTCTTGCCCTTTATCTCATCGGTCAGCATTGATGCGGAGGCCACGCTTATGGCGCAGCCGTTGCCATCGAACTTGACGTCATCTACCTTCCCATCCTTTATGCTCAGGTAAACAGTTATGTCGTCCCCGCAGGTCGGGTTGTACTCGTGGAAGCTCGTAGTCGCCTTCTCAATCTTCCCCTTGTTGTGGGGATGCTCGTACTGCGATATTATCTCTTCGGCGTAGATGTTCATCTCAAACCCTGAATATCTTCTTCGCCTTCTTGATTGCCCGCACTGCCTTGTCAACCTCCTCGGTTTTATTGTAGATGTAGAAGCTCAGCCTTGACAGCGCCGGCTCCTTTATCCTTTCGGTGACAAGAGGCATCGCACAGTGGTGGCCTGCCCTTATCGCTATGCCCGCATCTCCCATAATCTGGGAAACGTCGTGCGGATGGACTCCGCTGACGGAGAACGACACCACACCCCCTCTCCGTTCCATCTCCTCCGCCCCCGGACCGTATAGCCTCACGCCCTTCACCTTCCCTAGCGCCTCGATGGCGTACCTCGTTATCTCTTTCTCGTGCTGGCGCACCCTGTCCATGCCTATATTCTCAAGATAGTCTATGGCGGCAGTGAATGCCAACCCTCCCTCGACGTTCGGGGTTCCAGCCTCAAACTTCCAGGGGAGATCGTTCTTCTCGTAGGAGTGGTAATGGACGCTCTTTATCATGTCCCCGCCAGTTAGGAACGGCTCCATCTCCTCAAGGATCTGGCGTTTTCCGTAAAGCGCACCTATCCCCATCGGGGCGAGCATCTTGTGTCCCGAGAAGGCAAAAAAGTCGCAATCCATGTCCCTGACGTCCACCTTCATATGCGGGGCAGCCTGCGCCCCGTCGACAAGCACCGTGGCGCCGTTCTTGTGGGCCGCCTTGGTCATTGTCTTCACGTCGTTTATGGTCCCTAGAACGTTAGAGACGTGGGCCACGGCCACTATCTTCGGCCGCTTCTCGACCTTCTCCATGAAGTCATTCATGTCGACGTGGGCTATCTTTTCGTCCATCTTGGCGTATTCTAAGATGGCACCCTTCTTCCTGGCGAGCTCCATCCACGGTACTATGTTGCTGTGGTGCTCCAGCTCCGTAAGCAGTATCCTATCTCCCTTCTCAAGGTTCTTCATGCCCCAGCTATACGAGACTAGGTTTATCGCCTCAGTGGCGTTCCTCACGTATATTACCTCCTGCATCGCCGAGGCGTTTATGAAGCGGGCGAGCCTGACCTTTGAATCGGTGTATCTCTCGGTCGCCTCCTCTGAAAGCTTGTAGAGCCCCCTGTGTATGTTGGCGTTCTGCTCCTTGTAGTAGTCGCAAATGGTCTTTATGACCTGGATCGGCTTCTGGGATGTGGCTGCGCTGTCAAGATAGACCAGCTTCTTCCCGCCCATCTTCACCTTCAGGATCGGGAAGTCCTTCCTTATCGCATCAACGTCAAAAGCGTCCATGTTCAGGCCTTAAGGTACGAGTCGTAGCCCTCCTTCTCAAGCTTCTCTATTAGCTCTTTCCCTCCCTCGTCCACTATCTTGCCGTTGACCATGACATGCACGAATGTGGGCTTCATGAAGGAGAGTATCCTGCTGTAGTGGGTTATTATCAGGATCCCCATCTTCGCATCCTCCGCTATCTTGTTTATGCTCTCCGAGACCTGCTTTATCGCGTCTATGTCGAGACCCGAGTCGGGCTCGTCCAGTATCGCTATCTTCGGTTTTAGGACGCTCATCTGCAGGATCTCGGACTTCTTCTTCTCCCCTCCCGAGAAACCCATGTTCAGCGGCCTGCCTATGAAATCGTCATTCATCTTGAGATCCTTTATCTTGGCCTTTATGTCCTTCATGAAGTCCTTTGTCGTGCCCTTCTTGACCCCCATCGACTGGCTTGCCAGGTGGAGGAAATTTATGAACCCGACCCCCTCTATCTCGACCGGGTTCTGGAACTGCAGGAACAGACCCAACTTGGCCCTCTCGTCGGTTGTCATCCCCTTTATGCTCTTCCCGTCCACCTTTATGTCCCCCTTGGTTATTGTGGTCCTCGGGTGGCCCATGACCGTCTTGGCAAGCGTGGACTTCCCGGACCCGTTGGGCCCCATGATGACGTGCGTCTCGCCCTGGTCCATCTTGAGGTTGAGCCCCTTGATTATCTCCTTGCCTTCAATCTCAACGTGAAGGTCTTCTATAGACAATTCCATAAGATCACTGTTTAAACATGAACGCGCAGTCGAACTTCCTGCTAGTCTGGCAGGCCTTGCATAATGCCTGCCTGCCCGATCTCTCATCGCCATTTAGCGAGGCCTCTATGAATGCGGCCACTTCCTTGTACTGCTTGCTTTCTTTCCCGATACTAGTATTGAGGTACTTGCTGACCGCGGCCTGTGTTATCCCGAGCCTCCTCGCTATGTCAGACTGCTTCATGTGGTAGTGGGCGTGCATCTCCCTTGCGACAGCTCTCCTGAAGGCCGGTATTATCTTGCCATACGCGATCTCGTAGTTCGTCTGCGCATAATCACCTGTACTTGTAGTGCCCCATGAACATGTCCTTCTCCCTTTCCTCGCCGAACATCCAGGCGTTCTCCGGGTTGGGCTTTGGTATCGAGCCGAATTGCCTCGTCTCCAGCTTCTGGTTTATCAGCTCTATCGCAAGATTCCTGGCGCCCCCATTGTGCATCTTTGATATGCTCTCTCCGAGGAAGCCCGAGACAATGAGTTTCTTCACCCCGACCTCTGGTATTCCCTTCGACATGAGGTAGAACACCGTCTCCTCGTCGACGGGCGCCGTTGCCGACGAGTGAGTCGCCTTAACGTCGCTCTCGTCCACCGACATGTCCGGAAGTCCGTCCACCCGTGCTCCTTTGTCGAGGAGTATCCCCCTCTCATGGACGAAGGATCTGGCGCCTGAAGCGCCCCTGAGCACCCTCGCGAAGCCCTTCATCTGGCAGAATGATGTGTCCATCAGTACTGCCTTCGACTCAAGGCTCGCATTGCTCTCCCTGCCCTGGTTGAGTATCTGGGTCGCGATGTCGAACTTCTGGGTGCTTGAGCCGAAGACGACTTCGTTTACCTCTATTCTGCTCGTTTTCGAGGTGGCATTCATGACGTTGCGCACCCTGCTCAGCATCCCGCCGTTGTAGAATGTGTTGAACTTAAGGTTTGCGTTGCTCCCTATGCTGTTCCTGCAAAACGAGAGCAGCGTAGTGAGTGCATTCTCATCGTGTATCGCGTCGAGCTCGAAGTTGGAGTCATTGCCTGATGTTATCTCGTGTATCGTCGCCATGGTCGAGGGTTTGGTTGCCGTAGAAGCGTAGACCTCAACCACCTTCGCCTTTGATCCGTCCTCAGCATTCATGAATATGTGCGAGAGGAGGGGCTGGTCATGGTTCAGGAACAGCAGCCGCACCTCCTTGGACTCGCCCTTGGGCACGTTTATCGAGATCGCCCTCTTCGAATAGGCGTTGATGAAGGCGGCGTACTTGTCGTCGCTGTTGTTGTGCATCATCTTCTTGAGCAGCTCCTCGGAGTCCTGCGCCTTTGCGACCGTTACGTTCGTGCTGTTTATGATTGTCGAGGAGCTGCCTATTACCGCGTCGAATTCGATTCCGATGCGCTCCTTGTTTGTCTGGATGAATTCCTGAAGCGCCGCCATCTCGGCCTGCTCGTTCGAATCGAGCGGCCCTACTGCCCCCACCACCGAATGGTGCCTCTTGTAGAGCTCGTTGGTCTCCTCCGGCAGCTTGGCGTAGCCTTCCGCGGCCTCCTTTACGAACGTATCGTAGTATCCCAAAAACAGCACCTTAACCGACTGAATTCGACATGTCTAGCTTGATGAGCCTCCTGAGCTCAAGTGAATATTCAAGCGGAAGAGCCCTTGCCAAGGGGTCAAGGAAGCCGAGCACTATGGTGGTGAGCGCCTCCTCCTCGCTCATGCCCCTTGACATGAGGTAGAACAGCTGCTCCTCGCCGACCTTTCCCGTGCTGGCCTCGTGCGTTATCGTGGCGTCCTCTCTTTTCACCTCCATGTATGGGAAGGTGTTGGTCTTGGACTCCTTGTCCAGAAGAAGCGCATCGCAGCGAACCGTGCTCTTCACGTTAGAGGCGTTGCTTGCGATGTGCAGAAGCCCCCTATAGGTGGTAACCCCGTTGCCTGAAGAGACGCTTTTCGATATTATCTGCGATGTGGTGTCGGGCGCCAGGTGGTATATCTTTCCTCCCGAGTCCTGGACCTGTCCCGGACCGGCTACCGCGATCGACATTATCTCCCCCCGCGCCCCCCTTTCCTTGAGGTAGACGCTGGGGTATTTCATGTTCAGCTTGCTTCCTATGTTGCCGTCGATCCACTCGACATGGGCGTTCTCATAGGCGAATGCCCTCTGGGTGACGAGGTTGTAGACGTTCTTTGACCAGTTCTGTATGGTGACATACCTTATGTGGGCGTTCTTGTGCGCCACCAGCTCCACCACTGCGGAATGCAGCGATGAACTGATATAAATGGGCGCAGTACAGCCTTCGACATAGGTCACATCCGCGCCTTCATCCGCGATAATTAACGTCCTCTCGAACTGCCCAGCCTTTTCTGTGTTTATCCTGAAGTATGCCTGCAGCGGAAGCTTCAGCTTCACGCCCTTTGGCACATAGATGAATGACCCTCCTGACCATACGGCGGTGTTTAGTCCGGCATATTTGTTATCTGTAGGCGGTATAACCGTCCCGAAATACTTCTTCATCAGGTCAGGATACTTCTTCACCGCTTCATCCGTGCTTATGAATACTACCCCATCCTTGGCGAGGTCCTCTCTTATGTGCGAATATACAACCTCGGAGTCATACTGGGCCTCTGCACCCGCAAAGAACTTCCGCTCAGTTTCCGGAATTCCGAGTTTGTCGAATGTTCTTTTTATCTCCTCCGGAACGTCATCCCAGTTGCTGGACTTCTTGTCCGTCGGTTTCATATAATAGTAAATATCGTTGTAGTCAATCTGGTTGAGGTCCCCTCCCCACTGCGGGGTCGGCTTCGAGATGAACTGCTTGTACCCTGCCAGCCTCTTCTCCAGCATCCACTCCGGCTCCTCCTTCATGGCCGATATCTCCCTGACTATGGCCTCTGACAGCCCCTTTTCGGTCTTGAACTTGTACTCAAACTTGTCGTTGAACCCGTATTGTTCCCTGTATTCAGCGTCCTTTACGACCACTTCTGTTCCCTGCGTGGCTGCTACTGCGTCCATTGTTATAACCCTGTTATAAACGTCTTTTTAAGGTATTTAAGGCTTCTGGATACCGATGCATATCACGATACAAAAATAGCAGTCCCTACAACTTATCATCTGAGCATGTTTGCGAGCAAGGCCATCCTCGCATACATTCCGTTGTCCGCCTGCCTAAAGTAAGCCACCCGTTGATCCATCCGCTCAATCTGAAGGGGCAATGATATTTCCTCTACATGGGGCAGCGGGTGCATCAGGCGGGCATCCTGTCTTATCAGATTGAAATTCCCCTCATTTATAACATACCGGCCGCGCGCCTTTTCATAGTCTTCAGGGGTTATCCTCTCCTTCTGTATCCTAGTCAGATATATTATGTCAGCTTTTGACAACACCGCATTCAAGTCGGTTTCCTCTCCGAACCTCACCCTATGGCGTTTGAGGTAGTCCTTTATATCCTCCCCTATCCTCAGGTTTGGCGGCGAAACAAACGTTATTTCGACCCCGTCGAATTTGCCAAGAAGATAGCAGAGCGACCGTACCGTTCTTCCGGATGCAAGGTCGCCAACGCAGGCAACACTGAAGTTATCGAGCCTGCCCAGTTCCTTGTATATGGTGTAAACATCCAAGAGCGCCTGGGTCGGATGCTGCCCTCTGCCATCCCCGGCATTTATCACAGGAACCCTGCTCACTGCAGCTGCCTTCTTAGCAGCGCCTTCCTCCGAATGCCTGAGAACTATCCCATCACAGTAGCCAGACACCACCCTTATCGTGTCCTCAAGCGATTCTCCCTTGGCCACGGAGGAGAACTCCTTGGCGTTTTCAGTTACGATGACCCTCGCACCGAGCCCCCAGGCTGCCGACTCAAAGCTAAAGCGCGTTCTGGTGCTCTGCTCATAGAAAAGCAGGGCGACGATTTTGCGGTCCAGGTGAAGATTAGATCGCGGATTTTGCCTAAACCGATCGGCATCACTGAACAAAGAATTAAGCAGGCTCCTATTCAACTGCTGCGACTCGACAAAATGCCTTAGCCTTTCTCCCATAGGGAACGATGGATTTCTTATAATATATAAATCAGCAGGATATCCGCACGAATCCCATCACTCCATGAACTGCGCGGCTGTCGGCGGTTCCGGCGGCTGGCCCTTCCTTGTCCTTATCTCCCTGACTATCTTGTTCTGCTGCTCGAGCGGGAGCTTCTCGTATCCTGCGAACTCGTAGTACCAGATTGCCCTTCCCTGGGTCGTGGACCTTATGCCGTTCGAGAAGCCCTTTATGACCTCGGACACCGGCATCTTGGCGACTATCGACATGACCTCCCTCTCCTGCTGTATGTTCTGGACCACTCCCCTCTTGCTCTGAAGCAGCGTTATGACATCGGACATGTATTCCTGCGGTATGCTTATCGTGAACATCTGCTTTGGCTCCATGAGGATGACTCCGCATGTGAGCATGCATGCATATACCCCCCTCCTCGCGGCGGGTATTATCTGCGCCGGGCCCCTGTGGACAGGGTCCTCGTGGATGGTCGCATCCATAATCGTTACCATTACCCCGTTGCACTTCTCCCTTGCGAGCGGGCCGTCCTTCACCGCCTCGACGAATCCGTCTGTGAGCAGCTCCATTACCTCGTTTAGGTACTGGACTCCCTTCGATCCGTCCACAAGCATGCAGTTGTTTGCGACGTAGACCACTCCCTTCGCGGTCGGTCTGTCAAGCCCGGCCGCAATCATCGCCTCTATCGCAACCTGCCCTTTCGGTGCCCCGTCTCGTATCTCTGCCTGCGTCCATGGCCTTGAGCACCGATTCCTTGAGCGGCTCGACCCTCAGCCAGAACTTGGTGTGCTTGTTCGGGCTCTTGCTCTCTATCGGCTCGGCAAGCCCCCTCTCTATCGTCTCCTGGTAAACGACGATGGGCTCGCTCGTGGTTATCGGGATCTTGAACTCGTCCCTGAGCTTTGTCTCTATGACCTCAAGGTGCAGCTCTCCCATGCCGCTGATGAGGTGCTCCCCGGTCTCCTGGTTAATCTCGACCTTTATGGTCGGGTCCTGCTTTGACATGACCCTGAGCGCCTCTATGAGCTTTGCCGTGTCCCTCGAGTCCTTCGCCTCCACCGCCTTCGTGACGACCGGCTTTGAGTAGTGGGTTATCTGCTCGAACGGCTCGATCTTCTCCTCGCTGAGCGTGTCCCCGACCGATATGTCCTTGAGCCCTATGAGCGCGGCTATGTTTCCGGCCGGTATCTGGTCCACTATGACCCTCTCCTGGCCCATGTATACGCCAACCTGCTGTATCTTCTGGGGGTTGGCCCTCCCTGAAATGTTAAGCTCGACTCCCTTCTTTGCGATCCCTGAGAAAATCCTTCCGACCGCGACCTCACCGCTGTGCTGGTCGTACATGATGTTGAAAACCACTATGTTGGTCTTGGCCGACTTGTCGACAGATCTCATCGCCTTCGCCTCAACCGTCTCAAGGTTCGCCGTGCCAGATCTGCGGTATCCTATAGTTCTGGGCGACAGTCGGGGTCGGCAGGTGGTCCACTATCATGGCGAGCGTGGCCTCGTCGATCGGAGCCACCGCCTGGAGCTTCTTGAGCCCCTCCTCGCCTTCCTGGGTGAGCTGGAACACCTGCTTGAAGTTGATCTTGTACTTCTCCATGATGTACTTGGAGATCGCCCACTTGTCGTAGGCGGAGCCGAAGCAGACGCTTCCGTTCTCCACGCTGACCTTCCACTTTCCGAGGAACTCGTCAGGTACGTACTGGTCGATCAGCCTGTTTATCGCGTTTATTAGCTCGAGGAGCCTTTCGAATGTCTGTTCGGGGGTAAGCCTGAGCTCTGAGAGCAGCCTGTCTGTCTTGTTTACGAAGAGGACCGGCTTGCACTTCTCCTTGAGTGCCTGCCGCAGCACCGTCTCGGTCTGGGGCATGATTCCCTCGACCGGGTCCACGACGAGCACAACCCCGTCGACTGCCCTCATTGATCTTGTCACGTGGCCGCCGAAGTCGACGTGGCCAGGCGTGTCGATCAGGTTGATCATGTAGTCCTTTTCCTTGTAGCTAAAACCCAGCGATATGTTGGCGGACTTGATCGTCATCCTCCTGTCCTTCTCTATCGCCTCGTAGTTGGTGTAGAGCACATCGCCTGCCACCTGCTTGGATATGAGCCCGGCCTGCACGAGCAAGTGAGTCGGTGAGGGTCGTCTTCCCGTGGTGGACGTGGGCGATTATGGCGATGTTCCTTATCTGCTCAGGGTTGCCCATGAGCTTGGTAATCTCCTCTACTATGAACTCCTTCCTTACCATAGGATCAACATCATCACTTGGCGCTTCTCGCCATCCTCTCGATCTCGTTCTTCCTCTTTATCGCGTAGCTGTTAATGTCGGTGTTCGCAGCAAGTATGAGCTCGTTGGCGAGCGCCTCTGAGAGCGTCCTCTTGTTAGCGAACGCGCCTATTATCGCCGCCATGGCTATGTTCCTCACGGCGACGTCCATCCTCCTGCTGGCGCTTATGTCGACCGCGACGTTTGACTTTATGCCTCCGTATACGACACGGGTGGTGTCCTCTATCGGGGCGCTGTTCTCCAGCGCGCTGATGAGCACCTGCAGCGGATTCCTCCCAGTGTTCCTGTTGACGATGGCGAAAGCCTGCTCTATTATCTTGATTGTCTTGACCTTCTTGCCCTGCAGCCTGCCCTTGGTCCTTATGACATGGCCTCCTACCTTGCCTCCCGTCCCTCCCCTCATCAGGGAGTTGGCGAGCCTTTCAACAACGTTGAGGTTTGCCTTGGAGAAGCTCTTCTGGCTTCCCCTCCTATAAGTCATCGGATAAGCGATCGGCCTGAGGTTGATGTAGTTCTTGAGGCTTAAGTCCCTGACCTCGACCGCGTAATCATACCTTCCAAAGAGCATGGTTCCAGCCCCCCCTATCTGCGGGGCCGAGACCACATCGCCCTCTGCCACCTGGGCCTTGGGGCGTGCTACTCTCTTCCTCTTCGGCTTTGCCTCCGCAGCTGGAGCCTCGACTACCGCAGGCGCAGCCTCGGCGGCTTGCGGCTTTGCTTCGACTACAGCTTCGTCTGCCATCAATATCATCTCTTCGGCTTCTCCTTCTTGCCGGCCCTTATGAGCCATATGTTGACCCCGTTGAGCTCGACTACCTTGTACTTCATGCCCGGTATGCATCCCATCTGGCCCCTCTGCGATCCTCCCATCCCCTCGATGGTGACCTCGTCGTGCTCGTCGATGTGGTTTATAGACCCGTCCCAGGGAACGAACGCCCCGACGACCTTGCCATTCTTGATGAGTTGTACTTTTACGCACTTTATCTGCCCGGAGTGCGGTTGCTTCTGCCCGACCGCGAACTTCGAGAGCACTATGGCCTTCGCCCTGGGCACTGTTCCCATGGCGTCGTACTTATCCTTCAGGTGCAGCTTCCTCCTCTTGAGCCACTTCTTCAGCAGGCGCTGGTGCTTCCTCTGCCTTAGAAGCTTCCTTGCAGCGAATTCACCATTTGGCACCAAAATACACCTAATAACTCTCCTTCAATATGTTCGAGCTTCCGGGCTCCATTATGGAGAGCACGGAGACCGAGTACGGCTTCCCGCAGACGACCCCAAGGTTCATCGGGTTGCCCTGGAAGACTATGACCTGCACTTCCGAGATCTTGGCGAGGTGCATTATGTCGTTAATGCGGTCCTTCTTGTTCGAAGAAGATACGACGACGGCCTTGGCCTTGCTGGCCATTATCGAGTCCACGGACTCCTTGACGCCGAAGACTGCCTTGCCGCTGTCCACCGCTAGACGTATATCATTCGCCAGATCTGCCATAAAAATCACAGACTTTCAGGACTGCTGTCTGAATTTCGATATGTATTATCACAGAAAGGTATATAACCATTATCTCGGCGGTCCGGCACGTCAGCGAACCCGTCCAGATACGCATAAATATCATGAAAACCCTAAGTAATCCATATGCCCGTCAAGATGGCCGAGAGGCCCAAGGAGGCAAAGCTTACTACAGAGGAAGCCCTCGGACAGGTCCGTGAGGACTGCAAGGAGATAAGACGCAGGCTACTCATCGTGTCACCTTCCCTAACCAAGGAGAATGTGTTCCAGATCCAGCGGGAAGGTACCTCTATCATGGAAAGGAAGGGGCGGAAATACTCCTACTATGAAATCGGTCACAATTTCATACTTCAGAACGTCATTGCCATAGTGGACAATAAGCTACATCTTACCCTAGAAGAGGAAAGGCTCCTGCCCATCGCAATAGGCAGAATATACTACAGCCCTCCATCACATGAGTACATTGCTTCGGCCGCGGCTGCAGAATCCCTGGAAGATGAAGGGGACAGGGGAAAGGGGATATTCGCAGCCTTGAAGACCGCCTACTCCGATCTAAAGGTAGTTGCAGAGGCGGCAAGGATACCGGATTCCCCTACTGTAGATATGTTCCTCAATCCACTTAGGAACCCGTACCTCGCATTCTCCAGCTTCGGTCAGATTGCCGCGGCAAAGAGGCGGATTGCCTCCAATGTCGAAGGAGACGAGGAAGGTCACTTCTACGACTGATTTTCTTTAATTTTGTATAGTAGAGTTGCAGCCGGCGGGCTCAACGAACCTGCTGGAGAGTATGAGCTTGAGGTACCCCAGGTACGGAAGGCTTGCCACCACCTTGCCCTGGACATAGCTCAGATTGGCCGGGTAGTTGCTGTACTGGATGTCCAGCCCCGGGTTGTTGTCGCCCTTTGTGAGGACATAGTAGTTGCCGCTCACGTTGAGGACCGCGTACGCCCTGTGCACTATGTATCCGTCGCCCTCCTGGTAGAAGAGGTCCTGCGGTATCGTCCCGTAAACGACCACGCTGTTGTTCTTGTCTCCTGTGACGTTGTGGCCCGCTATGCTTATCCCGCTGGTGTAGGCCACCTGCTTTGTCGTGCCGTTGCTGAAATCGACAGTAGCCAGCCCGCACTGGTAGATGATCGGACCAGTCTGGGCTCCCACCTGCTCAACCGATCCCCCGTTCGCGCCGTTGAACAGCCCTATTGTGTATCCCGGCTCCATGTACTGCGACAGCTGCGCGCCCGTTCCATCCGCCTTGTAGGCGATGCAGGCGAGCTCTCCCTTGCCCACCTCGTCAAGTATGCCAGAATAGGTTGCCTTGCTTATGCTGATGGTAGGGGCCTTTAGCTGGGTCGGGGTCCTGATTCCCTGGAGCAGGAGCATGTCGCCCCTCTGGAGGCTCGGAAGCATGCTGCAGCTGGGCACCACATCGAGCGGGTACTTAGTCCCTAGGAAGAACTGCAGGGAGAACCAGACTGCTATCACCACGAAAACGACCAGTATTATCTCTATGACGTTCCTCCTGAACCCAAATTCTCTAATCCCGTTGAGGGTCTCGATGAGTATGACCGAGACAAGGGTCAGGAAGAGCGCGATCCCCACTACGTAGGAGAGGATTGCGCCGTGCTGGTAGACTATGTATAGTGCGAAAAGTATTATCAGAAGCACGTAAAGCGGAAGGGTGTTTATTATCGGCTTTTTGCCTCCCGGCTTCGCTTTGGTCTTGGGCAATCAAGCACCTGTTTCGGTCCCCCCCGCCGGCTGGGTTCCCGCCTCTTTGCCGCTCATCTGCAGCCCGACCACAGCTGACTCGCCAGCCCTCCGTACAACCCCTATAGCCGTGTCTGCCGCGGTTATCATCGTGTCGTTGTGGCTTACCACTATGAGCTGGGAGCTCCTGCTCAGCTCGCTGAGCAGCTTAGAGAGCTTCTTCGCGTTCTCCTTGTCAAGAGAGACGTCTATCTCGTCGAACATGTAGAACGACTGGGGAGTCCTCATCTGTATAGCGAAGAGCAGCATGAGCACAAGGAGCGTCTTCTCGCCTCCGGAGAACTGCTCCACCATCATGTTCTTGTTCCTTCCCTCCTGTATCACTATGTTCAGCCCGGCCTCCAGCGGGTCCTTCTGGCTGTCAAGCTGCAGGGCCGCCGATCCGCCGAATATGTACCCGTGCAATTTCCTGTAGTTCTCGTTTACCTGGTTGAACGTGTCCTTGAATACGCTTAGCTTCCTGGCGTCTATCTCTTTTATCAGGTTGAGTATGGCATCCTTCTCCGTCGCAAGCACTCCCATCTTCTCCTCGGCCTTGGCCACCTCCTCGCTCCTCTCCTTGAACGCCTCCGGCGCCTTGAGGTTCACCGCGCCCAGCTTCTCGATCTCGAACTTGGACTTCTGGACGTGCTCCTCCACCTGCTTTATCTCCTCTCCGATCACTGGCTCAACATTCTGGTAGGAGGCAAGCTCAGCCCTTATGTCGGCAAGCCTCATCTGGGACTGGGCCCTCCTGGCCCCTATCTCGGCGACCTCCCTCTCTGCCTTGGACATCTCGGAGGTCCACCTCCCCTTCGACTCGCCGGCCTTGGCGATGGCGGCATCAACTCCGTTTATCTTGCTTATCAGCGCCCCGTGCTTCGCGCCCCTCACCTTTATCTCATCGCCGAGCTCAACCTTGGCCTTCCCGAGGTTCATCATCTCGTCGTCGAGTATCGCGAGCTTCCTTCGGTCATCCTTCACCTGGTCGTGGGTCCTCTCTATCTCGGCGCTGAGCTTCTCCGACGACTTGAGCTCCAATTCAGATTCCTTCTGCCTCTCGGCCAGGCTTATCTTGAGCTTCTCTATCTCCTCCATCGCCGCCTTGTAGCTGGCGATCTCCTTATCGCGGTCCTCCTTTGGCCCCTCGAGCGACTTCGACTTCTTCAGCGCCTCCTCGGCGGTCCTGCCAAGCCTCTCCACCTCCTTCGACAGCTTGGACTCCTCATCCCTGCTCTTCTTGCCATGCGCGGATGACTGCTCGAGCTGCCTCGTGAGCGATTCCTCCCTCGCCGAAAGCTCCCTTATCCTCTGCTCAAGCGCCCCGAGCGACTCCTCAATGCTCTTCTTCTCAAATGATGTCCCCAGCAGGATCGATTCCGCTGACGAAAGCGTCTTCCTTGTGGATTCAAGCTCCGTCTCAGCGCTTCTCATCTCCGACACTGCAGAGTCCCTCTCCTTCTGCAGGGTGTTTATCTTCGACAAAAGCGCGGATGCGCTAAGGCGCCTGCCGCCTGCGTCTCCGCCGCTTATTATCCCGCTGGTCTCGACAAGCTCGCCCCCGTAGGTGACGAACCTCCCCTTGCCGAAGCCGGACTTCTTGGCCTCGGTTATGCTGTCGACAATGTAGGTGTCGGAGAAGATGTACCTGAACGCCTTCTCGTACTGCTTGTCGTACTCGACATGCGATATCAGGGCGTCAAACTTGGGGTTCGCCGCCCTCTCGTTTACTATTATGTCGGCGAGCGGTATGAACGCCGCCCTCCCCATCTTCTTGGACTTGATGGTCTCAATGGCCTTCTCGGCGGTCTCAGCAGAGTCGACGACGAAGTAGTTGAGCCTGTTGCCCGCGGCAGCCGAAACCGCGGCGGCGTACTTGTCGTCATAGCTGCAGAGCTCCTGGGCCCTTCCGTGGAATCCCGACTTCAGGGTCTTCCTCAGCTCCTCGTCAGCCCGCCTGTCACCGCCTCCGCTCATCGCCAGCTGCTCCTTTAGCGTCAGGGCCTTCGAGTCGATCTCATCAATGCGCTTCCTCGCATCAGATATCTTGGTTGAATCCAGCGCCAGCTTCTTCCTTGCAGCCTCCGCCTCCCGGCCAGCCTTGTCGGAATCCTTGGCAAGAGCCCCGAGCCTTGTCTTGAGGCTTGGAACATCAGCGTTGGTCGTCTCCAGCTCTTTCGCGGCGGCCTCCGCCTGCTGCCTGAGTCCTTGGGATTGTGCCTCGAAGCCCGATGCCTCGGACGACACCGCCGAAAGCCTCTCCTGCAGCGCGAACATCTCCTTCTGGGTCTTGCTGTAGAGCTCGAGGAGCGAGTCCGCCCCGTCCTTCGACGCCGCAAGCTGGGCTATCTTCTCCATGCCCTTGTCGGCCTTCCTTTCCTTGAGCGCCGCCTTGAGCCTGTCAATCTCCTTCTCATCCCTGTCCAGCTTCTCCCTGAGGGTCTTGAGCTGGGCCATGAGCGCCTCTGACGTCGTTTCCCTCTCCCTGACCCGCTCCTTTATGGAACGCGACTCGGTGTCCTTGACCGCGATCTCCTTCTCCACCTCCTCCAGCTTCCTGCTTGCCGAGTTGGTCTCGATGGACTTCTCGTTGAGCTCCTTTATGTGGGTCGCCTTCTCCGAGCTGAGCCTAGATAGCTCGCCCTCCAGCTTGAGCATCTCGCCGTTTATCTTCGCTATGCGGTCGTCTATCGTCTTGATGTCGCGGCTCGCCGCCTCGAACTGGGCGTTGACCTCGACCTCCCTGCTCTTGAGTATCGTGAATGTCCCCCTGGTAACATAATCCTTGAAGCCGATGTAGGCCTCCGCGTCGTCCTTCTGCTTCTCTATGTCCGCAAGGAAGCCCTTCTTGAGGCTCAATCCGATCTGCGCCTCCCTGACCTTGGTGTCGACCTTCTCGAGCTCCTTCATCGAGGCGTTCTTCTTCTCGTCGAACTCCCGTATCCCGGCCGCGATGTCGATGAGCTCCCTCCTCTCCCTGGAGTTGAGGTTCTGCATGCGGTTTATCTCTCCCTGCGCGATCACGTTGGTTTCATCGGCGCTGCTGCGGTAGGTCCTCAGGAAGTCGATCACCTCCTGCCGGGTCGTGTTCTTGCCGTTTATCTTGTACCCTATCTTCCCGTTGCTTTTGATCACCCTCATTATCTCCGCGTTGGTGTCGCCGGAGAAGACGAGCTTGACGTAGGCCCTCTTTGTGCCGTCATCGCGCCGCGTGGCTGTCGCGTTTATGAGCTGGTCGGCCCGGGCGACGCGCATCCTCTTCAGGGAGTGCTCGCCAAGAGCGAAAAGTATCGAGTCGACGACGTTTGATTTCCCGGAGCCGTTCGGGCCCACGATGCAGTTGAAGCCCTTCTTGAACTTCACGCTCGTGTGCTTGAAGGATTTGAAATTGTGAACAACTATGCTGTCAAGGTATAGCACGGATCCACCAGTCGTCAATAGGTTAGCTCCGCATGCATTTATTAGGCTTTCTGGATGCTTTGGGCACGGGGGCGCCTCATCCCACTACTGCCTTGATGCGCCTGACCCCTGTCGCGACCGCCTCCTGCTTCGTTATCCTAAAATGCCCAAGCTCCCGGGTGTTCTTGACGTGGGGCCCGCCGCATATCTCCCTTGAGTATACCTTGCTGCCCTTTGAAACCGTGTAAACCTTTACCTGCTCCTCGTACTTTTCCTCAAACTCGCCCTGGGCGCCCGCCTTCTTCGCCTCCTCAAGGCTCATCATCGTCATCGAGACGTCGGCTCCGTCCCTTATCACGCCGTTCACCCACGCCTCGACCCTCTTCACCTGCTCGTCGGTCAGCTTCTCGCTCCAGTTGAAGTCGAACCTCAGCCTCTCTGCGGTGATGTTGGAGCCCATCTGGTGTATCGACTTGTCCACCACCTGCCGCAGCGCCTCGTTGAGCAGGTGCGTCGCAGTGTGCAGCTTGGTGGTCGCCTCGCTGTGGTCCGCAAGCCCTCCCTTGAACTTCTGCTCGGCTCCCTTCCTAGACATCTCCTGGTGCGCCTTCATGAGCGCCTCAAAGCCCTCCTCATCTACCAAGAAGCCCCTCTCCCCGCACATCTCCGCGGTTATCTCCAGAGGGAAGCCGTAGCTCTGGAATAGGTCAAAGGCGCTCTTCGCGTCAAGGGTCTTCTGCCTCCTTGAGCCCTTGCAGCATCCTCTCTAGGACCTTTGTCCCGTGCTCCAGTGCAGTGGAGAACTTCTCCTCCTCCTTCTCGAGATCCTCGAATATCCGCGCCCTGTTGGCATTCAATTCCGGATAGGATTCCTTCATTACTTGGACGACAACCTCTGCAACAGATTTGCAGAACTTCCCCTTGATGCCGAGCATCCTGGCATGCCTTATCGACCTCCTGATGAAGCGGCGCAGAACGTATCCCTGGTCGACGTTGCTCGGCACCACTGCCATCTTCTCACCGAGTATCATGGCAGAGGCCCGCAGATGGTCTGTGATTATGCGTGCGCTGCGGCTTGTCTTCGCGGTGCCGGAAACTGAAAGGGAAATAACTTTATCGAGAATCGGGGCTATGGTGTCGCAGGCGTAGACGCTGTCAAAGCCGTTGAGCACGGCCACCGTCCTCTCAAGCCCCATACCGGTGTCTATGTTCTTCTGCTCCAGGTCCTGGAATCTGCCATCTGGCGTCCTTGTTGTACTGCATGAGGACGTCGTTCCATATCTCGCAGAACACGCCCTCCTTCTGCAGCCGTTCGAACTCCTGGGTGCTCTTCTCCTGCACGTCCCTGACATGGTAGAACATCTCTGTGTCCGGTCCGCACGGCCCCGTAGTTCCCGCCGGCCCCCACCAGTTGTCTCCCTTCGGCAGGAAATGGATCCTCGACTTCGGGACGCCCTGTGCCTCCCAGGCCTTGGCCGCCTCCTCATCCTGGGGTGCGTCCCTGTCGCCCTCGAAGCAGGTGACGCTGAATCTCTCCCTGGGGATGCCGAGCTCCCTGGTGAGGAACTCGAAGCTGAGCGCGATGGCCTCCTTCTTGAAGTAGGCGCCCAGCGACCAGTTCCCGAGCATCTCGAAGAAGCTCAGGTGCCACGAGTCCCCCACCTCGTCGATATCGCCTGTGCGTATGCACCTCTGCACGCTGCAGAGCCGATCGCCAAGCGGGTGCGCCTCTCCAAGCAGGAATGGGACCAGGGGATGCATGCCGGCCGTGGTGAAGAGCACGCTGGCGTCGTTCTCCGGTATCAGGGAGGCGTTGGGCAGCAGCTTGTGCCCGTTCCTCTGGAAGAACGCGAAGTACTTCGCTTTCAGCTCAGCGCTTGAGATCATTTCGATCACTAGAAATATACAGGTAAATTTGTACAAATACCCTTTTATATGCTCACAGCAGAGTAATAGCGGTTTCATGTATTTCCTTCTAGCGCTTTCTATCCACGGGTTGAGCGCCTGGATCACCGCCCTGGTAACCGCCTGGGTCAACTCCTACGGCTATGCCGCTATCTTCATACTCATGCTAATGGAGAGCGCGACACTTCCTGTCCCCAGCGAGGTGGTTCTGCCCCTTGCGGGATTGCTCGCATCAAAGGGAATCCTTAACTTCTATCTTGCTCTCGGGGCCGCAACCATCGGAAGCATGATAGGGTCTGTGATAGACTACGCGATAGGGTATTACCTTGGGAAGGAGGTGGTCTACAAGCACCTCCGGCTCTTCCACGTTAAGAAGCAGGACCTGGACAACTTCGACATATGGTTCGCCAAGAACGGCCTTGCCGCGGTCTTCCTGACCCGGTTCATACCGGTGCTTAGAACGGTGATAAACTTCCCCGCGGGGTTCGCGAAGATGCCGCTAAAGAAATTCCTTGGGTACACCTTCGCAGGGGTCCTGATATGGGACGTCGCCCTCATGCTTGTCGGGTACTACATCCTTTCGGCGAAGAGCGTCTCGGTGCTGCTGGCAGGGGTGGCCGTATTCGCCATAGTGCTCTACATAGTCTACAGGTTCGCGGCATCAAAGATGCGCAAGAAGGGATGATCCATTGGGCGTGCTAAACGACCTGAAGAAGAGCGGCCTGAGCGTGTCGGACATATCCTCCGCCTACTGGTGCGAGAGGCAGATGGAGCTCAACTACAGGTTCGGCAAGAAGATAACCGCCGAGATAAAGGCGGGCAGGGCTGTGCACGAGAAGCTAGAGGAGGACGTCAACGTCCCCATAATGCTGGAGCCGACGACGTGGCCGGACAAGATGTTCAAGATGATATACACCAGCTACCTCGCGGTTTCGGGGCTTCAGAAGAGGGGAAAGGGGAGGGAGATACAGATGTATGGATCCATAAACGGATACCGCCTTTCCGGAAGGATAGACCAGCTGGAGATGGAAGGCGGGAAGGTGGTCATATCGGACGACAAGACGAGGACAGGCCCCACCCCGCCGTCCGATGCCCAGGTGCTCACCAACAGGATACAGATGTTCATGTACAGGAAGATGCTGGATGATGCGAGGGCCGGCAGCTACTCATTCCAAAACTTTAGCAGGGCATACCAGCCCGAGAAGATGCTGATGAGCGACCAGTTCAAGAGGCAGCTCAAGATGACCGGGGTGGACCAATCGCTGTCAAGCGTGGAGGCAATCGCAAGGGCGTATTTCGAGAGCCTTGCCAGGATACCGGAGCCCAGCGACAGGCTGAAAGTAAGGTACATAGACAAGACGACAGGGGACGAGATAAGGATATATAGCTTCGATTACAATGCTCAAGCGGCGCAGGAGGCCATTAAGTATGTCCTGCAGTTCTGGAACGGGGAGAGGGAGTCCAATCCTGTCAAAGAGGATGAGAAATGGAAGTGCAACTCCTGCAAGTTCTTCGGAGAACAGTGCAAAGTCTGGTGGCCACAGAGCCGGCTGTGATGGTGGATAAGGAAGAGCGTTGATTAAGTGGGTCTGATCTACAATCTCATACTTTACCCGATACTCTACATATTCCCCGCCTATGCGGCGAACGGGGCGCCGGTCCTTTTCGGAGGGGGCGCGCCGCTGGACTTCAAGAGGAAGCTGGGCGGGAAGCGGATATTCGGGGACAACAAGACCATAAGGGGGACCATTTCAGCACTGCTGATCGGCGTGCTCGCGGGGGTTCTAGAAAGCCTGGCATTCCCTTTCATGCTGAAGATATCGATAATGCTCACGATAGGGGCCGTGTTCGGCGACCTGCTCGGCAGTTTCATAAAGAGGAGGATGGGCCACAAGAGCGGCCACAGCTTCCCCATTATGGACCAGTTCGGATTTATGGTCTTCGCGCTGGTGTTCGCGTTCTGGCTGGGACACCTTCCGATGTGGTACGGAATAGTATTCGATAGTGGTGCTGACTGGGATACTCCATCCCCTGACGAACTTGGGCGCTCACCTATTGAAACTAAAGGAAGTTCCTTGGTAAAGCCTGACTTAATCTCGGAACTCCCCACTTATAGATATATAAGGAGATACTGTCATATGTAAAAATAACATAAAATTGGGATAATATGATCAAGGAATTCTACGATGTAGTCCTTGTTGATTTCAGTGGAATTCTCCCATTTAAACTTGAAAAGGAAAATATTCTTACTCGGCAGGAATTAGTAGCAACCGAAAATTTAAGAAAATTTCTTCTGGATCTGGAAAATTCACTTCAATACGAATTTATCTATATAGGCGCAGATTTGCTCGAGGCGAAATTGTTCCACCGGCTTATTATGAAAGATGGTCTATTAGAATTGCTAATTGGTACACCTATAACTCTAATGGGGCACTTCAAAGATAAGGAAAAAGCAGAGCAATTCAGAACGTCTCTTGAAAAGACATTAAATAAAACTGTTCCGGAGCTCTTGCAACCAATGTTGGCAGAGTCTATTGAAATGCGAAAGGTGCAAAAAGAAATTGTGCCTGTTGAGCAAAGCAAGTTTAGAAAACTAGGAGGTAATTAGATGGACGAAGGATTGATAACTAAATGGGGAAAACTACAGGACGTCAAATCTGCAAAAGATGGGACTTTGTTAGTGGGAAGCGGGATGTCAAAAAATGCTAATGCTTATAGTGCCGCAAAAGAAGCTGCACAGAAAGCCTTGGTTGGTTTAAATGGAAAGAAACCTACTATAAGTTACGTTTTCTTCTCTGGAGACTATGATCCATACGAATTGACAAAAGGGCTGAACGAGATCCTAAAAGACACAGAATTTATCGGCGGCATGGGTGATAGAGTAATATATGATGACCAAGTCATGGAAAAGGGTGTCGTCGTAGCTAGTGTACAATCGGATTTCTTACATGTTGGAATAGCTTCTACTGATAATGCATCTGAAAACTCTCTCGAAGCAGCACAAAAAGTCACAAAAGAAGCACTAGCAAAGTTATCTATCGATAGTTATATCGACCCATATATGCAAGCTCTTAGGTTAAAAGGAGGGGACATACGCGGTATCGTCAAGATACCCCCTTACTACATACATGTTTTTGTGAACGGCTTTAAACTACCTAAAATGGGAGAAGAAAACAAGATAATTTTAGGTATTTCTAACGTTGTTGGGAGACAGGTTCCTATTTGGGGCGGTAGTTTTGAAACTGCCTTAGAAAAAGTTATGACCAAATATGAAATATATTCACTACATTCTGGCAAAGTTCTGAAAGACGGTCTGATCGTTTCGTTCACAGTCACAAGCATGCTATATGGGTACTCTATGGCCCATGGCGCTAAAAAGACCGGGCCATTAGAGGTTATCGAGAAGACCTCATTAGGCGGATATGTAGTCGATAAAATTTCTGGTCAAACTCCAGTGGACTGGTACTCTAAACGTCTAAAAATGGACAAGAAGAAATTCGTTGATAACGTAATGACATTAGGGCTTACTCAAAGATGGCCTATAGGTATGGTAGATAACCTTGGTAATGTTATAGTTAGGGGTGGTGGAGTTCCTACAGGCACTAATAGCGAAAGTCTTGCATATGTAGCTCCTCTAGTAGAAGGTGCCCCTATCTTTTTGATGGACGGTGATCCTAAAAACCTATTTACTGCAACTAATCAAATAGTAGCTGACGTTCAACAGTATACTGAGGAGAAAGAGAGCCCCAAATTAATACTTATAACATCGTGTCTTACAAGGCGCGGAGTTATGCAAGATCAATTCCCTGAGGACCTTAGAACACTCAAAAAGGGGTTTGGTGGGTCCACTCTACTTGGTTTTACCACTTCCGGGGAAATAGGCTCTAAAGAAGGTGATCTAGCTAACTGTCACCACCTTACTAACAATGTGTTTGTATTTTACGACAAGTTGCTAATACGGAAAAAATAAGTTTAGATATTAGTATCGTGAAGGGATGCCCCGCCAATTAAGAATAGATGATACTTTCAAAGCGTTTCAGGAGGGTGTAGAAGAAGGAAAATGCACCTCACCATTACAAATTCCAATTGAAATATGGGGAAATCCATCCTGGGAGTTGTTAAACAAAAAAGAATTCGAAGAGCTTTTCCTACCATTTCTAAGGTTTAGTGTGCTTCGTGCAACTAGAACAATGCCAGTTTATAAGGATGCATATAAAACCAAACTCAAGATTGATTCATTTGAAGATTTTCAGTCGATACCGATCTTAGTAAAAGACTCAACTGAAACTGGTATAGGGTTCAGGGAAAAGGTAAATTCAAACCCTTACATACTCCTACCAAACGACATAAAACCTAACTACCAGATCTACAAATCTGGGGGTACGAAGGGCGTTGCAACACCCACCTTCATAACTCCTCTTGATAGAGAGATAGAAAGTGCAGCATTTTCACGCGGTTTTAAATACGCAAACTTTAAGGAGGGCGATCGCGTTCTAAGTACTTACAATCCAACTCACAAAGGCGGCGAGGAAGCAAAAGAAGCAATTCTAAAAATAGGGGCAACTTATATGCCACGCAGATTAACGGATTCCGCAGAAGATATAATCAAGACAATTGAACATTACGACATAAATGCAATTATAACATCACAAGGGCCAATTACTCGTGGCGATAAAGAAATTAAGGGGGGCGGAGTAAGCCTCCTTTCCCTAATTGAGGCAGGCCACGACACTCTAGAAAAACATATCGAAAAAATTGTTCTTGGCGGTTATGGGATAATAGAAGAAGTAATAAACTGGTCTGAATCATTCAAAAAACCAGTTGCAAGCTTACTTGGTTCTTCAGAAGCTATACCCCAAGCTGGAAGCACTCTTTTGCCAAATGGTTCAAGAGCATGCCGTTTTAATAATTTGCATCTATTCAATGGCCCCCATTATATGGAGGTTGTAAAGGAAGAAGAAGGTACAATTGTACCTGTTAAGAAAGGAGAAAAAGGGCTCCTAGTATATACAACTATAGCACGCGAAGGTACGATATACCTTAGATATGCTCCTGGCGATGAAGCTACACTCATTAAGGACCAATCTGAATGCAAATGCGGTCTAAAAAGCAAAATAATATCAAATATAAAGAGGATTGATAACCCTAACGATATTATATCAACGGGCTGCTGTATAGGCTAAGTGATATTATGGGTTTAAAGCAAAAATTAGGTGCGATATTCATTTTACTTAGGCCTTACTCGCTCCCAGGACTTTTCTTGCTATATTATCTAGCTAAAGTAATTGTTACCCATAGCCTGGCCATAAATGCCAAAACCATTCTTGAATTTATTCCAATATTCTTTGCATGGACCTACTTCGTTTTGCTACTTGAAGCCCAACACAAACATTCAAACAGGGAAAAGATACCTTACTCTTACCCAATTATCTCATTAGCTATAACTGCTATTTCAGCCATCATCTTTGGTGGAATAGCTCCAATAATTCCATTAGCTGCCTTTGTCTTATTAACCTACGCATACACTAAGAAAACAAGAATTCCATTGTTAGGTAGCCTCTCTTTTATTGTTCGTGGCCTTGCAGAGACCTCATTATTCTTTCTTTCACTATCAATACTTTCAACTAACTACTTGCAAATTCCAACTATCATATTTGGATTAGTAATACTTCTAATCACATCCGCTAGAAATCTTATAGGCGATATTAGAGATACTAAATTTGACGAGATGACATTTTCAGTACGCTTCGGTAATCCTATGGGGTATCTGGTCTCAATCTTTCTATATATAATTGGGGGTTACTTACTGTTTAATTTATCCTATTGGTCCTTAGTAGCAATTTTCCCATTAATCTTAATGACTGTATGTCTCTTAATGGTAGATAATGGGTATATTTTACACCGGCTTGCTGTAATACTCTCAAGTATTATAATGGCCACATACATACTGCTGATATCTGGCAATAGCATCTTAATTTTCCTGCTAAATATCGTATTTCTAGCGGTTTTGAGTAATCTATTATTCTACAATCTAGTACCTCGAAGATCCAATCCTATAGATATCCCCACCAAGTTCGGTATAGCACCATGGTTAAATGCCTCGCGCCATAATAGAAATAATAAAACAAAAGATGGGGCTCGGTTTTGATGAAGAAAGTTGATAACCTAATCGGCGGCCAACCAATCAATCTCGGTAAAAAATATTTTACTGTCCAAAGTCCATTTTATACAGATAAAATTTCACTTGCGGATGCTAGTCAACTCGATGTATCCATATCGTTGTCTAAAATAAAGACAGCATGGGATGAATGCCAAAAGCTAACTTTTTCAGAAAGAGTTCAAATTATAGAAAAAGCATCAAATAGTCTAAAATTCTCCAAAGAAGAAATTGAAGCTATAGTAAAAATGGTAGGGATGCCAAAGAAATACATTATCGAACAAGTAAACCAAATACCAAATATTATGGTATCCTTTTGGAAAATAATATCAAAAAGATACGGATTTATATACGATAAAATCGGTCTAGATTTTATGGAAAATGAAACTGTTCATAAAATCGAATTTAGGGTATCAAAAAAGGGTTTTGTTTATGCAATTACTCCCGGAAATGATCCCAGAATCACGGCAGTTGTATCAACAATATTGGTCCTTCTTGGTATACCTGGGATAATTAAACCAAGTAAGACTGATACTGTCATCCCACTAAAAATAGTGAACGCAATAATTGCTGCCGGATACCCAAAAAGTGGTCTTACCGTTCTCTTCTTCAATTCTGAAAATCCAGAATCAAGGAAAAACAACTTTAAGATATGTGATGAAGCTAGTATCATATGGCCATTCGGGGATGAAAACACAATAGACAACTTAATCAGAATTGAACGACAAAATGTGTTCAACATAGAAAAATTTATGAAAGACAAGGAAATAAGTGATATTTCAAATCAATTTCCCAAATTTTTGGCTGAATTACAGAAGACAAAGGACTCCCTAAATACCTACATCTTCACACAATCAATCGATCATTTTGCATCTAAGCTTATCCTTAGGCACGGTTCGGGTAGGTGCGCTGGTATACTGGATAACGATTTTAATTTGACCCTAGCCGCTAAACTAGTGACCGAATCCTCAATGAAATACCCCATAGGCTGCAATTCCATGAAGTCGGTATTTGTTGTAGAATCAATTTTCGATAAATTTGTTAAAATCTTAACTGATGAATTCACCATACTAGAAAAACGAACCGCAGATCCACTCAGTAGTAAGACCGAAGTCGGCTATATAGATAAAAAAACCTCTTTATTTCTTGAAAAGAGAATAGATGAACTAAACAGGCTCAGATTAATCTCGATTATACATGGCGGTAAAAAGATTAACGATGTTCAATTTACACCGCTTTTGGTTTCAACAAATGATGTAAATTCAGAATTATTGATAAATGAAATTCCTGCATATATCTTATGTCTAACAAAAGTAAAGTCGTTTGAAGATGCAGTATTACTGGTAAACAAAATCTCCAAAGATAATCCCAAATTAGCCGTAAGTTATCTAACCAATAACCAGAAAAATATGAAACTTTATGTAAATTCACACCATCTAAAGATAAATTATCTTACTACTGATATTGACGGAATAGTTCATGAGGGAAATGATTATATAATGCAACTTACAAGACCGTACATGGTTCACCTTCATAAAGCTAATTTAAAAGGTCATCCGTATAGACTGAAGTGATCCAATGCACAAGAAAGCGGAAGAATTAATGTTCGCAGATCTACTCCGCTTCGGTGAAGACGGTAAAATAAATCTTTTCAATAGCACAGCCTTCTTATTTCCTAGTGAGTTCATACTTAAAATAGAGGAGTCGGTTCCACCAGATGAAATCTACGAACTTGCCAAAAAGATACCTCTTTCAATACTAAAAATACTCTCAGATAGAAAAATGGGGGAGCTCGAAAGACTGGACTTCATGCTAGAGTTAGCAGAAGTTTTTGGTATGGGTAATATTAACGTTCCCAATTTCGACCAGAAGAGAAGCAACCACGATGTTATAATAACCAATTCAAATCAGAATAAGGTACCCTGTCATCATACTAGAGGTTACCTCGCATCAATATTTTCAGATGCATTACATAAAAATTTTGAATGCATAGAAACAGAATGTATATCTAACGGTGCAGAAAACTGCAAATTTAGCCTTTTAGCTAAGGGCTAACTCCGGATATTTTTGATCCGGCAAAAAGTTTCTCTTTCTCTACAGCCAATCCATCACCTGAAAATGTAAGCATGAAACTATCCAACTCCTGGCCTGTATTGCGCATCTTTTGAACCTGTATGCTCCTTTCCGCTTTCTTTGCTATCTGTTGGACATCTAAAACTATAACTCCATCAGCGGCAAACTCGCTGACTCCATCTATCGTGACACCGGGATTTTTTGCCGAAGCGCTGGCGATTATCATATTAGTAGTGTTGAGGCGAGCTAACTCTCTAAATACAAGGTAAACTATACGCTGTCTGGATACAGTATCATAATGTATCGGGTCTGGCCTTAGTTTCTGTACGGCTTCCGGTATTGATCCACTTCTAATTCCTACCTCCTCATCCAAGTAAGAGGATTCCTCCCGAGATAACTCCGAAAGATCATTTATATTTGGCAACTGTATGGTAAACTGGTTTATATTAAATATAAATGAAGACAAACTGTCAAAAACAATACGTTTAGCACCGAATTGCTTCACCTTAGTTTCTATCAATCCAAAAAGATTTATTCTTAATCTGGTATTAAGTGGAATTTCCAGAATGCAAAGCTTTTTCTCCTTCTCAAGCTTTCTTACATCCCATCCAAATTTCTCTCCCTGGTCTCTTACAATATCCCCGTCCGAGTCTACTGTTATATACAATCCGTTTTCGCCCTTTAGGGCCCCATTATAAAGATACTGCAATGCAAGTATGGTCTTCCCTGTACCCGGCCTGCCCATAACAACTACGTTAAAACCTTTCGGTATACCTCCGTCCATTAAGGCATCCAATCCTGGAACCTCCGTAGATACTCTTTCTACCATTCCACCAATCCGCTAAAATATATGCTACCGCCCTATATAAAATACTTTTGCGGAAGAGAGACATTGCTAATACGACAATTAACAAAGTAAAAGTATGGCTTTTTAAGTGTTAGCAGACAAGCTACTCTGGTGTGAACAATGGACGGCGATGGCGGTACTAGATAATATAATTCAATATTCGATTTTCTTTTCATTCTGTATTTTTGCGTGTTTTACTAATGTTTCATAAATTGGCGTGTAAGCCTGATCAAAATTCCTATAACATAACCTCCCAACTGCCAAAGATGTTATTACCAGGCTGCTTGTTTCAGTCCCCGGAGTCAAGCCTAATTCATTCCCAAATTTCTGAAAATCAGAGTCATCAAAGATTGGTCTAATATGCAATATACTATCTGGTATCCCTATATCGCCTCTTAACGCATCTTTGTTAATAAGAGAATTACCCTGCTGTATTATATTCATACGTCTTTTATCCTGATTCTCTACAAATAATGCGTAATTATTTGTTTCAGTTATAAAAATTGAATTGTAACGCAAACTATGTGGCAATATTGTTATAGTAATTCTGTCTATCACTTCTTTTTGTTTTAATTTATAAAAAGCATAATTTGTTCTTCCGTTTCCAAATCCATACTTTTTATCAATAGCTTTAAAGTTTTCATTGCCGCTCTCTACAAGTTCCTTAAAAACAAGCCCTTCTATTTTAGTCAATTTTCCCGCAGAATTTGCCGCAATCCACTCTCCAAGCGGCTTTCTTAAAGGTATAGTTGTACCAATTGCAGTGTTCAAAGGTGTAATATACCATCTCGCGGTATATTTTGGGAGTGCCTTAGAACTTCGCCACTCATAAATGAATAATGTCGGATTTGCGATATTTTCAAGGTAAAATATAACCACCATGTCATAGATCCCCTTAGTCATCGCGACCAATGCGACATGGGGATCATCCTCAAATGCCTCCTTCACCTCCTTCACGCTAGGTATCTTATCCTCGAACTTGACCAGCGCTATGTACCTCAGGTAGCCAAGCTTGAGCGTGTTGACTTCCGCAAAGTACCTTATGTCGTATTTCTTCTCCAGCTTCTTCACGAAATGTCTCGTTCCGGTGACTGACATCCCGATCCTCTTGGCCAGCTTCGCCATGCTCATCCTCCCGTTCATGCTCAGGTTCCGGAGGGCTATCGCCTCCCTCTCGTCGTAGGCTGTTCCTTCGGGCTCATTCGTTCCCGCCTCCACCACCTCCAGTCCGGCCAGGCCCTTCTGGCCCTTTGCTATGAACTTGCCTGCATCCGTTATGTGGCCTATGTAGAAGGTCTTGATCACGGTCTTCCCGGACTTTGGGCTCCTGGACGACTGGTACTCATATACATAGTGCTGCCCTGATATCCTATGCAGCGAGAGTGGCTTTCCCAGGCTTCGCCGCAGCTCCTCGAACGCCTGCCTAACTACTGGGGGTGCGGTCTTAAGGCCCATAGCAGAACTATATTGTTAAAAATATAAATACCTATCCACCAATCTACTTTGATTTAACCAAATCTAAATCAAGGCTAAACTATGGTTAAATATGGCCTATTTATGGAATTAAAACCATATTTTCATAAAAGAAACAAGGATTATTGAGTTAATTGTCGCATCAGATATATATACAACTTATGCTGCAATCTCCTACTGTTTGGATCGGGTCCTGCATGTGGGTGCGGGGCAACGGTGTAAGAATGGGTGCAAAAGGTCCATACGCCTTCAGGAGGCGTTCTGGAAAGGGGTACAGGCTCTATTTCGCCAATCCGCAGAGCGGAACGCCTGCCTGCAAGACGGCCGAGCGCCTCATTAAGATAGACGGGGTCAGCGAGGTCATGGTCACCGAAGGCGAATACGGCTTCATAGTCAAGGCAGAGGCAAGGCCCGACCCCCAGGGCAGGAAGGTGTACAACGCGATCCAGAGCTGCGTGAAGAGCACGCCAAGGCAGGTCACAACTCACTTCAAGTATGTAAAATGACGCTCGACAAAATCGAGATTCCATCATTCCAACCTCTGGTGCGGGGCCGCAAGGCCCTGCACCTTATGAAGTCTCATAAGAATATCTGACTGGCATGAATAACGCATCAATATAACTACAAATAGTAAGATTTAAATATTTACAAAATGTAATACAATATGTGATTGTATGCCCGAATCCGAGACCACAACAGTCTCAGTGCGTGTTACGGTGGCAGAGCGCTTAAAGATGCGCAAACTCGGCATAAAACCGGCAAAGGTGTTAAAGATGGCTCTGGACAAGGCGATCCGGGCGCGTGAAATAGAGGTCCTCATGCAGAGGGCAAAGGGCATGAGCAAGACTTTCGCTAAACTTCCAGTCGAAACTGTAGCTGCATCTATTAGGGAAGATAGGGATTCCAGATGACCGACCTTTTCGATTCCTCCGCGATATACTACATGACCCGAAGGGGCATATCCCACCCTATTGCAGAGGGCGGGACAATAAGCCTCGCTCCCTATGAGATTGGGAACGTAATATGGAAAGAGCATAATTTACACAAGCATCTCGGGCGCCGCGAAGCAGAAGAATTAATTGAAGTTGTAACCTCCATCGTGGACAATATGCAAAAGGTCAGCCTTAGGGGGATGCAAACTAGGATATTCGAGCTAGCCTCAAAACTCAATGTGTCATATTACGATGCCTCCTACGTCATCGCGGCGAGCAACGCCGGCGGTAGCCTAATAACTGAAGATAAAAGGCTGGCGCAGAAGATATCGTCCCTTATCAGCGTAAAAACCTGCGAGGAATTGCTATCCGCAGAAGTGCAGAAGTAGGTAAGAATCTCACGACAAACTTGAAGCGGGGCAAATGATATATATCTGGACGCCTGCGTGTTATTGGGGGAATCGACCAAAACCTCATGTGGGCGAATGATGCTACAAAAGCCATCGGAGAATAACAGGCACCTTCTAAGGGGCAACATCAACAGGGCAACCAAGGTAACTCTAGGCTTGACCTCAGCTGCGGTGATTACGATAGTGGCCGCCTGGCACTCAAATGAGCTGAAGGCGGAGAGATGGAAGCAGCAGGAATGGCTCACTGATCCAAGGAGAAGTCAAGTCGAATTCATGCAGAGGCAGGACCAGGAGCGTCTCGCAGAGGCAGAAAGGGATCATACCTACGATCAGATGAAGCGGTACTGGGCCCAGCAGGGCGGCGTCCCTGACATCCTTGCCTGGCAGACTCCGGAAGGGAGGGCAGAGATCATGGCCGCCAGAAAGGCCGAGGCAGACAGCCTGAATAACTACAGCACGCTGAAAGAGGCTATAATAGGTGGCGCTCTGGGATTCGGGGCGATGTCACTAATTCTCAACACATTCAAGAAGAAGGCCAAGACTCCTCAGTCAAATCAATAGGTATGCAGATGCCCAAAACTTCAACTGCAAAGAAATTCGTCGCGATCGCAGCCATAGCAGCATCATCCGTTGCCTGCAACGCCCAGCAGCAGGTTGATAGGCACACCTTGAATGTCCTAAGGACAGAGTACCCTAACGGCATCCCCGGATACCTTGACTGGAATGATCCCAATAAGAACGAGCTGATGCAGCATGCCGCCCACCTTGCCAGGCAGCCCTGGATAATGCAGCAGGGCGAGGAGATGGCCACAGCAGAGGACTGGAGGGCATCTGCGAAGTGGGGCGCCCTCGCTGGGGCTGTGTTGTTCACCGGTCTATTCTACTTTCGCAACTATAAAAATTGGGCCGAGAGGAAGAGAGAAGCCGACAGAAGGCTGGGATTCGCCGAAGACAAGCGCTTCTCCATATCCAATGTGCTGCGCAAGGAGACAATAGAATACCGGGCCCTGGAGGAAACCTCGAACTCGGTGTCATGCGGCTTTCTGAGAGTAATAACACTTGGGGTAGCAAAGGGTTTCATCCCAGGTGCGGAAACTCTCACTTCCACTAGCCCTGTAGTGGAGTACAAATCCACACCTGAAGGCACAAGACGGATGGTTCTAACCTCAACGGATGATGTCTGGAGTTGGGCGGACGCGCCTAAGGGATAAGACTAATCCAGACACCCATCAGGGCCTCTCTACCTGCTGAGATCTAAGCACATGAACTCCTCATCGAAGTACCTGCCACTCCTCTTTATCGCCTCTTTCAGCGATCCATATCTCTTGAAACCAAGCTTCCTGTAAAGTCTCTTGGCTGCCACGTTGTCTGCGAATACAGCAAGCTTTACCTTCTCCAATCTGCCCCTGCACTTCCCTATAACGTCCCTCATGAGGGCTTCGCCTATCCCACGGCCCCTCGCTTCTTTCACTATGGCTATTCCAAGGGTTCCTATGTGCGACTGGCCACCGACGCTGCTCTTATCTACGTTGCATAGGCCCACCACCCTGCCGTCCATCTCCGCCACAGAGGCTATTCTGCTTCCGTTCCTGACTCCCCTGAGAAGCGACCCGAACCATTTGAGTTCGTCCTTCCTGCTCGGCTTCTTCTCAAAAAGCGACAGCCCGAACGAGGGGTTCCCACTCAGTTCTGCGTAGTAGCCGTAATAGTTCCTTATGAGGCCCCTGCCGTCGGCTGGCCGCAACTCCCGTATCTTAAATGACTGCCCCATAAAAGCCCCAGTATTTTCATGATCCAAGATGGCTATAAAGATGCTGTGCAGGGAGGGCGAACACGCAAGGTATTAAGAAATGCACCACTATAGATTACCAAGAATCAAGTCAAGGCTTCGTCTTAGGTATTTCAATGAGGACACACTTCGTAGGCGACTTAAACACCTCCCTAGAAGGGAAAGAAGTATCCCTGGTTGGTTGGGTGCACGAGGTCAGGGAGCTTGGCAGTATGACATTCCTGCTCCTCAGGGACATGACCGGGATAGTCCAGATCATAGGAAAGAAGGGCGAGGTTAGCGAGGCAGTCATGAAGGGCATGTCCGTCCCCAAGGAGAGCGTTGTCAAGATCACCGGCACCCTGAAGGTGGCAGCTAATGCAAAGGGTGGATTCGAGATCGTGATAAAGAGCATAGAGAACCTCAACCCGCTCTCCACTCAAATACCCTTTGAGGTGACCGGCAAGGTTCCCGCAGACATAGACGTGCGCCTCAACAGCAGGTACATAGACCTTCGGAGGCCTGAGACGGCAGCGATATTCAAGATACAGTCCACTCTCTACCGGACATTCATAGCGACTCTAACGAAGAAGGGCTTCCTCATGATAAGGCCATCGTCCATCATCGCCGAGGCGAGCGAGGGCGGCAGCGACCTCTTCCCGATTGTATACTTCGAGAAGCACGCCTACCTCTCCCAATCGCCGCAGATACACAAGCAGCTTGCCGTTATCGGCGGCTTGGAGAAGGTTGTGATGGTGATACCTGTGTTCAGGGCGGAGAAATCCAACACCACCTACCACCTAACGGAATCAACCCAGATGGACATAGAGATGGCGTTCGCCACTGCTGATGACGTCATAAAGATACTGGTCCAGACCTTCAAGGAGATGATAAAGGCCGTCATCAAGGAGAACAAGAAGGAGCTGGAGCTTCTCGGGGCAAAGCTGGAGGTACCCAAAGTCAAGGTCGTGGAGTACAGCGATGTCATAAAGAAGCTCAAGGCAAAGGGTTTCCCGATAGAATTCGGGCACGACTTCTCCCGCGACCACGAGGGTAGCATAAGCGAGATTTACGGGGAGGCAGTAATAGTGAAGCGCTTCCCGACAGCGCTGCGCGCATTCTACTCAATGCCCTGCAAGGATAATCCCGAGCTGACGGAGAGCTTCGACTTCATATACCGCGGCCTTGAGATACTAAGCGGCGCCCAGCGTATTCATGTGCCTGAGATGCTCATAGAGTCACTAACGAAGAAGGGTCTCGACCCGAAGGGATTCGAGTTCTACATAAACGCATTCAGGTGCGGAGCCCCGCCACACTCCGGCTGGAGCATCGGCCTCGAAAGGCTGACGATGCGCATAACAGGCGCGCAGAACATCAGGGAGTGCGTGCTATTCCCAAGGGACAGAAAGAGGATCACCCCATAATCCTATTCCGCTCTCGGCAACACATATTTATAATCAACCATCATAATTTTGCTAAGTGCTCGGGATTACATGAATATCGATGACCTGACTGCGTTCGCCAAGGAGAAAGGCTTCTTCTGGCCTGGCGCGGAGATATACGGCGGCCTCGCCGGTACCTATGACTATGGTCACCTCGGGACGCTGCTCAAGCGCAAGTTCGAGCAGTGCTGGCTCTCATACTTCGTCGAGAGCCACAACGACTACTACCTAATAGAGGGATCCAACATACTCCCGGAGAAGCCGCTCATAGCATCAGGACACGCCGCAAGGTTCAATGATATACTTGTCGGATGCTCAAAATGCCACACCTACTTCAGGGCCGACGTAATGCTTTCCGACCTGGGGGTAAAGGTTTCCGAGGGTGCCAACCCTGCGGAGATGGACGCCGCAATAAAATCCAACAGCGTAAAGTGCCCGAAGTGCGAGGGCGCGCTGCTGCCGTCCAAGTCATTCAACATGATGGTGGACGTTCATCTGGGTCCAGAAAAGAGTGAAAAGTGCTACCTGAGGCCAGAGACCGCACAGACTCCATACCTCAACTTCTTTCGAGAGTTCAACATACTTCGCAAGAGCCTGCCTTTTGGCCTCGCGGTCATCGGCAGGGCCTACAGGAATGAGATCTCTCCTCGGCAGGGGCTCTACAGAATGAGAGAGCTTACCCAGGCGGAACTGCAGATATTCTTCGATCCGGACAACTTCAAGACCGACTTCGAGAGCGTCAAGGACACCCAGTTCAACGTGGTGCCCTTCAAGACCAAGAAGCAGGTAAAGATGTCGGCGGCGGACCTGGTGAAGGACTACGGGGTCCCGGAGTTCTACGCCTACCACATGGCTATCATATTCCTTTTCTACAAGAACGCGATCGGAATCCCTGACGAAAAGTTCAGGTTCCTGGAGAAGGGCGGCGACGAGAAGGCCTTCTACAACCGCCTCCACATGGATCTAGAAGCCAGCGTGGAGAGCTGGGGCGGCTTCAAGGAAATAGGCGGCCTCCACTATCGCGGGGACTACGACCTGACATCCCACTCTAAGGGCGCCAACAAGGACCTCTCCGTCAAGATTGAAGGCAAGAAGATCATGCCAAACGTGCTAGAGCTGAGCTTCGGCGTCGACAGGAACGTATGGGCGATGGTGGACATACTCTACAAGGACGACAAGACAAGGCAAGTACTCGAGCTCAAGCCATGGCTCAGCCCGCTAGCTGCGGCAGTGATGCCTCTGCAGAAGGACGAGAAGATCATGGCCAAGGCAGACGAGATACGGGCCACTCTAAGCAAGAGGTTTAAGGTCTTCCTTGACGAGTCCGGATCGATAGGTAGGAGATACGCTAGGATGGATGAGGTAGGCACCCCGTTCTGCATAACTATCGACTTCGACAGCGTGAATCCAGAATCCAAGGACTTTGGAACCGTTACCGTCAGGGAAAGAGACTCGAAGTCGCAGGAAAGAATCAAGATCGAGCAATTGGGGTCCTTCTTATCCGACAAAACCTCCTTCAGTGCATTGCAATTAGCGTAATCATTACTACTTGCTTGCAAGCCTCCTGTATATGTCGTCGACCGCCTTGCCGAACTCCCCACCTTTTCTGTTCCTTGGCTGCTTTATCCTTATATGTTTTATCTCCTTCAGCCTGGTCGGCTTGTCCGAGAGCACCACAACCCTGTCAGACATCAGCACCGCCTCCTCCACATTGTGGGTTACCATTATGACTAGGTCTACCGACATGGTTTTCCTCCTCAGGGTCTCCAGCACCTCCCTCCTCATCGAGTTTGCCGTCAGCTCGTCCAGGGCGCTGAATGGCTCGTCCATGAGCAGCACCTGTGGCTTTTGGGCCAGCGCCCTTGCCAGTCCGACCCTCTGTTTCATGCCTCCGCTCAGCGCGTTGGGGTAGGCGTCCTCGAATCCGCCCAGCCCGAACTCCTTGAGCATCGCTCCCGCCTCTTCTTCCTTCTTGTCGTCATCCATCTCGATCGATGACAGCCCGAGCATCACATTCTCCCTGTTGGTTAGCCAGGGGAGCAGCGCGAAGTCCTGGAAGACAAAGGATATCTCCCTCCTCGGCTTGTCGATCTTCCTGCCCTTGAAGTTCACTCTCCCGGCCGAGGGCTTTATGAGTCCGCTGATTATCCTGAGAAGGGTGCTCTTGCCGCACCCCGAGGGCCCTATTATCGAGACGAACTCGTTCTTCCCTGCGCCAAAGCTAAGTCTGTCTATTATGGTGTCTCCCCCGATCTCGTAACTTACCTTTTCGATGTCTATTAGGTCCATTTCTTCACCGGTAAACCGACATCACCTTGTTGTAGAGCCTCTTCCAGAAGACCCGGTTTATCAGTATTATGATTATGGTAAGGTTTATCAAGGCGAGCGCCAGCAGCTGGATGTTCCCCGACCCGAGCGCCAGGTCCAAGAGCTTCCCGAGCCCCACCCCCACTGAGGTGACCGCAGTCCCGACGCCCCCTATCCCGGTGGCGGTGAAATACTCTGCCACTATGCTCGCATTCCACTCCGCCGCTATCGCAGTTATGCCGCCTGTTATGAGCCCCGGCAGTATCGCCTTTAGGTACATGTACCTCCAGGCAGTCTTCCCCTTGACCTGGAACACCTGCTTCGCCTCGTCCCAGCTCTGCTGCAGCGAGGCCTTCGTCGACACTATGCTAAAGAGCATGTACCAGAAGCCGCTAAGGAAGAATATGAAGAAGGCGACCAGCTCCCCCTCGTAGGGGACACCCTTGAGGAGTATGACGATGGCGGGAAGCAGTATCGTCGCAGGTATTGAGGCGAGTATCTGGAAGAGGGTCATGTAGGACTCCCCCCTCTTAGATATGAACACTATGTAAATGCCAAGCGGCACCGACACCGCGAGCGTGAGCGCGAAGGCGAGCCAGATCCTCCCAAGGGAGAACGCCATGGCATAAAGCACCGCAATCTCTTCGGAGGCTACTCCCTTCACGAGCAGGAGAACGGCAACGACTGTTATTATCAGAACCGCCAGCACCACCGCGCTTCCGTTCCTTCTGATCCTAGACATCCTCTTTGCCTCCTTCGCCTCGCTCCTCTCGAACGCCTTTATCCTCTTGCTAAAGATCTTTCCCGCTATCGCGAACCTCTTCTCGATCCTTTCCTCCCACGGGCTCGGGTGCAGCCTCAGCCACGTCTCCCTAAACGGCCTCACAGTCCTCTTAGTGAACATGTCCTCTAGGTACCTAAAGAATACCAGCCTGGTCACCACCACGAACACTATGAACACCCCAATCCCGAGGACATAGGCGGCCAGGTTGCCCGCGAAGGCGAGCTTGGTCAGCGCAGAGCCTATCCCGTAGCGCACTGCATACTGTGCGGACCCGGTGGAGAATATCTCGCTTGTGACTAGGTAAAACAGCCCGACCGCCCAGGACAGCTCCGCCTGGTTGATCACCTTGGGCATCGCAGCCGGTATTAGGACCCTCCTCAGCTTCTCTATGGGCTTGAGCTGGAAGATCCCTGATACCTCGGCGAACTCCTTGGGCATGGTGCGGATCGCCTCGTAGGCGCCAAAGCCGATGTTCCAGACCATGCTCGTGAAAATAAGGAAGATGACCGCCGCATTTATGCCTATGAAGCCGGGCAGCGTGGCGACCACGATGTAAATGACGAACGGGAAGAAGGCGAGGATTGGGAGCGTCTGGAGTATGTCGAAGAGCGGCAGGAGTATCTTCTCCGCCGCGGACGAGCGGTTGGCCGCTATGCCGAAGGCGAGCCCGACCAGAATCGAGAAGAACAGGGCCACCAGCATCCTCAGCCAGGAGACTGATGTGTCGATGATAAGTCCCGAAAGGAGAGCCAGCAACCCGAGCATAAAGATGATGGAATGAAAAGGGCTATATCCGTGCGGGCGGCCTATTTCCTGCGCGCGTAGAGCATCCCGTTGAAATCGGCGGTATAATATTCCGAAAAGCCATACTCCACCACGAATCCATTGCCCTCAAGCGCCTTCTTGAGGTCAAGGTAGCCGTCATGGAACTCTAGCATCACCTGCTCAAACTTGGCGATGACGTCCGGCTTGAGACTCCTGAATATATCGTGCTCGCAGCCCTCGCAGTCAATCTTGAGCACGACATTTCCCTCCGCCCCGACAATCTTTTCTATCTCGTCTAGGCTTGAGACGGCGCTGTCGATAAGCTTTACGTTCTTTATCCCGTTCGCCTCGATGTTCTCCACCGCGGCATCGAAGCGCGCCTTCAGGGGCTCGAAGGCATAAACCTTCGCGGCCCCGTTCAGCATGAAATATATCGCAGTGTCCCCGGTGCCCGCCCCTATGTCGACGACAGTCTTCCCTTTCACATCCAGCCTCTTGTACTGCTCTGCGATGAACTGCTCGAAAAGCTCGTACTTCGATGAGGTTTTGTCGAATATCAGATCCGCGCCCTTGTAGGGAACCTTGATCCTTCCGCTTTCGTCCGTGGTAAACTGCTTCTCAAGCTCCTTCTGCTTCGAGAGGCTAAAGAGCATCCTTACTGGCTTGCTCAAATAGCGCATCGCCAGTTCGTCGTTTCTTATGTTGTGGGACACCTATTCACACTCCAGATCAGGTGTAGTTTACCTTGTAGATGCGGGTGTCGTTGTTGATGTATACCGGAGATATCGTGACGGTGCCGTTTGAGTAGGGGCACTGGTACTGGTTGCAGAGCCAGACGAGCCTGAATAGGTTGCTCTTGTAGAGCTGGTCCGTCGCTATGATCTCTCCTTGTATCACCGAGCCGCTGTAGAATATCATCAGCGTGTAGTTGAGCTGGTAGCTGCCCGGGCTGGCGTTGAACTCGGCGTACCTGGTGCTGGTGGTGTTGTAGAGCGTGATCCTATGTATCCGGTATTCCCTTTGCTGGCCGACCGCGCCGAGGTAGGCGCTGTAGTTCTCGCTGACGGTGTTGCTGACCCTGTTCACCAGCGTGACGTTGTAGGCGCCGTTGCCGAAGGAGTATATCTGCTCGGTCGCGTTCTGGTAGGGCTGGCCTACTGACTGCAGCAATGTGTAGGTGTAGTTGTTGGGGTTCTGCGGGATCCCCTCTGCCACAAGCCCCGCCAGCTCGGTGAGCCAGTACTGCCTAGCGACGATGTACTGCGGCTTCCCTATCCCGTAGAGGTACTGGGAGTCGGCGGTGTCGTTCACCAGGTACCTCGCGAAGTAGAATATGCGTATGCCGTTCTCCCCTCCGACGCTGTCCATGTAGCTGGTCCTGTTCGCCCACCCCTCGACGACGGATCCGTCGGGCCAGAGCGCCAGCACGGTCGCGTTAGCCGCGGTGTTGTTCTTCATCCAGGCCATCGCGGAGAGGAAGGAGGGGTTTATCCCGTCTGCCTGGGTGGAGGCGTAGGACTCTAGTATCGTGAATGCGATCGAGAATATTATCACGCAGCCGAGTATGGCGAGCCCCACCGTCCTAAGCCCGATCTCCTTCTTCGAGACCCTTATCGCCGTGTCAAGCAGCGCCCACACGGCAACGACCGCTATGAGCGCGCCCTCTATGAGCATCAGGGGGGAATGCACAGAGGCCCCGAGCGAGGCGATGTTGTATGCCCTTACCAGCAGGTAGCCGGAAAGCAGCGCGACAGAAAGCATGAATGAGAGCCGTCCGACGGTCTGCCTGCGCAGGCCCCTTGAGGCCGTGTCTATCGCCAGGAAGAGCCCCAGGAGCACCGCCCCTGCACCCTCAAGCAGGAATCTTAGGCCGCCGGAGCTGTGCCATGCGCCGAGGAGAATGGTCGAGAGGTAGAACATGCAGGCCGCTATCCCGAGAACGAAGCTAAGTGAGGCGAAGCGCTTGGCCCAATCCTCGTTTCCGGAATATATCTTTAGTATGCTGTAGAGCGCGTATGCTGCGAATATCGCTATCGGTATCGACACCAGGGAGTTGTACCTTATGGCGTTGTACTGCAGGTAGGCCGTGACAAAAAGGTATGAAATCAGGACTATCATGGCGACAACTGCCTGATTCCTGCCGTCGCTGTCCTTTGGATCAACGACTCCCCCAAAGAGAACGAATAGTATGAGCCCTATGGGGGCGAGGTAAAGCGCCAGCCCGAAGCTTGCGAAGAGGAAGGAGAAGCTCGGCTTCTGGAGCTCCTGCGTCGTCGACCCCACGGCGTAGCTTATGCTGGTCGCGTTGGTGGTGTTAAGCGTTGTGGAAGTCGGAGGCGCGCTGACTCCGGCGGCGCTGGCGATTGTCTTTATGTATCCGCCGAACGCAACCGCGACTATCAGCAAAAGCACGACCGCCGCCCCTATGAAGATGGCTGCCCTGCCGGTGCCGGTGTGTAAAATGCCAACCCTGCCCCTCCTAATGAGCCAGTAGGAGAGGGCCGAGATTGCAAGCAATGGGAGATAGAATGCAAGGAAGGTGGTCCCGTCAAGGGCGAGCCCTGTCCTTGCCGCGTGGAGTGCCAGGTATATGTTCTGCAGTATGTAGACCGAGAAGAGCGCCCCTGCGAAGATGAGTATGGACTTGGACAGCTCCGGCTTCCAGGATACGAACGAATAGAGCGCCAGGAGCGCGAGTGAGAGCATGTATATTACTATAATATAAGGCGATCCGTTCCAGATCAGCACCCCTGTGCTCAGTATGAAGGCCGCCACGATCGCGTATATCATGGTTCTCGTCTGCCCCTTCTGCTTGAGCCCCTTTAGCATTATGAGCAGCGAGAGCATCAGCGGGACCCCTATGAAGGTGTCCCCTCTGTAGACCAGCGCGGCCGTCCTTGCTATGTTGCCGGCCGAGACCCCGACGAAGAGCATCGCGAGGACGCCGCATAGCCTGCTATCGGAGAGCTCCTTC